>NZ_JBQWLT010000001.1:0-554902 GCF_052545375.1 Halobellus sp. GM3 | reverse complement strand
ACAGAGACAGAATCGACAGTCCACAGAGACAGAATCGACAGTCCACAGAGACAGAATCGACAGTCCACAGAGACAGAATCGACAGTCCACAGAGACAGACCGAGTCGCTACGCGATCGCGGAGTCCTCGGGGTCTTCGTTCGGCTGTGTTAGCTCTTCGAGGACGTCGTGGAGGGTGACGTCGTTGATGAGGATGACGTCGCCGACCGCGCGCACCCAGCGGTACGGGAGAATGATTCCCTTCTGTGTGTTGAGCAGATCGCCGAACAGCTCTTGGTTGACCTGCGCGAGCGCGAGACCGGTGACCGCGTGTCGGTCCACGATGTCGAGTCGGACGTCCGCGACCTCGCCGACGAACACGCCTTCGTTCGAGTACACCTCGCGGCCGACGAGCGTCGTGATCTTCTGAGGGGATTCGTCCATACCCGCCTGAATGAGAGCGTTTGCCTTAATTGTTCGCAGGAGCCCCGACGCGCCCGCCGAGCACGCCAACGCGGGCAAGCCAGCCGTCAGACGATATGGCGATTTCTCGCCGTCGACTCCCGCCGTCATCGACTGTCGAAACTACTGTCACCGACCGTCGAACTCCGCGTCGGTCACCCGGACGACGACCGTCTCCTCGACCGGCCGGAGGTCGTAGGCGGGGACGGTGCCGTCGGGGCGGCGAGTGACGTACATCGGTTCGACCGGGCGGCCGTCTTCGAGTCCGTACACCGCGAGCCGTTCGCCAGTCTCCTCGGGCCGGACGTCGCCGTCGCGGACGGCGGTCGCGAGCGAGCGACTCAGCCACTCGTCGGTAACGACGCTCGGCTCGCGGACGAGCGCCAAATCGACGAATCTGACGAGATACCAGTTCAGGTCGTTGCACAGCGAGACGGCCGCGCCGAGACTCACCGTATCGACCGCCATCGAGTTCTCGAAGGGGGCGTGCCGCTCGTACGTCGAGAGCGCCTCGCGCGCCGTCTCTCGGGAGAGCAACTCGTACTGGACGTCGACGTCGGGAGCGCCGACGAAACAGACCCGCGTCACGGTTCCCGTGGGGAGATGCGTCGATAAATCGGTTGCGGTGCGCTTCGCGCGCCGGGGGGCGGGCGGCGGGGCCGGAACACCGACGGACCCCGGCCGCTGGCGCGGACTACCGGTCCGCCGTCTCGTCGGACCGCGCCGTCGACCCGTCGAGCCACTGCGCCGCGCACGCCTCTCCGCAGAACGAGAGCAGGCGACGCTCGTGCGTCAGCTTCACGCTGCGATCGGGGGTCCGCTCTCGGTCGAGTTCGACTTGGACGTACGGGTCTCGGAGGTCGACCGCGTCGCCGCAGGCGGGACAGGTCTCGACGACCGCATCCCAGTCACAGCGCGGGACCACCTGCCGCACGGTCCACTCCGAGTCGGACACCGACGGGGTGGGGCGGCACGTTTTTGACATCGACAGAACGTACAGTCTGAAGGTATGTAAACCTATTTTTGCCCGGTCTTTCACACAAACCGGATTAATTAGTAAGGATTTCTCCCGTGGAGTTAGACATTCACACAGTATGTGGTGTGTCGTGTTCCCACGGGACGGCATCGTCCCACGAGACGACCTCCGCCCGCCGGCCGGCCTCGCGGGCCATCTCGAGGAGCCCCTCGGGTTCGGCCGCCGCCACGGCCGCGGGCGTCGCGTTCGTCTCCGGGTGCGACGGCGCGATCCGATCGCATCCGACCGGGAGCGTCGCGTCCGAGTACGTCCCGAGATCGCGCGCCTCGGCGACGATGTCCGGCTTATCGACCGTGAGAAGCGGTCGGTGGACCGGGAGCGAGACCGCGGCGTCCGTGACCGCGAGGTTCCCGCCGGTCTGGCTCGACTTCTGTCCCAGCGCTTCGCCCGTCGCGACGCTGTGGGCGCGCTCGCCCTCGGCGACGCCCTCGGCGGCCGCGAGCATCGCCCGCCGGAGCGACAGCATCCGCGTGTCGCGGGTGGCGTCCACGATGCGGTCGACGAACGCCCCGCCGTCCACGACGCGCGGCCGGAGGTCCGCTCGCGGTGCGCGCGCCTGTAGCGTCCGAATCACTTCGATCGCCCGGGCGCGGTGGTCGGGGCCGCCGTAGTCGCCGAGATCCACGTAGACGGGGACCGCGACGCAACCGCGCCGGAGCAGCCGCCACACCGCCACCGGGGAGTCGATCCCCCCGCTGACGAGGGCCGCGGCGCGGCCCTGTGTCCCGACCGGGAGCCCGCCCGGCCCGTCGAAGCGTCGCGCGGAGACGAACGCCTCGGACTCGCGCGCCTCGATCCGATAGGTCCGGTCCGGATCGTCGAGATCGACCGCGGCGCCGGTCTCCTCGCCGACGACGCGACCGGCCTCGACGCCCAGATCGCGGCTCGAAAAGGCGTGGGCGTCCGGGGGGCCGACCCGGTCGGCATCGATCGCGTACGTCTCCTCGGAGCGGTGCGGCCCGGTCGCTGCGAGCGTTCGAGCCGCCTCGCAGATCAGATCCATACGCGGTTCGACCGCGATAGCGGGGCGGGCGAAGGAGACGCCGGGGAGCGTCGCGGCCACGCGGGCCGCCGCGGTCGGCGCGTCCGGTCGGATCACGACGCGCGACCACGGCCGTTCGACTGCGGCGTCGATCTCGGCCGCGGCGAGCGCGGCGGCGACGTCGTCGGCGACGCGGTCGGCCATCTTCGCGCGGACCGCGCTGCTCTTCGTGCCGAAGTCGCCGTAGCCGACCAGCACCGCGTCTTCGCCGCCGTCGGAGGATGTCGTGTTCGTCCCGCTCACGCGCCGATTTGGGGTCGGACGAGCTTTAGAACGTCGAAAGCTCACCGTCGATGACCCGCCGCGTGACGTCGGTGACGTTCGCCAGCCGGTCGTCGACGATCGCGCGGATCTCGGGTTCGATGTCGGCGAGGTCGACGCCGGGCTCGGTGACGACTTTCGTGTCGGCGATGTGCGGTTCGTCGATCGGACGACCGATCTGCGAGAGCAGCCGCACTTGGAGGTCGCGGATGCCGTCGACCTCGCTGACGACGGCCTCGGCGATGTCCGTCGACAGGAGGTTGTAGATCTTCCCGATGTGGTTGACGGGGTTCTTCCCGGACGTCGCCTCCATACTCATCGGCCGGTTCGGCGTAATGAGCCCGTTGGCGCGGTTGCCGCGACCGACGGATCCGTCGTCGCCCATCTCCGCGCTGGTGCCCGTCACGGTGAGGTAGATCGATCCCTCGTCGTAGTCGTCGGCCGTGTTGACGTCGACGTGGACCCGGCGGTCGGTCAGTCCGCTCGCCACGTCGGCGACGTGCGCGCGAACGCGTTCGACCGCGGCGTCGTAGTCGTCGAGGTCGTCGATGTGCGCGTCGACCATCGCCGCGGCGACGGTGATATCGATCTGGTCGTCCTCGCGCTTTCCCATCACCTTCACGTCCGGGCCGAGCTCGGGGTTGTCGGCCGCGTAGGGGCCGTTGAGGTCGCGCTCGACGGTCAGGACGATCTCCTCGGTCTCGGTGAGCGGCGCGTGGCCGACGCCGAAGGAGGTGTCGTTCGACATCGGGACCTCTGCGCCCTCTTCGCCGAAGACGTCCTGAAGGTCGCCGGAGCCCTCCCCCAGCCGGGTGTCGACGACGATGTCGGAGCCGAACTCCAGTTCGGGGATGTGCTCGTTCAGGTAGTCGCGGGCGGCCGAGATGGCGGTCACATCGACCGGGAGCGTCTGCCCCTCGTACGACCGCGTGGCGCGGCCCACAATAAGGACGTAGATCGGCTCGACGATCTCGCCGCCGCCGAAGCCGGGCGCCGACTCGCCGGCGACGAGCTGCGTCTCGTCGGTGTTGTAGTGGAGGACTTTCCCTACGCGATCCAGATAGAGGTTCGAGAGTACCCGAGAGACGCTTTCGGCGATCCCGTCGCAGATCGAATCAGGGTGGCCGATCCCCTTCCGCTCGACTATTTCGACCCCCTGATCCTCGACGGCGTGCCGCTCTGCGGCCTCGATAGCGATATTCCGCTCGGTCATTGCCCCGTTCTTCTGTCCGATCCGTTCTATAACTTGCGGAAAAGTTGGGTCGAAATAATATTACCTTGGCGTATCCCCGTGGCGCATCCGGTTCGACTCACTGGCCGCCGTAGTCGTCCGCTCACCGGGGGAATTCCGCGCCTTCGGCGTCGCTGAGTAGCAACCCGAGATACGACGTTCGGATCTGTGCAGTCGGGTCGAGACCCAGCCGTCGGAGGACGTCGAACGCGCCGTCGCGGACGCGGTCGACCGCGGCGCGCTCGTCTGCCTCGGCCTCCACCTCGACGAACTCGCCGAGGCCGACGACGCGGTCGAGCGCGACGGTGTAGCCGTCGAGGTCGAAGAACTCCCGCTCCTTTTCGACGGTCGCCGCCGGGTCGAAGCCGAGGCCGTCGAATATCGCGGCCGCGGCGTCGGCGTCGTCCACGACCGTCTCGTGTTCCTCCCGCGTCTTCGACTCCGCGTCGACGAGCGGCCCCTTGTAGGTCAGTTTCGTCGTCGACGCGTCCGCCTCGCCGGTGTCGTCGTCCGAATCGGGGATCCGCGTCTCGGACCGGAGACGGAGCGCCTCGTCGGTTTCGGCGAAGTCCCGGTGGGGCGCGTCGTAATACGTGTCGACCTGCCTCGTCTGCGCGGTGCGTTCCGCGCCGGCGTCGGCGAGCGCGGGGCGAACCCCCTCGTGAGACGCCGCCACCTTGAGTTCGACCTCGTACATATCGGAGCGGTCGACCGCGGCAGAGAAAAACCGTCGGAATCGACGATCGACCCGAAATTGCTGAGCTCGAGTGCGGCCGAGCCACCAGAATGATTTATCATTATAGATTCCGTACTGACCAGTGGGACGATGAACAGTGAGTTATCGGAAACGCCGCCGGAGATAACGGAGCGAGAGCACCCCGACGCGACCGAGCTACTAATCACTCCCCGCATCGTTCTCACTGCGATGGGCGCGGGGCTAGTCGGGACAGTGGCGATGTTGCCGGTACTGGTCGGAATTCCGGCGCTCTTGGGGGTCTTTCGGGTCGAGCCGGTGGTTCGATTCGCGGGGTTCGCCGAGTTCTTCGGACTCGAACCGACCGTGGTGCTCGGCGTCGGCCTGTTCCTCTTCGGCGGCACCGTGGTGCTCCCGCTGACGTTTCTCGTCGTCGGCGCGTTTCTCCCGCCGGAGAACCCTCGATACCTCCGGGGAGTGACGTTCTCGACGGCGTTCTGGCTTGGGTTCCTCCCGGGGCTGTGGCCGAGCGGCGACCTCGCCACGGTGATCGCGTTCGTCCTCTTCTCCCTAGCGGGGCACTGGATCTACGGACTCGTACTCGGGTTCGGACTGAGCCGTACGATCGGTATCCCGCAACATCAGGTGTGAACTGCCCTCGGGTCGAGACCTGAGCACTCCTTGAGAATCTGCCCGCATCACTCGCGAAATTTATAAGTATCGTTCGGGACAAATTTTGATAGAGGCGTGGTAACGATGAGCGTTCACGCTGGGGGGTCGACCCTCGCACTATTCGCGCAGGTGGAGTTGGTCCCGCGGGGGACTCGAGCGGTCGTCTTCGAGCACACCTTCGAGGTCTTCCTCGGCTTGGGCGTACTCGTCGGCGTCGTGGTCGTCGCGTACATGCTCTACAACGCGTACAGATACCGCGACGGCGAACACCGCGACGACGACTTCGAGCCGCCGACGCTCGGCGAACTACCCGTCGGCGGTGGCGGCGGCCGGAAGCTGTTCACCTCGTTCGCGCTCAGTACGATCATCGTCATCTCGCTCGTCGCGTGGACGTATATGACGCTCCTGTACGTCGAAGATCCGCCGGAGGCGGAGGCGGAAGTCGACGTCGAGGGGTACCGGTTCGGCTGGGAGTTCACCTATCCGAACGGGCACGAGAGCGACGGCGTCCTCCGCGTGCCGCGCGGCGAGGTGGTCCGACTCCGGGTCACCTCCAGCGACGTGTTCCACAACTTCGGCGTACCCGAGTTACGCGTCAAGACCGACGCCGTTCCCGGACAGACCACGACCACGTGGGTCGAGGCCGGGGAGACTGGAAACTACACGGCAAAGTGTTACGAACTCTGCGGGAGCGGCCACTCGTACATGACGGCGACGGTCGTCGTGATGGAACCCGACGAGTATCGCGAGTGGTACGCGAACACGACGAACAATAGCTCATGACCGACGAAGAACCGGCGGGATCGGCTGATGACGCGGAAGATAGGGGCGCGTCTGACGACAACCGGGTGGCCACCGACGGGGGAACGGCCGACGGCGGAACGGCCGACGGCGGAACCGTCACCAGGGAGGGGCTCGCGGAGGAATCCGCCGCTGAATCGGCCGCGGAGGCGTCGTATCCCTCGCGCTCGACCGTCCGGCACTGGCTGACGACGACGAACCACAAGGACGTCGGCATCCTCTACGTCGTCACTTCGCTCTTCTTTTTGCTCCTCGGCGGACTGCTCGCGTGGCTGATGCGGATCCAGCTGTGGGAATCTCGGGCCGTCGGCGAAGGGATTCTGAGCGCGATGGCGTACAATCAGGCCGTATCGGCGCACGGTCTCGTGATGGTGTTCTGGTTCCTCTCGCCGTTCGCGTTCGGCTTCGCGAACTACGTCGTGCCGCTGCAGATCGGCGCTGACGACCTCGCGTTCCCGCGGCTCAACGCGCTCAGTTTCTGGCTGTACCTCTCCTCGGGGCTCCTGTTCGTCGTCTCGTTCTTCCAGGGCGGCACCTTCGCGGGCGGATGGACGATGTACGCCCCGCTGAACCTCCCGACGTTCACGCCGGACGTCGGTGCGAACACTGCGATCCTCGCGCTCGTGCTGTTCGTCGTCTCGGTCACCGTCTCGTCGGTGAACTTCCTGACATCGATGCACCGGATGCGCGCGGAGGGGCTGACGCTCAGGCGATTACCGATCTTCTCGTGGTCGATTCTCCTCACCGTGTGGATGATGCTCTTCGCCTTCGCCGCGTTGCTCGCGGCGCTCCTCATTCTCTCGTCGGACCGCATCCTCGGCACCGCTTACTTCGTTCAGGAAACCGCCGGCGGGACGCTCCTGTGGACGCACCTGTTCTGGTTCTTCGGCCACCCGGAGGTGTACATCGTCTTCTTCCCCGCGCTCGGGATAATGGCCGAGGTCTTCCAGACCTTCACGGGCCGTCGAATCGTCGGCCGAAAGTGGTTCATCGCCGCGATGGTCCTGGTGGCGCTCCAGAGCTTCGCCGTCTGGATGCATCACATGTTCCTGACGGGAATCAACCTCCAGATCAAGACGCTGTTTATGGTGACCACGATCGGCATCTCCCTGCCCTTCGACCTGATGGTCTTCGCGCTCATCTACACGCTCGTGAAGGGTCGCGTCCGGTTCACGACCCCGTTCCTCTTCGCGTTCGGCGGCCTGCTGCTTTTCATCCTCGGCGGCATCACCGGCGTCTTCCTCGGCGCGATCGTCCTCGACTACGAGTTCCGCGGGACCTACTGGGTGGTCGCTCACTTCCACTACGTGATGGTCGGCGGCGTCACCGCGCTCGTCGGTGGCCTCTACTACTGGTTCCCGAAGATCACGGGACGGATGTACGACGAGTTCCTCGGGAAGGCGCACTTCGCGGCCTACTTCGTCGGATTCAATCTGCTGTACTTCCCGATGTTCGTCGCCTGGGAGACGCCGCGGCGCGTCTTCCAGTACGAAACCGGGATGACCCCGTGGCACAGGCTCGCCACCGTCGGCGCGTTCGTCCTCGGGCTCTCGTTCGTCCTGATGTTCTACAATCTCACGAAGAGCGCCTTCGGCGGCGAGCGCGTCGGGAACACCCCGTGGGAGTTCTCACGGACCGCCGAGTGGGCTGTCTCGTCGCCGCCCCCAAGGGAGAACTTCCCCGGCGTGCCGTCGTACGGCAGCGGGCACCTGATGTTCCGATCAGAGGGGGCCACGGACGGCGGCGTCGCTGTCGACGCCGACGCGCCGACGGCTGAGCCGGAGCACAGCGGACACCCAAGCCACGATGACCACGCCGACCACGCCAGCTACTGGCCGTTCGCGGTCAGTGTCGGGGCGTTCCTGCTCTTTTTGGGACTGTCGGGAATCCGTGAGGGATCGCTCGCGGAGGGGATCGCCGGGTCGATCTACGGGTTCGCCGCCGTCGTCGGGGGCGCGCTCGTCCTCGGGTCGCTCGTCGCGTGGGCGATCGAACCGTTCGACGCCCCGGAGGGCGGTTTCGGCGAGGCGTGGCCGTTCGACGGCGTCGAAAACGGGAAGCTGGGGATGTGGATCTTCCTCGCCTCCGACGTGGTCCTCTTCGGCGGCTTCGTCGGCGCGTACGTGTTCACTCGCGTCGCGGCCGGGTGGGTCGGCTGGCAACCGGTCCCGGAGGACCCGATTCCGGGGCTGGTGAACACGTACATTCTGCTCGCGAGTAGCTTCACCGTCGTCCTCGCGCTGGTCGCCGCGCAGAAAGAACACCGGTGGGGACTGCTCGCCAGTCTGACGGCGACGTTCGTCCTCGGCATCGGATTCCTCGGCAACAAGGCGCTGGAGTGGCAGCACCTGTTTCACGAGGGCGTCGACCCGACCGCGACGGTGCAGGCCTCGACGTTCTTCCTGACGACGGGGCTGCACGCCGCACACGTCATCGCGGGACTGCTCGGGGCGCTGTACCTGCTCGGTCGGTCCATCGGCGGCGCGTACCTGACGGACCACCGGCCGGTGGAGTACTTCGGGCTCTACTGGCACTTCGTGGACATCGTCTGGCTGTTCCTCTTCCCGCTGTTCTACATCCTGTGAGGTGAACCAATGACACACACGAAACTGTACACGGCGATATTCACGGTCCTGTTCGTCTCGGCGACGGTTCAGGTCCTCGTCGAGTTCGCGGGGTTGGCGTACTGGACGGCGCTCGGCATCATCGTCGCGCTCTCGGCGTTCAAGGCCGTTCTCGTGGCGGCGTACTTCCAGCACCTCCGGTTCGAACCGCGATCGCTGACGTACGTCGTCCTCGGCGGCCTCGTGGCGGCGCTGGCGCTGACGCTCGCCGCGTCGTACTCCATCCTCTGATGATGATTGTGCTACTGTTGAGGCGGTCGTGCCCGTGACTGATTCCGAGGACGCCCCGGACGCGGTCGACGATGCCGCCGGGGACGTGATCGACGACACCGCTCGTGACGAGGTCGACGATGTCGAATTGGATGTGATCGAAAACAACGCCTGCGACGTCGGCGAAGGCGACTCTCGGGACGTGACCGGAGACTCCCGTGGTGACCGGTCAGAGGCCGACCCCGGACAACAGGCTCGTCGCCGCGTTGTCCTCGGCTATGCGCTTCTCTTCTCGCTCCCGGTGGGTATCGGCGTCGCGGTGATGGTCCTTCAGGAAACCGACGGCCGTCTCACCGACGCGGTCGTGATCGGACCGAGTTTCGTTCTCTTCGCTGCGGTGTTCCTCCTCGTGGTCGCCATCGCGTCGAGCGGGTCGCCGGAGTCGTGAGAGCGGGAGTGCGCCGGAGTGGTGGAGCGACGACAGACCGTCGAAGCCGTGAGCGAGGCGGGGCGCTACCGGAGCCTTCCGAACGAAATAGGGCTGACAGTCGGCACTTCCCGTCCCGCGTCGACGTGCCGAGCAACCGCGACTCGACGCGGGACGTCTTCTACGTCATAGGGGCGCTGGCCCCCTGATCGTATATAAACCTACGTCGAAACAACGCTACGAGTCAACATTTACCACTGTGGCGGCCGAACACGGAACCGATGGACGGAACCGAACTCGCAATGGCGGCGGCCCTCGGCCTCGTCGCCAGTGGTATCTTCGCCCTCCTCGGTGCGGAGGCAGCGGGGCTTCCGACGGCAGTCGTCGCCGCCTGCGGGGCTGTCACCCTCGTCGGCGTCGGCGTGCTCACCGCCGCCGTCGCCCGCGTTCCGGAGGCGAGTGGCGAAAACCAACACGGGGCATAAGCGTCACAGCGCGAAGCGGGAACGGCACTGGTCACCGCGCCCGTCCGCGGCTCACGCGAATCCGAGGAGGCTCGCCGCGACGGCGACGAGCAACAGCAGGCCCACCGCCCAAGAGCCGAAGGCGGCGGCCTGCGCCGTGTGGAGCCCACGTGCGCGCGCGGCGACAAACGTCCCGTAGAAGATGTAGCCGACGAGGACCGCGCCGCCGACAGCCGCGAGCAGGATGCTCGCACCCCGGGCGACACCGGGAGAGACGCCGAAGCCGCCGACCGCGAGCACTGTCGCGCCGCCGGCCAAGAGCGTCAGAAAAACGAACGAAACCGCCCACGCGGCGGGCGTCCGCGCGACACTGAGGACGCCATCAGCCGATGTCGCTCTCTCGCCCGTGAAGCTCGGCGTGTGCTGGTACCTCCCGCGTGCGAAGGCCACTGCGATACCCACGACGATGGCCACGCCGACGACGAAGCCCGCGAGTAACACCGATTGTACCATACGACTGCCTCCATCAATTATACACATTCTTACGTGATAAATACTCGGTGGCGGGACGGGCCGTGACGCTGCGACCGCGCCGGTGACAACTCCACAGTCGTCGTAGCGGGCGAGGATGTGTCCCTAGACGCTACTATACGCGCTGGCACCGGTGAGCCCGAACCGTGGGGCTATCGACCACAGGCCGGTTCAGTCGAGATATCGCTCCGCGGGGAGAAACGTGATTCTTAAGGGTCGCACGGGTGATGATCCGGGTATGAGTGACGAACCGCAGGCGGACGACGCCGAATCGCAGGCAGACGCCGACGCTCCCGACGAGGGGACCGTCGAGGAGAGCGTCGCCGAGGACGCCATCCAAGACGGCGATTTCGTCCGTCTCGCGTACACGATCCGGACGACGGACGACGGCACCGTCGTCGACACCACGGATCTGGAGACGGCCGAAGAGGCCGAGATCGACACCGACGACTACGAGTTCGAACCGCGCGTCATCGTCATCGGTGCCGGGCACGTCTTCGAGAGCGTCGACGAGGCGCTCATCGGCGCGTCGGTCGGCGACGCCGGCGCGATCGACATCGCCGCCGCCGAGGCGTTCGGCGAGTACGACGACGATCAGGTCCGGACCGTCAGCGCGAACAAGATCGACGAGGAGAGCCGCTATCCGGGCGCGCAGGTACAGATCGACGGCGAGCAGGGCCAGATCGTGACGATCGTCAGCGGACGCGCACGCGTCGATTTCAACCACCCGCTCGCGGGCGAGGACCTCGAATACGAGTACGAGATCCTCGACGTCGTCGACGACCGCGAGGAGCAGGCGGCGAGCCTCCTCGAGATGTACCTCCAGCAGCCCCCCGAGGTCTGGATCCAGACCGACACGGTCGAGGAAGAGCAGGTCGTCGAGTCCGAAGAGGACGAGGCCGACGAGGGCGACGACGCCGACGAGGACGTCGAACCCGAGACCGAGACGGTCGAAGTCGAAAAGGAGACGCTGTACATCGAGGCGACCCCGCAGATGACGATGAACCAGCAGTGGCTCTTCTCGAAGCAGCAGATCGCACAGGACGTTATGGACCGCCTCGAGCTCGACCGCGTGATCGTCCAGGAGACCATCGACGGGATGGGCGGGATGATGGGCGGTCTCGGCGGAATGATGGGCGGCGCCGGCGGCGTCGGCGCCGAGGACATCGAGGACGCCATCGAGGACGTCGACGTCGACGCCGACGAACTCGCCGAAGAGCTCGACGCCGACATCGAAGAGTAATCACGCCGTTCGAAGCCCGAGACGCGTGAGGAGGCGCGGCCGCCCGTCGACCGACGCGATGCGCGAGTATCGGACCGGTCGTCGGCTCCAACTGCGTCAGCCCCCAGATAGCTCGTTCTCGAACCCACCACGCCCACGTCTCAATGGCCGAAAAACCTCCCGACGCGAACGAAACGGCGGCGTTTGTCGCGGCGACCGACGACCTGCGAGTCGCGGTCGTCGCCGCCGCGTGTACGATCGCGCTGACGCTCGCACTCCGGTACGGGCTGGGCCGCGAGATCCCGTTCGTTCCGCGCTTGCTCCCGCTGGCCCCGTACTTCGTCTCGCTGTTCACGAGACGACTCGACCTCGGGGGGTTCGACACGCCGCGAAACTGGTCGCTCCTCACGGTCGCGGTCACGCTGGGCGCGTTCAGCTACTTCGGATTCGTCGTCTGAGACGCGTGGCCGAGGGTCAACGCGCGAAGGCGATCAGGCGATATCCCGGCTCGTGTCGACGGTGACCTGCTCGCTCAGCCGGAGTTTGATCGTCTCTTCGAGCGGGCGGCCGCCGCGGAACTTCGGGACCGCGAGGCGGTTTTCGATCTCCGAGCCCTTGACTGCGGTCCGGAGATCGAACACCACGTCGGCCATGTGTTTCGTGTATCCGCGGTTCCGGGGCTCCCTGTCGCCTTTCATCCCGTGGAGGACCGCGAGCCCGCCGGTGTTGACCATGTGCGTCTGGAGTTCGTTCAGGAACTGACGGTACCGGGCCGGCTCGGTGTCCTCGAGGGCGTCGACGACGTCGATGACGAGGTTCGCTCCCTCGGGGAGGTCCCGGACGAACCGGTTCGCCGTGTCGAGCGGCGCGTCGCCGCCGACGTCGCGGACGGTCGGGTCACCGACGCGGCCGGGCGTTCGATCGATGGCGTCCAAGATCGCCTGATCCGACCTGATCGTCGTGAGATACAGCGTCGCGCGGACCGCGGTGAGTTCGTAGAGAAACAGCTCCGACTGGCTGGCGGGGTCCGCCGCCAGAAGCACGATGCTCCCCGGGGGAATCCCCCCGTCGAGTTGGCGGTCGAGGATGTTGACGCCGGTCGAGAGCCTGTCTGCCACGACGTGGCCTTCGGAGCCGACTGGCTTAGGCTTTCGGTCGAACGGGGAGTATTTTTGCTCGCGTCCCGGAGTCGGGAGGTATGTCGACCACCGTCGCGGCCTGCCAGCTCGACGTCGAGGACCTCGCAGTCGAGGCGAATCTTACGACCGTGGAGCGTCGAGTGGTCGGCCTCCCGGACGACGTCGAGGTCGCGGTGTTCCCCGAGTGCGCGCTGACGGGGTTCGTCGCCGACAGACGCGTCACCGACGTCGCGCTCCGGCGGGAGGACGATCAGCTCGACCGCCTCGTCGACGTCGCCGCCTGCGAAGAGACGGCGCTCGTCGTGGGGTTCGTGGAACGCTCCGGCGACAGCCTGTACAACGCGACCGCGTACGTCGCCCCGGACGGCGTGCGTGCGGTCTACCGGAAGCGACACCTCCGCGGCGGCGAGGCGGACGTTCTCGATGCCGGCGAGGACATAGCGATCGTCGAGACGCCGGTCGGACGGGCCGGCATTCTCACCTGTTACGACCTCAACTTCGTCGCCGACAGCGCCGAACTCACGCGCGAGCGCGTCGACGCGCTGTTCGTCGGCGGCGCGTGGCCGGCCGCCTACAGCGAGAACTGGACGCTCCTGGTACGCGCGCGGGCGCTCGACGGCGTCCGGTGGGCGGTCGGCGCGGGTCGGACGGGGCGGCGCACCGTCGCCGACGCCCCCGTCGTCGAATACGCCGGTCGGTCGATCGTGGCGCGGCCGGACGGCGGCGTTCACGCCGCGCTCGATCGGCGGGCGGACGACATCGTCGTCGACCTCGACCCGGCGGCCCTCGAGGCACAACGAGAGCTCATCGGCATTTACGACGACTCTCGGAAGGAGCGGTGACCACCGCGCGTGGACCGGCCGTTCGTTCGGCGATCGCCGGTGGGTCGGTCACCACCAGCACCGGCCGGCCGTCCGTCCCGTGAGCCGGCCGAGCGGTCGCTGTCCGGTCGGGCCGGTCGGCCGCTGGCCGATCCGGCATCCACTCGGCCGTCGCCGGAGAGCCGATCCAGCAGCGCCCGCGCGAGATCGTCGTACGCGCGCCTCACGGACGGATCGACGAGGGGGTCGCCCGCGGCTTCCCCCGTCGCGGGCGGAACCGTCCCGAGAACCGGACAGCCGAGGAGGTCGTGCACGCCGGGCGGGACGAGACGCGCCCGCGTGAGGACGCCGCCGACGACCGGCGTTCCGACCGCGCGTGCCATCGCGGCCGTCTTCGCCGCGTCGCGGAGCGCGGCCACGCACGGGGTCGCGACGACGAGGACGCCGTCGGCGGCGCGAAGCGGCACCGTCGCGTCCGGTCCCGCGCCGGCCGGGCAGTCGACGAGGACGAGCGCGTCGTCCGCGGCTTCGAGGGTCCCGAGCCGACGCAGCCGGCCGCCGATTCCGTCCGGCGCGTCGCGGGGAGCCGGGAGGATCCGCACCGCCGAGGACGACGCGTGCGGGTCCGGATGGCCCACAGCGCCCGTCGGCGGATCGCGTGGAACGCCCGCCAGCGCGTGGAGGTTCGGGAGGTCACAGTCGGCGTCGACGGCGAGCGCTGGCGCGTCGACCGCGCGTGCGACGCCGAGCGTCGTGGTCGTCTTTCCGCTGCCGCCTTTTCCGCCGGCGATCGCGAGCATACCGACCGTGGCCGCGGTTTCGTATATGAACGCTCGGTGGACTCGACCGCCGCGCGGGAACCGCAGCAAAGGGTTCGTTCGACTCAGTCGTGACAGCAGCCGCCCGCCTCGCCGCCGAAGTCGACCGCGAGCGGCTCGGAAATCGCCTTGTTGACGGTCTCGAGCCGGTCCCGAAGCTCCTCTTGGGCGTCGAGGTAGGAGGCCATCTTCGGCATCGCGTGCAGTTCTTCCTGGGCCGCTTGGACCTTCTCGAGGCCCTCCTCGGTCGCGTTGCCGGTCTGTCTGGCGTACATATACTGATCGCGGAGGTCGTGGAACGTCGAGATCTGCGCCTGCACCTCGTCGTCGCCCTCGACGGCCGCCTTCGCCTCCTCGAACGCCTCGTACTCCGCCGTCTCGGCGATCGCCTCGCCGAGGTCGTGTCCGAGTTCCTCGAGCCGATCTGTCTGGACGCTCATCGTCGCGCTTTGGATCGCCGCGCGTTTCAACCTGCCGGAGCGGCACTGCGAAGTGGTGACGATCGCCTGTGCGGAGACAATACGCTCACGCGGTCGTTTTCCGCCGTCTCGGAACCGCCGGCGTTATGGGCGTCGGCCGGCTACGACGGTGCAATGAGTCAGGACGCCGCCACGGAAGGAGACCTCCGGAACACCGGGATGTCGCTGAAGCACGACCGGGAGTGGGACTACGAACTCGACCGCATCGTCGAGGCCATCGAGGAGCGCGACGCGTCGCGGGTCGGACTGCAGTTCCCCGAGGGGCTGAAGCGCCGCGGCCCGGCCGTCGCCGACGACCTGCGCGAACTGTGCAGCGACGACGTGACGTTTATGCTCTCGGGGCAGCCCTGCTACGGCGCGTGCGACCTCGACACGTACCTGATGCGGCGGACCGACGTGTTCGTCCACTTCGGCCACTCGCCGATGAAGGAGTCCGAGAAGATCATCTACGTGCCGCTGTTCTCGAACGTCGACCCGTTCCCGATCCTCGAGGAGGCCGTCGACGAACTCGACGGCGAGGACGTCGGACTGGTGACGACCGCCCAGCACATGAACCGCTTCGGCGAGATGGTCGAGTGGCTCGAAGACCGCGACTACGACGTCCACACCCGCCGCGGCGACGACCGACTGACCTACGAGGGGCAGGTGCTCGGCTGCAACTACGCCTCCGCGGACATCGACGCCGATCAGGTGCTCTACGTCGGCGGCGGGAAGTTCCACCCGCTCGGCCTCGCGATGGAGCACCCCGAGAAGAACGTCGTGATCGCCGATCCCGTGAACAACGTCGTGACCATCGCCGACACGGAGAAGTTCCTGAAGCAGCGATACGGCGCGGTCCACCGGGCGATGGACGCCGAGAAGTGGGGCGTTATCTTCTGTACCAAGATCGGTCAGGGCCGGATGGAGATCGCCGAATCGATCATCGAGGACAACGACGACGCCTACCTGATCACGATGGACGAGGTGACCCCCGACCGCCTGCGGAACTTCGACATGGACGCCTTCGTCAACACGGGCTGTCCCCGGATCACGACCGACGACGGCCCGCGGTTCCACAAGCCGATGCTCACGCCCGGCGAGTACCGGATCGCCGTCGGCGACGAGCCGCTGGACTCGCTCTCGTTCGACACGTTCCACGGCACGTGGTGAGGTCGTCGAGAATCCCGCCCCGTGTCAGCGAGTTGCCGGCGCGGAAACGAGACGATCAGCGTGTCTTCGATGCAGCCGCGCTTTCGACGTATTCCACCGCTTCTTCTGGCGTCTCGACCGCTTCGACGTGCGCGGCCTCGTGGGTTCCGATCCCCGCTGCCGGCCGATCGTAGACGGCCGCGTAGCCGAGTTCCGAGAGCGTACCGCCGCCGCCGTCGACCGCGACGACCGCGTCTCCGTTCAGCACCACGAGCGGGTTGCGCGCGTGCCCGAGACCGGTCGCGATCGCCTCCTCGACGTACGCGTTGGCATCTTCGCGGCGTTCCGTCGGGAGGATTCCGATGGTGTGGCCGCCGGCCTCACTCGCGCCGCGACAGACCGCTTCCATCACGCCACCGAGACCGCCGCAGACGACCGTGTGGCCGCGCCGCCCGAGGAGTCGCCCGACGGTCTCGGCCGTCTCGGTCTCCGCCCCGTCGACCGTGCCGCCGCCGATGACGCTGACTCGCATAGCCGTGACTCGTCGCGAGCGTCGGTAGTGGTTTCGGCTTCGGCGAGCGCACGCCGAGACGGCGGCCGGTGTCCCTGCCCGACTACGGGCGTATTTCGATCGCTTCGATGTCGCCGACGACCGGGAGCGATTCCACGTCCGCCGTGGGATCACCGCCACCCGGGGGACGGGCTCGGAGGGGACAGACCGTCCGTTCTCCAAGGACCGGATCCCGCGTTTCGATCACGTACGCCTCGTGTGCGTCGTCGCCGTCGACGGGCGCGAGGCGAACGAGCCGACGGTCGACGATCCCGTCGATGCCGACGTCCTTCTGTCTCGCGTCCACGGTCTCTCGGCTCACCGCGACCACGCGGGTGACGATCGGCGAATCGAGCGCCACGCCGCGGACGGTGGTAGAACCACTCGCCAAGGTCAGCGCTACCTCGTCGCCCTCGGCGACGCGTTCGATCCGCTGGAAGGGATCTGCCGTCATACTACCGCGCGGTAGGGACGACTCGGTAAGAAGCCTACCGGCCGCTCCCGCACGCCGAGACCACCGGTCGGAAGCGGCTACTCCGTCCCGTCGGTCCGCGTCTCATCAACCGGCGTCCCGTCCGCGCGCTTCGGCCCCTCGGAGTCGTACACGACCACGCCTCCGTGATCGGACGCGTCGACCGGTTCGTAGTTGTCTCGGACGCCGATCGCTTCGGTCAGTTCGCGAACCGCCCGGGTTTTGAGCGCGGCGGCGAGGTCCTCGGCGTCCGCGCGCGAGATCTCGCGGCCCAGCCCCTCGCACTCGTGAGCGCGGACGACCCCCTCCTCGTCGACAGCCTCACCCATCGGCTGGCTCGTCCCGCCGAGCGCGACGCTGAACGGGTACGTCCGACAGATCAGCGGCCGGTCCGCGTGGACGCTGCAAGCGCCGGCCCCCATCGCGTCGTCCCCGTCTCCCATCGTGTCGTCTCCTTTCGCCGGTTCGGCCCCCTCGTAGAAGACGCAGTCGCCGCAGGCGTCGGTCTGGAGGGCCCACTCGAACGTCTCGCCCTCGGGCCCGTCGTCGCCCTCGACGAGCCCGTAAGGCATCGGGCGGGCGACGTCGCGCCAGTCGTACGCCGCGTCGGGCGCGGTGCCGGCTGTGGCGTCGGGTGTGCCGCCGGACGGTCCGCTCTCGGCGGCCGTGTCCCGTAACCGCCGCACCTCGTCGGGAAACACCGTCGCCGTGTGCGGTTCGTCCTCGCCGGTCTCCTCGTCGTGGCCGCTCTTGCAGCACGCGCCGCAGCGCGTGCACTCGAACCCGATCGACTCGATCGCGTCCGCCAGTTCCGACACCGACAGGTCGCGGGCGCGGCCGAGTTCCGCCTCCAGGGTCGACGCCTCGTTCACGGCCGCCTCTCGCGGCGCCGCGGAGAAAACGCTCTCGGTCGGTCGCTCCGACTCACGCCCTCTCAGCGCGGTTCGACCGTCTCGGTCTCGCGGTCGTACCGAACCCGGCGATCGGCGTCGAGCTTTTCGAGGTGGGCGACGACCGTCATCCGCGCGAGGCGGCGAACGCCCTCGAGGTCTCCGTCATAGGCGGCCTCGAGGACGGCGTCGACGTCTGCCGCGCCGGATTCGACCGCCGCCAGCACGCGGCGCTCGCGGTCGAGACGGTGGCTGATGAGACGGCGACAGACGCCGCGCGCGTCGTCGATGACGGGCCCGTGTCCGGGATAGAGCCGGCGCGGGTTCCGGGCGTACAGCCGCCGAAGCGCGACGAGGTACGCGCGGACGCTGCCCTCCGGCGCCCCGACGACGATGCTCCCCTCGGCGATGGCCACGTCGCCGCAGAGCGTTCCGGCCTCGGTCTCGAAGGCGACGTGGTCGGGCGCGTGTCCCGGGACGTCGATGACGGAGAGGCCGCCGACGGGGAGTTCGCTCCCCTCGAGGAACGTCCGGTCGGGGGCGACGCCCGCGGCGTCGGTGAAGCGGTCCTCGCGGCCGCGACGGCACCAGACGGTCGCGTCAGTCTCGGCGGCGTACGCGGCTACTCCGTTGACGTGGTCGGGATGGGCGTGGGTGACGGCGATGTGCTCGACGTTCGCGGCGTCGACGGCGTCGTCGAGGTCGTCGCTGCGGCCGCCGGGATCGACGAGCACCGCGGGGTCGTCGCCGACGAGGTAGGCGTTGGTCGAGCCGGACGGGACGGGACTCGAAAACGGGACGGGGATACGGCGGACCGAGACGGGAGACTGGCGAGCCGGTGTCACGGCTTCCCGTTCTGTGCGTCCGCAGAAAACGCTACCGTCGTCGGACGGACCCGGGCTGGTCGGTGCCTTCCCCTACTTCTCCGCGTCTTCGGGGTATCTACTCCTTCTCGTCGGCGTCTACGGAGGACTCTCTCAGGTGTTGAGGTAGTAGACCTGCTTGCGCGCGTCCTGGAAGCTGTAGCGCGACCCGACGAGGTCGACGTCTTCGAGGCGGTTGAGCGCGTAGCGGACGGTCCGGTCGGGGAGCAGCGACTCCTCGGCCAGTTGGCCCTGCGAGAGCGGCGCGTCGCTCTCGAGGACTTTCGCGACGAGTTTCGCGCTCGGCGGGAGTTCGCGGAGGCGGTCGCGGAACTCCGACTCCGAGAGGAGGCTGTCGCCGTCGAGGTCTGCGGTGGTGGTGCTCATACAGCCTGAGAGCCGCCAGCACGTGGTAAAGGTTGCCTACAAGTGTGACAATACAATCCGTAGACCTTATACGCATATAAGGTCCCGTGGAGTCACGGGACAAACACGCCGTTCGACCCGTCGAGACCAGATTTTTGAACCCGCTGCCGGTTCTCGCGATGAGTCGGCAGCGCCGTCACGTTCCCGCGGCGCGTATCCAGTACGGTTTTAATCCGCGAGCGAGGACGGACTGGTAGCGTGAAAGGAAAGGAGTGGTACCAGGCCGACGACGTCGCCAAGGAGTACGACTCGAAGCGGTTCTCACGGGGCGGGAGACTCATCGATAGCCGGGAGAAGCGGGCCGTCGTCGACGCCGTCGGGCCGGTCGAGGACCGAGACGTCCTCGAGATCGCCTGCGGGACGGGGCGGTTCACGGTGATGCTGGCCGAGCGCGGGGCGAACATCGTCGGACTCGACATCTCGAACGCCATGCTTGCGCAGGGGCGCGAGAAGGCCCGCCGCGCCGGCGTCGCGGACCACATCGAGTTCCTACGCGGCGACGCCGCCCGATTGCCCTTCCCCGACGACCACTTCGACGCCGTCTTCGCGATGCGGTTTTTCCACCTCGCCGACACCCCGGCGAAGTTCATGGCCGAGATGGCGAGGGTCTCGAAGGATATCGTCTTCTTCGATACGTTCAACGGGCGGAGCACGCGGGTCGCGTACAACTGGCTCCTCCCGATGGGCTCGCATCTCTACTCTCGGAGCCAAGTCGACCGACTGCTCGAGGACGCCGGCCTGCGGCTGGAGGCCGACGAGCACGACTTCCTGCTGCCCTACGGGTTCTACCGGAAGATCCCCAACGGCATCGCCCAGGGGTTCCGCGACCTCGACACCTCGATCGGCTCGACCGCCGTCGGCGACGCGCTGGCGTCGGTCTCGTACTGGACAGCGACGGTGAAGGGCGACAATCGGCGGTAGCGTCCGAGCCGATTTTCGGCCCACGGGCGTACACCGCACCGTCTCATCGGGACCGCGCCTCCACGAGGTGCGACATTTAAGTTCACGTATCGCAACCGATCGGTATGGAGCTCTCGGTAGTGGTCCCCACGCTGAACGGGCGGGACCACCTCGCGGCCAGCCTCGACAGCTTGGCCGCGCACGCGCCCGACGCCGAGATCGTGGTGGTCAACGGCCCCTCCGCCGACGGAACCACCGGAATGGTGCGCGACCGAGACGACGTCGACGTGCTCATCGAGGTCTCCGATCGGACGCTGAACGTCTCCCGGAACGCCGGGATCCGCGCCGCATCGGGCGATGCGATCGCGTTTCTCCGTCACAACCTGTCGGTCGAGGAGACGTGGCCGGCGGCTATCGAGGCCGGACTGGAGCGCGCGCCGGTCGCGACAGGACCGGTCCACGAGACGCTTCCCGCCGGGATGACGACGACCGCTCCCGAAACCCGTGAGATCCGCGGCCGACACGTGACGTACTTCAACGGCGGCAACGTCGCGTTTCGGGCCGACGTGCTCGATCGGCTGGACGGCTTCGACGAGTACCTCGAAACGGGCGGCGCACGCGACGTCGCCCACCGACTCGCCGGGCTCGAGACCGCGGTCGGGTGGGAGGCCGATATGTGCGTGCGAACGGAGTACGAGGCCGACGGCGGCGTCGACGAGCGGAACCAGGAGTGGAAGTATCGCGCGCTGACATACCGCCTGATCAAGAACTACGGGCTTCGACCGACGATTTTCCGGCGGATCGCCGCCCACGCCGGGGGCGACGCGGTCGCGGCCGCGCGCGAGGTCGTCGCCGGCGAGGCGACGCCGACCGGATGGGTCGGGACCGGGCGCGACGTCATCGTCGGCATCGCCACCGGGTGGTCCGACGGCCTCGTCGCTCGGGCGCGGGACCGCACGGAGGCGCGCAATCCGCACGGCTGCTCGCGGCGGGCGGACCGCGCGGTCGCGACGTACGACTGGCGCTGAAACGACGACGGGGTGGATCGACGGCGACTGAGCTACGTCTCTCCGGGGGCGAGGGCGGGAACGATACGCGAGGGATTCACCGAGAAGGCCCGCCGCATCGCGTCCTCGGAGACGTCGAGTGTCAGGATCTCCATCACGCCGACGCTCGGGTGCGCTTCGGGGGCGCCGCTGCCGAAGAGGACCCGGTCGGGGTGCTCTAAGAGCGCCTGTTCGAGGATCCCGCGGAACCTGACGTTTCGAGTGTCGAGATACAGGCTGTCGTGCTCGTCGAGGAGGTCGATCGCCGCGACCATCAGGTCGCGGTCGAGCGGGTAGCCGCCGAAACTGGAGAGGACGACGGGGAACTCCCACTCCAGAAGCGTCTCGGCCACCGCCGACGGTGGAAACGCCTGTCCCCCCTCGACGACGACCGGGAGCCCGACGTCAGCTAACTGCGCGAGCGTCTCCTCGTCCGGGAGGCCGTCCGTGGCCGGATCGAGCGTGAACCCGTAGAATCGGTCGTCGTACGCGTACTGCTCGATATCGTCAGGACTGGCGTGGTGGGGCTCCCGCGAGGCCGTGAGGTTGCGCAGCCGCGCCGACGCGCGGGACCCGGGGGCGCGCGGACCGTCGATTCGGGCGAACGCGAGGAACGGGCGGTCGACGCTCAACCGGGCGACGGCGTTGTTGGCCCGCAGGTAGCCGCCGCCGGCCGGGTTCGTGCCCGGAGACGGCGAGACAACTGCTCTGACGACGCCCGCCTGGTGCAGCTCCCGTTCGAGCGCCTCCGGCGTCGTCTCACGGCCTCGGCTCGCGACGACCTCCTCTCCGCTCGGGTCTAAGCGCGCGTGGAGGTCCACGACCCTGAACCCGTGGTTCAACTCCAGCATCGTCGGTCACTGGCACGGCGACGCAAATAGTAGTAGCGTTTGTAGCGGCGGTACCCACGTTTGTAGCGGCGGTACCCCACCCGAGTCCGAACGCCCGTCCGACGTTCCCATACAGAATGTGGTAGGTGGGTAGAGTTCGTACGAGTTCCGCTACCGCCGTCGGGTGGCGTTTAGCTCCTCATACCGCCCGTTATAGGCGTCTTACGCCGCAACCACATCCGAAACGTATTTATAGAACTGCTTACCTCAATACTCGTGAGGTTCCATAACTATGTCGACACGTATGCAGCCACTGTACGTCCTCTCCAGCGATAGCGACCGAACGCGCGGCCGCGACGCCCGAGACTCGAACATCCGGGCGGGCAAAGCCGTCGCGAGCGCGGTCCGAACCACGCTCGGTCCGCGAGGGATGGACAAGATGCTCGTCGACTCCTCCGGGGACGTCGTCATCACCAACGACGGGGCGACGATCCTCGAGGAGATGGACATCGAGCACCCCGCCGCGCAGATGATCGTGGAGGTCGCACAGACCCAAGAGGAGAGCGTCGGCGATGGGACCACGACGGCGGCGGTGCTGACGGGCGAGCTTCTGATCCACGCCGAGGACCTCCTCGACGACGACCTCCACCCGACGGTCGTGGTCGAGGGATACAACGAGGCCGCCCAGCTCGCGCAGGAAGCGATCGACGAGCGGGTGCTCGACGTCGACCTCGACGACGACGTGCTCGCCGCGGTCGCGGAGTCGTCGATGACGGGCAAGGGCACCGGCGACGTCACCGCCGACGTGCTGGCGGACCTCGTCGTGCGCGCGGTCCGCGCGGTCCGCGACGGAAGCGGTCAGTTCGACGACGACGTCCGCGTGCTCACGCAGACCGGCGCGTCGTCGTCGTCGACCGAACTGGTCGAGGGCGTCGTCGTCGACAAAGAGCGCGTCCGCGACGGGATGCCGCGGAGCGTCGAAGACGCCACCGTCGCCATCGTGAACACGAAACTGGACGTGCGCGAGGGCGAGGCCGACACGGAGTACACCATCTCCTCTGTCGAACAGCTCGAGGCGGCCATCGACGCCGAGGAGTCGGAGCTCCGCGGCTACGCTGAGGCGCTCGCGGACGCCGGCGTCGACGTCGTCTTCTGTACGAAGTCGATCGCCGACCGCGTCGCCGATCACCTCGAGCGGGCGGGCGTCCTCGCCTTCGAGAGCGTGAAGTCCTCCGACGCGCAAGCGCTCGCCCGAGCGACGGGAGCGAAACAGCTCGGCGACGTGAACGACCTCGAGGCGGAGGACTTCGGCCACGCCGACCGCATCGCGACGCGGACGTTCGGCGACGAGGAGCTCACCTTCGTCGAGGGCGGCGACGCCGCCGAGACCGTGACGATCCTGCTCCGCGGCGGCACCGAGCACGTCGTCGACGAACTGGAGCGCGCGATCAACGACGCCGTCGACGTGACGGTCGCCGCGATCGACGCCGGCGGCGTCGTCCCCGGCGCGGGCGCGACCGAGATCGCGATCGCCGAGCACATCCGCTCGGCCGCCGCCAGCATCGAGGGGCGCAAGCAGCTCGCCGCCGAGGCGTTCGCCGACGCGGTCGAGGCGCTCCCGCGGACGCTCGCGACGAACGCCGGGATGGACCCGATCGACGCCGTCGTGAAGCTCCGCTCGACGTACGACCGCGAGGGCGTCGCCGGCATCATCTCCGAGGGCCGCTCCGGCGCGGTGGGCGACCCGATCGAGGCGAAAATCTTCGACCCCGCGGCGGTCAAGCGCGACGCCGTCACCTCCGCGACCGAGGCCGCGACGATGATCGTCCGCATCGACGACGTCATCGCCGCGAACTGACCACAGAGACGCCCTTTTTGGCTACGTTCGATCGGCTGCGTTCCGGGCCGACGACACCGAGACCACCACGTCGTCGCCGGGCGCGAGTCCGAACGACTCGTCGCCGCGGCCCCGATTGACGTCGCACTCGACGTAGCCGTGGCTCCCGACGGTCACGAGTCTCGCTCCCTCGTCGACTGCCGCGAACGCCCGCGCGACCGCCGCGGACTCGCCGTTCACCGCGACCGTCTCGCCCTCGCGGCCGTCGAGGTACGACCCCGGGACATTCGTGATCACGTTCCCGAAGTCGTCGACGACGAGCACCTCGCCGCGGGCCTCGTCGGCGGAGACCTCGGCGTCCGGGAACCGACAGCCGACGACCGCGTCGGGCGCGCCGTCGACAGCGAATGACTCGACCGGAGAGAGCGAGTCGACCGATTCGAGCGCGTCGACGCCGGCCTCGTGGACGGCGGCCGCCGCGGGCGCGAACACGTCGCGGCCGTGGAACGTCGACGAGTCGGGGTCGTCGTACGCGTAGGAGAAGCACTCGATACGAGCCCCGGTTCCCGATTCGGCCGCGATGCGCCGCGCGGCCGGCAGCAACACGCCGTTATCGGGGCCGACGAGCGCGTGCTCGCCGGCGCGGACGACGATCGCGTCCCGATCGGTCCCGACACCGGGGTCGACGACGACGAGATGCACCGCGGGCGGGAAGTACGGAAGCGTCTCGCGGCACCAGAACGCGCCCGCGCGGACGTCCTGTCTGGGGAAGTCGTGAGCGACGTCCACGAGTCGGGCGTCTGTTCGCCGGAGCAAGACGCCCTTCATCGCGGCCGGGTACGGCGATCCGAAGTCGGAAGCGAGCGTGATCATTCGGGGTCGCTGGCGGCGTCGCCGTTCGAGTCGGTGTCGCTGACGCGCTGGATGCGCTCGATGCCGCCGACCTCCTCGACGACGTCGACGACGGGGTCCGGGACCAGGCTCCGCCAGTCGCCGCCGCGGATCATCCGTGAGCGCAGCTCCGCGCCCTCGAGGACGTCTCGGTTGAACATCGGCGACTGCCTGACGTCGACGCCCGCCTCAGAGAACAGCTGTATGACGAGCGGATTGTTCGAGTACGCCACCTCGAACGCCGGCGACATACTCTGGACGTGGCTCACCCACACGGAGTTCCGGTCGAGGTCCTCGATCGGGACCGCGTAGGTGGTGACATCGAGATCCGCGACCGACTTCGTCACCATCATCACGCGCTCGCCGGCGGTGAAGGGGTTCCGAGGGCTGTGTGAGTCCCCCGCCGATCCGATTCCGAGGACGAGTTCGTCGACCTCGCCCGCGATCTCCTCGACCATCCGGTGGTGCCCGTTGTGATAGGGCTGGAACCGGCCGATGTAGAACCCCCGCATACGTCGGTTCTGGGACCGAGAGTTTATAAATACCCCGAGACACCACAGAGCGCCTAATCAGGGCATAGAGTGCCACAGAACGCCCGTATCGGAGTAGTAGGTGCGGCGCACGCGAGGAGAAAGTATATCAGTCGCCCGACCCTCCATACTGGTAGCGAAGTATTCTATGAGTAACGATACGGAAGCCGACGAGAACGCCCCCGAGGAGGGGAGCGGCGTCGCCGACGAGGCGCCCGACTCGCCGCCGTCCGACCGGGAACGCAGAGGCGCCGGTGGGGGCTCGGAGGAACCGGTCGACCGAGCGGGCGGTCCCGACGGGCAGGACCGCCGGGAGGGGAGACAGAACGGGCACTCCGTCTCCGAGGACCGAGACGGGAACGGCCGGAGCGCGATCGCCGAGAGAGACGTCGACGGCGAGTCCGACGTCGTCGGTGACGGTGAATTCGATCACTCCGAGGAAGGCGCAGACGGACCCGACGAGGGCGTCGAGGGAACGATCGACGACCTCGGCAGCGACGTGACGGTCGACGCCGAGGTCGCAGACGACGTCGACGAGGACGACCTCCTCGGCGGACTCAGAATCGACACCACCGAGGAGATCAACGTCCCTGACCGGCTCGTTGATCAGGTCATCGGGCAGGAGCACGCCCGCGACGTGGTGATGAAGGCCGCCAAGCAGCGCCGACACGTGATGATGATCGGCTCGCCCGGGACGGGCAAGTCGATGCTCGCGAAGGCGATGTCGGAGCTCCTGCCGCCCGAGGAGCTGCAGGACGTGCTCGTCTACCACAACCCCGACGACGGCAACAACCCCAAGGTTCGGACCGTACCCGCCGGGAAGGGCGAGCAGATCGTCGAGGCCCACAAAGAGGAGGCGCGAAAGCGCAATCAGATGCGCTCGTTCCTCATGTGGATCATCATCGCGATCGTCATCGGCTACTCCTTCATCATCGCCGGGCAGATCCTGCTCGGGATCCTCGCGGCCGGGGTCATCTACCTCGCGTTCCGCTACGGCTCCCGCGGCGGCGACGCGATGGTGCCGAACCTCATCGTGAACAACGCCGACACGACGACCGCGCCGTTCGAGGACTCGACCGGTGCGCACGCCGGCGCGCTGCTCGGCGACGTCCGCCACGACCCGTTCCAGTCCGGCGGGATGGAGACGCCGAGCCACGACCGCGTCGAGCCCGGCGCGATCCACAAGGCGAACAAGGGCGTGCTGTTCATCGACGAGATCAACACGCTCGACATCCGCAGCCAGCAGCACCTGATGACGGCGATCCAGGAGGGCGAGTTCTCGATCACCGGCCAGTCCGAGCGCTCCTCGGGCGCGATGGTCCAGACCGAGCCCGTCCCGACGGACTTCATCATGATCGCCGCGGGGAACCTCGACGCGATGGAGAACATGCACCCCGCGCTGCGCTCGCGGATCAAGGGCTACGGGTACGAGGTGTACATGGACGACACCATCGAGGACACCCCCGAGATGCGCCGCAAGTACGCCCGCTTCGTGGCCCAAGAGGTCGCGAAGGACGGCCGCCTGCCGGAGTACACCGCCGAGGCGATCGAGGAGGTCATCCTCGAAGCTCGGCGCCGCGCCGGACGGAAGGGGCACCTCACCCTCAAGCTCCGGAACCTCGGCGGGCTGGTCCGCGTCGCGGGCGACATCGCCCGCTCGGCGGACGCCGAGTTCGTCACGCGCGATCACGTGCTGCAGGCGAAGGGCCGCAGCCGCTCGATCGAACAGCAGCTCGCCGACGACTACATCGAGCGCCGGAAGGACTACGAGTTACAGGTCTCGGAGGGCTACGAGGTCGGCCGCGTCAACGGGCTCGCCGTGATGGGCGAGGACTCGGGTATCATGCTCCCCGTGATGGCTGAAGTCACGCCCTCGCAGGGGCCCGGCGAAGTGATCGCCACTGGGCAACTGAAGGAGATGGCCCAAGAGGCCGTCTCGAACGTCTCGGCGATCATCAAGAAGTTCTCTGACGAGAACATCTCCGAGAAGGACATCCACATCCAGTTCGTCCAGACCGGTGGGCAGGGCGTCGACGGCGACTCCGCCTCCATCACGGTCGCGACTGCGGTCATCTCCGCGCTCGAGGACATGGGCGTCGACCAGTCGCTCGCGATGACGGGCAGCCTCTCGGTCCGCGGCGACGTCCTCCCGGTCGGCGGCGTCACGCACAAGATCGAGGCCGCCGCGAAGTCCGGTTGCACCCGGGTCATCATCCCCGCGGCGAACATGCAGGACGTGATGATCGAAGAGGAGTACGAGGAGATGGTCGAGATCATCCCGGTCAGCCACATCAGCGAGGTGCTCGACATCGCACTCGAAGGCGAGCCCGAGAAGGACTCGCTCGTCGACCGCCTCAAGAGCATCACCGGCTCGGCGCTCTCGCAGGGAGAGGCCGTCTCCGGGCCCTCCAGCCCGAGCCCGCAGTAACGCGGATGCCCCAGTGGGCGACGTTCGCGGGGTTCGCGTTCGTCGTCACCGCGGGCCTGCTTTTACTCGCGCACGCGACGCGCGGCGTTATCGACGGGGATACCGACGGCTTCGACGGAGGAGCCGATGGCTCTGCGCCTGCGCCCGCCTCCGACACCGAAGTCGGCGACGCCCCCGACGACGGCGGCGAGCCGACGACGGAGACGGTCACGCTCCCGAGATCCGGAACCGAGTGCCGGGTGACCGACGCCCGGACGGACCGTCAGCCCGACGGTCCCGCGGACACCGGGGCGACCGACGCCACGTCGGCGGAACCGAACCTCTCGACCGCGTCGCTCTTGGCGAACGTCGCCGTCTCGCAGGGGCTCTTCGGCGCGCTGCTCTTGGCGGGCGCGTGGTACGCGGAGATCCCCGCGTGGGCCTTCGGCGCCGACCCGAGCGCCGTCGGCGGCCGCGCGGTGGCGCTCGGTGTCGGTCTCGGGGTCGCCCTCTACGCCGCGAACGAAGCGGGAGCCGCGGCCGGCGCGCGGTTCGGCCTCGGCGAGGGCGAACGGCTCCGGAGCGCGCTCGCGCCCGGTACCCGGCTGGGCTGGGCCGCGCTCCTGCTCGTCGTGCTCCCGGTGATCGCCGGCTTCGAGGAGGTCCTCTTCCGCGGCGCGCTCGTCGGCGTCGTCGCGGCCGGGTACGACGTGTCGCCGTGGGTACTGGCGATCGTCTCCTCGGGGGCGTTCGCGCTCGGCCACGGCGCGCAGGGTCGGCTCGGCGTGGTCGTGACCGGGACGCTGGGCTTCGTGCTCGCCGCGGCGTTCATCGTCACAGAGAGCCTGCTCGTCGTCGTCGTGGCCCACTACCTCGTGAACGCCCTCGAGTTCGTCGTTCACGAGGGACTTGGCGTCGAGTGGACCGGGGGCGCCGGGTGAGACGGCGCTCGGACCAACGCAACGGCTTTTGTCACTCCGGCGCACCGGGTCGGTATGGAACCCCGCTCCCGGACGGTGCTGCAGTCGGTGCTCATCGGATACCTCGTGCTTCTCGTCGCGTCGATACTCACCGAAAATCCCCTGCTGACAACCGCCGCGGACCTCGGGTTCGCCGCGGTCGCGGGCTACTTCGGGTACGCCGTCTACGCGAACCGGTCCCCGTCCGACGACGCCCGACTCGTCGCGGTCACGGCCGCCGCGCTCGTGCTCGCCGGCGTCACACAGCTTCTGGCGCTCCTGCCCGGGCTCGGTGTCGCCGAACTGGCGTCTACGGCGTTCTTCGTCGTCGGCTTCGTCGGCTACTTCCTCCTGCGGCGGGGGTCGAGTCGGCGGCGCGGCTGACGCGGGGCGCCCCGAAGTCAGTCCGGCGCGGCGTCAGTCCGATTCGATCGCCCGGAGCCGCGCCGCGACCGACGCCGCCGCGCCGCCGGGCGCGTCGCGGACGCGGTGGTCCGGAACGAAGAGCGGGACGGGGTTCGCCGCCAGCGCGCTCCGAGCCGTTTCGACGTCGGCCGACTCCTCGGGGTCGAGGCCTGCCATCCGAACCACGCGCTCGAGCGACACCGTCTCGCCGTGGGGGACGTTCCGAACGGCCTCTAGGACGCGGCGCTCGGTCGTCCCGACCGTCAGCGCCACCTCGACGTCATCGAAGTGGTCCGGCTCGCCGGCGAGGTACGCGAAGACGCGGTCCAAGAGCGGGTGGTCGGACTCGGCGTCGTCGGGGATCTCCGCCGGGAACGACACGCCGACGACGCGGCCGCTCGCGACCCCGATCTCGACCGCTCGGTCCAGCCTGTCCGACTCGCGGGCGAAGACGCCGACGTCCATAGGCGGGCTTGCGCGCTCTCGACCTTGAATCTTCGCGGTGCGAGCCGACAGAGGGCGGACACCTGCGACCTCCGGCCGATCGTCCAGCGACCGTCTGTTCAGCGACCGATCGTTCCCTGACGGGTGATCGGCGCGTCGGGGTCGACGCAGAAGGCGACGAGGACGCTGTCTTCGTCGGCAGTCACGCCGGCGTCGCCCTCCCCGGTCACCAGCGCGCTCTCGGTGTATCCGACTTCCGCGGTCTCGCCCTCGGTCGGTACGCCGTCCGCACTCGCGGCGCTGCCCCGGACGGTCACCGACCCCTCGAACACGTAGAGATAGGTGTCCCAATCGGGCCGCGACGGCAGCGCGGCGCGCTCGCCGGAGGCGAGCCGACAGTCGTAGAGATCGACGCGGTTGCGGACGTAACACGGCGCGTCACCCTCCGCCGGCCCGAAGAGGTGTCTCCACGCGTTGGGTTCCGCGTCGGGGAGCCGCTCGTGCTGGATCTCCGGCTCCAAATCGAGGCTGTGCGGGCGGACGAAGATCTGAAGCATCCGCAGCGGGGGGTCGTCCTCGCGGGTCTCCTCGGCGTGCCAGAAACCGCTGCCGGCGTTCATCACGAGCAGGTGCTCGGCGTCGGTGACGAGCGCGTTGCCCCGCCGGTCGTCGTGGCGCATCACGCCCGCGGGCACCCACGAGACGATCTCCTCGTTTCGGTGCTGGTGCATCCGGATCAGCGTGCCCGGATCCATGAACGACTCGACGACGGTCGCCAGCGGACCGTAACCGTGGTCGTCGCGGGCAGGGAGCGCCCGGCCGGGGAAGTTGAAGTGGATCCTGAACGATCCTTGGTCCTGCGAGACGTCCGTCCGCGGTGCCGTGTGAATGTGGGGGTGCGCTCGGGACGCTGCTGAGTCGTCCATCGACGGCGGGTAGGCCGCCGAGAGTGATAGGCCCACGGGTCGACGGAGCCGCCGGCGACGCGCAAGCCTTATGTGCAAAAGAGTCCGTTAATGAACATAGATGAACGCCAGTGAGGACAAACTTGCGCCGGAGGTGCGGTCGATACTCTCGGCGGCGCGCGAGCGTCCCGGCGGTGACGAGCGCGTCGACGTCGACGCGCGATCGTTCCCCGAGGCAGTCGCGGCGACGGAGGCGGCGGGACGCGTCCCGGTCATCGCGGAGGTCAAGCCGACGAGTCCGACGACCGAGGGCGAGCGGACCGACGACCCCGTCTCGCTCGCCCGCGAGATGATCGCCGGCGGCGCGACGGCGCTATCGGTGCTGACCGAACCCGAGCACTTCGGCGGGTCGCTCGCGAACCTCCGCCGCGTCCGCGAGGCCGTCGACGTGCCGGTGCTCCGGAAGGACTTCGTCGTTCGGGAGTCACAGCTCGACGCGGTCGAGTCGGACCTGCTCTTACTCATCGCGCGTTTCCTCGACGAGGACGGCACCGACTCGCTCCCGACGCTGTACGAGGCGGCGCGCGATCGGGGCTTTCAGCCGCTCGTAGAGGTACACACCCGCGGGGAACTGGATCGGGCCCTGGACGTCGGCGCCGAGATCATCGGCGTCAACAACCGCGATCTGGGCCGACTCGAAGTCGACCTCGGCACCTTCGAACGCCTCGCTCCGCACGTGCCCGACGACGTGACCCTGCTCGCGGAGAGTGGCGTGACGACGACGGCCGACGCCCGGCGGATGCGCGCCGCCGGCGCGGACGCGCTTCTTATCGGGACGGCGATTATGGACGGCGACGTGCAGACGAACACCGAACGGCTCACGGGGATCGACGCCGAAGCGGTGAGCAGAGCGGGAACCGAGACGGAAACGACGAGTACAGCGACCACAGAAGCGACTGACACGACCACGGACGCAGACACACGATGACACAGCAATACGCGGACGGGAAGTTCGGCGAGTACGGCGGTCAGTACGTACCGGAGGCGTTGATGCCGGCGATCGAGGAGCTGACGGACGCCTACGAGCGCTACGTGCTGGAGAACGAGGACGGCTTCATGGACGAGTTCCGCGCGCGGCTTCGGGACTTCGGCGGGCGGCCGACGCCGACGCAGTACGCCGAGCGGCTCTCCGAACGGTACGGCCGCGACGTCTACCTGAAGCGCGAGGACCTGGTCCACGGCGGCGCGCACAAGCTCAACAACGCGCTCGGACAGGTCCTCCTCGCGAAGTACATGGGCAAAGAGCGCATCGTCGCCGAGACGGGCGCGGGCCAGCACGGCACCGCGACGGCGATGGCGGCCGCGCACCTAGACATGCCCTGCGAAGTCTACATGGGCGAGCGCGACATCAACCGGCAGCGCCCCAACGTCTTCCGGATGCGGCTCAACGGTTCAGCGGTGAATCCGGTCACAACCGGGCGCGGCACCCTGAAGGAGGCCATCTCCGAGACGATGCGCGACTGGGCGACGAACGTCGAGGACACCCACTACGTCATCGGCTCGGTCGTCGGGCCGCACCCGTTCCCCGCGATGGTCCGGGACTTTCAGGCCGTGATCTCCGAGGAGGCGCGCCGGCAGCTGCGCGAGAAGACCGGCGGCCTTCCGGACTCCGTCCTCGCGTGCGCGGGCGGCGGCTCGAACACGATGGGGGCGTTCGCGCACTTCGTCGACAGCGCGGAACCGCGTTCCGCGGGAGAATCGAGCGGCGATGAGCCGCGAGAGCGCGACGTCGACCTCTACGCCGTCGAGGCCGGCGGATCGAGCCTCGACGTCGACGAAGAGGCGGGCGTCGCGCCCAACTCCGCGTCGCTGTCGACCGGCGAGGAGGGCGTGCTCCACGGCGCGCGGACGAAGCTTCTCCAAGACGGCGACGGCCAGATTATGGAGAGCCACAGCGTCTCGGCCGGCCTCGACTACGCCGGCGTCGGTCCCGAGCTGGCCCAGCTCGTCGACGAGGGGCGAGTGAACGCGGTCAACGTCGGCGACGACGGGGCGCTGGAGGCGTTCCACCGGCTCTCACAGCTGGAAGGCATCATCCCGGCGCTCGAATCCGCCCACGCGCTGGGCTACCTCGAAGCGCACTACGAGGACCTCGGCGACGTCGTCCTCGTGAACGTCTCCGGCCGCGGCGACAAGGACCTCGAAACGGTGATCGAGGAGACCGAAGCGCGGGACATCGAGGCGGCACCGTCGCTGTCGGAGTTCTCGGGGGGGATCTGAGATGGCGGAGTCGACCGGATCCGGAGACGCCGGCGCGTCGGACCTCGAAGCGGCCTTCGCGGGCGGGCCGGCGTTCGTCCCCTACCTCGCCGCCGGCGACCCCGACTACGAGTCGTCGCTCGAATACGTCGAGGCGCTCGAACGCGGCGGCGCCGACGTCATCGAACTCGGCCTCCCCTTCTCGGAACCGATCGCGGAGGGCCCGACGATCCAGAGCGCGGTCGTCAGAGCGCTCGAAGGGGGGATGACCCCCGAGCGGTTCTTCGAGTTCGTCGAGGACCTCGCGGTCGACGTGCCGCTGGTCTGTATGACCTATTACAACCTCATCTACCAGTACGGCGACGACTCCGGCCCGCGCCCCTTCGTCGAGCGCGCCGCCGAGGTCGGCCTCTCCGGCTTCGTCGTTCCCGACCTCCCCGCCGAGGAGGCCGACCCGCTCCGGGAGGCCTGCGACGAGTTCGGGCTGGACCTCGTCTTCATCGTCGCGCCGACGACGCGGGGCGAGCGGCTCGATCGGATTATGTCGCGGGTCTCGGGGTACGTCTACGTGCAGGCCCGGCTGGGCGTCACCGGCGCGCAGGACGACGTCTCCGGACAGACCGAGGCGAGCCTCGAACGGCTCGCGGGATACGACGTGCCGAAGGCGGTCGGGTTCGGCATCAAGACCGGCGAGCACGCCGAGCGGATCGTCGCCGGGGGCGCAGACGGGATCATCGTCGGCAGCGCGCTCGTCGACATAGTGGCTGGCGGCGTCGAATCCGAGGACTCCGCAGACGAGGTCGCCGCGCGACTGGAGGAGAAGGCCCGAGAACTGAAAGCTGGCGCGCGTCGCGGATACGAACAACGCGTGCCCCAAGCGGAAGGCAAATAACCGACGGTTGCCACAGGATCACACACGATGGACGCAGGACTCTCGGCACGGCTCGATCGCATCTCCACAGGGGGGCGATACCTCGTCGTGCCAATGGACCACGGCATCACACTCGGTCCCGTGAAGGGACTCGTCGACCTCGAATCGACCGTCGACGCGATCACGCGCGGCGGCGCGGACGCCGTCCTCACCCAGAAGGGCGTCGCCCCGCGCGTCCACCCGAACAAGAACGGCAAGGGGTACATCGTCCACCTCAACGGCTCGACGTCGATCGGCCCCGACTCCAACGACAAGCGCCGGACCGGGTCCGTCGAGGAAGCGCTCCGCGCCGGCGCGGACGCGGTCTCCTTTCACATCAACGTCGGCAGCGACCACGAGCCCGGTCAGCTGACCGAGCTCGGCGACCTGACCGAGAAGGCCCACCGGCTCGGGATCCCCGTCCTCGCGATGAGCTACGCGCGCGGCCCCGGCGTCGACGAACACGACGCGGAGAGTCTGGCGCACGCCGTCCGAATCGCCGAGGAACTCGGCGCTGACGTGGTGAAGACCGCCTACTCCGGCGACGCCGACTCCTTCGAGCGGGTGTGTGCGGCGACCCGCCGCCCGGTCGTCATCGCCGGCGGCAGCCGCGGCACCGACCGCGAGACGGTGGCGATGGTCCGCGGGGCGATGGACGCCGGCGCGGCCGGCGTCTCGATGGGCCGGTCGATCTTCCAGCACGACGACCCCGAGGCGATCACGCGCGCGGTCAGCGCGATCATCCACGACGACGCCGACGTCGACACCGCGGTCGAGGCGGCCGGGATCGGTATCGAAGCGTAACGCCGCGAGGGCGCTGGCTCAGCGCGATCGCCGCAGTACCGCCGAAGCGGCGCGCGCTCAGTGCGGACGCGTGCACAGCGCCCCTACATCGTCTTTTCTCTCGTCGAAGCCCGCGCGTTTATCATCGTGGCGAGTCAACGCGCAGGTATGCCAGCCACGCTCGAAGTTCGATGCGTCAGCGACGAGTGCGAACTCGACATGTTCGAGCTCCACTACACGTACGATATGCCGGACAGCGTCGGCGTCGCCGACTTCGTCTGCCCGTACTGCCGCGAGAGCGACACGCTGGAGGCGATCGAGCTATGACCGGGTCCGAGCGGGCGCTCGGCGGCCGGGGGCCGGTCCGCGGTCTGGGCGATCCCGGCCGACTGCGCGAACTGGGCGAGTCGATCGCCGAGGACGCCCTCGAGCGCGTCGGGCGGGGCGTCGCCCGCGTGCAGGAGCGAACCCCGCTGCCGTACGACCTGCTGGAGAGCGAGGACGCCTACCTCGTCGTCTTCGACGCGCCCGGCGTCAGGGGAAAGGACGTGCACGTGCGCTTCGCCGACGGTGTCGTGCGCGTCACGGTCGACCGCTTCCGCGACTTCCGCGAGGGGTTCGAGATGCGCTTTCCGGGCCGCGGGCTCTCCCTCGACGGGGCGGCGCCACTGCCTGAGGGCGCGGCCGTCGATCCAGAGGGCGCCACTGCGACGGTGACCGAAGAGGGGACACTGGAGGTCCGCGTGCCGAAGCGGGAACGCGGCGTCGACGGCGCCTAGCGCTCCCGAGTCACACCGGCAGTTCGGCGTCGGGGCCGACCACGCGGTCGGGCTCTTCGGGGACGTTCCAGTCGGTGGTGAGTTCGAGCAGTTGGACGAGCATCACGCCTGTCGCGCCCCAGACCGTGTAGTCGCGGACGTGGAAGAAGTGGATGCGGCGGGCGTCGTACTCGGGGTGCTCGCGCAGCTCCGACTCGTAGTTCTCCGGCGCGGTGAGATCCGACACCGCGAGCGCGACGACCTCGGCCACCTCGCGTTCGTCGGGGTCGTACGCCCGGTCGGGGACGCGCGCGACGAACGGTCGCACGGAGTAGTCCGTCACCGTCCGGATGTCGTCGAGTCGACCGACGACGGTCGCCTCCGGCGGTCGCAACCCGATTTCCTCGTCGGCCTCGCGGAGGGCGGTCGCTTCCAGACCGCCGTCCTCGGGCTCGCGCGATCCGCCGGGGAAGCTCATCTGTCCGGGATGCTCGCCGAGGTGTTCCGCGCGCTTCGTGAACAGGACGTGGTCCTCCCCGTCCCGGCGGAGAACCGGGGCGAGGACCGCGGCCTGCCGGCCCGCGTCGTCGACGACCGTCGGCGCGTGCGCCGTCACCCGCGAGAGATCCATACTCGAAGCGGTGTACGACCCGAGGGGGCTTATACTGTCGGCTGAAGATTCGTGAAGGATTCGGCGCACGGCCGCGCTTCGCTCACGCGTCCTCGAGCGCGCCGGCGAGCCGCTCGCGGACGCCGTCGACGTCGACGGTGTCGGACCACACGTCGACGTCGTAGGTCACGTCGAAAAGCGCCTGCATCGATGCCTCGTCGCCCGCTTCGATGGCGTTCGCGGCGTCCTCTCGGAGCCGTTCGGCCACCGCCTGCCCGGCCGCCGAACGGTCGACACGCCGCGTCGGAACGTCGAGGATGTGGGGGAGGTCCTCCGCGTTCGCCGGGAGCGTCGGGAACGCCGTCGGCCCCGGGACCAGAAGATCGCGGTCCGCTTTCGCGTCCGTCTGCCCGCCGGTATCTTTCGCGTCTGTCTGTCCCCCGGTCCCGTATCGGACGAGCGCGTACGCCGACACCGCGCCGTCGACGGCCGCTTCGACCTCGTCTCCGTCGATCTCGACGCCCCGCTTGAAGGCCAATTCCTCGAGTGCGCGTTCGAGGTCCTCGAGCGTGAGGCCGCCAAAGAGGTCGACGATGCCGGCCAGTTCGTCCGGCGTGAGGCCGGCGGCCGAGGGGGACTCGCCGTCTGCCGCGCCGTCGGTCGCACCGTCGGTTTCGCCGGCGGTCAGGCCGTCGGTCGCACCGCCCGGTTCGTCCTCAGTCATCGTCGCCACCCCGCACGTCGGCGGTCGCGGCGTCGATAGCGGACTCGACGTCCGCGGCCGCGGCGGCTTCGATCGCCGCCGGTGAGAGCGGCGCGTTCTCCCACGCCGGGAGTCGGTCGTCGGGCGCGGTCGGTTCCCTGATCGCCGCCGCGTAGCGATCTACCTGCGCGCGCTCGTGGCCCCGGTCGAAGTCGAGCCCGTTGAACGACGCGTCGAGCGCGTACTGGTCGACAAGCGACCGCGCCGTCTCTCGATACCGCTCGACGAGCGTCCCGAAGTCGACGTCGATACCGCGTTCGAGAACGCTCCGCAGGAGCGTCTCGCCGACGGCTCGGCTCATCTCCGAGAGGCCGGTCGTGCCGTCGACCGGGCGGTGATCGTGCTCGTAGGTGCCGAGGTCGACCTGCGCGGTCCCGTCGAAGCCGGCGGCGGCGAACGCGTCGCCGAGCGTGCCGACTTCGAGGCCCCAGCCCCTCGGCACGCGGATCCGCCGCGCCGTCTCGGCGGTGGCGGCGAACTCGCCGGCGAGGGCGTAGCGGAACGAGTCCAGATACCGGAGGTACGGGCCGGGGTTCGAATCGACGAGGGCCCTGACGAGCGGGACGTAAAAGAGGCGGAAGAGGCGGCCGTAGAGGCGGTTCTCCTCGACGCGGGCGTAGTACCCCTTCGAGAAGTCGTACCCCCGAGAGAGCGGAAACAGCAGCCGGCGGACGAACGACTCGCCGTAGGTCGTCGTGTCGGCGTCGTGGACGACGACGAACGCCTCGTCGGTCGCACAGCCGAGCCCCAACCAGACGTCGCGTCCCTTCCCGCGACCGCCGTCGAGTCCGGCGTCCGCCAGCAGGCCGGCCACGCGGGGGCCGTCACACCACAGGAGATCCAATCGGAGATCGTACGTCGAGAGCCACTCGCGGATCGGCCCGACGCGGGCCGCGGGTGCGCGCAGCGGGACGACGACGCGTGCGGGGTTCAGCCGTTCGAGCGTCGAGAACACCCGATCTGCGGCGTCGGTCCGGTGCTCGCGCTCCGCCATCGGCACGACGACCGCCGTTCGGTCCGTCGGGGCCGACGGGAGCGGACCCGAGAGGTCGTGGAGCGTCGTCACCCGCGATTGCACGTACTCCATCGGCGTCCCCTCCGGTCGGGACGAGCAAAAGTTCGGGGGTTCCGGGCCGGTGGGACCGGCGGACCGAACAGGCCGGTATGCCCCGAACGAACGAGCGCTCGGAGACCACAGCCCGGGGGGTTCACTCCGGCAGCCGACCGCCGCGCTGTAAGACGAGCAGTCCGGCGACGACGACGCCGAGCCCCAGGGCGAACTGCGTGAAGATCGCGTCGTAGGCGAGCCCGCCCTCACGAAGCGCCCCGACGATCGAAGATCCCGTCGCCTGAACGGCCATCATCCCGCCGGAGAACCACGCGTACACGCTGGCTCGGGAGTCGTCGGGGAGCGTATCGAGCAGGTACGTGTCGACCGCCGGAAACAGGCTGTGGACGACGTATCCGATCACCGCCGTGAGTAGGATGACGGGGATCAGCCCCGAGGTGACGGTCAACGCGAGCACACACACGGTGAACGAACCAATGATCGCCAGAATGTACGGAACGCGCGGCAGTCGGTCCGCGAGCCGGCTGGAGACGAAGAAGGCCGGAACGCCGGCGGCGAAGATCACCGTCAGGAGGTTCTTCGCCGTCGTCTCGTCGATCCCTTTGGTCAACAAGTAGAGCTCGTAGAAGTTGAACAGCCCCTGCCAGACGAACCCCGTCGCGCCCACGACGACGACACCGAGGAGGACGACTCGCCACTCCGCGCGGATCGCGCCGAACAGGTCCCGGTCTGCGGTTCCGGCGTCCGGGAGCGCGGCGGCCCGCGCGGCGTAATACAGCGCGACCGTGGCGGCGGCGGCGACGACGGCGATGCAGACGAAGACGACTCGCCAGTCGGCGAACAGCAGCAGCACCAGCGTGACGAGCGGCGCGGCAACGACGGCGGCGAGCTGGCTCGACATCCCGTGGATGCCGATCGCCCGGCCGACGCGCTCGGGGTAGAGCTCGCTGACGAGCGGGTTCGCGGCCACGAAGTAGACGCCCGAGGAGAGCCCCATCAGGAGCGCGCCGAAGCCGACCATCGACACCGAAGTGGCCGTCGACGTGAACGCCGCCGCAACGGTGAGTACCGCGCCGGTGGCGAGCACCACTCGGCGACGCGGGACACGCGTGAGGAGCCACCCCGTCGGGACGCGGGGGAGCGCGCTCCCGAGCCACGCGAGCGTCGCGATGAGGCCCGCGGTTCCCTCGCCGATCTGAAACACCGCGATGAACTCCCGCAGGAGGGGCGCGAAGACGACCCTCGCGAGACTGACGAGGAAGATCATCGAACAGAGCGAGCCGAAGAGACGGCGGCGGGACACGGCCGCCCTTCGCCGGCGTCGACTTCAATAGTTGCGGTCCCGACGCGTTGCGGTCCCGACGCCGAAATCGCGTGAATCCCCCGCGGAAGTGTGGACCGGTACCGGTCTTTTTACCTCGTGACCCCGAGTCCAGAGGTGGGATGAAGACGACGCGGAAGGGGCTTCGAGACGGGGAGTTAGAAAAGGACACGTACGAGCGGCTGATCTGCGTGGCGTGCGGTCAGTCGCTGAAGACGAGGAACGATCCCGACGAGGTGTTCACGGTGCGGCGCTGCCCCGGCTGTGACCGCGAGTGGAAAGAACTCGGCTAGGGGCACGGAGGCGAACGGACGAGTCAACCGCCCGGGGTCAAGCCCCGAGGCCCGTCAGTGAAACGGCCACGAGAGGGGTGAGAGTGAGACTGCCGCGGCACGTCACTCGAAGACCCGCGCGGCGCGTCACTCGAAGACCGCGTCGAACGCCCGCGCGCCCAGCGGCTCGAACGTCCCGGCGGCGACGTTCTCGGGGACGTGCGCCGGAGAACTGGTGCCGACGAGCGCGGTCGTGACGCCGGGGGCGCTCCGGGCGAAGTTGATGGCGCGCTGAGCGGCCGTATCGCCCCGAAGCTCCGCGTCGACGGCCGCGGGGATCGATGACGCCAGATCGCCCTGTCCGATCGACGCACTCGCGACGACGTCGAGGCCGGCCGCCTGCGCGTAGTCGAGGGCGCTGACGTCGCGGTCCTCCGTCGGGTGCGCGTGCGCCGCGACCGTGAACGCGTCCGCCATCGTCACGTTGAACGGGAGCTGAACCGCCGTCAGGCCGGATCCGTCGAGTCCGACGGCCGCCGCGGCGGCCTCGGCGCGCGCGACGATCTCCGGCAGCGAGAGGTACGCGTCGTGGTCGCGGGGGACGCGAAGCGCCTCCCACGTGGCGACGCCGTAGCCGCCGATATCGCCCGCTGCCCGCCGGCGTTCGAGGCGCTCGAAGGCCGCCTCCACCAGGTCGTACACCGCCTCGCGGCTCCGCGTCCGCAGTTGCGTTTCCGGGTTGTGGACGTAGTAGCAGTCGACGGCGTCGAGGCCGAGGTTCGAGAGCGAGCGATCGAGCATCGCATCGAGGAAGTCGGGCGCGATGGCGTGGCTCCCGGCGGCGAGGTCCGCGGCGTCGAGCAGCCCCGTTCTGAGGAACTCCTCGCGGACGTACGCGCTCGGGTCCGCGGGTGGGGAGCCGTCGAACGGAACGAAGCCGCCCTTGGTCGCTACGACGACTTCCTCGCGGTCGATCTCGGCGGCGTCGACGGCCTCGCCGACGACGCGCTCGCTCCGCTGACAGCGGTAGTTGATCGCGGTGTCGACGACGTTCACGCCCGACTCCAGCGCCTCGACGAGGGCGTCGCGGTACCCGTCGTCGACCGCGTCGGTCGGCTCGCCGAGATACGTCCCGACGCCGACGCTCGACGCGACGCCCGGTCCGAACCGCCGGAAGTACGTCCGCGCGAAGGCGTCGCCGAATCGGTCGCGATACGCCCACGTCCCCTGACTCGTCGCCATAGCGGCCGTACGCGTCCCAGCGGTAAACGCGCGTCGAAGGGACCGACCGACGCGTCGGAGCGCGGTGGCGGGTCCCAGACGGCGCGCGGCCCCCGGTCAGCGCGTCGCTAGACGTCGCCGGTCATCGACTCGAAGAGCCGTTCGACGAGCGCGTCGCGGTCGACGGGGTCGCCGCCGTCGGTCCGGATCGCGCCGTCACGCAGCGGGAGCTGTCCGCCGCCCATCCGCGCGTGGCCGCCGGCCGAGGCGTCGCGGACGTTCGAGAGCGCCGCATCGAGGGTACGGCCCATATGGACGCGATCGTCGCGGGACCGACCCGAGAGGTGAATCGTCCCGTTGCGCTCGCCGAGGACGACCACCGCGGTGACGCCCTCCAACTGGACGAGTTCGTCGGCCGCCTGCGGAACGGCGTCGGCGTTCGAGATCCGGCCGACGTCGCTGACCGCGAAGGGCCCGCGGACGTCGCGGCCGGCGATCGCGCGGGCTTTCAGCTCCAGCACTTCGGTCGACACCTCGGGGTTGGCGATCCGGTCGAGCCGGTCCTCGTCGACGCCGGGATACAGAAAGCCAGCGGCCGCGAAATCAGCGGCCGAGCACCCCGAAGTGAGCCGTTTCGTGTCCGTCAAAATGCCGTAGAGGAGACCTGTGGAGACCATCGAGGAGACCGTGTAGTCGGCGTCGATCTCGCTCTCGTGTTTGGCGGGGGGGACGGGCTTGGCGCCCAGATCCCGGAAGTACTCGGTGACGATACTGGAGGCCGCACCGTAGTCGGTTCTGACGTCGGTGAACGCCTCGCCGGTCCCGTCGCCGGGGTGGTGATCGATGACCGCGAAGGGGAGAACGCTGTCGGACCCGGCGAACCCCCGCGGCCGGTTGTGGTCGACGAGGACGACGTGCTCGGCGGAGAGGTCGCTGACGTGGTCGATCCGGTCGATGTCGAGGTCGAGGACGGTCTGGAAGGCGCGGTTCTCCTGGTGGCGGATCTGCCCGGGGTACTGGACGCGGGCGTCGGTCCCGACCTGCGCCGCGAGGCTGGCGACGCCGATGCCCGTCGCCATCGCGTCGGGGTCGGGGTTCGGATGCAGCAGGACCGCGACTTCGTCGAGCGCCGCGATCCGATCGCGGAAGCGCGTCCCCATCGGCCGCTCGAAGTGTCTGAGGGCGTAGTATCCGACGACGAGCGCGAGGAGCCCGACGACGAGTACCACGGTGAGTGCCGGATACTGGAGGACGAACCACCGCGCGCGATCGAGCAGCTCCGAACCGAGGCTCGAATCGAGTTCGGAGAGCGGGGACGCCATACCGAACGGTACGGGTCCATCCCCAAGAAGATTCCCTCAATTCCCGCAACAAGTCCGGCTTTCCGGCCGTCAATCGAAGGTAAATAACACAATCGGTGAACTATAGGTCGCTATCTGTCACGCAAATGTCGCCATATACAACTAACATCAACAACCGCGTCGCCCTCGGGCCACCGGTACAAACCCGTGGGCGTCGCTTACCCGAGGAACGAACGGGGCGTTCGCTCAAACCAACCCCGACCGCTCAAACCGACGCCGCGTCCGCCCCGGATCTGAAGGCCTCGACCGCGGCCCGGTAGCCCTCCCGGTACGTCGGATAGGCGAACTCGTATCCGAGCGCGCGCAGTCGCTGGTTCGAGCATCGCTTGCTCGTCCGGAGGCGCCGACGCGCGGCCGCCGAGAGGCTCTCGGCCGCCAGTCGCTCCTCGACCGTCCGCTTCGGCGGCGGAGAAACGCCGCACTCCTCGGCCAGCCAATCCGCGAACGACCACTTCTTGGCGGGTTCGTCGTCGGCGACGAGGACGACGTCACCGCGCGCGAGGTCCGACTCCAGCAGGAAGGCGACCGCGCCGGCGGCGTCCTCGCGGTGGACCATATTCAGGTAGCCCTCGGTGACCGGCCCGGAGAGATAGCGGTCGAGTCGGTAGCGCCCGGGGCCGTACAGCCCCGCGAACCGGGCGACGGTGCCCTCGATCCCGGCGTCGGTCGCCCCCTCGAGGGCGACGCGCTCGGCCGCCGCGAGGACGCGCGTCTTCTCGGTCGTGGGATCGATCGGCGTCTCCTCGTCGACGAAGTCGCCGCCGTGATCGCCGTAGACGCCCGTCGAAGAGGTGTAGACGAGTCGATCCGGCGGCGCGTCTCGCCCGGCGTACTCGTCGATGACGTTCCGGAGCCCCTCGACGTAGACGCGGCGGGCGGCGTCGGCGCCGCGACCGCCGGAACTGGCCGCGAAGACGACCCAGTCGGCGTCGGGGAGTCCCGAGAGGGTCTCCGGCGCCGTCGCGTCCGCGCGGTGGGCGTCGAGACCGGCGTCGGCGACGGCCGCGAGCCCCTCGTCCGATCGGCGAACCCCGGTCACCTTGTGATCGGCCGCGGCGAGCTGCCGGCCGAGTTCGAGGCCGACGTAGCCGCAGCCGACGATGACGACCCGGGACATCAGCGATCGTTCCGCTCGGCGAGGTACCGCTGGATCGCGGCGAGCTGGCCGAGCGTCATCGCGGTTCGCCCCTCGATCGCCTGCTGGATCTCCTGCCCCGAGAGGTCGAGATCGACGTTCGAGGCGATCGTATCCACGTCGACGACGCCGGTCGTCATCGCCAACAGCAAGTGATCGCGGAGTTCGAGAACGATCGACTCCGCGTCGGGGCGGCCGTCGGCGAGCGCGAGGATCGCCGCGGCGTCCTCGACCGGGAGGTCGGGTACGCCGCCCGCTTCGATCGCCTCGATCAGTTCGGCGTCGACCCCCGATTCGGCGGCGGCGGGCTCGATGCCGACGTCGTTCACGACGGTTCTGAGCTGGGCTTCGTACGCCTCGCGCAGCGTCTCGGCCGTCAACGTGGCCGGCTCGTCGGCCGCGTCGTAGAGCATACGCGAGTGTGGGCTTTGAGAGACTTCACTCACTCGGTTGTTGCGGGCGCCTCGAGGAGTCACAGAGCTGTAGTAGCGTTTGCACGTTGCGCGCTCGACCGCACGCTGTCGTTCGGTCGAGTGTACAATCAGGTGCAAACGCTACGGTACACGGAGGAAACGCACGGATTCGACCGTTGGAGGAATCCGACAGCGGGCACGTCGGTTGGCGTCGGCGAAGGGGAACCGCTTAAGTCCGTCACCGCCGACCGAACGAGTATGGACCGCGTATCGCCCACAGAACCGGAGGTGGGGCCGTGAGCGTCGGCCACCGCGTGAACTCCGATCACCAGCTCGCGCGGCTCTTGCAGATCGGCATCGTCCTCGAAGAGGTCGTCGAGGCCCGGTCGTATCACCACTACCAGTCGATCGACGACGGGCCGAAGCTCGACGGAGAGATCGAATCGCTGCTCGAACACGCCGCCGAGGAGTCGGCCGAGCACCGCGAGCGACTGGAAGCGCTCGTCGCTGAACTCGACGCCGAGAGCATCCCCTACGAGGAGATCGAAGCCCTCGTAAAGGCGCAGTACGGCGGGACCGCGCCGGACGATTTCGACGATATCCTCTACGATCAGCTCTGCAACGAGGAGACTGCGTATAAGTTCTACGACGACCTCGTCGGCGCGATCCGGGCCTCGGAGGCGACGTTCGGCATCGACCGCGACCACCTCATCGACGTCCTCGTCGGGATCCGCGAGGAGGAGGCCGAGGGCGTCGAAGAGGTCACGAAGATTATGAACACCCGCCAATGAGACGAGACACGACGCGGAACGGAGGGGAGCAATGAACACGGCCGACCAGTACGTGAAGGCGATCTACCTCCTGCAGCAGATGGAGAACGGCCCGGCCTCGACGGGATCGCTCGCGGACCGACTCGACGTCAGCCCGGCGAGCGCGAACGAGATGATCGGCAAACTGGAGTCTCGCGGCTTGGCGGAACACGAGAAGTACAAAGGCGTCACGCTCACCGACGAGGGGATCGTCCGCGCCCGCGACGCGTTACAGACGTACTGTATCATCGAGCGCTTCCTCGCGAACGTCCTCTCGGTCGACGCGTTCCGCGCGGAGGCCCGCGACCTCGAACCGGTGATCGACGACCTTGTCGCCGATCGCCTCGATACGATCATCGACCGGGAGGCGGACTGTCCCGACTGCTTCGATCCGGAGACCGACGCCTGCTGCCATCTCGAGATCGGCGTCGAAGGCGCCGAGACCGGAGAGCAGCGCGCCGATTGAGCCGCGGCGCGCTCCCGTCGTTCGACCGCGGATACGATCGGCGGAGCTATAGTAGCGTTTGCAACTGCTTGCTCATTCGATCGCACGCCCTCGTACGAGCCCTCGTGCGGTCGGATCCGAAATCAGGTGCAGACGCCACAGTAGAAACACTACCTTCAAGATGCTGCTACGGTATCGCCACCTATGGATGGGACAGCAGCGCTCGCTCGGCTCCGCTCGCTCGTGGGAGGGGCCTGCGGCGGGACCGCTGCGGCGAGAGAGGCGGACGGCCCGTACGCCTGTCTGGGCTGTGAGGTCACGTACGAGGTGCAGCATCACGTCTGCCCGGAGTGCGGTGGGTTCTCAGTGGAAGCCCGCACGGAGACGATCACCCGCGACGGAGCGCGCGAAGACGGCCGCGAGCGCGACGGAACGGCGGTCGAATAGCGCGCTCGCACTCGCCGTCTCGCGCTCGCCGCGACCCGATGGGTTTTCAAAGACTGCGGTGTGAGTAACGGATGCAGTCCCGTGGTGTAGTGGCCAATCATATGGGCCTTTGGAGCCCATGACGGCGGTTCGAATCCGCCCGGGACTATACCCATTTTGACTCGAATCCTCGTTTTCGAAAGATTTGTTCCCGATAGTTTCAGGTGGTGAAGTCTGTCTCGAACAGTCTCTATGGCGCGTGCCAGAGCCTCCATTCCTAGCCAGTTTCGTGTCTGTGTACAAACAAGAAATTCGAAGGGTGTCAGGAGTGAAATCCAATTCCACTTTCTTTCATAGATGACTAGGTATAAATGATAGTTGCTACCACTCCTAACAGATGTCTAAGATGATGACACGTCGGAAGTGGATGTCGGTAACCGGCCTCGGTGCTCTCGGGATTCTCGGTGGATGTGCTGGGATGTCTTCCCAAGACGAGAGCTCAACGGCCGGTACGCAAGACGAAGTGGTTCAACACGACCATCAAGACGGGAGCTCCGATTTCTCAGACGAAACTCTCACAAGAGCGGGAGATCTGGGGGAAACCGTCCAGCAATCGGTCGTCAAACTCACCAAAGGTAACTCAGGAGGTACTGGATGGGTTATTGAGGATGGCTATATCATCACTAATTCCCACGTCACCCGGGACTTCGAGACGATGGATATCGAAACATTCGATGGTCGGTCGGCCACGGCGACGCGAGTCGGCTATCACGAAGATATGATCCCAGATATTGCTCTGATGAAGACGAATATGGAGACTCCTTCGCCGCTCCCGATGAAAACGAACACCGGCGTCTCAAAGGGAGATCCTGTATTGAGCGTCGGTCATCCCGGCGATGTGGGTGACTGGGTAATCAGTCTTGGTCGATACCAAAGGTACGAAGAAGGCATCAATTGGGAACTATCCGACATCCCAACCTCACCAGGAAACAGCGGTTCACCGATTGTTACACTCGACGGCGTCGTATTCGGTTGTATTAGTGGTACCACCAAAACAGGTGGTGAATCAAGTTCTGTTGACCGTCCGGAAAAAGTTTACACTGAATTTCCCAGACAGGAGAGTTTAGCGACCGCCAATCCGTCGAAAACGATCGAGAAGTGGGTGCAAGAGTGGAAGTAAGTACGTGGAGGCGGTGGATGCAAGATTGTTTTGTTCGATCCGCCGGGACTGTTTTCGCGCGAACAACGTCGTGAGCACGAAATATCCTCGCGGAGTCGGGCCCAGAGGGCGAGCGGATTCGGGACCTCGCGGTTCGAACGCCGCCCGGGACTATCGACACTCGGGTTATCGTCCACCAACCCAACGCCCGGCCGTGGGCAGCCGATTCCGTTCGCTCTGTACCAGACCCGCGAAAGCCCGGGCGATGGACGCTGAAAATATCCTCCCGATCAGATCAGGCTGCTACCGTTCGCCGCTCGTGGAATGGATTGCCCTGCTTCTCCCCACGACTACAGTTGGGGGCGTCCGCCGGGCGTTTCTGTGATCTCACCGGCGTCGAGTTCGGCTTCGACGGCTCGTGCCGCCTGCACGAGGTTCTCCATCTTCCGGTTGGCGACGTCACGCGGCAGCAGTTTCAACCCGCAATCGGGACTGACCGTGAGGCGCTCCGGCGGCACGACCTCCAAGCCGCGCTTGATGTTGCGCTTGATCTCGTCGACGGATTCGACCGCGGCATCGTGTACGTCGACCACGCCGAGCGCAAAGCCCTTCGTGAACTCCGGCTCGGTGAACACGTCGAGTTGGTTGTAGTCGGTGTTGGCCAGTTCTAGGTCGATCTCGTCGACGGGGTACTCGAGGATTTCGGGGTAGATACGCGAGTAATCGCCATAACAGACGTGGATGCTGAGTCTGACGTCGTCCGGGACGTTCTCGGCGATCCGATCGAGACACGCGCCGACGATCGCGTGGTCGTCGGGGGTCGTCGCGAGCGCCGGTTCGTCGATCTGTATGTAGCGAGCACCCGCCTCGATGAGCGTGTGTATCTCCTCGTTCACGAGATCGGCGAGGTCGTACGCGAGTTCCTCGGTATCGCCATAGTACTCGTCGAACGCCCAGTTCGCGAGCGTGTACGGACCCGTGATGGGAACTTTCACGGGACTGGTCGCGACGTCACTGGTGAACTCGAACTCCTCAAGCAACCACGGGTCGTCGTATGAAACCCGGTCGGTCACGCTCGGCTTGTGGAAGTAGTTGTGCCCCCACACTTTCACGGGACCGTTGAATTCGTACCCGCCGATTCTGTCGGCGAAGTACTCGACCATCTCGGTACGGCGCACTTCGCCGTCTACGACCACGTCGAGACCGGCCCGTTCGTGTTCCCGAGTGACGAGGCGGGCGGCGTCGTCCAGCGCTTCCGCGAAGCCGTCGCTGGCACGCTCTGTCGCCTCCGCCGGTCGCTCGATGCCCTCGTCGGCCTCGACTTCCCGGTCGTACTCGTTTTTGAGCCATTTCGGCTTCGGATAGCTGCCGACGACGGTAGTCAACAGGAAGTGCTCGTTCGGATGGTCGGCCGGTCGGAACTGCTCGCGGTTGCTCATACGTCCACCTCCGAGACGCTCGTCGCTCGACCCAAGACATCGAGCTTCGCGTCGGCCCTCGTGACCGGGAGATAAAACAACCCCGTGTTCGGGGTGAGATACGCCTTCCCCACGTTCGCCGCGTCTTCGACTCGACCGACGCGTTCATCGATCTCTCGCACTGACTCCACGCGCGTGTTCTGTCCGTCGACCACACCCAGGGCGACCGTGTCGGGCGCCCCGTACTCTTCGACGGTGGCAAGAGTCTCCTCTGCGGCGCTAACGAGGTCATAGCCTAATCCATCGATACGCGCGTTCAACGCGGCGGTATACACGTCTTCGGGGAGCGCCCCCCAGTACGAGTGAACGACGACCTCCGCATCGAACGCGTCGGCGACGACGGTCAGAGCGTCCGCTACGTCGTCAGTCCCGATGGTCGCGTGATCACCCGGCGGGTTGACGGCCAGCGAGGGCTCGAGGACGAACACCGTCTCGACGTCGGAAAGCGCCTCGCCCTCCGCAGCGAGAAACTCGGCGACACCGGCGAGGAACGCTCGGTCGTCCCCGTAGTACTCGTCGGTAGCGAGGTCGACCAGTGAGTACGGCCCCGGCAATACCGCCTGCGCCGGCGTATCGGACACGTACGAAGTGACCCCGTCGAGTTCGTTCGCGAGCGTCCCGTCGAACGTCAGCTCTCCGGTCACGACCAGCTCCCGATAGAAGTTGTTGTTGTCGTAGTACCGCACGATGCCACCTGTTTCGACCGCGTCGTGGACTGCGAACGGATAGCCGAGCATATCGTCCCAGCGAAGTTGTCCCTCGACGACGCGGTCGAGACCCGCGTCCAGCTGTCGATCGAGTATCTCGCGACACGCCCGGTCGTACGCCGCTTTCACCCGCTGATCTTCGTTTCCGCTGATGAGATCCTCCTTCTGATGCCCCTTCAGTTCCGAAAGATCGTCTTTCGCCCAATCGGGGAGTGGATACAGTCCAACTGTCGTGGCGACGCGTGACATATTCGTGAGTTTGTATGCGCACTCTTAATTCTTCTTAATTAAATTATTTCTTGTAGTAATTCCACCTCGGTTTCGAGCCGGGACGACCATCACATCGCCGTCAGTATCCGCTCGCGAGAGCGCACGGAGACCCGCGTTGCGGGCGGCCGCGGCGTTTTCGGCGGTTGTGATCCCATACACGGCCGGTCCCCACGACGATTGACCGGCGCCGAAGACGGCTCCTGACTCGGTCAACTCACCGATTATCTCCCCCACCGGGGGGCGATAGACGTCGCCCTGTTCGTCGGTGTACCACCGCCCGTTGAGGCGATCGACCGCCGTGACCGCCGCGCCGAACGTCTCGATGTCCTCCGCTTCCAAGGCGGGAACCATTCGGCGTTCGACTATGGCCCCGACACGGTCATCAGCAGCCGGGTCTGCTCGACGGAGTACCGCGCGCATACTCTCCTCTTCGTCGTCGCCGTTTTTCCCCGGTGAAACGTCCGGAAGGACGAGTAGGAACCGCCAATCGTCCGGAATCTCCCTTCTGAGTGTGACTGACGGGACGGACGGGTTCCCGTCGTCCGGTCCGTCTTCGGTGTACGCGTCGGTGGGGACGCCACCGTCGATCACGAAACCGCCGCTCTCGAAGGCGGCGATTCCGATACCGCTCCGCCTGCCACGGCCGAGACACCCCGCGTGCTCCCGGATGTTCGGCGTTCGATCGTAGGCGCGTGCCACCGCAGAGAGTGTACTCAGTGCTAACTGCGTTCCCGACCCGAGGCCGACGTGCCGCGGCAGGGCTTGGTCGACTGTTATCCGTGCACCGCCGACGTCGAGCAGGGAAACAGCCCGTCTCGCGTATGCCGCGGCCGAAGCGACAGCCTCGTCGGGAACGGAGTTTGCCCCACTGCACTGGACACCGACGGCGGGTTCGGCTTCGACGACGACACGTGGACGCTCCAGCGCCACACCGAGACTTCCGAAGAGCCGGTCCCGTTCCAGCGAAAGGTTCCGAAACCCGAAATGGAGTCGCGCACGCCCAGTCGCGCGAGTAGTCATCCGTTCGTCACTCGCCGACTGGTGGTACACTCCGTCTCGGTTCTCGTCGCCGCGTCGAGATCGGCGTCTACCCGGTCTGTCTCGGGGTCCCACTCGGAGAGAGAAACGACGAGTGCGACGGCCTCCCGCTCTCGAGGGCCGCCACACCGGTACGCAACGTCCGCGAAGAACGCCATCCGGTCGCGGAGTTGCTCGCCGTCGTACTCCGGAACTCCCAACCGCGACGCCGCGACGGTCAGTTCGACAACAGCGCCGAGCGATCGGGACGTCGTTGGAACCCGGCGCTGCTCGACGGCGGACTTTCGGGGCCGGAGCAGCCAGTCGATCCATTGAGTGCCGCCTGACTCACCCGTATCGACGCGCGTCGCCGCAACTTCGACCCACGCGGTCGCGGCATCGAGGACAGGGTCGTCGGTTTCGACCTCGTCGAGGGCCGCCTTGACGAAGGTAACCGGATCACGAACGAACTGGACGTACCCGCACCCGTGGCGTTCGAAACTCGCCCGAGTTCTGGTCTGGCCCCACGTCCGCGCCCGGACGGGGTCGGTCCGGTCGTGGTCATCACCGGCGTGTAACCCGAGTGCAGCGACGTTCCATCGGTCGTCCAAGCCGGGGGTCGAGATTACGCTCTCGACGACGCCACGGAGGGCAACCGGCCACTCCCTCTCAGTCATCCGTCGAACCCTGCGTCGCGAGTTGGTCGCGGACGCTTCCAAGGAGTTCGATAGCTTCGCGTCGGTCCGGTCCGAGCGGCGACGCAGCAACGAACGCGTCGGTGTACTCACGAATCGACGCTATCTGGTCGGCGACTGCGGACGGTGCGCCGGCGACGCAGAATGCGTCGAGCATACCGGCCGTCACCAGCTCGTAGGCTCGATCGAACTCACCTGCGGAGATCGCCGCACCGATCTCCGCTGTGCGACCGGCATCGAGTTCGTGACGCTCGATGACCTCATCGGGGGCACCGGCGGCGATGAACGCGACGGGCTTGCGAGCGGCGTTTCGCGCTGCCGCCGCATCGGTGTCGACGCTAACACTCGCAAACGCCGCGAAGGTGAACGGTCCACGGGACTCCGCCCGGGCATCCAGACCGATCTCTACCTGTTCGGCAGCCCAGGCGTAATCGTCCGGGTGCGAGGCGTTTACCAGCACGCCGTCGGCGTGTTCGGCGGCCATCTGTATCATCTTCGGACCCTGTCCTCCGACGAATATCGGCACCTGCTGCGCCTCGTAATTCAACCCTGCATCCTGGACTCGAAAGGTCCCGTCGTGATCGACGCGTTCGCCCGCCCAGAGACGACGGTGAACGCGTATCGTTTCGCGAACCCGCGTGAGAGGCCTCCCCCACTCGAGGCCGAGGTTCTGCAGCGTTGAGGGATCGCCAGCACCCAGTCCCAACACCGCTCGTCCGTCGCTCACTTCGGCGAGCGTTGCCACCTGAGACGCGATTCGAACCGGATGGATGTCGTACGGATTTGCCACACCCGGTCCGATGCGGATCCCCTCGGTCGCGTTCGCGAGACGGTCGAGTGTGATGAACGGGTCGCGGTTGTTGTAGTGACACGATACGAACGCCGTATCGAATCCGGATGTTTCTGCGGCTCGACCTAACGTAGCGACTCGATCCGGTGGCGCGTTAGGTGTCAGCTCGATGCCCCATTCGGGGGAAGAGTTATTATTTTCAGGCATTATTTTTGAATTAGTTATGTGCTATCGAATATAGGATACTCGGGAAATATCAATATTTTGGTGTCGGACGAGATGTCGATCGAAGGAACCTCCGCTCGGTTGAAGAACCCGCTAGTAGCGTTTGGACGTCTTCGCGCACTCGATCGCCCGACAGCGTGCGATCGGATGCGCAGTCAGGTACAAACGCGATGAGACAAGGCGCGCGTTACCCACCAGCCGAACGCCCGGTCTATGGCTAGCTGAATCGCACCCCTAGGTTATGCAGCCCGCTGTTGTTCGTCGCGAGGTTGATCAGCAGCGGCGTGATCGATTCGATCTCGGCCGCGTTCGAGAGCCCACCCGCGCGAACGGCTCTCACTCCCTCGAGTTCCTCGGCGACGGCTGCGACCGTCTCGCCTGCCGTCTCGTCGTCAGCGACGATCGCAGTGTCGATTCCCAACTCCGCATCGAGTGACGCGAGCCGTTTCGCGGGCAGATTATGGAACGCGCCCACGACCGGTACATCGTCGGGAACGGCTTCCGCGGCAACTGCCGTTACGCTGTCCGATGCGTCGGGTTTCTCGTAGTGAAATCCGTCTTCGTCACGACGCATCTGCACGGCCGGAGTGACTACGATCGTCTCCTCGCTCAACGCCTCCGTCACTGTTCCGATGGTATCGACGAGGAATTCCGGTGGAACTGAGAGCACTACCAGATCAGCACCTTCCGCCGCCGCGGGGTTCGCGGCACCCTCGACCGCGGCTTTCCCACCGCGTTTGTCGATCCTCTCGCGGTAGTCTTCGGCGTGTCGACGTGCTTTTTCAGGGTCTCGTGACCCGATGACGAGTTCGTGATCCGTCTCGCGACCCAAGCGCAGTGCGAGCCCCTCTCCGATATCTCCGGTACCGCCGATGAGTGTGATCCGCATACCTGCAGTTTATCATACTCCATATTAATAATTTCTGAATTTAATATTACTATGTAGCATATAATTCGTCTGGCGAAATTTCGCTATCGTAGATGCAGCAGATCGGCTGTGCCGGGACCGACGGCTTTGACGAGAGGTACGCTCCCGTTCGCCGACCAGAACGCACAGCGTTCCGGTGACAGCGCACACCTCAAAGCCCCCAAAAAGTAACGAACGAATCAACAGTTACACAGAGGAGAAGGAACTTACTTATAGAAGGTATCAGTCGTGAGATTTGGGTGCGAAATCGACAGACAGAGATAGGGTTACAGATATCATCGGCAGTCGTCCACCAGCGAAGCGGAGCGGTCTCCCACGGCAATCGGACTGCACGTACGATAGTAGCGTTTGCACCTGATTGCGATCCGATCGCACGACGGCGCCCGACCGAGTTCGCGAAACCGTCCAAACGCTACTACACCCGCGTAACGGGAATCAGAGCGGCTCAGTGCTCGCTGTTTCCCTCGAAAATCTCACGGTTAGCCACAACTACCGCGTCTCGCTGTAGACCCCGTATCTCGTCGAAGCGTCGGTCATCGACCCACCAACGGATGTATGACAGGAATTACAGCACGGTTTCGAGCGGCTTTCCTCGTAACGATTCTGATACTCAGTCTCCCCGGCCAATTTTCCGTGGTCGTCGCGGCCGATGCGGGAAGCGTCTCTCTGGACGCATCGACCTACGCTCCCGGCGATACGGTGACAGTAACCGTCGAAGACGGAGACATGTCGACGACTGAGGAGTACGTCGTCAACATCGAATCAGATACGGAGTCGCAATTATCGGTGACTGGAGAATATGTAGGCACCTCAAGTACATATACCACGACTTGGAGCGTCGCAGACAGGGATAAAAATAACAAGATATCAAAAAAGGATATTGATTATCAAGATTATGATGGCGGAAATAATGAGATCTTAACAACGGTTCAAAATGGAAATGGCACTGTAACTCTACATTTTGATAGTCCTCCAGAGAAAACAGACACAATATCATATACACGAGGAGAGACAGTTCGACTATCACATATCTCTGGGAGTATATTTAGAGGGAGTACGAAAATAAGTAAAACAGATTCCAAAGGTGTTCTGAATATAACTGATGGTGATGAGGTTAGCACCGAATATTATGACATAAGTGAGCAAGTTACATTAAGTACTGATGCACTCGTCGATGAAGACCCCGAGCCGCTCTCACTCGGCTCGGTAACCGAGTTCTCGACGCAGAGCCTCGACGGGACGACGCTAACGCACACCGAAAGTGTCATCGAAATCCCGTTCAGCGAGGACGTCTCCAAGGCTGACGGAGACGCCGGGGCGCTGACGCTCGGCGACGACATCACGGTGATCGCCGGCGGGACGAACGTCACCGGACGGTACGCGCTCGACGCCGACGGATCGGCCGATGGGCAGGTGGTGCTGAGTGCCGACACCGCGCTGGGTCCCCGCGACGAGGTGCGCGTCGAAATCGGCGCGGTGAACGACTCGATCGACACCGAGACGATCACGCCGGGCGTGGTCGACGTAACGGTGGCCGACGCGGTCGTCTCCGAGACGGACGCGACGACGAACATCTACGAGAACGCGACGGTCGCGTTCCTCTCGACCGACGGCTCGGCGGACCACGACCAAGCGTTCGAGGTCGAAACCGATGCGGGAGCGTTCGTCTTTGCCGGCCGCACCGGTCCGGGGAGCCAAGCGTTCGTCTTCGATACGGCAGCGCGGAACTGGAGCGGGACGTACGCGGTCGAAACGTACCTCGCCGACGGTAGCGTCGACCGGCGGGCAGCGTTCTCGATCCGCGATCTCGGCCTCGGCGTCGCCGCCGCCGACCGGACTGTGACGACCGACGAGGCGATCGAAGGCGCGGTGCTCGCGAACGCCGCCGGCCGGTCCGTCGAGATCGAACTCCGGCGGCGGGGAGACGGCGGCGCGGTCGTCGCCCGAACGAACCGCACGCTGAGTGGCAACGGCGAGACGCCGTTCGAGTTCCCGGCCGAGAGCGTCTCCAGCGGCGGTCCCGGCAACTACACGGTCAACGTGACAGACGTCGGTACCGGGGCGATAGCCGGGTCCGAACGGATCCGCGTCGTCGACGCCGCAGCGAGGACCGCGGCGCTCCGGTCGGCGATCGTCACCGAGCACACCGGCGACGTCGCCGACGTCGTGGTCGATCTGACGTACGCCGAGACAGCCACGGTGACCGTCGGGAGCCCGGCCGTGGGGTTCCGCGCGAACGTCACCGCGGCCGACAGAGACGGTGACGGGTCCGTCCGACTCCGGGTCAACACGGCCGCCGCGGTCGGAGCGACGGGACTCCCGGACGACGGCGGCGACGTGTTCGACGTGCGCGGAATCGACGGCGGCGACAGTCCGGACGAGATCATCGCCGCCGACCTCGACGACGACAACCGCGCGAGCGACGCCCTCGACCCCGGGGAGTACGGGCTCAGCGTCCGCGCCGGAGAGGATTCGAGCGACGCCGCGGAGGACTTCGGGACGCTCGTCCTCGAGCGGCCGGCGCCGGGAGGGATCACCAACTGGGTCGCACCCGCCGGCACGGAACTCGACGACTACCGGTCCGTCTCGTCGGCGATCGACGAGGGACGGCTCACCCGAGCGGCCGACGCGGCTGTCGGCGACGTCGTCGTCCATCGGATCGTCGCACCGGGACTGGCCGGAGAGTTCGTGAGGGGTTCCGGCTCGGAGACGGAGCGGTTCTTCGCGCTGGGACGGACCGAGCACGGCGATACCGATGGGGACCAGTTCGCGTTGAACGTCACCCGACGGAACCGGCGGGCGAACGCGGAGGCCTATCGACTCGACCTCAACGAGACCAACAGCCGGGTCGTCGCTGACCCCGACAACGACACGTACGTCCTCGCATACGAGACCGGAGACGCCCTCTTCGCGTCCGACAGCGACGGAGACACGCGCATTCCCGACGCTGGCGACGACCTCACTGCGGCGTTCGCCGTCCGGGAGAACGGGACGTTCGCCGACCTCGACGACGACAGGCGGACAGTAGAAAGCGAGTACTCACTCGTCGCGGCGGAGATCGGGGCCGGCCGTGAGCCCGTCGTCGTCTTGGCGGCCGCGAACCAGTCGGTCACCGGGACGACGACCGTCGCACCGGGAACACAGATCACCATCCGGATACGGTCGGCCGAGGGAGTCGAGCCGCGGTTCCTGAAAACCGCGCGCGCCGTCGTCGAGACGAACGGCTCGTGGGCGGCCGCGTTCGACTTCGAGGAACAGCGCGTCGGCGACACGTTCACCGTCGCGTCCGCGACCGACGTGCTCGACGCCGAAAGCGAACTCGCCGCCGCGGGCGAGGTTCGCGCGACGCTCCCGGTGACAGAGACGGACGCACAGACCGCAACGCCGGCCGGATCCGGCGGTAGCGGTGGTGCCCCGGAGCCGAGGGCGAGCGGCGCTTCGTCGTCCGGAGACGAGACGGACGCGTCGTCGACGCCGCCGACGCAGACGACGGACGAACCGAACTCCGACACTGTCGTCGACGCGACGCGGAAGTTCGTCGGCGGCGTGGTCGGAACGTTCGTCGACGACGACGGAGAGACGCTCCGGAGACGGCTGTTGGGGTTCGACGCGCTGCTCTCGCTCAGCGCGCTCACGACGGTCGCGCTGTTCGTCTGGCGGCGCAGATAGACCCGTGGGTCTCTCTGTAACGGGGGCGGATACCGGTCGCGGACGCGGGAAGCGCATCGCAAAGACCGCATCGCGAGGCGGTATTTCCCCGCGCCGCCGAACCGCAGACTCGTCGTAACGCCTAAGAACCGAAGAACCATTCTATCCAGTAATGAACCCGAACGCGAACGCGGACGTCGTCGGGCCCCCCGACGGCAGTGGAGGGAGGTGGTGCTGTGGGCGTTGAGATCAAGGAATCGACGGTCGCAGACGATGAGTTCGAGGAGATGAAGCGGTTCGTCCGCGACTATCTCGCTGCGAGCGTCGAGGGCGAATCGGACGGCGGTCGGATGCGGTGGTACCCCTGGCACAGCGCCGAGTACCGGTTCAACCACATCCTGAACGTCGTCGAAATCGCGACCCGAATCGCAGAGCGCGAGGGCGCGGACACCGACGTCGTCCGCGTTGCTGCGCTCTTTCACGATATCGCGAAGCTCGAAGCCGACCAAGAGGTACACGCCGAGGAGGGCGCGCGCGTCGCTCGCGAGTACCTGTCCACGCACGGCGACTTCCCGCAGTCGTTCGTCGAGCAGGTGTGTCAGGTGGTCGCGGACCACTCCTATCAGGGGCCACTCGCGGACGTCTCACTGGAGACACAGAGCCTGATCGAGGCCGACATCCTCGATAAAGTCGGGGCGAACGGGACCGCGCTGATGCTGCTTCGGATGGGCTATGAGGCGCGGACGCACATGGACGCCGCCGAAATGGTCGAACGCGTCCTCGAACGCGGCCGAGACGCCACGGAGCGAGTGAACTCAGACGCCGCAGAGACTATCGCGCACAAGCGGCTCACGCGCGTCAAGTGGTTCCGCGAGTGGCTCGAAGCGGAGGTCCCGGAGATGGACCACTCGATCGACTCCGACGAGTGAGAGGGGGCGTCTGACTGCGAGCGGGACGATTCGGGCGACACGTTTACGACGCTCGCAGGAAACGTCGATAGCGTGCCCGCCGCATTCCCTCCACGGTCCTCGAAGCGACTGCGGTTCGCCGTCGCTGCCGTCCTCATCGCGACGTTCGCGTACAGCGTCGTGATCGCCGGACAGATCCTCCTGTGGTTCGTCCTCGTCGGAATCGCCGCCGGGATCTACCTCGCGTGGCTGCTCGTCGTCGCGGTGTTCCGACTGGTCGACGCCGTCGAACGGATCGCCGCGGCGCTGGAGGCGGGAGCCGAGACGCCAACCCGCGGTACAGATGCCGCCAACCACACAGACACCACCGACGATCCATACGCCACTGACGGAACTGGGCGGGGCCGCGACGCCGGCGAGGCGAACGGCTGAATCGGTGCCCGTTTGTACGCCCGCGGCGTAGCGACGCCGATGACGGACTCCGGCAACTGGGTCAGCCTCTTCTCGGGTGGGAAAGACTCCTCGTGGGCGCTCTACCGGGCCGTAGAGGAGGGGTTGAACGTCACGCGCCTCCTCACGGTCCACCCCGGGGAGGACTCGTATATGTATCACGTCCCGGAGACCCGTCTGGCCGGGCTCGCGGCCGAGAGCGTCGGCATCGAGCTCGTCGAGGTCGAACCGGGGGACCTCGGCGCGGCCGACGCCGACGACGCGAGTGTGCAGGGCGACCGCGAGCTAGAGCCGCTCGAAGCCGCGCTCGGGGAACTCAGTGCGGAACTCGACGGCGGGCTGGCCGGCGTCACCGCCGGCGCCGTCGAGAGCGAGTTCCAGACATCGCGGATCGAAGGGATGTGTGACCGACTGGGGATCGACCTCTTCGCGCCGCTCTGGCAGCGCGACCCGCTCGGACTCGGCAGGGAGATGCTCGACGCCGGATTCGAGATCCGGATCGTCCAAGTCGCCGCACACGGGCTCGACGAATCGTGGCTCGGGCGAACGCTCGACGCCGACGCGCTGACCGAACTCGCCGCGCTCAACGAGGAGTTCGGCGTCCACATCCTCGGCGAAGGCGGCGAGTTCGAGACGCTCGTGACCGACGGGCCGCATATGCGACACCCGATCGAACTGGAGTACGAGACCGTCTGGGAGGGGACGCGCGGGCACCTCCGCGTGACTGACGCGCGGCTCCGAGAGTAAGTGCCGGGCTCCACAGTCTCGGTTACTCAGTCTCCGCGGCCGCGGATCCACGGACGGGGAGAACACCCCCGCTCTACTATACGGCGCTCTATCGAAGCGTCGGTATGGCCGACGATTTCAGCGTCGTCGATCCGGAGACCGTCGAACAGGAACCCTTCCCGGAGTCGGGGAGTCTTCACCGCAAGCTCACCGAAGCACTGGGGTGCACCGAAATGCGTGTAAACACGGTGACGCTCGGCCCGGGAGAGGCGACCGCACCGCACGCCCACGAGCGGCAAGAGGAGGTCTACGTCGCGCTCGACGGCGGGCGCGTGCAGATCGACGGATCGACATACGACGTAACGCCGGGCGGGATCGTCCGGATCGGTCCGGATACAACGCGGAGCATCCGTAACGAGACAGACGATACGGCGCAAACGTGGATACTGTTCGGTGCGCCGCCGCTCGGGACTCTCGACGACTTCGGCGAGTACACGGTCCCCGAGGAGGGATGAACGACGCTACTCGAGGTGCGAATGCGCCCCGATCAGCGCGTTCGAGAGGTCCAAGTTCTCGACGTGGGTGTCCTCGTCGACGATGCTGTTTCTGATGTCCGCATCGCGGATGACCGCGTCGCTGAAGACGACTGTCCGGTCGAGTCTCGAGTTCACCACGGACGCGTCGGCCATCACGTGGACGTTCGCGCCGAGCTCGGAGTCTTCGACCGTCGCGTCGTCGTGGACGAACGTCCCGCCGTCGAGGTACCACGAGACCGCGTCGAGGTAGCTTTCGGGCGTCCCGATGTCGAACCACGCGCCGTCGAAGGTGAAGGCGTGGACAGTCCCGCGGTCCTGCAACCACTCCAGAAACCACCCCGGCTCGTCGGGGTTGTTGCCGCCCGTGAGGTAGGTGTCGAAGTCGGGAAGCGTCTCCTCGGGGAACGCGTAGCAGGCGATCGAGACGAGCGTGCTCTGTGGGTCGTCGGGCTTTTCCTGGAAGTCGACGACGCGGTCTCCGTCGAGTTGGACGAGCCCGTACGACCGCGCCCGTTCCTTCGAGCCGACGTCGTAGGCGGCGAGACACGGCGTCCCCGCCGACTCGAAGAAGTCGACGAACTCCGAGACATCGAACGAGAGCAGGTTGTCGCCGGCGATGACCACGAGGTCGTCCTCGACGCCCTCGCGCTCGATGAGTTGCGCGAGCGCGCCCACGACGCCGAACTTCTCGCCCTCCGCTGCGGTCTCTTCGACCGAGAGCGTCGGCTTCTCGTATGGGGCGTCCGCGAGGAACGTCTCGAAGGTCTCCGCGAAGCGCTCGTTCGTGCTCACGAACACCTCGTCGATGCGCTCGTCCGCCTCGAGATCCTCGAAAATGATGTCGATGACCGTGCCGTCGCCCACCGGGAGAAACATCTTCGGCCGGTGTTTGGTGATCGGCCACATCCGCGTCGCGTACCCGCCGGCGAGGACAACTGCCTTCATACAGGTAGTGTCCGAACGGAGTGGCAAGTGTGTTTCCAAATTTGTACAAAGAAGGAAACACCGGCCGATAGTGAACTGCCGGTCTTCCGCTGGCTGGCTCCGGCCACGGCGGGCAGTATATACGCTATCGATCACCTAGGGTCGCGTATGTCCGATTCGGACGCGACGGCGACGACACGACAGCGCATCGCGAGCGAACTGCGGAGCGAGCCGCACGGTGTGACGGAGCTGTCTACGGCCGTCGGGGTCCCCCGGTCGGCGGTGTACGGCCACCTCGAACACGTCGCCCAGACCGTCGAGAGCGCGGCGAACGACGAACGGTTCCTCGTCGCGCCGCCGGCGTGTCGGGAGTGCGGTTTCGACGGGTTCGACGATCCGCTGAACGAACCCTCCCGGTGCCCGGAGTGCCGCTCCGAACGGATCGCCGAGCCCCAGTTCGTGATCGAGTAACGGGGTCGCCGTCGGTGGAGAAACGGGGAACCGCGATGGGTCCACTCGCGTGAGCGCGTACGCCTATCGACTACGAGTCGGCTACCGCGGGGTCACCGTCGGTCGATTCCGAGAGATACGCTCGAATCGCTTCCGTGACGAACTCGGGTTCGTCGAGGTTGGACGCGTGTGCACCGCCGGGGACCTCGACGACGCGGGCACGCGGGAGCTCAGCCGCCAGTTTCGCCGCGTGACGCTTGACGAACCCCATCTCGTGCTCACCGTAGAGCACGAGCGTCGGTACCGAGAGGGACGACAGGTCGAACTCCGCTCGTGGGACGCTGAGCAGCGCGCCGATCACCTTGGCGAACTCGTCGGTCTCCATCGTCGGACCGGTGGCGCGGAGCGCCTCGATCCGCGCGTAGTCTCCGCTGACATTCCGCCCCCGTAGGCGCTCTTGGAGCCACACCATCGCCTTTTCGACCCGCTGATATCCCACGAGTCGAGTCAGGGGAACCGTCGCCCGGAGGACGGCCCACTGGAGGCGCTCGGGCCACCGCCACTCACCCGGCGTGAACGTGTCGGCGAGCACGAGGCCGGAAATCCGATCGGGGTGTCTGCTGGCGTACGCCTGTGCGATGCATCCACCCAGAGAAAGCCCACAGAGCACCGGGCGATCGAGATCCAATCCGCTGATGAGTGCATCGAGGTCGTCGGCGAGGAGATCGAGCGTGTACTGCGCTACCGCCGAGCCGCCGGTGTGACCGTGTCCGCGCACGTCGTATCCGATGGTCGTGTACTCGTCACTAAGCGCGTCCAGCTGCGGCATCCACTGGCGGTGATCGACGATCGCACCGTGAACGAACACGATCGGCCGGCCCTCACCTCGCCTCTCATAGTACGTCTCGATATCGTTTGTGCGGACGGTGGCCATACCGAACAGCTACGTCCGCGGCGCGGATTAACACTACAGTAGTGTTTGTAACGCGAGGTAACTGGATATCGGCGTTACGCCTCCTACGGGGAGTTGCTGCGGGATCATCAGGGCGCTCTCCGGGGATCACCGATTGAGCGGTGGCCCAATCTCCGACGGACTGTCACCGCACAGCCGAGCGTTTATCACCGATGACGGGGGCACCACCCGTGTGCTCTGACACCTGCCCCGCGTCGAGCAGCGGTCGCTCGGCACGCCGACGCGGGCTCGACGGCCACAGCCGTATGCGGTCGTGCCGACAGTTCGCCAGCTCCAGATCGCGTGTTGATCTGATTCCCTCAGCTGACGGGGCCACCCCGTCCGTCACTCCGCCGGGGGATCCCCCTCAGTTGCCGGGTCAGCGTCGGTCGCTTCGAGGAGGTGGCAGGCGACCTCGTGGTCTCTCGAAGTCGACCGTCGATGCGGCGTCTCTTGGGCACAGACGGTCGAGAACTTCCGGGAGAGCAACGCTGTCGCGGCCGCGTAGTCCTCAGCGGCGAGTCGCGACAGCGCTCGATCGAACGCCGACTCCGCGTCGGGGTCCGACAGTCGATCCGGGAGGTCGAACTCGCGTCTGATCGCCTCCCGCACCGCGTCGTCCGGGACACTCGCGGGGGTGGCATCGCTGCGGCGTTCGGTCGCGAGGCGCTCTCGGATCTCCCCGACGTCGACGTCCGCGGCGTCCGTCTCGAGCCGCGTCCGCAATCGGAGGACCCCCCGCCAGGCGTCCTGTTCGAGTTCGTAGTCCGCGGGCTGAATAACGGCCGGACACCGCGTGTGAAAGCGGCAGCCCTCGGGCGGATCCGACGCACTGGGAACCTCGCCGGTGAGTTCGACCCGCCGTGCGGAGTCGTCGTTCCCGAGCCGTGCTCTCGGGTCCGGAACCGGGATCGACGCCAAGAGCGACCGGGTGTACGGGTGCTGGGGATCCGTGAACACCAACTCAACGGGCCCGGCCTCGACGATCTCGCCGAGATACATCACCGCGACGCGGTCACAGTGATCCCGGACGACGGCGAGGTCGTGGCTGATGAGGAGGAGGGCGAGGCCCAGTTCCGCCTGCAACGCGTCCAGAAGCGAGAGCACCGACGACTGCACGGAGACGTCGAGCGCGGACACCGGTTCGTCGGCGACGAGTAGATCCGGATCGACGATCAGCGCGCGGGCCAAGGCGGCGCGCTGTTTCTGTCCCCCCGAGAGCTCGTGCGGGTAGCGGTCCGCGTCGTTCGACGAGAGCCCCACGCGTTCGAGCGTCCGCTCGACGAGCCGTCGGCGTCGGCCGCGATCACGCATCCCGTGCACGCGGAGCGGTTCGGCGACCGACTCGCCGATAGACAGCCGGGGATCGAAGCTGGACGTCGGGTCCTGAAAGAGCAGTTGCGCCCGCCGTCGGAACCGCTTCAGTCGCCCCCGGTCGTACGCCGTGACGTCCTCGCCGTCGAACCGCACGTCGCCGCCGGTCGGCTCCTCGATTCGCAGCATCGCGCGCGCCGCCGTCGATTTCCCGCAGCCGGACTCGCCGACGAGTCCAAGCGTCTCGCCGCGGTCCACCGAGAGGTCGATCCCGTCGACGGCTCGCACGCGGCCGACCTCCCGCTTCCACAGGCCCTCGGTGAGCGGGTAGTGTTTCGACAGCCCGCGGACGTCGAGAAGCGTCGTTCCGTCCGTCATCAGCGCTCACCCTCCCGTCCCACGGGACGGCCCCCGTCGGCGTCGTCGCCGCGCACGCTGTCGTTCCCCGAACCGTAAACCGCGCTCGGGTCACCCTCCGGCGCGAAGTGGACACACGCCGCGACGTGTTCGTCGTTCCCCTTGGAGGCGCGCTCGCGGTCCGCCGCTGACCGATCGGGACAGCCCTCGCCCTCGGCGCGGTCGGGTCCCGAAACGGTGGCGGCGGGAACGTCGTACAGCGGCGGTTGCCCGCCGACCGCACAGCCGTCGACGGCGTGCGGACACTGGTCGTGGAAGCGGCACCCCGTCTGCGAATCAGGGGGGGGTCGAGAGCGCATCACGGATCGGTGGCGAGTGGGGCGTGGATGCACCGGTATCCCGGGAAACGCCTCGCCCCCCCGGGACCGAATCGAGCAGTGCCCGCGTGTACGGGTGCGACGGGCGCCCGAAGACGTCGAAGACGCCACCGCGCTCCATCACCGACCCCGCGTACAGCACCACGACGCGGTCGGCGATCTCCGCGACGACGCCGAGGTCGTGGGTGACGAACAGGACGGCCATCCCGAACTCGGATTGGATCTCCTCGAGGAGATCCAGCACCTGCGCTTGGGTCGTGACGTCGAGCGCCGTCGTCGGCTCGTCTGCGATCAGGAGGTCCGGTTCGCCGGCGAGTGCCATCGCGATGGCCACGCGCTGTGTTTGCCCGCCGGAGAGCTCGTGCGGGTAGTCGTCGATCCGACCGCCCGGATCCGGGATCCCCACTCGGTCGAGGAGGTCGATGGCGCGCGCTCGCGCTCGGTCCTTCGGGACGTCCGCGTGGAGCCGCACCGCCTCGATCAGCTGCCAGCCGATCGTGTAGACCGGGTTGAGTGCGCCCCGCGGGTTCTGGAAAACGTGCGCGATCCGCCCGCCGCGGACCGCCCGAAGCTCCGATTCGGAGGCCGAAAGGAGATCGCGACCGTCGAATCGGACCGCCCCGCCGGCGATCTCGCCAGGGGGTTCCTCGATCAACCGCGTGATCGACTCGCTCGCGACCGTCTTGCCGCTGCCGGACTCGCCGACGAGACAGACGGTCTCGCCGCGTTCGACGTCGAAGGAGACGTCCTCGACGGCGAGAAGCGTCCCGTCGTCGGTTCGGAACCGCGTCGTCAGCCCCTCGACGCGGAGCAGCGGGTCCGATAGGGGCGACGAGTCGCTCATCTGTCCACCTCCTGGCGCGGATCGAGCGCGTCTCTGAGCGCGTCGCCGAGGAAGTTGAAGGCGAGGATCGTCGCGAAGAGGAAGACGCCGGGTACCGTCGATACCCACCACGCGGTGCCGAGATCGCCGCGCCCCGCTGCGATCGTCTGCCCCCACGAGGGGAGCGTCACGTCGCCGACGCCGATGAACGACAGCGCCGCCTCCGAGAGGACGAGATACGGGATGTGCAGCGTCGCCGCGGTGATGATCGAACTCGACACGTTCGGGACGATGTGTCGCCGGACGACGTACCGCCCCGAGGCACCGGCGCTTCGTGCGGCCTCGACGTACGCCTGCTCTCGCCGCTGGAGCGCCTCGCTGCGGATGACTCTGGCGATGCCGCCCCAGCCCGTCACGCCGAAGATGACGATGAGCGCGAACAGGCCCCCGCCGTAGAGGTACGCGAGAAAGAGGAACAGAAAGAACGTCGGGAACGTCTGCTGGACGTCGACGGCCCGCATCAGCGCCTCGTCGATCCAGCCGCCGGCGTACGCCGCCGTCGTGCCGACGGCGGTGGCAATCGTGATCGAGATCAGCGTCGCGATCAGTCCGACCTGCATACTGAGGCGCATCCCGAAGACCGCGAGCGCCCAGAGGTCCTTCCCGCCGCCGGTCGTCCCGAGCGGGTATCGCCACGTCCCCCGACACCGGCCGTCGACGACGGGACCGACGCACTCGTTCGGGACCGCCGCGTCGACGCTCAGGTAGACCGGCGGCTGGTACGCGGCCGCGACGTTCAGCGTCGGCGGGTCGACGACGAGCGTCCCCACCGTCCCGACGAGAAACACCGCGAGGAGGTACCACAGGCTGAGCACGGCGGGAGTGTGCCGTCGGAACCGCCGCCAGTAGTACGCGGTCAGTCGGCGGTCCCGCGCCAGCGGAACGAGCGAGAACGAGAGCGCGAGCAGCGTCGCGAGGAACAGCCAGTCGACGGCGGTGACGTCCCAAACGTGCGCGGTCCCGTCGACGACGACCGAGAACGTCGGTCCGCCGCGGGCGAGCAGAACGTCGTACGCGAGCGCGAGCGCGTAGAGCCCGGACACCGCGGCGGCAGCGAGCCGCGTCGTCGAGGGACCGCCGCCGCGTTCGTCGATCGCGTCCCAGTCGACGTACTCGAAGTCGTCCGGGTGCGAGCCGTCTCGTCCGGGGTCGTCCGTCCCAGAGTCGTCCCGTCGGGTCACCTGCGATCACCGTAGTCGATTCGCGGGTCCAGAACCGCGTACGCGAGGTCCTGCAGGAGGTTGCCGATCACGGCGACGAACACCGGGACGAGCGTCGTGCCGAGGACGAGCGCGGTGTCCTGACGCCTGATCGCATCGAGGCTGAGTCGGCCGAGCCCGGGGATGCCGAAGACGACCTCGACGAGGTACGACGCCGAGAGGAGGACCCCGAGCAGATCGCCGACGAGAATCGTCGACAGCGGAACGAGCGTGGGACGGAGCACGTGCCGGGTGAGGACCCGCCACTCCGAGGCGCCCTTCGCCCGCGCCGTCTTCACGAACGCTGCGCGGACGTACTCGAGCGCCTCCGCGCGGGCGTAGCGCATCGTACTCGCGACCGCCCCGGTCGCGAGAACGAACACCGGAAGCAGGAGCTGTCGCGCGTTCGCGAGCGAGAACGTCCGGGTCCGCGCCAACTCGGCGTCGAAAAGCACGGGGACCCAGCCGAGGTGGACGGCGAAGATCAGAAGCAGCACGATGCCGAACCAGAAGTTCGGGACGCTGATCCCGAAGAACGCGACGAACGTCGCCGCGTAGTCGGTCTTCGTGTACTGATTGAACGCGGAGTAGAGGCCGATTCCGATCCCGAGGGCTGTCGAGGCGACGACCGCCGGAACGGTGTACAGAAGCGAGTACGGGAGCGCCGTCAGAATCGCCTCGGCAACGGGCTGCGAGCGGGTGTCCGACCAGCCCCAGTCGCCGGCCGTGAGGTTCCCGAGGTACTCGAGATAGCGCGCCCAGAGCGGACCGTCGAGCCCGCGACGCTGCGCGTACGCGTCCGCGGCCGCCGCCGCGCTCTCGCCGCTCGCGGCCGCCCGGAAGTGGACGCGCGCCAGCTGCGAGTCCGGCGCGTATTCGAGCAGGACGAACGTGACCGTCAGGATGACGAGTGCGACGACGCCCGCCCACGCGACCCGCCGTGCGATGTACCATTTCAGCCCCATCTGAGTGTCACCCCATTCGCTCCGAATCTATCCCTTCACTGTGCGTCGAGGCGCCACGTGTTCTGGTTCCATGTATAGCCGAAGACCTCCTCGGGACCGCGAACGGCGCTGTCGTATCCGACGATGTCGACGCCCATATTGAGGAAGTTGAACGGCTGTTCAGCCGAGAGGGCGCCGAATATCTCCGTGAACGCCGCCCGGCGCTCGGCCTCCTCGACGGTGCTCGAGGCGGTCTCGAACAGCGAGGCGAAGTCCGTCTCGGGGTGGTAGCCGTAGAAGTTGATGCCGCCGCGCCGGAGCGTGAAGCCCCGGATCGACGACGGCGTTCGGGGATAGGTGTTGAACGTGATCCCGGTGAGCAGGTCCCAGGGTTCCTCGCTCACCGACCCGTCTCGCGGGCCGCCGTTGTACGGGCCGGCGTTCCACGGCGACTCGCCCTCGTCCCGCCAGCTGTTGAACAGGTACCGCTCCGCGAGCGTTCCGTACTCCAGCCCGGAAACCTCGACGTCGAGCCCGACGGCGTCGTACTCCTGTGCGACGAACTCGGCGGTCGTCTCGACCGCCTGCGAGCCGAGCGGGTAGACGAGATCCAGCGTGACCGGCTCGGCGTCCGCGTCGACGACGCGGTCGCCGTCGTACCGGTACGGTGTCGATCCCAGCGCGGATTCGAGCAGTTCTCTGGCGCGCTCGTGGCTGTACGCGTCGCCGACGCCGTACTCCGTGACCTCCTCGTCGGCGTACCACTGCGAGAACGTCGGCTGGAACGTGTGTGCGACCGTCGCGTACCCCCTGAGGATGTCCTCGACGATGGTTCGCTTGTCCACCGCGTGCGCGAGCGCCTGCCTGACCTCGGTCTTCCGCAGCGCCTCGTAGAACGACCCGTTCGCGCGCTGATTGTAGATCAGGGAGGTCAGAAACGCCTGCGGGAACACCTTCACGTCGACGCCGTCGAGCCCCTCAAACTGCTCGACGCTGGTCTCCGGAACGTCGGTCGCGGTCAGTTCCCCGGTACGCAGCGCCGACAGGCGCGTGCTCCCCTCGGGGACGACCTCGTAGGTGTAGGAATCGAAGTACGGTGCGTCCCGCCACTCCTCGGGAACGTCGTCGGACTCGCGGAGGTAGTAGTCGTCGTTTCTGACGGCGACGAACGCCGACTCCCGCTCCCACCGCTCGAACCGATAGGGGCCGAGGTTCCCCGCGTACGCGAGCGTCTGCACCTCCTCGTCCCGCGCGAGGCCCGCCTGATCCTCGTCGGCGCGGTACCGCTCGATGATCGCCTTCGGCATACAGAACGCGCCCCACATAATCGGTCGGCGCGGAAACGACGGGTCGACCGACGGGAGCCGGATCTCGAACGACAGCGTGCCGGTCTTCTCGACCGGGACGGGCTCGTCGTTCCGGATCCAGTCGCCCTGGCCGGGGAAGCCGGCCCAGTTGGACTCGGCCTGGAAGACCTCCGCGATCATATACACCCAGTCTTCGGCCGTCATCCGCCCGTACCCGGCGCCCCACTCCAGGTTGTCGCGGAGCTCGACCGTGTAGACGCGGCCCTCGTCGGTCGAGATATCCGCCCACAGCGGGAACACCTCCTGTTCGGGCGTGAGGGCGTACGCCCCGTCGAGCGCCAGTTGCACCCGGTTCGCCGAGGGCACGTCGTCGACGCTGAGGAAGTTCAGCGTCTGGGCGCCCGTGGCGGTGCCTTCGACGTACGCCCCGCGGCTGTCCGAGGCGCTGTCGGTATCGGTGGCGTCGTCCGAGGGTTCCTCAGCCGCGGAACCGTCGGGAGTGCTACTACACCCGGCCAGCGCCGTCGCACCGCCCAGCCCGAGAAGACGCAGAAGAGATCGCCGAGAGGGAGTCGAGATCGCGTTCGGCCCGCGGTCGTCGGGACCGTCACCGAGTGACATAGGACCTACGTGCGCCTATCCCATCAAATACCCATCGATGGACCGACGAAAGCGTGGTGCTGTCGCTCGTGTGACCCGTTTTCGTCGGGGCGATCAACTCAGGAACCGAATGGCTTCATAATGTTCGTTCTCGCCTCCTACCGGTGAGTGCCCGCCCCGTTGGCGGCGCTCACCGGTACACAGGGAGAGCAAACAGCATCAGTCGGTGACGGATTGCCCCGCCGACTCCGCGGTAGGGTTCATCAGTCCGCACGAGATCGGGCTGTCTCGGTGCGATTCTCTCAGAACGGGCGAGAACAGCGGTCAGTCGTCCCCGTGCTCGTCGACGATGACGACCTCGCCGTCCTCGACGCGGACGTTGATCAGCGTCTTGACGTGGTGGCCGCTGTCGTCGAGTTCGTTCGGCCCGGCCTTCTTGATCACGGCGACGGTGTCGACGACCTCCGCGCCGATGTTATCGAGCGCGTCGAGCACCGCGCACATCGTCCCGCCGGTCGAGAGCACGTCGTCGAGGACGAGCACGCGGTCGCCCGGTTCGACGTCGTTGATGTACATCTCGTTCTCGGAGTAGCCGGTCTGCTGGCTCAGCGGCTGCTCGCCCTCGAGGCCGTACTGCCGCTTGCGGATGACCACGAGCGGGATGTCGGTCATCAGCGAGACGGCCGTGGAGATGTGGATGCCCATCGCCGCCGGCGTGACGATCTTGTCGACGTCGTCGATCTCGGCCTTGCGGATGATCTTGATGACGATCTCCCGGAGGAGGCCGGGCCGGAGCATCGGGACGCCGTCGCTGATCGGGTGGACGAAGTACTCGTACTCGCCTTTCTCGATGATCGGCGCCTCGAGCAGCGACTGCCGCAGTTGGTCCATGTCGTCGGTTCAGCGGGTCGAAAATAAAAACTGGCGGTTCGACCCGCGCCGGGACGGGTCAATCGGCTTCAGACCGTCGCCACGTCAGTTTCAGACCGTCGGAGCGGTCGACCGGCTGAGCGTCGCGGACGTCGATCCGTCTTGGGACTCCCAGACGACGCGGACGGTCTCGCCGGTCCAGTTCACGGAGTTATTGAACTCGGCGGTCGTCCCCGCAGAGACGGTTCCGGTCAGTCCGTTGTGGCCGTCCCACGCGACGGAACCACCGTCGAGGCCGCTCGTCGTCAGCCGCGCGGCGTCGATCGTATCGCCGCTCTCGTGGGTGATCGTCACGTTGGTGTCGCTGTTGTAGTCGAATCCGAAACTCGCCTGCGGGGCGGTCTGCTGGAGGCCCTGCCCGAGGTTCAGCACGAACGTCCCGATGACGGCCGCGAGGATGACGGTGATCGCGACCATCAGGATAACGCCGATAACCGGCGAGACGGCGCGTTTCTCGGAGAATAACTCAAGTAAGTTCATACTAATATCTACTACTCGTACGCATATAAATACTTGTGAACACTCGCTGTCGTGTATCACACCTCTTGTCGGAGAACGGAATTTATGGCCCCATTTGAGGACGGTTTCGAAAGTTCGTTTAAATATATCCTGTCGGTCTGATAATCCGTCGGGGACAGAGCGGAAGACGTATTTGACCCCCTTAGTAACGATACGACGACAATGAGTCGAGTGACCGATGGGGAACGCTCGGCGTCCATCGAGGCGGGTGGTGGGTGATGGAAGCCGGCAGTTCCCGGATTCTGGTGCCGGTTGGTGAGTCCGCGACGGTCCGGAACACGGTCGCATACGCTGTCCGCGAGGCCCGCGAAGCCGCCGAAGAACGCGGGGAGGCGGCGGCCGTCCACTTCGTGTACCCGGCGCGGTGGCGGTCCGTCGACGGGAACGAGGAGGGGTATGCGGCCGCGGCGGCCGACCTCCTCGAACGCGTGACGGTGTGGGCGAACGAGGACCTCGACCGCGACGGGGACGAAGACGAAGAGCCGCCCGTCGACGTCCGGACGGCGGTCGTCGGTGACGACCGCTACCTTTTCAGTCCCGGTGACTTCGCCGGGGTGCTCCTCGAGTACGCCCGCACGCACGACCTCGATCGGATCGTCGTCGATCCGGAGTTCCAGCCCGGCGGCAACGCCCCGATGCTCCGACCGTTCGAGGTGGAGCTGTCCCGGTCGGACCGCTCCGTCGAAGAGGCGCCGGTCGACCGGCAGACGACGCGGAGCAGACTCGTCTCCCGGGCGACGCTCGCGAAGGGAGTCACGGTCTTCGGCGCGACGTACGCGTTCTATCTGGCCGTCGCCGGCTCGCTCTCGCTGTTCGATCTCGCGACCGGGGCGCTGACCGCGCTCCTCGCCGCGGTGGCGTTCTCGAACGTCGCGTTCGTCACGTCGCCCTCGCCTGTCCGAACCACGCTCCGAACCGTCCGTATGATTCTTTTCGTCCCCTATCTGGTCTGGGAGATCACGAAGGCGAACCTCTCGATCGCGTACATCATTCTGCATCCGGACCTCCCGATCGACCCCGAGATGCGGCGCTTCAGGGCCGCGCTCTGGGGCGGGCTGCCGGTGACGACGATGGCGAACAGCATCACGCTCACGCCCGGCACGCTGTCTGTGGACGTCGGGCCGGAGGGCATCGAGATCCACACGCTGACCGGGAGCGCCCGTGAGGACCTCGCCGCGGGGAGCCTCGAACGGGCCGTCAGATTCGTGTTCTACGGCCGGGGGGGCGCGCGGATCCCGTCGCCGGCGGAACGCGAGAGCATCTCCACACCGGACGCCGTGACGGCGGAGGAGGCCGAGTGATGGCCGCCACGGGACTCGTCGACACGGTGCTGCTCGCGGCCGCCGGCGCGTTCGTCCTGTTCGCCATCGTGCTCGTCTACCGGATCGTCGCGGGCCCGACGATGCAGGATCGGGTCATCGCGGTCAACGGCATCGGGACGAACACGGTCGTCGTCCTCGCGCTGCTCGCGGCGGCGCTCGATCAACCGGGGTTCCTCGACGTCGCGCTCGTCTACGGGATGTTGAACTTCCTGATGAGCATCGCAATCTCGAAGTTCACCGTCGAGCGGGGCGGGGTGATCTAGATGACGATCACGGAACTGCTGACGGTGTTCCTCGTCGTCGCGGGGACGTTCTTCGGGTTCGTCGCCGTCGTCGGGATTATCCGCCTCCCTGACCTGTACACTCGCGCGCACGCGACCTCGAAGAGCGACACGCTCGGGATCATCCTGACGCTCGGCGGCGTCGCGCTGGTCTTCGGCGCGGACATCTCGGTCGCGAAGACGGCCCTACTGGGGATCTTCATGTTCGTGACGAACCCGACGGCCGCACACGCGATCTCGCGGGCCGCGTACGATCAGGGCATCACCCCGTGGACGAGAGACGACGCCGCCCCCGCGAACGGGGAGGACGGCTCCCCGGGGGCGCTCGCCGACGCGACCGCGCAGTCGACGGAGGGCGACGAATGAGCGCCGAATCGATCGCGCTGGGACTGGCGCTCACGTTCTCGGTGCTCGCGGCGGTCGCGTCGGTGCTCCTCCGCGACGTCCTCAACGCGATCATCGCCTTCGCGGCCTTCAGCTTCGGTATCGCCATCGCGTGGCTCTTCCTCGCGGCGCCCGACGTCGCGCTCACGGAGGCCGCCGTCGGCGCCGGCATCACGACCGTGTTCTTCCTCGTGACGATCGCGCGGACCGTCCGACCGGGCGGCGAGCGGCTCACAGAGCGGATCGAGTGGCGCTCGGTCGCCGTCGTCGCGCTGTTCGTCGGCACGCTCCTTGCGACCGTGCGGTCGCTGCCGGCCGTCGGATCGGCCGACTCGCCCGTCGCGACCTCACGGATCACGGAGTACTACCTGCAGAACGCCTACCCCGAGACCGGCGTCGAGAACGCCGTGACCGCCGTCTTGGCCGCCTACCGTGGGTTCGACACGCTCGGAGAGGCCACGGTGGTCATCGCCGCGGGAGTCGCGGTGCTTCTCGTGCTTCGACAGGAGGCCTACGTATGAGTGGATCGAACCCGAACGGAACCTACGTCGAGAGTACGATCATCATGACGACGGTCCGCGTGATCGTCCCGTTCGTCTTCACGTTCGGCCTGTTCGTGATGTTCCACGGCGCCGAATCGGCCGGGGGCGGCTTCCAGGGCGGCGTCATCGTCGCCGCGGCGGTGCTGCTTTTGGCGTTCGCGTTCGGCATCGAACCGACCAGAGAGTGGCTCGAAGGGCCGCTCACCCGCGGGGCCATCGCCGTCGGCGGGGCGACGTTCGCCTTCATCGGCCTCGGCGCGCTGGCGTACGGCGGGGCGTTCCTCGACTACGCCGCGTACGGGTTCGGTACCGACGGCGTCAAATACGGCATCGAACTCGTCGAGCTCGCGATCGGGGCGATCGTCTCCGGCGTCCTCGTGGCGCTCTTCTACAGCCTCGCGCTCGGTGACGTCGACGCCGTCACCAACGGTGACGGATCGGACGAGGGCTCCGGCATCTTCTCGAAGAACGCCAGCGAGACCGAAAGCAATAGCCCGACCGACTCCGACGCGACGGGGGGTGAGCGAGCGTGATCGACCTCCTCGCGACACACTACAACTACCTCGTGTTCGTCGTGCTGGTCGGCGTCGGCCTCTACGGTATCACCGCCAGCTCGAACCTCGTGAAGAAGGTCATCGGCCTCAACGTCTTCCAGGTCGGGATCTTCCTGTTTTTCGTCACGAGCGGCTTCGTCGACGGCGCGGCGCCGCCGGTGGTGCACGGCTCGGGGACGTACGCGAGTCCGCTCCCGCACGTGCTGATCCTCACCGCCATCGTCGTCGGCGTCAGCCTGACGGCCGTCGCGCTCGCGCTCGTCGTCAGGATCTACGGGGCGTACGGGACGCTCGACGAGGACGCCATCCGGGAGGTGCGGCTGAATGACTGACGCGCTCGCGCTCCTCGTGGTCGTCCCGATCGTCCTCTCGCTCGCGCCGATCGCGTTCGGTGGGCTGTGGGACGGGCTCGGATGGATCGCGGCCTTCGTCGCCGCGCTTTCTCACCTCGGGCTGTCTCTCGCCGTCGCGGCGCGAGTGGCCGCTGAGGGCACTATCTCGTACGCTGTCGGCGACTTCGCGCCGCCGTTCGGAATCGAACTCGTCGCGGACGGCGTGTCGGCGACGCTTCTCGTCCTCGTCTCCGCGGTGACGCTGGCGGTCGTCGTGTACGCGCGGACGGCCGGACCCCGTGAGAACACCTTCTACAGCGAACTGCTGTTGCTCACCGCGGGCATCTCCGGCGTGTTCGCCACCGGCGACCTGTTCAACCTCTATGTGTTCATCGAGATCACGGGGCTCGCGACGTACGCGCTCGTCGCGACCGGCCGCTCGCCCGCCGCGGCGGTCGCCAGTCTGAAGTACCTCCTCGTGGGGACGGTCGGCGCCTCGCTGTACCTGCTCGGCGTCGGCTACCTCTACATCTCGACGGGGTCGCTGAACATGGCCGACCTCGCCGAGTTGCTGCCGGCAGTCGGCTACGGCTCGCCGCTCGTGTTGACCGGGTTCGCGCTGATCGTCGTCGGCCTCGCGGTGAAGGCGGCGCTGTTCCCGCTGCACACCTGGCAGCCGGGGGCCTACGCCGAGTCGCCCGACAGCGTCACGGCGTACATCTCCGCGCTCGTCTCGACGGCGGCCGCGTACGCGCTGTTCCGCATCGTGTACGTGGTCTTCACGCCCGCGTTCGACGCCGCAGTCCCGTTCGCGCTCGACGCGCTCGTCATCCTCGCGTCGGTCAGCGTGGTCGTCGGCTCCGCGCTCGCGGTGATGCAGTCCGACCTCAAGCGGATGCTGGCGTACTCGTCGGTCGCGCAGTTCGGCCTCGTGATCGCCGGGTTCGCCGTCGTCAACCAGACCGCCGTGACCGGCGGTCTGGTCCACCTCGTCGGCCACGCGGTGATGAAAGCGGGGCTGTTCGTCGGCGTCGGCGCGATCGCCGGCGTCGCGGGCGGCCGAACCGTCGACGACTTCGCGGGCGCGGCCGATCGCGCGCCGGTCACGAGCGCCGCGTTCGCCGCGCTCGCCGTCGCGCTCGTCGGCGTGCCGCCCGCCGTCGGCTTCGCCGGCAAGTGGCACATCGTCCTCGGCGCGGTCGAGGCGGGCCGGTGGATCGTCGCCGCCGTCGCGGTCCTGAGCACGCTCCTCACGCTCGCGTACTTCGCGCGCGTGATCGAGCGGATGTACTTCCGCGACGCGCCGGAACCGACCGACGCGGAGGGTCACGCAGACGCCGTCGCGTCCGCGGACCCCGACGCCGCGCTGACTGACGGCGGGGACCGTTCGGACTCGGAGGCCGGCGGTGGCGACAGTCCCGTCCCGGCGACCGACGACGGTGCCGACCCCGGTGCCGACGGCGACACCGACCCGTCGGCGGCCGTCCCGATCGAAGCCCGCGCCGTTGTCGTCGCGGCCGCGGCGGGCGCGGTGCTCCTCGGCCTGTTCGCCGCGGACCTGATCGCGCTCTTCGAGCCCGTCTTGGAGGTGTACTTCCAGTGACCGAAATCAACTCTCTCAGGCCGCTTGCGGCGGTTCTACTCCCCGCTCTCGGCGTTCTGGCGATCGTCGCATCGCGCCGCCGACCGAACGTCCGCGAGGGCGCCACGATACTCACGGCGCTCTCGACGGTCGCGGTCGTCGGGAGCCTCGTCCCCGCGGCCCTGACCGGAACCGTCCACGTCACGCGGCTGGGGACGTTCGTCCCGGGCGTCGACCTCGCGCTGAGCGCGGACCCGCTCGGGATGATCTTCGCGCTGTTGGCCAGCGTGCTCTGGCTCGTCACGAGCTTCTACAGCATCGGCTACATGCGCGGGCTCGACGAGCACTCCCAGACCAGGTACTTCGCGGCGTTCGCCGGCAGCGTCGGCGCGGCCCTCGGGGTCGCGTTCGCGTCGAACCTCGTCGCGCTGTACGTCTTCTACGAACTGCTGACCGTGGCGACGTACCCACTCGTCGCCCACGACGAGAGCGACGAGGCGCGCGCGGCGGGCCGGAAGTACCTCACGTACACCTTCGGCGGCGGCGTCGCGGTGTTGGCCGGGACGGTCCTCGTCTTCTGGACGACCGGCACGGTCGCGTTCACGCCCGGCGGCATCGCCGAGTTGGCGACCGCCGATCCGCTCGTGGGGCGCGCGGCGTTCGCGCTTCTGGCGGGCGGCTTCGGCGTCAAGGCCGCGCTCATCCCCGTCCACTCGTGGCTGCCGGACGCGATGGTCGCGCCGACGCCGGTCTCTGGGCTCCTGCACGCGGTCGCGGTCGTCAAGAGCGGGGTCTTCGGGATCGCGCGCGTCGTCCTCGACGTGTTCGGTCCCGAGACCGTCCAGCAGTTGGGCGTCGGCCTGCCGCTCGCGGCGGTCGCCGCCGTCACGATCGTCGTCTCGAGCGTCATCGCGCTCAGGCAGGATAACCTCAAGCGCCGGCTGGCGTACTCGACGATCAGCCAGCTTTCGTACATCGTCCTCGGACTGGGGCTGCTCTCGCCCGCCGCGCTGATCGGCGGTCTGCTCCACATCCCGGCGCACGCGTTCATGAAGCTCACGCTGTTCTTCTGCGCGGGCGCGATCCACGTCGAGACCCACACCGACGACATCAGCGATATGGCCGGCATCGGGAGGCGAATGCCGCTCACGATGGCCGCCTTCGCCGTCGCGAGCCTCGGGATGGCCGGCCTCCCGCTCGTCGCCGGCTTCGTGAGCAAGTGGTATCTCCTGATCGGGAGCATCGCCGGCGGGAACGCGATATTCGCCGGCGTGCTCCTCGTCTCGGGGCTCCTCAACGTCGCCTACTTCTGGCCGATCGTCTACCAGGCGTTCTTCCAGACGCCCGAGGACACCGACAGAAAGCCCGTGATCGAGTTCCCCTTCGGCGGCGCGCGGCTCCGCGCCGACGGCGGCGAGCGGGTCGACGGCGACGCCGCTGGCGAGGAGAACGCCGATTCAGCCGAACGCGACGTCGACGCGGACGTTCCGATCGACGCGGCCGGCCACGTCGACCCCGACGTCGAGCCGTCCGACAGCGAGGGGCAAGTCGAGATCGACGCGCGCGCCGACGGCGAGTACGCGGTCGACCGACACCCGAGCGATCACGTCGGCGGGGAATCGCCGGCTCACGGCGATCGCGCCGACGACGCTGACGGCGATCACGACGCTGGGGCCGACCCCCACGCGGGCGTCGACCACGACCACCACGGCGGGCCGCCGCCGGGAGGCTGGGAGCGCCGCGGGTTCGGCGCCGAGAGCACGTGGTTCATGCTCGGGCCGATCACCGCCGCCGCGGCCGGGGCGGTCGCGCTCGGCATCTCGCCGCACGGGATGGTGTTTCTCGCGCTCGTCGAGCGCGTCGTCTTCGAGGTGACGGGGGTGGTGCTCTGATGAGCGCCGCCGTCTCGCTGTCGGCGCTCGCCTCGCTCCCCGCGCCGGCGACCGTCGCGACCGCGATACTCGCCTCGGAGCCGTCGGTGTCGATTCCGACCGCCGACATCCCCGCGGTGGTCCCGCCGGCGTTCGTCGTGCTCGCGGTCGCCGTCGTGATGCCGTTCCTCTCGCGACGCCTCGGGCACGCGCTCGGCGTCCTCGCCACCGGCGGCGTCGCCGTCTGGGCGCTGCTCGCGCCCGCCGGCGCGTTCCTCGACGTGACGTTCCTCGGGTTCGACGCGATCCTGTTCAACGTCGACGCCTTCTCCCGGCTGATGGGCGTCATCTTCGGGCTCATCGGCGCGGCGGCCGTGCTCTACTCGTACTCCTCGGCGGCCGGAAACCGACAGACTGCGTTCGCACTCGGATACGTGGGGACGAGCATCGGGGCCGTCTTCGCCGGCGACTGGCTGACGATGGTCTTCTTCTGGGAGCTGATGGCCGTCACCAGCACGCTCTTGGTGTGGAACCACGGCGGCGAGGCGGTCCGCGCGGGCTTCCGCTACGCCATCTACCACGGCCTCGGCGGGAGCCTGCTGATGGTCGCGGTCGTCTGGCACTACGCGAGCGTCGGCTCGTTCCTCTTCAGCGCGAGCGACGGCATCGTCGCCGGAATCCCGGCCGCGCTCGCCGCCGTCGGGATCGGCGTCAACGTCGGCTTCGTCGGCCTGCACACGTGGCTTCCGGACACCTACCCGCGACCGCACGTGGCCGCGAGCGTCTTTCTCTCCGTCTACACGACGAAGACGGGCGTCTACGGCCTCGCACGGGCGTTCCCCGACGGCAACCTCGCCATCGCGTACATGGGCGCGGCGATGGCGCTCGTCGGCGTCGTCTACGCCCTCCTACAGAACGATATGCGTCGCCTGCTCTCGTATCACATCCAGTCGCAGGTCGGATACATGGTCGCCGGCGTCGGCGTCGGCACGGCGCTCGCGACGGCCGGCGCGTTCGCGCACGTCTTCAACCACATCCTCTACAAGGCGCTGCTCTTCATGACCGCGGGCGTCGTGATCGCGCGGACGGGCGAGCAGAGCCTGAAGTACCTCGGCGGCCTCGGGCGGGCGCTGCCGGCGACCGCGCTGGCGTTCACCGTCGCGGCGCTGTCGATCAGCGGCTTCCCCGGCTTCAACGGCTTCGTGAGCAAGGGAATGATCACGGCCGCCGCCCACAACGAACACCTGGACGGCATCTTCTACATCCTCTTGGCGGCGGGCGTCGGGACGTTCATGTCGTTCATCAAGTTCGGCTACTACGCGTTCCTGAAAGAGAGCAAAGGGACGTGGGACGTGCGACGGTCGGTCACCGGCCAGCGCGTCGCGATGCTCGGCGCCGCCGCGCTCTGTGTGGTGCTCGGCCTCTACCCCGACGCGCTGTTCGCGCTGCTGCCCGGCAGCACCGCCGACGCGCATCCCTTCACGCTGAGTCACCTCGGCGAGGGCTTCGCGCTGGCGGTTCTCGGCGTCGTCGGGTTCGCCGCGTTGAAGAAACCGCTCTCGAAGGTCGGCCCCGGCGTCGACGTCGATAGCGTGATCGAACCGGTCGCCTTCTACGGCACCCGCGGGGTCGTCCGGGGCGTCACGGAACTGTTCGCCGCCGTCGACCGCGCGGCCGTCTCGGCGTCCGAGGCGGCCATCGCCGCGGCGAGCGACCCGTACGGGGCGATCCGCGGCCCGCTGTCGGTGCTCGTCGGCGCCGACGAGGCGGACGTCCGAGACGGGAGCCTCCGCGCGAGCATCGCGACGAGCGTGCTCCTCGTCGTCGTGGTGCTGGCGGCGACGCTCTACGGTCTGCTCTGAGGCGACCCTCGTCGCTTTTTTCGACGGCTATTCCCGTTCTCGGGACCGCGGTCCCCGTTCTCGGGACAGGGCCGCCCCTGGCCGAGTCAGCGACTACCTAATCCGTCTTCAAACGCAGGGAGGAGCGTTATCCCGGCGGGAAGAGACGCTCCACCCACACGGATCGGAGGAGGGACCACCGTGCAGGGACCGGCCTGCGAGGGGCCGACGGCCAGGCAACGACCGACCTCGGAACCGCGAGGAGGAGCGCGAAAGCGTGACAGCACCAGACAAACGGATCGGCAAATTGTGGGGATATTTCGGACAGTTCAGGACTCATACGTAATACTTATCCGGTTCTGTCCGGACTTACCCGTACGTGGCTGCCAGTGAGCCGTCCCGTGATACCATACGATGACAGGACAGATATCCATCGGCAGCAGTTCAGGCGGCAACCAACTCAGGGGGATTCTCACGGCCGAACGAGACGGTGACTCCGGTGGACGTCCGGGCGCGCGACCGGCGGTGAAGTGAGATGCCGAAGGGCCTCGAACGCGATCTCGGCCTCTACGCGGTGCTGGCGATCAGCATCGGGGCGATGGTCGGAAGCGGGATCTTCATCCTGCCCGCACTCGCGGTCGACATCGCCGGGCCGGCGGTCATCCTCGCGTACGTCGTCGCCGGCGTGCTCGTGCTTCCGGCCGCCGTCTCGAAGGCCGAGATGGCGACGGCGATGCCCGAGGCGGGCGGGACGTACCTGTACATCGAACGCGGTATGGGACCGCTTCTCGGGACCGTCGCCGGCATCGGCACGTGGTTCGCGCTGTCGTTCAAGGGCGCGCTGGCCCTCGTCGGGGGCGTGCCCTACATCCTGTTGCTGTTCGACGTTCCGCCGAGCGTCACGACGCCCGTGGCGCTGGGGCTGGCCGCCCTGCTCGTCGTCGTGAACCTCCTCGGCGCGAAGCAGACGGGGCGGCTTCAGGTCGCCATCGTGATCGTGATGCTCGCCGCGCTCGTCTGGTTCGTGATCGGCGGCGTTCCCGCCACCCGGCAGCCGAACTACGCGCCGTTCTTCCGGGGCGGTGTCGGGGGCCTGCTGGAGGCGACCGGGCTGGTGTTCGTCTCGTATGCCGGCGTCACCAAGGTCGCGAGCGTCGCCGAGGAAGTGTCCGATCCCGACAGGAACATCCCAATCGGGATACTCGGCTCGCTCGGCTTCACGACGGTCCTCTACGCGCTCATCGTCGCCGTGATGGTCGGCGTAACCGATCCCGGAAGCATCGCCCAGAGCGCCACGCCGATGGCCGTCGCGGCCGAGGCGACGCTCGGAACCGCCGGCGTCGCCGCCATCGTCCTCGCGGCGATCCTCGCGCTCGTGAGCACGGCGAACGCGGGGATTCTCTCATCCTCGCGGTATCCCTTCGCGATGGCGCGCGACGACCTCGTCCCCGATCTGATGGCGACGATCCACGAGCGGTTCGGGACCCCGTCGAACTCCATCACGCTCACCGGCGCGGTGCTCTTGGTCCTGATCGCGTTCGTCCCCCTGCTGGAGATCGCAAAGCTCGCGAGCGCCTTCCAGATCCTCGTGTTCGTCCTCATTAACGTCGCGCTCGTAGCCTTCCGTGAGGGGAGCGCGGAGTACGAGCCCTCCTTCACCGCGCCACTCTACCCGTGGATCCAGGTCTTCGGCGTCGTCAGCGGGCTCGTCCTGTTGACGCAGATGGGAACGGTCCCGCTCGTCGGCGCGGTGGTCCTCACGGTCGCCGGCGTCGGGTGGTTCCTCGCCTACGGGCGGAACCGCGTCGACCGCGAGGGAGCGGCGGTCGACGCCGTGCGCCGACAGGTCGGCCGCAACGCCGTCGGTCGAACGCGCGAGACGGTCGACGCGCGCCCCGGCGACTACCGCGTGCTCGTCGCACTCGATCACGAGGTCTCGAAGGCCGAGGAACGGCCGTTCGTCCGGGTCGCCGCGGCGCTCGCCCGACCGCACGACGGCGAGGTCGTGGTCACGCGGTTCCAGCAGGTGCCGGATCAGGTCTCGCTGACGTACGCCTCCGAGACCGAATCGCCCGCGGACGTGAAATTCGAGACGCAGACGGACGAGCTCGACGCCGAGTTCGACGTTCCAATCAGCAGCGGCACGATCGTCTGCCACGACGTGCGCCACGCGGTCGTCAACTACGCTGACCACGAGAACGTGGATATGTTGCTGATGGAGGACACCTCCTCGGCGTCGGGGCTCCGCGGCCGCCTGTTCGGCTCCGACGTCGAGTGGGTGCTTCGGCACGCCCCCTGCGACGTCGGCCTCCTGAACGCGGGGGCGGAAGGACTGCGCGATCTCGACGTCGTCGGCGTCCTCTCCGATGAGGGGCCGTACGACCCCGAGAAGATCGCGATCGCCGACGCGATCGCAGCGGCGGCGGGCGGGTCGATCACGCTGGCGTACGCGGGGCGATCGGGCGCCTCCGGCATCGAAGAGCGGACGTTACAGGACTACCACGCGGAGGTCGCCGCGATCTGCTCGGTCCCGGTGAGCAGTTGCATCCCGATCACCGATGCCAGGAAGCACGAGGCCCGTGCGGAGCTGTCGGCGACGGACCTGATCGTCGTCAGCGCGTCTGAGCGGACCAACGACGCGATCGCCGCCTACCTCGAGGACGCCGAGCGTCCCGTCCTCGTCGTCCACCAGCAGGGGACCGAACTGCGCGGTCGACTCGCCCGCGCCCTCGGGCGGCGGTTCTTCTGACAGCGAGTCTCACATCGGGGCAGTCGCCGCGCTCGCCGCGTCGGCGGATCCACCGATAAGGAGCACAACACCTATTTAGGGTTCGATTTCCACACAGTGTATGGCCGCAGTCGACCTCGACGACCTCGATCGATACATCGTCTACGCGTTGCAGAGAGACGCACGGCACACGTCCAGCAGCGACATCGCCGAGGCGAAGGGCGTCTCCGCGAGCACGGTCCGAAACCGGATCTCGAAGCTCGAACGATCGGGGATCATCCGCGGGACCCACATCGACGTCGACTACGAGCGGATGGGCTATCAGCTCTACACCATCATCTTCTGCACCGCGCCGATCCCCGAGCGCGAACGGCTCGCAGAACGCGCGCTCGACGTCGAGGGCGTGATCCACGTCCGCGAGATCATGACCGGAACCGAGAACGTCCACATCACCGCCGTCGGGCGCGACAGCGACGACCTCAGCCGTATCGGGCGGGAGCTCAGCTCGATGGGGTTCGAGATCGCCGAGGAGGAGATCATCCGCAACGAGTACACGAACCCCTACAGCCCGTTCGACAACTGCGAATCGGAGTGAACGCGTCGCTCATACTGATTGTCCTCACGTGTTACCGATGAGCGCCCACGCCGCTGACGGGGGTCACCGAGAAAAAAGAGAAGAGAGCAATCAGTATCTGTCGTCGAGTGTCGCCGCGAGCCGCGTCGCGATCTCGGCCCCGAGAGCGGTTTTCGTCCCGGTGAACGCCGCGAAATCGGCCGCGTCGACGAAGAGCGTCCGCGTCTCGTCGTCGCCCATCACCGAGGCGTCGTTGGCGACGACGAACGCGAGTCCGGAGCGCTCCAGGATGCCGCGGGCGGCCGCGACCATCGCCTCGTCGTCGCCGGAGGTCTCGGCTTTGAACCCCACGATCGGGAGCGACGGGTGCGCCTCGCGCACGTCGTCGAGGAGCTTCGGCGTGGGTCGGAGCTCGAGCGTTCGAGACTCGCCGGAGCGGAGTTTCTCGTCGGCGGCCTCGACGGTGTAATCCGAGATGGCCGCCGCGGAGACGAGCGCGTCCGCCGCGGGCGCGTCTCCGTCGCCTCCGACGGCCTCCAGCACCGCATCGCGCATCTCCGCGGCGGACTCGACGGTCACGCTCTCGGCGTAGTGGACGTCGCCGGCGTCGTGGACGAGCGTGACAGAAGCGCCGCGGACGTGGCACGCGCGGGCGACGGCGCGGCCGGTCTTGCCCGAGGCGCGGTTCGTGAGGATCCGCACGGGGTCGATCGCCTCGGCGGTCGCGCCGGAGGTGACGACGACGCGTCGACCGGCGAGCGTCTGCTCGGTCGTCGCGCGGGCGACGGCGGTCACGATCGCCCCCTCGGTCGCGATCTTCGCCTTCCCCTCTTCGATCCGCGGGTCGACGAAGTCGACGCCCCACGACTCGACGCGCTCGATGGCGTCCAGCACGCCCGGGTGGTCGTACATCGGCTCGTGCATCGCGGGCGCGACGACCACCGGCACCTCGGCGCCGAGCGCGGTCGTCGCGCAGGTCGTCACGGGCGTGTCGTCGACCGCGCCGGCGATCTTCCCGACGGTGTTCGCCGTCGCGGGCGCGAGCAAGAGCACGTCGGCCCAGCCCTCGCGACCGCACAGTTCGACGTGCTCGACCGCGCCGGTGATCTCCGTCACCACCTCGCGGTCGGTCGCGAACTCGACGGCCCACGGGTGGATGATCCCCCGTGCGCTCTCGGTCATCACGCCGCGGACGTTCGCCCCCGCTCGCCGCAGCTCGTGGGCGAGTTCGACCACCTTCACGGCGGCGATGCTCCCCGAGACCCCGAGTGCGACGTTGACGCCGTCTAACATCGCCCGATGATTGGCGTGGCGGCGTGAAAACTCTCCGGTGTGGGACGCGGGTGACGGGGCGCGCCCCCGCTACTCGTCGAGTCGGCCCAACTCGTCGTCGACGAGGCTCGGGTGCGTCCGCTGCGTGTCCGGGTGCGGCTCCGCGAGGAGGTCTCGCATCCGCTCGCGCCCCGCTTCCCAGCGACGCTCGCGCTCCTCGTCGTCGATCTCTTCACAGCCCGGCGGGACCTCGCGCCCGCGGTCGGAGAAGTACCCCGCCGGCGTCACCCAGTCGTGGTAGTAGGGGACCGGCGAGTCGTGGACGACCGTCAGGCCGACCTCCGCGCCGTGACCCGCGGCCACGACCGCCTGATGGTACTTCTCCGCGAGGCGGCCGGCGGCGTAGACCCCCTCGACGGTCGTCCGGCCGCGGTCGTCGACGACGACGTACTCCTTCGATCCCGCCTCTCGCGTCTCGACGCCGAGGCCGTCGAGGTAGGACGCGTCCGACCACGACGCCGCGACGACGGCGTCCGCTCGAATCGTCGGGTCCGCGCCGTCGGCGTCGGATGCATCGGCGTTCGACGTGTCGTCGTCGGCTGTGTCGGCATCGGTCGAACCGCCGGCCACCGAGACCTCGAAGGCGTCGCCGTCGCGTGCGACGCTGTCGACGCGTCCGTCGCGGCGTCGAACGCCGTTCTCTTCGGCCTGCTCGCCCAAGAGATCGAGGAACCGCCGCGGGTTGATCCCGCCGGGGAAGCCGGGGACGTTCTCGAGGTGGGCGTTTCTCGCGAGGATGCTCTCGGGAGCGTCGACGACGAGCGTCTCGAGCCCCGCGCGAGCGGTGAACATCGCGGCTGTCAGCCCGGCGACGCCCCCGCCGACGACGAGGACGTCCGCGGCGTCGGATCTGGAGTCGAACGCAGGCTCGGAATCGGACATATCCACGGAGAGGAGTGACCTGAGGAAGAGTGTCACGGTTCGCGCTGTCCGACAGTCGCAGCGTCGACTCCAGAATCGGTCGCAGTAGTCCCGCGAAGCCCAGTCGACGCTCGTTCCGACGGCGTCCCCGGCAATCCCTCAGTGCAGCAGGGGCCCGAGAGTCACCCGTACACTGCCGCTTCGAGATCGAACGTCGTTTCACATTCGTCGCAGTATTTCTCGATATCGCGCTCGATCAGGTCCACGTCGTTCGAGTAGCAGTGGATATCCGCGCTCCCGCAGTTCGGACATTCTTCGAGCGGTGGTGTCACCATCTCAGAACAGAACGTCTGCTCGCCCCCTCATAGTCGTTCGGTTCGGCTGCACCCGAGATTCCTCGGACACCAGCGGAGTCGGCCTCAGTACGCTGAGTCGACCTCAGTACGCCGAGTCGCTGTCGTACAGCCGCTCGTCGTCCGTCGCGTCGATGCAGACGAGCCCCGCGGGCGCGTCGCCGGGGGCGATCCGCAGCCGCCAGCGCTGCTCGCCGAGGGGCGTCGCCGACGTGAACCGGAACCCGGTCTCGGGCAGTCGCTGCGCGATGGCGATCGCGATCGGCAGCGTCGGCAGCCGCCCCGTCCGCTCGGCGAGTGCGTACTCGCCGAGCGTCACCGTCCAGCCGTCGCCGTCGGCGGCGGGGATCACCGACTGCGACCCGACGAACCCGACCCACTCGAGGTGCTCCATCGCCGCGCGGATCGCTTCGCCCGGCCGCACCGCCGCGGGGCGATCCGAGCGGCGCGGACCGCGCAGCGACGCCGCCGCGGTGTCGACCACCGGGAGCTGTTCGCCGGGGTCGGCCCGGTAGGCGAGCTCGCTCGTCATACTCCACAGCATCGTGAGACAGAAGTCGTCGCGGTCCTCGACGACCTCCGCGAGCGTCAGGTACGTCTCCATCGCCGCGGTCTCGACCCGGCGGAGCCCCACGTCGGAGAACGCCTCGAATATCGCGCCCGCGACGTCGTGACAGAAGGTGAGATACCGCAGGCGCGCGTCGGCCTCCCCCGCGGTCGCGACGCCCGAGGAACCGTCCTCGACGTCGTGGACCAGCGGATCGTAAAACGGGACCTGCGGGTCGTACTGCCGGAGCGTCGCGCGGTACTCAGCGGTCGCCTCCGCCGCCTCCGCGGCGGTGTCCCTGTCGTCGAAGCGCAGCCCTGCGACGGGGGAGGGCTCACACCCGGTTCGCCCGCAGACGACGGCGTACGGCCCGTTCCGCGCCGAGAGGCAGTCGACGTGGCGGCGAATGTCCCGAAGCGTCGCTCCGACCATCACCTACTATATGATCGCTCTTCGACAAGTACGTTCCGATCACGGCCGGCGCCGGCGGTTCGATCGGCCCCTCCCGGCGACAACGCTTTTCTCGCGAGCGCCCGACCCGCAGACGTGGACGAACTCGTCGTCAGCACCGTGGTCTATCTCCCCGCCGACGAGACGTACGACTTCCTCGTCGATTTCCCCCGCTATGCGGCGTACTCGAAGCACCTGAAAGACGTCGTCAGGCGGCGCGGGGACGGCGGCGCGGGGACGCGATACGCCCTGCGTTTCGCGTGGTGGAAGCTCACTTACACCGTCGAGTCCGAGGTGACCGCGGTCGAACCGCCCGAGCGAATCGACTGGCGCGTCGTGAGGAATCTCGACGCGAGCGGCCGCTGGCGGATCGAGGAGCTCGAGGACCCGCCGGCGGACGCCCCGGCGGACGTCGACGTCGCCTCGCGCGTCTCCTTCGAGGTCTCGTACGATCCCGGGTCGGCGAACGAGGGCGGTCTCGACCTCCCCCGGTTCGTCTCGCTGGGATGGATCGCCGAGAGGATCCGACCCGCGATCACGCGCGAGGCCGAGCGCATCGTCGAGCGCGTCGTCGAGGACCTCGAAGGGAGCCGACGGCCGGTCGAACTCACCGTCGAACGCCGGTCTTGAGCGGTCTCTGTCCAGTCTCTGTCGGAATTCGTCGTTCGAGGTGGGGGCGGATCGATGCCGAAAGAGGGATACTTCCTCGTCCGGCACGTTCTGGAAAGATGAATCCGGGTGATCCCCCGTGCGCGTGATCATCGTCGGCGCGGGGCAGGTCGGATCGAGCATCGCGGCCGACCTCGCAGACACACACGAGGTAATCGTCATCGACTGCGACGAGGAGCGGACCGAGGAGCTGAACTACTCGCTGGACGTCCTCGCCGTGACCGGCGACGGGACGTCGGTGGCGACGCTCGAAGAGGCCGGCATCGAGGACACCGACATGGTGATCGCATCGACCGACGACGACGAGACGAACATCGTCGTCTGCTCGACCGCGAAGGCGGTCTCGGACGCGTTCACCATCGCCCGGGTGAAAAACACCGAGTACCTCCGGACGTGGGAGCGCTCGAGTCGGGCGTTCGGCGTCGACTTCATGGTCTGTACGAACCTGCTCGCCGCGGAGTCGATCGTCCGGATGATCGGCCTCCCCGCCGCCCGCGACGTCGACCCGTTCGCGGGCGGAATGGTCCAGATGGCCGAGTTCGAGGTCGACGCCGACAGTCCGGTGGCGGATCAGACCGTCGCGGAGGCCGACCGCTTCGACTCGCTGACGTTCGTCGCGATCCTCCGGAACGGCTGCGTCGAGATCGCCCGCGGGGAGACGGTGATCTCGCCCGGCGACCGCGTCGTCGTCATCGGATCGCCCGAGAGCGTCCAGGAGTTCGCGCGCTCTGTGGCTCCCGAGGAGTCGCCCGGGACGGCCGAAGAAGTCGTCGTCATCGGCGGCTCGGAGATCGGCTATCACGTCGCGCGGCTGCTCGAAGAGCGCGGCTTCCGGCCGCGGCTCATCGAACAGGACGGCGCCCGCGCCCGCGACCTCGCAGAGCGACTCCCCGGGACGGTCGTGATGGAGTCCGACGCGACCGACATCGAGTTCCTCGAGCGCGAGCACGTCGGCGACGCGGACGTGGTCGTCTCCACGCTCGACTCCGACGAGAAGAACCTGCTCGTCTCGCTGCTCGCCGAGCGGATGGGCGTCGAGCGGACGATCGCGATCATCGACACCACCGAGTACGTCGACCTCTTCGAGACCGTCGGCGTCGACGTCGGCGTCAGTCCGCGCGGCGTCGTCGCAGAGGAGATCTCGCGGTTCACCCAGAAGGGCAACGCCGAGAACATCGCGCTCATCGAGTCCGACAAGGCCGAGGTGCTGGAAATCGAGATCACGGACGACAGTATTCTCGCCGGACGGCCCATCCACGAGTCGACGGGTGACCTGCCGGAGGGCGTCGTGATCGGCGCGATCACGAGGGCCGGCGAGTTCATCACACCCCGCGGCGACACGGTCATCGAACACGGCGACCACGTCGTCGTCTTCGCCGACATCGACGTCGTCGACGACGTCGCAACGCAGTTATGAGCGCCACACTCCGCGTCGATACCCGCGCGAGCCTCAGCCTCGTGGGATCCGTGCTGAAGTACCTCGCGATTCCGCTCTGTGTCCCCCTCCTCGTCGCGCTCTACTACGGCGAGACGGTCGCCCCCTTCCTCGCGACGATGGGGCTCACCGTCCTCGTCGGCGTCGGGCTGGAACGCCTAGACACCGACCCGGACCTGCGTGCGCGAGAGGGCTTTCTGATGGTCGCGCTGACGTGGCTCTCGGTCGCGTTCGTCGGCGCAGTGCCGTACCTCATCGAGGCGCACGGGCTGCCGCCGCTCGTCGCCGCGACGCACCCCGAATCCACGCTCGCGAACCCCGCGAACGCGCTCTTCGAGGCGATGAGCGGCTTCACCACGACCGGCGCGACCGTGCTCGGCGACATCTCCTTCGAGTCGCACACGCGCTCGATCATGCTGTGGCGACAGCTCACCCAGTGGCTCGGCGGGATGGGGATCGTCGTCCTCGCGGTCGCGATCCTCCCGGAGCTCTCGGTCGGCGGCGCACAGTTGATGGACGCCGAGGCGCCCGGCCCGGGAATCGAGAAGCTCACGCCCCGGATCGCGGAGACCGCTCGGGCGCTGTGGGGCGCGTACCTCGGGCTCACCCTCCTCGAAATCGTCTTGCTGTACTCGCTGTCGGTGACCGGCATCGACCCCGCGATGACGCTGTACAACGCCGTCGCCCACGGCCTGACAACGATGCCGACCGGTGGATTCTCCCCCGAATCGCGGAGTATCGAGGCGTTCAGCGCGGCCGCCCAGTGGATCATCATCCCCTTTATGATCGCCGCCGGGACGAACTTCGCGCTGTTCTGGCACGTTCTCATCGGCGATCGGCGTCGGCTGTTCCGCGACGCGGAGTTCAAGTTCTACCTCGGGACGCTCGCGGTCCTCACCGCGGTGATCGCGGCCGTGCTCTTCGGAGACGGGCTGGTGGGCGCTGCGCCGGCGGGCGAGACGTTCGACGGCGCGTATCTGGAGGCGTTCCGCGCGGAGATCGTCGGACGGCTGGAACCGTCACTGCGGTACGCGGCGTTCCAAGCGGTCTCGATCGTGACGACGACAGGGTACGCGAATATGGACTTCAACGCGTGGGGACCGGCCGCCCAGTACCTGCTCCTGTTTGCGATGTTCATCGGCGGCTCCGCGGGGTCGACCGGCGGCGCGGTGAAGATCATCCGGTGGTACGTGATCCTCAAATCGCTGCGCCGCGAGCTGTTCACGACCGCGCACCCGGAGGCGATCCGCCCGGTCAGACTCGGTGGCCGGACGATCGACGAGCGCGCGGTTCGGGGGATATACGCGTTCACCCTGCTGTATCTCGTGATATTCTTCGTCTCGGTCGGCGTGCTGTTTCTGGACACGCTCCGCGTCGGAATGGAACTCACGGTGTTAGAGCTGCTCTCTGCGATCGCCGCGACGCTCGGAAACGTCGGGCCGGGGTTCGGAACGGTGGGACCGATGGGGAGTTACCTCTCCTTCTCGAACGCCGGGAAGGTGTTCATGACCGCGTTGATGTGGATCGGCCGACTGGAGGTCATTCCGGTGCTGGTGCTACTGACGCCCGAGTACTGGACGCGGTGACGGGGTCCTGACGCGCTCTGGATCCGACAGAGAGCATCATCGTCACTGTCCATACACTCTCGCCGCCCGTCCGGAAAGAATCTATGAGGACTTGCGATCATCCCCATGAATGCCCGAACGCGGAGTGCTCGAGTCGTTCGCGACGAGACTACGGGTCGAGCCCGTACAGAAGCGAGCGGACGAACACGAGGACCGGGATGATTTCGAGCCGTCCGATCCACATATTCAGCAGGAACATCGCCTCGGCGACCGGATGCATCGTCGGTCCGGTGATACCGGTCGACAGCCCGACGTTGCCCTGCGCGGAGGCGACCTCGAAGAGTGCGTCGGCGTAGCTGAACTCCGGGGCGGTGAGGTTCACGAGAACGACACTCGAGGCGACCAACACGAGGATCCAAAGCAGCGTGACGATGGCGGCCTCGGCGAACTCCCGCTCCATCGCTTCGCGGTTGAGCCGTCGACCGTTGAGACGGGTCCCGACGACGGCGCTTGCGGGCAAGAATACACGACCGAACTGCCAGATCATCCCCCGGCCGATGACGTAGCCGCGGACGATCTTGATACCGCCGACCGTCGAACCGGCGGCCCCGCCGAGGACCATCGCCCCCGAGAGCAACACCTTTCCGCCGTCAGCCCACCGACCGATCGGTGCCGATTGGAAGCCGGTGCACGTGAGCGCGCTGATCCACTGAAACGTCGAGTCGCGGGTGGCGTCTACGAGCACCGGATCGACCGGGAACCCGCCGCCGAGCCACGCCGCGTCGAACGCGGCCGATGCCCGCGGGATCGAACCGACGTTCTGGATGGAGAGGACCGCGACGCCGGCACCGAGCAGTAACAGGAGCCACCGCGTCTGCAGGTCTCCGCGGAGAACGCTCGCTTCTCGGTCTCTGAGGACCGCGTAGTGGATCGGAAAGGCGATCGCACCGAGCGTCATCACCGGGAGGAGAACGAACTCGATGAGCGGGGACTGGTACGTCGCGATAGAGTTGTCGGTGACGGAGAACCCGCCGGTCGAGAGCCCGGTCATCGCGTGGTTGAGCGCCTGCCAGCCGGCCTCCCACAGCGGGAGGCTCGAACCGTAGCCCGACCCGAGGATCGCGGCGAACAGGACGGCGACCGAGAGCGCGGTGTAGCCGAGGAATATCTTCCAGACCGTCCGAACCGTCGAGACGATGCTGGGGTGGATCTTCTCCTCGCGAGTCTCGGAGCGGTACAGCGCATAGCTCCCGCTCCCGGGTCGAGCCAGAATCGAGACCGTGAGGACGATCACGCCGACGCCGCCGACCCACTGGATGAGCGAGCGCCACCACTGGATCGCTCGCGGGAGCGACGGCTCGTGGACGGCCATCGTCAGCCCGCTACCCGTCCAGCCGCTCATACTCTCGAAGACGGCGTGCAGCGGGTTAGCGAAGTAGGTCAGGCTCGACTGCACGTACGACGCACCGGGCGGGACGTACCCCGCGGCGACCGCCGCGGGTGTCAGCCGCGCGGCGAGCAGAAAGGGGAGCGACCCGAAGAGCGCGACGAGCAGCCAGCCGGCGGCCGCGATGATCATCCCGTGTTTCATCCGCGGTTCCGGAGCCGACGCGAACGCGCGTCGGGCGCCGAAGCCCACACTGGCCGTTACTCCCCCGGCGATCGCGAACGAGAGCGCCACGTACCACTCGCGAGCCGCCGCGGCGACCGCGATCGACGCGAGCATCAGCGTCGCCTCCATCGCGAGTAGCGAGCCGACGTCTCGGCCGATCGTCGCCACGTCGCGCGGCCATCCGGAGACGTCGCGCGGCCGGGGCCTCGGCATCAGTGGTCCTCGCGGTGCCCGAACACGTCGGTGACGTTCGGCGTGGCACCGCGTGCGGAGTACACCGTGAGGAGGTCGCCGGCCTCGACGACGGTGTCGCCGCGCGGCGTGATCGGGTCGCCCCGACCGTTCCGTTCGATCGCGACGACGAGCATATCGCTCTCGATCTGCCCCGCCTCGGCCGCCCCTTGGATCGTCATTCCCGCGATGGGCGCCGACTCGTCGACGCGGATCTCGAACACCTCCGCCTCCTCGCCGATCCGCATGTAATCGACGATCGAGGGGCGCTTCACCGCGCGGTAGAGGTACTCCGCGATGAGCCGCTGGGGGTTCTCCATCGTGTTAACGCCGATCTGTCGGTACAGCGCCATATGTTCGGGGTTGTGAACGACCGAGACGATGTCGGGTATCTCGAGTTCCTTCGAGAGCAGACAGACCATAATGTTCGTCGCGTCCTGATCCGTCGTCGAGATCAACGCATCGGCCCGGTCCGCTCCCGCATCGAGGAGCGTCTCCTTCTCGGTCGCATCGTCGTGCAGGACGAGACAGTCGAACGACGTCGCAGCAGCCTCCGCCTTTTCAGCGTCTCGTTCGATGACGACGACCTCGTTTCCCCCCTCGGTCGCGATTTCGATGAGCGGGCGGCCGATGTTGCCGGCACCGACGACGATCAGATACATCGCTACTCTGTCCGGCATCTCTCGGCCGAGCGTGAAAACGTATCGCTTCAGCGCTCGGCGGCCGAGGCGGCCCGGATGATCGCCTCCTCGCCGAACTTCGGGCCGATAAGCTGCAGGCCGACCGGGAGGCCGTCGGCCTCGCCGGCGGGCACGGAGATCGCAGGGAGGTTCGCGAGGTTGACCGGGACGGTGTTCGCGTCCATCAGGTACAGCTGCAGCGGGTCCTCGAGGCTCTCGCCGAGTTTCGGCGGCAGGACCGGCATCGTCGGCGTCGCGAGCACGTCCGCGCGATCGAACGCCTCGTCGAAGTCGCGTTTGACCCACGCTCGAGCGTCCTGGGCCTTCTTGTAGTACTTGTCGTGATAGCCCGCAGAGAGCGCGTAGGTACCCAGGAGGATGCGGCGCTTGACCTCCTCGCCGAAGCCCTCCTCGCGGGCGCGGGCGAAGGCGTCGTTCCAGTTGCCCTCGTAGCCGCCGGACTTCCCGTATCGCACGCCGTCGAAGCGCGCGAGGTTCGAGGAGGCCTCCGACATCGCGATGACGTAGTACGCCTGCACGGCGTGTTCGACCGAGTCCAGCGACACCTCGACGGTCTCTGCGCCCTGCGCTCGAAGGTCGTCGAGAGCGTCCTCGAAGCGCTCGACGACGCGTTCGTCGGCGCCGTCGAGCAGGTCCGTGATGACGCCGACGGTCGCGCCCGCGACGTCGCCGTCGGCCGCGGCGGCGTAGTTCGAGTCGGTGGCCGGACGGGTCGCCGTCGCCGCCCCCTCGGTGGCGTCGGCGCCCGACGGGCCCGCGTCGGTCCCCTCGCCGACGTCGCCGCCGACGTCGAAGCGCGTCGTCGCGTCCTTCGGGTCCGGTCCCGAGATCACGTCGAGCAGCGCGGCCGCGTCCTCGACGCTGTTCGCGATCGGCCCGATCTGTTCGAGCGAGTTCGCGTAGGCGACGAGCCCATATCTGGAGACGAGCCCGTAGGTGGGCTTGAGTCCGACGACACCGCAGAACGCCGCGGGGTTTCGAACCGACCCACCGGTGTCGGAGCCGAGCGCGAGGTCGGCCTCGCCGGCGGCGACGGCGGCCGCCGAACCGCCCGAGGAGCCGCCGGGGACGTGGCCCTCGTCGACGGGGTTCTTCACGGGGCCGTACGCGGAGGTCTCGGTGGTCCCGCCCATCCCGAACTCGTCCATATTGGCCTTGCCGACGATCGTCGCGCCCGCGTCCTTCAGGCGTTCGACGACGGTCGCGTCGTAGGGCGGCACGTACGACTCCAACATCGCGGAGCCGCAGGTCGTCCGGACGCCCTCGGTGCTGATGTTGTCCTTGACGGCGACGGTCCTCCCCGAGAGCGGGCCCTCGCTCTCGGCTTCGATCGTCTCCTCGGTGATGAACGCGTTCAGACTCATCAGGACACCCGCGGCCCTTTGAAGAAGCCGTCTTCGGTCTCTTCGGCGTTTCGTAGCGCCGCCTCCTGATCGAGGCTCGCTTCGACGTCGTCCGTGCGCATCACGTTCACGAGTTCGTCCTCGCTCTCGACTTCGGGCACCTCATCGAGGGCCTCGAAGTACTCGAGGATCTCCGCGAACTGCGACGTGAACGCGTCGACTTCCTCGGCCGCGAGGTCTACGCGCGCCAGTTCCGCGACGTGCTCGACCTCCTCGGCGTCGACGGGCGTCTCGCTCATGTCCGAGAGGAACCGCGGGCCGAGAGTAAGGGTTTCGGTGTCCGGGAATCGGAAGAGCCACCACCGGGCCCGGTCATCCGCGGGTATGGAGACGACGCGTCACTTCACCGCGACGGTCTACATCGTCGAACGCGGCGCGGTCGCGCTGCATCACCACGAGCGACTCGGCATCCGGGTTCCCCCGGGCGGACACGTCGACCGGGACGAGCTCCCCCACGAAGCCGGCCTCCGCGAAGTCCGCGAGGAGACCGGTCTCGACGCCGAGCTGCTCGGCGGGACCGACGACGTCGACGCCCCCGCCGGGCGGGCGCTCCCCCGGCCGCGACACCAGATGCTCTACGACATCAACGTCCACGGCGACGGCACCGTCGGCCACCAGCACGTCGACCACGTCTACTACGCCCGCGTCGGCTCCCGGGAGATTGATCCGGCCGGCGCGGACGAGGCCGATCCCGAGGTCTGGGAGTGGTACGACGAGGCGGCGCTTCGCGAGAGCGACGTCGACCCGGACACGGTCCAGTTCTCGCTGGAGGCGATCGAGGCGGCCGAGCGAGCCGGGTGAGTCGGTCGAGCGAGCCGAGTGAGTCGGCCGACCGGGACCATTGCGGGCGTTACCCCATCAAAACCGGATCAGCGCTGTTCGTCGGTGTCGTCGCCGACGATCGATCGGACGTACCGCTCGACGTGGTCGTCCATCCGGCGCTTGTAGCCGGCCTGCCGGGCCAGCCGATCCAGTTCGCGGGCGACGTACGTACCGTACTGGACTGCCTTCTTGTCCGCCGTGCGGACGGAGTCCGGAACGACGCCGCGCGCGGCCTCCCGCAGGGCGACCTTCCGCCGCTCGCCGTCGACAAGCAGGTGCCCCGGAAGGCGCAACGCGGCCGCAACGACGTCGTCGTGCAGCAGCGGCGCGATCGGTTCGGCGCCGCCGGCACGGACCGCCAGCACGTCACGCTCTGCCTGGTCGGGCAGCGTTTCGACGACTTCCCGGCGGGCGCCGCGGACGGTGTCGGCGTCGACGCGCGGATCCCCGGGCGCCTTCGCGACCTTCGCGTACCCGCCGAACAGTTCGTCCGCACCCTGTCCGAGCGCGAGCCGGTCGAACCCGTCGGCCGCGACGCGCTCGGCGACCAGAAACAGGGGAAGCGCGATCGAGAGGTCCATCGGATTCGTCCGGCCGGTGGCGGCGACGAGCGTCGGCACGGCCGCCCGGAGGGCGTCGTGTGTGAGTTCCACGACGCGGAGGTCGCGGTCCATCGCAGCGGCCGCCTCGCGCGCGGCCGCGACGTCGTGACAGCCCTCGAAGCCGGCGACGTAACACGGCGCGTCCGGAACCCCGGCGGCGACGACGGCGGAGTCGATGCCGCCGGAAAACGCCACGGCGACGGTACCGGCAGTCGTCCCGTCGTCGTCGGATATCGATCCGTCGTCATCGGCCGTCATCCCGTTATCGCCTGCAGTCAATTCGTCGTCGGCCGTCGATAGAGTACTGACCGCCCGCGTCCGCGCGAGCACGGCCTCGCGGACCGCGTCGAGCGCCCGGTCGTCGTCGCCGGTGGGGCGGGGGTCCGGAAGCCGCCAGTGGCGGTCGCCGGACACGTCGGCCGCGCCGATCTCGCGGACTGTCCCCGCCGGGACGGAGACGGGAGCGGAGAGCGCCCGCGGGTCGAACGCCCACGACGACGGGTCGTCGGCGTCGACGAACAGCGGGCGTCGGCCGAGGACGTCGCGGACGAGCCGGCCGTCGAGCGCGCCCGCAAAGCCGGCGGTTCCGGGCAGCGGATCGCGTCGCTCGACGGCCACAGAGACCAGTTCGGGGGACGCGCCGTCGAGCAATGTCGGGACGTCGGTCGAGCCGTCGCCTGACGGTCGGTCGTCGGAGTGGCCCATCTAGACGAGGTCGGAGACGGTGCGCTTGATCCGGCGTTTGATGCCGCCGCCGAACTGTCTAAAGGAGATCCGCCACGGCGTTCGGCTCCCGACGACGCTCGTCTTCCCGGCGGCGATGGCGTCGAGGATCCCCTCGGCGGAGCGGTCGTCGGTCGCGACCTCGGTGACGGCCTGCCCGACCATCTCGCCGATGTGAGCGTCGCTGCCGGCGGTCATCGGCAGCCCGCGGGCGGTCGCGAACCGCTCGGCCTTCCGGTTCGCCAGCCCGGTGAACAGCCGGGAGTTGTACACCTCGATGGCGTCGGCGTCGGCGAGCTGATCGCGGGTGATGTGCGCTGCGACGCCGTGCCGGGACGACTGAAACGGGTGCGGGACGACCGCGATGCCGCCTTGCTCGTGGATCCGTTCGAGCGTCTCGTCGTACGAGAGCCCGGCCGGGACGAGTTCGTCGATCCCGAACGCGAGGACGTGTCCCGCCGCCGAGGTCACTTCCATCCCCGGAATGCCGACGAGGTCGTACTCCGGTGCCAGTGCCGCCGCCTCGAGGCTCGCGTCGATCTCGTCGTGGTCGGTGACGGCGAGCGCGTCGAGGCCGACCGCCTGCGCCTGGGCTAAGAGCAACTCGACCGGGTCGCGGCCGTCGTACGACAGCGACGAGTGCGTATGCAGCTCGACCGATAACACGGGCGACCGTACTCGCCGGGATTAAAAAAGCGGCCCGATCCGCGCGTCGTTCGCACTCGGGTCGGTTCGACCAATCACCGAAGGCTCGACTCATCACCGTTCAAGCGTCGGACGCGTACGCGTGGGCAATACCGAAAAGCGGAGAACAACGGCCGGCGGAGGAGACGATGACCGACGCTCTCGACCGGTCCTGAAATGCACGTCCGTGCATACAGAAAAGCATTAATTCGCCCTTCTTGAACAAGAGAGTGAATGAGCCTGCCGGATTCTGACCGCGAACTCGTCACGGCCGAGCTCGGGCGTGATCCCACCCCGACGGAGGCCGCGCTGTTCGAGAACCTCTGGAGCGAACACTGCGCGTATCGGTCGTCCCGCCCGCTGCTGTCTGCGTTCTCCTCAGACGGCGACCAGGTCGTCGTCGGCCCCGGCGACGACGCCGCCGTCGTCCGCCTCCCGGACAACGGCGGCGAGTCCGACGCCGAGACGTACATCACGATGGGGATCGAGAGCCACAACCACCCGTCGTACGTCGACCCGTACGACGGCGCGGCGACGGGCGTCGGCGGGATCGTCCGCGACACGCTCTCGATGGGCGCGTATCCGATCGCGCTCACGGACAGCCTGTACTTCGGCGGCTTCGACCGCGAGCACACCCGCTACCTCCTCGACGGCGTCGTCGAGGGGATCGCCGACTACGGGAACGCGATCGGCGTGCCGACCGTCGGCGGCAGCGTCGAGTTCCACGACGGCTACGAGGGGAACCCGCTCGTCAACGTCGCCTGCGTGGGCCTCCTCGATGCGGACCGGCTCGTGACCGCTGAAGCCCAGGCGGCCGGGAACAAACTCGTGCTCGTCGGCAACGCGACCGGCCGCGACGGTCTCGGGGGCGCGTCCTTCGCCAGCGAGGACCTCGCGGAGGACGCAGAGACCGAAGATCGACCGGCCGTCCAAGTCGGCGACCCCTACTCGGAGAAGCTGCTCATCGAGGCGAACGAGGAGCTGATCGCCGGCGATCTCGTGCAGTCCGCGCGGGACCTCGGCGCGGCCGGTCTCGGCGGCGCCTCCTCCGAGCTCGTCGCGAAGGGCGGGTTCGGCGCCCGGATCGAACTCGACCGCGTCCACCAGCGCGAGCCGAACATGAACCCGCTCGAGATCGTCCTCGCTGAGTCCCAAGAGCGGATGTGCTATGAGGTCCGCCCGGAGGACGTCGACGCCGTCGCCGAGATCGCCGAGCGGTACGATCTCGGCTGTTCGGTCATCGGCGAGGTCACCGAGGGGAACTACGTGTGTACCTTCGAGGGGAGCGAGGCGCACCGCGCCTCGGACGACCCGAGCGGTGAGCACCGCGAACCTCCGGGGCGCGAGACCGTCGTCGACGTGCCGCCGGAGTTCCTCGCCGACGGGGCACCGATGAACGATCTCGACTCGGCCGAGCCGTCTCAGCCCGAGCGCGACCGGCCCGACCCCGACCTCCGAGCGGCGTTCGAGGCGGTCGTCGGCGCTCCTAACACCGCGTCGAAGCGGTGGGTCTACCGCCAGTACGATCACGAGGTCGGCGTCCGAACGGCGCTCCGCCCCGGCGACGACGCGGCGCTGCTCGCGATCCGCGAGGCCGGGACCGGGCTCGCGCTCTCCGCGGGCGCGGTCCCCGCGTGGACCGACTGCGCGCCTTACGACGGCGCTCGCGCCGTCGCACTGGAGAACGCGACGAACCTCGCCGCGAAGGGCGCGACGCCGCTCGCCGCGGTGGACTGCCTGAACGGTGGTAACCCCGAGAAGCCCGACGTCTACGGCGGCTTCAAAGCGATCGTCGACGGCCTCGCGGACATGTGCCGGGACCTCTCGGTCCCGGTCGTCGGCGGTAACGTCTCGCTGTACAACGACTCGGTCTCCGGGCCGATCCCGCCGACGCCGACGCTCGCGATGGTCGGCGCGAAGGACGGGTACGAGGCCCCGCCGGCCGCGTTCGACGGTGAGGGGACCGTCCTCCTCGTCGGGTCCGGAAGCGACGCGCTCGGCGGCTCGGAGCTACTCGCACAGACGGGCGGCTCGGATCGGTTCCCGACGCTCCCGGAGAACGCGGCCGACGTCGTCGCGACGCTCGCTGACGTCGCTGACGCCGACTCGACCCTCGCGGTCCACGACGTGAGCAACGGCGGTCTCGCGGTCGCGCTCGCGGAGATGGTCACGGCCGACGCCGGCGCGGACGTCGCCGTCGACGACCTCGTCGCCCTCTTCGAGGAGACGCCCGGCCGCGCCGTCGTCGAGACGACCGACCCCGACGCGGTCGAGGCGGCCTTCGACGGCGTCGCACCGGTTCGGACGCTCGGTGACGCCACGGCCGACGGCACGCTGTCGCTGTCGGTCGGCGGAGAGAACCTCGCGGTCGACGTCGAGTCGATCGCGTCGCTGCGGGACGTGCTCGAAGCGGAGCTCGACTGAGCGGATCAGATCGACGGGCGCGGTGAGCGGCCGGTTCGACCGCGTATCGACCGTTGCGAGACCCCGCTAGGCCAGAAGCAGCGGGACACCGAAGACGACCGCGAGGCCGACGGCGAGGATCAGTAGCCCCGTCGTCACTCGACCCATCCCGAATTCCTGCATCGGCGACGTGACTCGCGTGCTCACCAGATCGCTGCCGTGTTCGTCCGAACCGTGGTCGTCGTGGTCGCTCATACGCGGACGTCGGCGGCCGACTACTAAAACGCTCCCGAATGTTTCTCGCGCGGACGGGACTGAGCGCTCCGCGAGCGGATCCCGTGTGGCGAACAGGCGACACACCGATCCGAGAGCCTACGGCGGGCCAATGTCACGGCCCCCGCGACGCTCCGGTCCCGCGACGCCCTGTGTCGCACACCCGCGCGTGCGTCGCGGCCGCTGTCAGTACACGCGGCGACTGGTCCCGTCATCGCCTATAAACGTCCGTGTCGGAGACAGTCCGTCTCCGGTCATCGCCGACTGCCGCCCGCCTCTGCCGTAGCCGAAACCGTCAAGCGGCCGATCCGCAAACACACAGACAACAAATGCTCACAAAGCGGATCATCCCCTGCATCGACGTCGACCTCGACGACGACGGGAACCCCGCCGTCTACACCGGCGTCAACTTCGAGGACCTGCAGTACACCGGTGACCCCGTAGAGATGGCGAAACTGTACAACGAGGCCGGCGCGGACGAGTTCGTCTTCCTCGACATCACCGCCTCGGCGGCGGGCCGCGAGACGATGCTCGATACGGTCTCCCGCGTCGCCGACGAGGTGTTCATTCCGCTGACCGTCGGCGGTGGCATCAGGACGCGCGAGGACATCAAAGAGACGCTCCGAGCGGGGGCCGACAAGGTCTCGATCAACACGGCGGCGCTCTCGAACCCCGACCTGATCAGCGAGGGGGCCCGCTCCTTCGGCGCGCAGTGCATCGTCATCTCCGTGGACGCCAAACGGCGGTTCGACGAGCAGGGAGAGCACTACGTCGACGTCGACGGCGAGTCCTGCTGGTTCGAGTGCACGGTCAAGGGCGGCCGCGAGGGGACCGGAATCGACGTCGTCGAGTGGGCGCGGGAGGCCGAGTCCCGCGGCGCCGGAGAGCTGTTCGTCAACTCCATCGACGCCGACGGGACGAAAGAGGGGTACGACATCCCGCTGACGAAGGCCGTCTGCGATACCGTCTCGACGCCGGTGATCGCCTCCTCCGGTTGCGGCGGTCCCGAGGACATGTACGACGTGTTCACCGAAGCGGGAGCGGACGCCGGGCTCGCGGCCTCGATCTTCCACTTCGGCGAGTACAGTATCCAGGAGACCAAACAGTACCTCGACGAGCGCGGTATCCCCGTCCGACTGTAGCGTCGAGAGCGAGGGCGCGCCGTCGGCTGTCGCGGTCAACGCCGACGGGACTACCGTGCCGACTCGAACGCGGCCGAGAAGTTCTCCACCGTCTCCTGTACGTTCCGCGAGGCGTCGCCGAGCGCGTCGAGCGGGTCGACGCCGGCCTCCGTCTTGATCGAGAGGATCGGCTCGGTCTGACCGCCCGACTGCTCGGGGTTCACGTCGTAGGTGGCGGCGGCGACGCCGTCTGTCTCCAAGAGCGCGCCCTTGATCACGTTCATAAAGGTGTGATCCTCGCCGGCGACCTCGATGCGGAGTTCCTCGTCCGTCTTGTCGATGACCCGCAGTTCCATACGGTCTCCTTTCCGGCGACGGCGTTTCAGTATTTCGTATTCAGAACAGGGCCGACACGTCCGGGTCGGCGTCGACGAGTCGATACGTCCAGTCGTCGCGCTCGACGACGCCCGCGCGTTCGAGGTGGTCAAGATGCGCGTACGCCTCGCCGGGGCCGTGGAGGATGTGGATCGATTCGAGTTCGCCGAAGAGGTGAGCGCTGACCGTCCACGCGTCGCCCGGGCCGTGCTCTCTGAGCGCCTCGACGACGCGGCGCGTCCGCTCGACGTGGTGAGAGCGAATAACGCGGGCTCGTTCGGAGGGGTCCTCGATAGGGTCGCGGTGTCCCGGCCACGCCCAGTCGAGATCACACTCGATGAGTCGGTCGAGGCTGTCGATGTACTGTTCGAGGGGGCGGTCGACGCGCAGATCCGCGCCGCCGACGTTCGGCGTGTACTGCGGGAGGATCGCGTCCCCGACGAACGCCTCGGTGCTGCCGTTCGGGACCTCGTCCGCGTTGACGCCGTCCACATCGCCCGCGTTCGCTCCGCCGTCGGTCGTCTCGAACGCGAAGGCGACGAGGCCCGCGGCGTGTCCCGGCAGGTGATGAACGGTGAGCTCGCCGTCGCCGGCGGCGACTCGGTCGCCGTCCGAGAGCGGGTCGACCGCGGCCGGTTCGCCTCCCACCGTCTCGAATCCGTCCCGGAACTCGAGCAGTTCCTCCAGTTTCGCCTCGGGGATGCCCCACTGCTCGAAACGCCGAATCCTGAGGTCCTCCAGTTCGGCCACCGCGTCGTCATCTCGGGCGATGAGCGGCACGTCTGCCTCGTGTGCGAAGACCGTCGCGCCAGTCTCCGCCTGCAGTTCGCCGGCGAGACCGCTGTGGTCGGCGTGCCAGTGAGTCAGCAGAATACGGTCAACGTCCTCGAGTGCGACGTCCGCGTCGGCGAGACCGTCGAGGAGATTCGACCGGATGCTCGGCATCGAACCCCCGACGTCGATCAGCGTCGTGACGGTTCCGTCGACGAGATAGGCGTTGTTCTCCCCCTCGAAGACGGTGCTCCCGAGCGGAATGCGGGTCACGTCCATACACGAGGAATCGGACCTACGACTATGAGAATTGCCATCGGCCTCGGTGTCGCGGTCGCGACTGCGAGAGCGCGCCGTCGGCCGGCCCCCGACGGTCGGTACATTCAATTCCGTCGGTGGCAAACCGCGCGAGCAGGGGATGGAGGATTTCTACGATCTGCTGGCGGTGTCCGAGGACGCCTCGACGGACGAGATCAACCGCGCGTGGCGCGAGAAGGTCCGGACGTATCACCCGGACGTGAACGACGACGCGCGGGCGAACGCGCAGTTCAAGACCCTCAAGAAGGCCCACGAAGTGCTCGCGGACGAGCGCGAACGGGCCGCCTACGATCGGATGGGTCACGCGACCTACGTCCGGCGACGCCTCGGGGGTCTGCCGACGATGGAGCCGTCGCAAGCGACCGCAGACGACGCCGGCGGAGACGGTATCGGTCGCAGCGACGCGGGGCGGGACGACAGCGACGACGCGGAGCGCGCGGGTGAACGAGACGATCGAAGGAAGACGGCGGCCGGAGCGAATGGGACCGCGGGAGCGTCGTCGGGAGACCGCCACACCGGGTCGGGGAGCGCTGTTCGCGGGCGACGTCGCCCGCTCTGGTACGGTTGGGTCGGCGTCCTCGTCGCCGGGGCCGTCTATCTCGCCGGGTTGTCGGCGTACCTCCGTGCGAACACCGCGGCGCTGTCACACCTCCGAGAGGCCGTCGCGACCGACCCGATACCGACGCTGACAGCGACCTCAGAGCTCGTTTCACCGGGAGCGTACGTGGTGCAGACCGCCGCGGTCGACGCGCCCGCGTCGCTTCTCTTCCCGGTCGGCGCGGTCGTCCTCGCGCTCGCCTTCGGCGGAATAATCGCTTCATTCGGTCGGGGAACGGCGTATCTGTACCTCGCCGGCGGGGTCGCTCCGCTCGTCTCCCTCGGACTCGGTACGGTCGCTGCGGCGCCGTTCGGCGCCGTGCTCGCGCTCGTCGTCGTGCTCCCCCTCGCGGCGACGATACTGTTTCTCGTCGACGTGGGGCGTGTCCTCCTGAGAACGTGACGGACGATCGCCGCGGGATTCGACGTGGTGCGAACGGAAAATGGGGCCGAACCGACCGACCCCTGACTGACCAAGCCACTGCGAAGAGCACCAGCCTCGCAGGTCCGTTTGTGACGCGCCGGGTGGTTCAACCACGCGCGCCAAAGCAATAGTCGGTGTTTGTATTGAAAAACGATTTGGTGGTGTCAATACCATCCAAACTCTCGTAGATATATAGACGAATGTGGTATTATTTGGGTGATTTGACGATCATTTCAGAAACGGATGTGACGCATCGAGATATCGCTGGACACCTCGAATTCGTCTCGAACGAACCCGAAGGTACCCCGGCGACGATCAGTCACCGGACCAGATACGACTCGCCGTCCGGGCCGAATCGGCCGAGGTCGGCCTCCCGGCGGAAGTCCGTCGACTGAAGCGACGTGAGCGCCGTCACGAGTCTGTCGCGGTGTGTTTCGTCCCACTCGCTGGGATCTCTGATCGGGTAGACGAGGAATCCACTACCGCGGATCTCCGTCGCGTGCAGCGCCTCCATGTCGACCTCGACTTTCCACGCCTGTGCGGTGTAGGTCTCGAGGACGTGCGCGGTTGCTCGCTCCCCCACCGGAAGGAGCACGTGCGCGGCGATAGCCCGGAGTTCGGCGTCGAAGAAGCGTTCCAGATCGTCGTATGCGGACTGCTGCGGGTCGTCGTCGGATGGATCACACAGGTGAATATACGAGAAGAACGTGCTCCCGGTATCGGGGCAGTCGCCGACCGAGTCGAGGAGACCGGCGTCGGCGAGTGCGCGCTGCAACCGATGTCCCGCGTCGTTCGTGAAGGGAACGCCGGTGTCGAGGCCGCCGTGAACCCCGGGGTGGTCGCCGATAACGTGAAAATCCGCGTTAGCGTCGCCGTATCCCGGGACGAAGCGCTCACACGGCGGGCGCATATCGAACGGGTTGCTCGTCCGGTCGGTGACGTTCTCCACGATAGGATCCGTTACGACGGCCCGGTTAAATTGCTGCCGAATCGGTCTGTCGTGGTGCGCTCCGTACGCCGAGCGGGGCAAACGGAGCAGACCGTTTGCAGACCGGGGCTGCGAGGAACCGTCGGCGAGATCCGCTCAGAGTTCGACGCCCGAGGGGATCAGGCTGTGAGAGCGCAGGAGGTTCCCGTCGGCGTCGTAGACGAGGAAGGTCTGCTTCTCGTAGACCACCGCCTCCTCGCCGTCGATACGTACCTCGACGCGATAGCGGCCGTCCCCCGAATCCGCAGCGGTGCGGCCGTACTCGCGGGCGGCCCGGATGAACGTGAGGACGTCGGCGGCGGATTCGTTGAGTTCGAGCACGAAGTCCCCGGTGATCCGGTTCGTGACGCTGACGACGCCGGCGGCGTCCGGCTCCTCGAGTGAATCCTGCAGTCTGAACGCGACGTCGGTCTCGCTCGCATCGAGAAACGACCCGGTCGGATCGGAGAGTCGCGCTTTCAGGGCCCCGTCCGGACCGTGGAAATCGATCCGGACCAAGGGCTTTCTCGGGTCGCCGCCGTCCTCGACCCACTCGATATTTTCAACATCCAACTCGAAGTAATCCCGCCTCATTCCGTACCTCGAGGTTAGGCGTCATCGCGTATGAACGTAACGCCCGCGTCATACGACGCGCACGCCCGAGTGAGAATGCGTCCCGGGCAGTTGAGGTGGTGCTCGATTCGCCACAGCGCACACGCTCTGAGCGGGGAACGCGTAACCGTAGACATCCGGTTTGATATTGCAGAATGAAGTTTATTGACCGCTGAAGAATCACTCACGACGGGCTCACCGGTACGGTACTGCACACTCCCGCGAGTATCGAAAGAGCAGCCGTCAAAAGAGCGCGGGGCTCACGGCCTTGCGAGGAGGAAGCTTACGACTTCAGTCGTGAGTCGATGACACGACGTGGTCGCGAACGGACTCGAACTCGTTTGCGGCGACGCTGTCGACTACCGACTCGAGGTCGAGTTCGGGGACCTGTCCGGGGTATTTCCGCTCAAAATACGAGCGGAGGTTCGCGACGTCGCGGTCGAGCAGTTCGCGCGCGTTGTCGTGGTCCGTCGGGACGGCCTGCGGCCAATCGAATATCGTCACCCCGGACTCGCTGACGGCGACGTTGTACTCGCTCATGTCCGCGTGGACGTAGCCGGCCTCGTAGGCGGTGGCCATCTCCCGAAGGATCAAATCGAACACACCCGTGACCTGTTCGGCCGGGAGCGTCGCCCGGTCCAGTTCGACGCCGTCGAGTTTCGCCATCACGATCGCGTGGCGGTTCTGGTCGATCGGGCGCGGAACCGAGACCGACGGAAAGAGCGATTCGAGCGCGTCGTACTCCCGTTCTGCGGCCTTTCGGGCGGTGTAGAGCCACGAGACGTGCCGGTGTTCGGAGGTGTAATCGCGTTCGCGCATCACCTCGCGGAAGTTGGTGTACCCCTCGCGGTGAAACTTCAGGGCCAGCGGCCGGTACGATTGTACTTCGAGGACATCGCTCTCCTTACCGACGCCGAGCGGCGCGCCGACGCCCTCGATCGTATCGCGTTCGGAGAACGCCCGAAGTGCGAGCGCGTCGTAGCCTTCGGCGGTCAGGGTGTACCCCTCGTACTGGATCGTCTTCCGTTCGATCAGCTCCCGGGTCGCACACCGGTCGAGCCGGTACTCGACCTCCTCCGGGGTGAGATTCGAGAGCGACGGGAGCTTCCCCCGGTTCACCCACTCTGAGAAGCGCATCCCCTGCTCGACGCCGGAGAGGAGATAGAAGTCCTCGGGTTCGAGTTCGGCCATCACGCCGGCGACGTTCCGCACCATACCGACCGGTGGGTAGCGACGCGTAAAAGGACCGCGAGTCTGCCCGACCACCAAATATACCGTATTTAGCTATATCAAATAGATCCCGTACGCCGACGACGAAACCGCTTTCCCACGTCAGCCGTAGCCTCCGGTATGACCGACGAGACGGCAGGGCCGCTCGCCGACCGGGAGTGGCGCTTCATCGCCGAGGAGGCGCGCGACGGACCGATGCAGATGGCGCTCGACGAGATCGCCGGGGAAACCGCCGCTGCCGGCGGACCCAGAACCGTCAGGGTGTACCGCTGGCAACCGAGCACGCTCTCGCTCGGGTACGGTCAGGACCCCGAAACCGTCGACTGGGAGCACTGTGCGGACCGCGGAATTTCTGTCACCCGGAGACAGACCGGCGGCGGCGGCATCTACCACGACGTCGACGGCGACGTCTCCTACTCGATCGTCGCGCCGAAATCCGAGCTGCCGGGCGATCTACTGGAGGCGTATCACCTGCTCTGTGAGCCGATTCTCGAGGCGTTCGCCCGTCTCGGCATCGACGCCGACTACGTCTCCGAGCCGGTGTCTGAGATCTGGCGACCCGCGTGTTACCTCCGCGAGCTGCACCCCGCCCACGACATCGTCGCGGCGGGGCGGAAGATCAGCGGCAACGCGCAGTACCGCCGCCGCGAGTCCGTCATCCAGCACGGCTCGCTCACCTACTCGGTTCGGGCGGCCGAACACCTCGCCGCCTTCGCCGGCCACGACGTCGACCCCGAACAGTTCACAGAGCGCGTCGTCGGTGTCGACGAACTGGCTGACGTCTCTCGGTCGGAGATGGTCGCCGCGGTCGAATCGACGCTCACCGAGTGGGCCGACGCCGACGGCGGCGGGTGGACGGACGACGAACTTGAGCGCGCGCGCGAGCGCGCCGACGAGAAGTACGCCGACGACGAGTGGGTCCGGCGCCGACCCGATCGATCCTGAGTGCCGTCCGTCGACCGTCCCGATCGCCGTTCGACGATCGGTCCAGACCGCAGACGACGGCCCGCAGACAGCGACCGCTCGCGGACCGTCGGACTCCGAAGTGGCTTTACTCCCGGGGAATCACGGTCGCGTATGCGAGTTGGCGCACACGAGTCTATCGCCGGCGGCGTCGCGAACGCGGTGGACCGACAACTGGAGGACGGCGGCAACTGCGGACAGATCTTCACCCACTCACCGCAGGTCTGGCAGAACCCGAACATCGACGGTGACGACGCCGCGGCGTTCCGCGACCAGACGGCCGAGAACGACGTCGGGCCGTGGGTCATCCACTCGTCGTATCTCGTGAACCTGTGTACGCCCAAAGACGACCTCCGCGAGAAGTCGATCGATTCGATGCAACGGGAGGTCGAGGCCGCCGCGCTGCTCGACATCCCGTACGTGAACGTCCACTTGGGCGCACACACCGGCGCGGGCGAGAAACAGGGACTCGACAACGCGGTCTCGGCGCTCGACGAACTCGACGTCCCCGACGGCGTGACCGTCCTCGTCGAGTCCGACGCGGGGTCGGGTACGAAGATGGGCGGCGAGTTCGAGCATCTGGGATACGTCCTCGAGGAGAGCGAACAGGACCTCGAGATCTGTCTCGACACCGCACACGCCTTCGCCGCGGGCTATGATCTCTCGACCGCCGCGGGCGTCGATGAGACCATCGAGGAACTCGACGCCGCGGTCGGCCTCGAGAGGCTCGCCTGCGTCCACCTCAACGACTCGAAACACGAGTGTGGGACCAACAAGGACGAACACGCCCACGTCGGCGAGGGACTGATCGGCGAAGCGGGGATGCGCGCGTTCGTCAACCACGCGGCGATCGACGGCGTGCCGCTCGTCTTGGAGACCCCGAACGAGGACGGCAAGGGCTTCGCTTGGAACATCCAGCGCGTCCGGGAACTCCGCGAGGAGTGATCTGATCGCGATCTCCGTCGAGCGCCACGGGGCCGTCGACGCCGACCACCGAAGGTTCATCAGATACGGTCCCCAACCCCCGTAACCGTGGACGAGACCTCGATCTCTCGGCGGCGACTGTTCCGGACGGGCGGCCGCGCGCTCGCCGGTGCGTCACTCCTCCATAGCGGTGCAGGGACGGTCGCGGCGAACGGCGACGACGGGACCGCCGACGCCGAACCGCCCGATGTCGTCGCCGACGGGCTGACCGTCGCGACGCAGAACCTGGGACTGGGAGCGGACCTCCTCTCGGTCGCACGCTCGGACACCGACGCGCCGATTCCCGAACGCGTCGGAGCCCTGTACGACGACGTTCGAGCGGGGCGGCCGCGGGCGCGAATGGCGGCCGTCGCGGACGCGCTCGCGGCGGTGCGGCCGGCGGTCGTCGGCGTACAGGAGGCTGCGATCGTCCGCCGCGGGCCTCGATCGGGGGGCGATCCCGAGAAACCCGACGCCGGGGAGGTCGTAGTCGACTTCCTCGCCGCGCTCCGGGAGGCGCTCGACGCCAGGGACGCGCCCTACACCCCGGAAGCGGTCGCGACGAACGCCGATCTGGAGTTTCCGGCTCGCGTCGACGGCGACCCGGTCGACGTCCGTCTCACCGATCGAGACGCGATCCTGGTCCGCGAGGACGGCGAACTGGAAGTCGCCGAGACGCAGACCGCGGGCTACGACGAGGCGCTGTCGCTCCCGATCGGACCCGGGCGGTCCGTCGAGATCGAACGGGGATACGCGCGAGCGACGCTGCGAGTCGGGGACGGGGCGGTCACTGTCGTGAACACGCACCTCGAAGCGGGTCTCGAGTCGGTCAGAACGGCGCAGGCGACGGAACTCTCCGAGGCGCTCGCGGCGGTCTCCGAACCGGTCGTCCTGCTCGGGGACCTCAACGGCGGCCCGGACCGGACGGGAACCTCCGACGAGAGCGAGACCGGTCGCGAGAATGCGTACGGCATCCTGACAGAGTCGCTGTCGGACGCCGTCGGCAGTGAGATCGGCGGGACGTGCTGTCGCCCGAGTTCGTTCCGCTCGTCCGAGGAGAACGGGCTGACGCGACGGATCGATCACGTTCTCGTGCGGGGGCGGGAGCTGACGGGAACCGACTCGCGTCGTCTGGGCGTCGAAACGTTCACCACGGCCGACGGCACCGAACTGTGGCCGTCCGATCATACCGGCGTCTTCGTCGAGTTGGCAGCGGAACCCGACGAATCGGTCACGGAAGAGCCGTCGGAGTCGGTCTCGAACCGGACGATGACGACTGAGTCGACAGGACCGACGGAGACGACGGGCGGAGCAGACACCGCCGGTTCGGAGCGGCCGTCGACGGCGAACGAAATACCCGGGTTCGGCGTGGGGACTGGTCTCACAGCGCTCGTCGGTGTAACGGTCGGGGCGGGGATCCGGCGGTGGCTGCGACAGCGCGAACGGCGCTGACCGCGACGCGCAACCGACCCGCTTTTCACCGCGCCGGCGGTAGCCCGCGACGTGCGGAAGTTCTCGCCGGAGTACCTGCGTCGGACGCGCGAGGGGATGTGGGAGCGGTCCCGGGAGGCGCTCGACCCGCTCTCGCTTTCAGATCGCCGACGGATCCTCGACGCCGGGGCCGGAACGGGCGAACTCGCCCGCGTCCTCGACGAGGAGTCGCCGGGGCAGGTCGTCTGCCTCGACGCCGATACCGACCTCCTCGCGGTCGCCCGCGAGGAGACCGGACTCGACGTCGTCGCCGGCGACGCGACGCGGCCGCCCTTTGCCGACGACAGCTTCGACCTCGTCGTCTGCCAGGCGCTCTTGGTCAACCTCCCGGATCCGGTGTCCGCGCTCTCGGCGTTCGCTTGCCTCTCGACGGACCGCGTGGCCGCCATCGAGCCCGACAACGCCGACGTCGGCGTCGACTCGACGGTCACCGCGGAAGTCGAACTGGAACGGAGCGTCCGCGAGGCGTACATCGCGGGCGTCGAAACCGACGTCGCGATGGGCGACCGGCTGGAATCGCTGTTCCGCAAGGCGGGTCTCGACGACGTGGAGACGCGACGCTACTACCACCGGAAGGTGGTCGAATCCCCGTACTCCGAGACGGCGCTGACGGCGGCCGCCCGGAAGGCCAGCGGCGCGGCGCTCGGCGATCACGAGCGGGAACTGCGGCGGACGCTGTCCGAACGGGAGTACGACGCCCTCCGTCGCGAGTGGCGCGAGATGGGCCGAGCGGTGATCGAGGCGATGCGGGCGGGGACCTACCGCCGCTCCGAGGTGGTGCCCTTCGACGTCGTCGTCGGCCGCGTGGGCGACGGCACGTAGCCGTGCGGTTTCGCTTCCCGCTCGCCTCAGACGACGTCACCGCAAACGGCCGGCCGCGTCAGACCACGTCGCCGCGAACCGTCCGCCCCGACTGCGACGCCCGGTGGTCGCTGATCGCTTCTGCCGCCTCCCGGGCGGTCGCCTCGTCGGCGCCGAGCATCGCCAGCGACTCCGACAGCGTCGGGAAGACGAGGTCGCCCTCGCGGAGCTTCTCGAGCGCCGAGGGCGAGCGCTGTCCGTCGGCGTAGAGGCAGACCCCGCGCGGGTCCAGAATCTGCTCGTAGGCGTCACGTGCGAGCGCGCCCTTCAGCCGTTGTCTCACGTTGTCCTCGAAGGGAGCGTTACACACTTCAAGGTGAACCGGCTCGTCGTCCGACAGGAGGTCGGCCGCGAGACACCGCTCCGGCGCGGCGTGGCCGCTCGCGTTCGCCCGAACGCGCTCGGGGTGGGCCTCGGCCCACTCCGCGGAGACCGTCTGTCCGACGCCCTTCACGCCGTGGGCGGCCTCGAACGCGGCCGCGGCCTCGGCGTCCCCCCGGAGCAGCAGGTCCTTCGTCACGTAGACGTTCAGGCGTTCGATCGGATCGAGGCCGAGCGCGACGTCGCCGTACACCCAGACCTCGCGGACGGGGACCGGGAGCGGACCCGCCTCCACGCGGTCGAGAACGGATTCGATCCGGTCGAGCGCACTCGCGCGTTGCATACGCGACCTCCGAGCGCGACGAACGAATGCGTTTCGACGCCGGTCGCGAGGGCGTCCGGGACGAGTGTGCGCTGAAGTCGCCCCCGTACAGGGTTTTCGGAGGAATTTTGAGTACGGTCTCCCTAGGTGTCGCTGGCACCTCGGGGGTGTCGATCGATCGGTCACCCTCTCGGTGACCATCCGGGGCAACGCAGCCCCGGGGTGCCTCCCCCCCCATCCCCCTCTCCCTCGTCACGCGTTCCGATTCGGGCGGCCGCGGCGGCCGCATCGTCAGGCGAAACCCGTATCCTGCAGCGTCGCCAACGGTGACTCGATGGAGTGCGACAAATGCGGCAGCGACGCCGTGATGCACGCCGGCTACTCCGGTGCACACCTCTGTGAGGACCACTTCCGTGCATCAGTCGAAAAGCGGGTCCGTCGGCGGATCCGATCGGACGGGCTCGTGCCGAAGGACGCCTCGCCCGACGACCCCGAGCGGTGGGTGCTCGGGCTCTCCGGCGGGAAGGACAGCGTCGTGCTCGCACAGATCCTCGATGAGACGTTCGGCCGTGACCCCCGCATCGAGATCATCGCGCTGACGATCCACGAGGGGATCGAGGGGTACCGCGACGAGAGCGTCGACGCCTGCGTGGAACTCGCCGCGGAGTTGGAGCTGCGTCACGAACTCGTCACCTACGAGGAGGAGTTCGACGTCCGAATGGACGACGTCGTCGAGGACGATCCCGAGGGGATGGCCCCCTGTGCGTACTGCGGTGTCTTCCGGCGGGACCTGCTGGAGACCTACGCCGAGGAGTTCGACGCCGACCTGCTCTTGACCGGTCACAACCTCGACGACGAGGCGCAGACGGCGCTGATGAACGTCTTCGAGGGCGACGTCGGGCAGATGGCCAAGCACTTCGACGCCAGCCTCGGGCCGTTCGACGAGCGCACCGACTCCGAGCACTTCGTGCCGCGGGCGAAGCCGCTCCGCGACGTGCCCGAGAAGGAAGTGGCGCTGTACGCCCACCTGCGAGAGCTCCCGGCGCACATCACGGAGTGTCCGCACGCCTCGGAGGCGTTCCGCGGCGAGATCCAAGAGCTACTCTTGAAACTGGAGGAGGGCCACCCCGGGACCCGTCACTCGATTATGTCCGGCTACGAGGAGATGGCGTCGATGGCGGTCGAGCGCTACCGCGGCGACTCGACGGCCGAGATGCGGGAGTGCGAGCGCTGTGGGTCGAAGACGACGCGTGAGGTCTGTCGGAAGTGCCGGCTGCTGTCGTCGCTGCAAGCGGTCTGACTCGTCAGACGCGCGTCGCTCGCGGGACCGAGCGCAGGAAAAATCGGATCCGGACGGAACGCGAAAACTGGAGACAACGCGCGCCGGTGGTCTATCGGCGCGTCCCGGCCGACGCGTTCGGCCGGGCGATATCGACGTCTACCGGATGACGTCGAGTCCGTTCTTCGTTTCGCGCTGGTTCTTTCCGCCGTCGGACTGCCAAGAGCCGCCGGTCGCTTTCGATCCGTTGGATCCGGCGTTGCTCTGGGCCACCTCAACGTTTTCGCTGGCATCGAACTCCGAAGACTCGAGACTCTGTCGGGATCGGTCGGCCTGCTTCTGCGTCGACGGGCCGAGCACCTGTGCGGACTGGACGCCCGTCATAATCGCCATAACGCGAACTTTCCCCTTGTACTCGTCCTGAATGCGTGCGCCCCAGATGACGTTCGCGCGCGCTTCCAGTCGCTCTGTGATGTTGTTCGCGATCCCCTCCGCCTCCTTCAGCGTGAGGTCCGGGCCGCCCGTGATGTGGACGAGGCCGCCGGAGGCCCCGCGGTAGTCCACGTCGAGAAGCGGGTGGTTCATCGCGTCGTTGACGACCTCTTGGGTCTTGTTCTTGTCCTGGGTCTCGCCGACGAGCATCACCGCGACGCCGCCCTGGTCCATAATCGTGGACATGTCCGCGTAGTCCAGATTGATGAGCGAGGGCTGGGTGATGGTCTCGGAGATCCCCTTGACGGTCTCGGCGATGATCTGGTCCATCACCGAGAACGCCTTGCCGATCGGGAGGTTCGGGACGTAATCGAGCAGCCGGTTGTTGTCGAGGACGATGATCGAGTCGGCCTCGTTGCGGAGCTTTTCGAGCCCCTCCTCGGCTTTGACCGTCCGGGCCCGCTCGACGTTGAACGGCGTCGAGACCATCCCGACGACGATCGCGCCCTGCTCTTTGGCGATCTTCGAGACGACCGGCGCGGCGCCGGTGCCAGTCCCGCCGCCCATCCCCGCGGTGACGAAGACGAGGTCGGCCTCGCCGAGGACCTCCTTGATCGTCCCCTGAGCCATCTCGGTGGCCCGCGCGCCCATCGAGGGGTCACCGCCGGCTCCGAGCCCCTGCGTGAGGGACTTGCCGACGAGGATCTTCGTGTCCGCCTCGATCATCTTCAGGTGCTGTTTGTCGGTGTTGATCGCCACCGTCTCCGCGCCGTCGACACCGATGTTGTAGAGGCGGTTGACGGTGTTGTTGCCGGCGCCGCCGGCCCCGACGATGACGATTCGGGGGCTCCCGAACTCGTCGTCCTCCTCGGCCCCGGTGGTGGCGTCGCGCTCTTCCTCGTCGCGCTTCATGGCCTCTCTGACAATGTCCTGCATCGTCTTACACCTTGGCCCAGTGTTTCGCGGCCGAGTCGCGCCGGTCGCGCCCGTCCTGCTGTTCGTTGATCATCTCGCGCACAGCCGAGCGGATCGCCTCAGATCGATTCGGGAACTCCCCCGTTTCGACCATCTGTTCGACCTCCTCGATCTGCTGCTTCGGAATTCGTAGTGTCACACGCTCCATTGGTATATTCCCCCGGTAAGACGGCGCGCACGTACCGTGCGAATGTCTTACACCGCCGGAACCGGGAGACAGCGGGTCTCTCCCCTTGCCCCCACCGACGCTGTAAGACGACCGTCTTACGCGGAAGTTACCAACAGAGGCATACCTTATAAATGTAACGCCGTTTGTAAGACACTCCGGGCAGAACCGGCGTTTACAACCGATTCGGTGACGTTTACGGGCGTTCTAGTACGTCAGCCGCTGACGTCCGACGGCCGCAGCCCGGACAGAACGCCCAGTCGGATCTGAGCTCGTCACCGCACTCACAGAACACACGGTGAGACGCCTTCTCGCCGCAGTTCGGGCAGTACACGTGCTCGTCGTCGACGCGTTCGCCGCACTTCTCACAGGCCTGCGAGCCGGTCGTCGCCGAGCCGGGATCAACGCGTGTCTTACGATCCGACTCGGGCGGGGTCCGCGCCTCCTCGGGATCGTCAGTGTGATCCGCACGCACGCCGTCGACGGTGACGTTGACGTTCAGGTCTCGGGCGCCGCGCGGGCGCGGTCGGTCGGCGGCGCCCTCTCCGAGGAGTTCGTCGAGTCGGTCGGCGACCAGCGCGTCGACGCGTTCGCGTATGACCCCGTCGACGGTGTCCGTCTCCGAGCTTTCGGTCGCGGCGTCCGCACCACGGTCCGCCTCGGACCGCTGACCGCCGCTCGTGTCGCCGTCACGCTCCGCGCCGTCGAGGTAGCCGCGAAGCGCCTCGCGCATCGCCTCGCTCTTGGAGGTCTCGAGCGCCTCCAACCGCGCGACGAGGTCGTCGTCGGCGCGGAACGTGATCTTACTCATCGAGTGCAACATACGCAACCGAGTATATCAATCTTCCCACGCGTCAGACAGACGTCATCTGGCGCGTCCGACACCGGCCACCGTCCACGGAGTACCCGATCGACACTGCGGCCGTCACTCGCGAATCGCAGTATCCGACACAGTCAAGTTCACTTTCACCGACGCAAACGTAGTGGCAGTAACCGATTGGGCAGTGACGTTCGATCTCTTCGGAACGCTCCTCGAGGTGGAGCCGCCGGCGGACCCCGCCGCAGCCGTCGCCAGAGCCCTCCGCGAGCGCGAGGTCGCCGTTCCCGCGGACTGGGGCGACGCCTACGCCGAGTGGCACGTCGACGTGCCCGACGGCGCCGAGGTGCCGCTCCCCGAACACGTGTCGGCCGCGCTCCGGTCCCGTGGCGTCGCCGCCGCGCCGAGCACCGTGCACAGCGCCGTCGCGGCCGCCTTCGACCCCGTGGTCGACCCCCGCGAAAGTGCGTCGGACGCCGTCGCCGCCGCCGCGGCGCGCGGTCCGGTCGGTATCCTCTCGAACTGTTCGATTCCGGGGCTGGCCGCGCGCGCACTGCGCCGCGCCGAGATCGAACCGGGGGCGTTCGACGCCGTGGTGACGAGCGTGGGCTGTGGCTGGCGAAAGCCCCACGCGCGGGCCTTCGAGGCGGTCGCCGAGGAACTGGGCGTCGCGGTCGACGCCCTCGCCCACGTCGGCGACGACCCCGCGACGGACGGTGGAATCGCGACGCTCGGCGGGCGGTTCCTCGACGTGACCGAGACCCCTCTCGAATCGCTCACCGCACAGCTCCGCGACGGGACGCTCGGGGGGGAGGGCGGGTCGCTATGCCCCTGACGGCGGCCGCCGCGGTCGCTCTCGCGGCCGGCCTCGACGCCGTCGCCGGGGAACCGCCGGGGCGGATCCATCCGGTCGCGCTCTTCGGGCGCGTCGTCGGGGGGATCGAACGCCGCTCGGTCGATCGCTCGCGCCCGCGAGCCAGAGGGCTCCTCGTCGCGTTCGTCCTCCCGCTGGGGTTCGCCGGCGTCGCGGCCGCCGCCGTCGCCGCGGGCGCGCGGATCGGTCCAGCGGTCGGCTCGGTCGTCGCCGCCGGTGTCCTCTTCTCGACGACGAGCCTGCGGCTCCTGCTCGGCGAGGCGCGCGCGGTGATCCGCGCGAGCGACGCCGACCTCGACGCGGCGCGGCGCGACCTCCGCACGCTCGCCGGGCGCGACGCCTCGGCGCTGGACGCCGCGCACGTGCGCTCTGCGGCCGTCGAGAGCCTCGCGGAGAACCTCGCCGACGGGCTCGTCGCCCCGCTTTTCGCCTTCGCCGTCGTCGGCGCCGTCGTCGTCGACCCCGCGCTCGCCCTCCCGCTCGCGGCCGGCGCGGCGGCGTGGGTCAAGGCGGTCAACACCCTCGATTCGATGCTCGGGTACCGATCGAAGCCGATCGGGTGGGCGCCCGCCCGGCTCGACGACGCCGTGATGTGGCTGCCGGCACGGCTCACCGCGCTGCTGCTGGCCGTCGTCGGAGGGGCGCCGACGCTCCCGTTCCGGCGCCGCGTCCGATCGCTCGCCCGCCGCCCGTCGTCGCCGAACTCCGGGTGGCCGATGGCGACGATGGCGGCGCTGCTCCGCGCTCGATTACGCAAGCCGGGCGCGTACGACCTCGATCCAACGGGGGCGTCGCGGACGCGGGCGACGGCGGCATCGCTCCCCGACGTCGACGCGGGCTCCAACGCCGTGCGACTGACGCGGCGCGCCGGCGCGCTCGCGGTGGTCCTCGCGGGGGTGGTCGCGTGGCTGTGAGCCGACTACGCCGCGCGCGCGAGCTCCCGAGCGCGCTCCGCGGCGCGCTGGCGTTCCTCACTCGCCTGCCCGTTGGAGGGAGCGAGGCGTCGTGGGAGGCGTTCCGGCGCGCGCCGGAATCGATCCCGCTCGTCGGCTACGCCGTCGGCGCGCTCGCCGCGGTGCCGCTCGTGCTCCCGATCCCCGCCCCGAGCGCGGCCGCGCTGTACCTCGCGGTGCTCGCGCTCCTCACCGGCGTCACGCACGCCGACGGACTGGCGGATCTCGGCGACGCAGCCGCGGTTCACGGCGCCGCCGACGCCGCCCGCCGGCGCGAGGTCCTCAAAGATTCGCAGATCGGCGTCGGGGGCGCGCTTGCGGTGGCGCTCGCGATCGCGACCCTCGGCCTCGGCGCGCTCGCGCTCGCGGGGATGGCCCACCGCGCTGCGTTCGTCCTCGCGGTCGCCGCGGAAGTCGGCGCGAAGGCCGGCATCGCCCTGCTCGTCTGCACGCGCGAGGCGGCGCACGAGGGGCTCGGATCCGCGCTAACCGATCAGTCGACGCCAGCCGATCTCGTTCCCGTCGCCGTCGCGGTCCTCCCGGTCGTCGCGCTCGCCCCCGTCGCCGGCGTGAGGGTCGGAGTCGCGCTCGCGCCCCTCCTCGCGGCCGTCGCCGCCGCGTGGCTGCTCGGGCGCTGGGCGACGGGCGCGCTCGGCGGGATCAACGGTGACGTCCTCGGCGCGGCGAACGAACTGGGGCGCGTCGCGGCCGTTCACGCGGGGGTGATCGCGTGGACGCTCTGGTGATGTGCGGCGGCCGCGGCACGCGGCTTCGCGGCGACGGACGCCGGGCGGGCGACGACAGCGACGACGGTGACCGCGGACCGGCGCCGACCGGGCGCGAAAAGCCGCTCGTCGAGGTCGGCGGCGAAGCGATGCTCGACCGCGTCATCGCTGCGGTGCGGGGGAGCCGGGCTGCGGCGACCGGAGAGATCGACGCGGTCCACGCCGTCGTCTCGCCGCACGCGCCCGCGACGGCCGAGCGGGCGCGCCGGCTCTCGACCTCGGTGGTCGAGACCCCCGGCGACGGCTACGTGTCCGATCTGCAGGCGGCGCTCGAGGAGGTCGGCCGGCCGGCGCTCACCGTGCCGGCCGATCTCCCGCTGCTCGCATCGGTGCACGTCGACGACGCCGTCGAGCGGGCGAAGAGGGAATCCGAAACCGACGCCTCGGCGCCGTCGCTGACCGTCTGCGTCCCCGTCGCGCTGAAGCGTCGCCTCGGTGCGTCCGTCGACACCGCCTTCGAGCACGGGGGGCGACCGGTCGCCCCGACCGGGCTGAACGTCGTCGCCGGCGACGATGACACCGTGGCGTTGACGTACGACGCCCGCCTCGCGGTCAACGTGAACCGACCCGGAGACAGGGAACTCGCGGAGGCGCTGTGCGAGTGATCCTCGTCGCGGGGACGACCCGCACGGCCGAGATCGACGGCATCAGCGCCGCGGGCGCCTCGCGCGAGCTGCTCGTCCACACGCCGAGCGCCGACGCGGAGATTCTGACGTACGGGCGGACCGTCCGCGCGCCCGTGACGCCCGTGAGCCCGACGGGCTGTCCGACGCCCGCGGTCGTGACGCGCGCGGTCCGAGAGCTCCTCGGCTTCGACGTGACCGTCGTCGACGGCGGCCTCTCGAAGCCGACCGGCGCGCCGGCGATCGCCGTGGGCGCGCGCCCCGGTCGCGACATCCGCGAGCGCGACCCCGTCCCGACGGCCCCCGGCGCGTTCGCCGCCGCGAGGAACCTCGGACGCGCGTTGCCGGACGAGCGGATCGTCGTCGGCGAGACGATCCCCGGCGGGACGACCACGGCGATGGCGGTCCTCCGCGCGCTCGGCGAGGACGTCGTCGGCTCGACGTCGTCCTCGCTCCCGGAGAACCCGCTCGACCTGAAAGAGCGCGTCGTCGAGGCGGCGTTGGAGTCCTCAGACATCGAACCCGGCTCGGGCGCACACACGCCCGAGCGCACCGCGCGGTTCGTCGGCGATCCGGTGTTGGCCGTCGCCGCCGGACTGACCGCCGGCGCGCTCGAGTCCGGGACCGAGGTGGTCCTCGGCGGCGGGACACAGCTGCTCGCTGCCGCCGCGCTCGTCCGCCACGCCGGCGTTCCCGAGCGCGCGACGCTCGCGACGACGTCGTATCTCGCCGCCGACGTACCGCGGCTCGGCGAGGCCGCCGACGCGCTCGGTCTCGACCTCGCCGTCTCCGACCCCGGCTTCGACGCCGACGACGCCGGCCCCCTGACGGCCTACGCCGACGGAGTCGGCAAGGAGGGCGCGGCGATGGGCGGCGCGCTCCACCTCGCCGACGACGCCGGTCGGCTCGGGGCGGTCGCCGACGCGACGCTCGCGGTGCTCGAACGGTTGAACGGCGACCGTCACGAGACCGGCGCCGACCGGGAGGGTCCGAATGGACCCTGACAGCGTCGGGGCGGTCGAGCGGGTCCCGCACGGCGGCAGCGGCGACCCGGACCTCGTCGACTTCAGCGCGAACACGAACCCGGTTCGGCCCGAGGGCGTCGCCGGCGTCTACGAGGCGGCTCTCGCGGACTCGACCCGGTACGCCGACGACTTCGCGGACTTCCGCGCGGCGGCCGCCGCGTACGTCGACTGCGACCCCGCGGCCGTCGTGCCGACCGCCGGCGGCCTCGCGGCGCTCCGTCTCGCCTTCGGCGTCACGGTCGCGCCCGGGGACCGCGTGCTCGTCCCCGAACCGAGCTTCGGCGAGTACGCCCGCGAGGTCCGACTGCAGGGCGGCAGTCCGGTCGGCGTCGCCCACGATTCCCTCCTCGGTTCGGACCCGAGCGAGTGCGCCGCCGCCGTCGTCTGCACACCGAACAACCCGACCGGCGACCTCGCCGATCCGGACGCGCTCCGGTCGTTTCTGGCCGAGTGTCGCGACGCCGGAACGGCGCTCGTCGTCGACGAGGCGTTTCTGGACTTCACCGACGCGCCGAGCCTCGCGGGCGAGTCGGGAGCGATCGTCGCCCGCTCGCTGACGAAGATGTTCGGCCTGCCCGGAGTCCGCGCGGGCTTCGCCGTCGCGACCGGCGACCTCGGCGACCGACTCCGCGCGGCCCGGCCGGCGTGGGGGCTCTCGACGCCCGCCGCCGCCGTCGGCACGTACTGCCTCGGCAGAACCGAGTTCGTCGAGCGCACGCGCGAGCGGGTCGCGACCGAGCGCGCCCGGATGCGCGAGGCGCTCGCCGCCGAGTTCGACGTCGCGCCCTCGGACGCGCCGTTCCTACTTCTCGACGTCGGACCGGAGCGGTCCGTCGATTCGATCCGCCGGGACGCCCGCGCGGCGGGCGTCGAGATCCGCGACGCGCGGACCTTCTCGCGGCTCGACTCGCACGTGCGCGTGGCGGTGCGCCGACCGCACGAGAACGACCGGCTGCTCGCCGCCCTGCTGGACCGATGAGCGACGGCGACGAGGGCACGGCGCTGCGCGCCGGCGCGAACTCGTCCCGCGTGTTCGCGGCGACCGTCCGAGAGGAAGTCTGTCGGCTCTCCCGCCCGGGGACGCGGTGGCTCTCGACGGGCCACGACGGCGGGGAGTCCCGGTCGGACGCGGCCTACATCCTCTCAGTGCCGGAGGGGTGGGACGACACCGACGTGACCGCGTACGTGAACCGTCGCCGCCGGGCAGCCGGGTTCCCCGTTCCCGACGCGTCCGCGTCAGATACCGACGCGATCGCGTCGGACCCCGGCGCGGTCGGGTCGCCCCCCGACGCTTCGCCGGCGCTTCTCACCGGCGTCTCGATGCGGCACGCCCGCCGCGCGCGACTCGGGGACGTGGAGGCCGTCGTGACGGCGGGCGTGAGCAATCCGGCGGCGCTGCCGGTCCCGGACGAGCGGGGAACGGATCGACCCCCGACCGCGAGGAGCTCCGACGCGGACGAACGCCCCCGAACCGGGACCGTCAACGTCGTCGTCGGGACGGCCCGCTCGCTCGCGCCGGGCGCGCTCGCGAACCTCGTCGCCGTCGCCGCGGAGGCGAAGGCGGCCACGCTGCTCGCGCGGACCGGGTTCCCGGGGACGACCTCCGACGCCGTCCTCGTCGGTTGCGACCCCGCCGGCGAGGCGGCGGCGTTCTCGGGGAGCGCCACCGCCGTCGGGTCGGCCGCCCGCGCCTGCGTTCGGGACGCGCTGCTCGCGGCGCTCGACTCGCGGTACGGCGGCGGCGATACCGTACCAGCCACGGTCGAAGACGCCGAATACGGCGTCGTGACCGATGAACGCGCGAGGGTGAGTCGGGTGGCGGATGGCGAACCCGACCGGTGAACCCGACGGCGACCGGGACGGAATCATTTAACCGATTGCGCACCCCACACAGTCCCGATGACGACCGACGCGGTCCCCTCAGACCTCCCCGGAGTCGTGCTCGCGGGGACGGCATCGGGCGTGGGCAAGACCGTCGCGACGCTCGCCGTCTGCCGCGCGCTCGAACGGGCGGGGGAGACCCCCGTCGCCGCGAAGGCCGGACCGGACTTCATCGATCCGAGCCACCACGCCGCCGCGGTCGGCCGCCCCTCGCGGACGCTCGACCCGTGGCTGGGCGGCGAACTCGGGCTCCGTCGCGCCTACGCCCGCGGCGCCGGCGACGGCGACGTCTGCGTCGTCGAGGGGATGATGGGCCTCTACGACGGCGACGTCAGCACCGCCGCCGTCGCGGACGCGCTCGATCTGCCCGTCGTCCTCGTCGTCGACGCCACCGCCGGGATGGAGAGCGTCGCCGCCACGGCGCTCGGCTTCCAGCAGTACGCCGAGCGCGCCGGCCACGACGTCGACGTCGTCGGGCTCTTGGCCGCCCGTGCGCACGGCGGCCGCCACGAGCGCGGCATCCGCGACGCCGTCCAGGGACTGCGGTACGTCGGTCGGACGCCGCCGCTCGACGGGCTTGAGATCCCGGACCGTCACCTCGGACTCCACTTCGGCGACGAGTCGCCCGTCGCCGACGACGCGCTCGATTCCGCGGCGCGGCACATCGAGACCGAGACCCTTCTCGACATCGCGCGCCGGCCCGGTCTCGACACCGCGCCGTCACTCCGTGCCGCCGACGAGACGGGCGTCCGCGTCGCGGTCGCGGCCGACGACGCCTTTCGATTCGTCTACCCGAGCACGCGCGATCGGCTGGCCGCCCGCGGGGCCGTCGAACCGTTCTCGCCGGTTGCCGGGGATCCCGTCCCCGACTGCGACGTCGTCTACCTCCCCGGCGGCTACCCCGAGCGGCACGCGGAGGCGCTCGCGGCGTCGGCGACGCTCGGCGAACTGGCCACGCTCGCGGCGGAGGGACTGCCGGTCCTCGGAGAGTGCGGCGGGCTGATGGCCCTCGGCGAGTCGCTGACGACGCGCGACGGGACCGAGCACGGGATGGCCGGCGTCCTCCCGGTGGAGACGCGGATGACCGACAGTCCGGTCGCGCTGGACCACGTCGGCGTCCGCGCGCGCGAGGACTGCCTCATCGCGCCCGCCGGCGAGACGCGCCGGGGACACGAGTTCCACTACTCCTCGGCGACGGCCGCGACCGACGCGCGGTACGCCTTCGAGATGGTCCGCGGCGCGGGGGTCGACGGCGCGAACGACGGCCTCCGCGAGTACCGGACGCTCGGGACCTACGCGCACTTTCACGTGGGGTCCGGCGCGTTCGACTACCTGCTCGAAACCGTCTCGTAACGGGCGCCGCGGGAGGTATCGCCTCGATCCGGCCACCGCCTCGAGGCGCCGCCCACCGACCGCATCTCGCAGGGTTTATCCCGACGCCGGGGGTACACCGCGATACTATGGCCGAGAACAAGGCGCGAACGACCGGCAGCGCCGGTCGCTTCGGTGCGCGATACGGGCGGGTCGCCCGCCGACGCGTGAAGGAGATCGAAGCGGAGATGCGCAACGCGACCGTCGACGAGGATAGTGTCACCCGTCTCGAACCCGGGATCTGGAAGAACGAGGAGACCGGCGAGGTCTTCACCGGCGGGAGCTACCGACCGCAGACCCCCGGCGGCAAGCAGGTCCGCCGCTCCATCCGCGCCGCGCTCTCCGGCGACGGCGAAGAGTGAGCGCCGCTCGCGACGTGACGCGACAGGATACACGAAAGACCCAACACGCCTCACACCGACACACTACTCAATGAGCTACAAGTGTTCCCGATGCAAGCGCGACGTCGAACTGGACGAATACGGCGGCGTCCGCTGTCCGTACTGCGGTCACCGCGTTCTGCTGAAAGAGCGCGCGCCGGACGTCAAGAACGTCCCGGTCGAATAAGGTTCTTCTTCGATGGCGAGCCGAGAGGCCTCCGCAGACGGGGCCGATCACGAGGCCGCAATCGACTTCGAGTACGCCGACGAGCGGCGCGCGCGAGTCGTCGCCGAGAGCGTCCGCGTCGAGGTCGACGAGATCGTCGACGAGCGGTCCCGCGCCGGCGTCGAGCGCGACGGCCGCGTCGTCCGCGTCGACGTCGCGGCCGCGGACCTCGTGGCGTTTCGCGCGGGGTTGAACACGTGGATGCGGCTCGTCGCCGTCGCCGAGGACGTGGCCGCCGACGCGAGCGATCGGACGGATCGGCCCGCCGCCGGAGAGCCGTAGCGACGACCGGGTGGGAATACGGGCCTTTTTCAGTCCGCATCACGTCGCACCGGGTATGCAGGGTAATCTGCCGCCGGAAGCGCAGGAGAAACTCGAAGAACTGCAGGACCTTCAGGAGACCGCACAGAAGGTGGCGGCCCAGAAGGAACAGGCCGAAACGACGCTCAACGAGTCGAAGACGGCGCTCGACGCCCTCGGCGACATCGACGAGGAGACGACGATGTACCGCGAGATCGGCGAGCTGCTCGTCGAGACGGACTACGACGACGCCCACGAGGAGCTCTCGGAGAAGGTCGACAGCCTCGAGATCCGCACCGAACAGCTCAAAAAGCAGGAAGAGCGCGTCGAAGAGCAGTTCGAGAGCCTCCAGCAGGAGCTCCAGCAGATGCTGCAGGGCGGTGCCGGCGGTCCCGGCGGCGCCGGCGGACCGATGGGCCCGGGCGGCGCCGGCGGCGCATAAGCCGATGCCGACCGACGAAGAGGTCGTCCAGACGGCCGCCGAGGCCGCAGAGGGCGTGATTCTCGCCCACTACAAGCAGTCGGAGCTGACCGACTTCGACGTGACCGTCACGTTCGAGGACGGCGTCCTCGACGTGGACGTGTACGTCAACGCGCCGGACGGCGACGAGGAGACCGGCGACACCGCAGAAACGGTCGCCGACGAGGCCGCGCGCGCGGCCGGCGACGCCGTCGACGAACTGTTCGAGTCGGACTCGGCGTAAGGGCCGGGACGGCGCGCTCCGCTCTATCTCACGCTCACTCGATCAGCGGCCGCTCAGACCGAGGAAGCGACGTGCAGGACGCTCACGCGAACAGAATACCGAGCTCACGCGAACAGGAAGATCAGGACGCTCACCGCCACCGCGGCGAGGATGACCGAGACCGCGAACGCCCCGCCCATCGCGACGACCGCGTTCGCGTGGCTGGCGAGCGTCTCCGTGCGGTCGTTACCGAAGACCGTCACCTCGGTGCGCTCGACCGCGACGCCCGCCTCGACGGGCTCGAGGTCCGCGCGGGCCTCCGCGAGGAGGTCGCAGACGAGCGTCCGGAGGTCGCCCCAGTCGATCGCCGCGCCGACCTGATTGTCCGCTTCGACGGTGTTGACGATGTGGGTGTCGGTGGTCATCACCTCGGCCGAGTCGACGGTGCCGTCGTCGGCTGCGCCGGCTTCCCGGGACTCCGACGGAGCCCCGCTACCGACGAGCGCGTCGACGAGCTCGTCGCGGAGCCCCGGTTCCATATTGTTCCCGTCGACGAGGACGTAGGCGGTCTCCTGTCCGTCGACGGCGGTGACGGCGACGCGAACGCCCAGCGGTCCGATTCCGTCGGTTGGCGTCCACGGCGTCTCGTCCCAGGCGACGCCGAGTTCGAGGTCGCCCTGATCGGCCGCAGAAAGTCGCTCGCCCGTGATTCCCGCCGCGCTGATCATATCGAACGCGCGCTTGGAGCCGGGCGTGACGTGCCCCAGATCCGGGCCGGAGAGCCCGTCGTTGGAGTTGTGCGCGTCGACGAGGACGACGTCGTCGAGGCCGCTCGTGCGGGCCTCTGTGGCCGCCGAGAGCCCGACGCCGAACTCGACGTCGTCGGCGTAGCCGGGCGCGTACGTCGAGATCAGGAGCGCGTCGTCGCCGAACGCCTGCCCGAGCATCGACGCCTCGCCCGATCGGGCCCGGACGCTCCGCGTCGCGTCGCGGCCGTACTCGACCTTCGAGGCCGCCGTCCGGGCGGCGTCGAGGATCGTGTCGACCTCGCGCTCGGTGACGAGGTTGAAGTCGTGGCCGGCGGTGGCGTGCGGCGGGAACACGAGCCCCGAGCAGTCGGCGGCGACGCGCTCGGGGAAGTTGCCGCCGCCGATCTCGCCCATCGGGCCCGGGTGGATCATCGGCAGGACGAACCGAGCTTTCTCGGCCCCCGGGCCGGTCCGGAACGAGAGCACCGACACGGGGACGATCGCCTCCTCGCCGAGCTGTTGGAAGAACTCCTCGAGTTCGCGGGAGCCCTCGGCGACGTGGCCGACGAACCCGCGGAGGAAATCTAGGAGGGAGACGCCGAGGCTCCGCTGCCACGGTCGGTCGACGGCGACGACGAAGGCGTAGACCGCCAGCGCGTAGAGCCCGCAGGTGAGCGCGAGAAGGAGGAAGTGCTCGGCGGTGATCGCGGACAGCTCCGCCGGCGCGCTCTCCGTGCGCGAGAGGTACTCCGTGAGGTACGCGTCGAGGAGGGGGCCGCCGACCGAGAGAAAGCGAAGCGTGCCGCCGTAGACGAAGAGCAGGACCGCCGCCGCCGCGGTCTGGAGGCCGGCGGGGATCGACGCGACGAGCACCGACGATCCCGAGACCGCCATCACGACGAGGAGCCGGAAGGCGAAGATCGAGGCGAGGCCGATGACGAGCGCGTCGAAGACGAACCGCTGGCCGAGCCCGGTGAACACGGAGACGATCGCGGCGAGCGTGACGATCGTCACGAGGATGGTCTCGGAGACGAGCGCGAGCAGCGACGATCGGTTGCGCGTGAGCCTGCCGCCGACGCGCCGGTCCAGCCACGTGGTCCCGGCGGCGGCGACGACCGTCGGGACGCCGATGAAGAAGATCCCCTCCCACGCGTCGCGGCCGAGGAAGAACAGCCCCCGCCACGTCCGCGCGTACGCGCCGGAGTCGAAAGCGGCGATGCCGGCGAGAGCCGCGAGGAGGAGCGCGAACGAGAGGCTGGCGTACCAGCTCGGCGCGCGGAAGATGTACCGGGAGAGCCCTGCGAGGTCGCTTTGTGTCGCGGTCATCGGTGGTGGAGGGAGCGTCGCAGTCGCGTGGGGGTCAATTCGTGTGAACCCCGGTCAGATGCTTCAAACGTCCGATCGGAGCTCGGTGTGGCGCCGGACGCCCGGACGCTCGGAGCGTCCGACTGCGGCGACAGACTCATGCCGACTGTTCTCGGCTCGTCCCGGCGATCGCCCACCCGGGTGGTGGCGATCACCGGCACATCGCGAGAACGATCAGCATCACTCGCAGATCGCCACGAAGTTCTCGAACACTTCCTCGCCGCGTTCGGTGTGAGCGACCTCCGGGTGCCACTGCACGCCGTAGAGCCCCCGGTCGGGATCGCTCATCGCCTCGACGTCACAGACGTCGGAGGTCGCCGTCCGCGTGAAGCCGTCCGGCACGTCTTTCACTTCGTCGGCGTGGCTCGCCCAGACGCGCGTCTCGGGCGCGAGCGAGCCGACGAGCGGATCGTCAGAGTCGAGGATCTCGACGTCGACGTCGGCGTAGCCGCCGTAGTCGCCGGAGCCGACCGTCCCGCCGAGCTCGGCGGCGAGGATCTGCATCCCGAGGCAGATGCCGAAGACCGGCATGTCGAGGTCGAGGTAGTCGGGGCAGTTGCCGATGCGGTCCATATCCGGTCCACCCGAGAGCACGATCCCGTCGGCGTCGATGTCCGACGCGGGCGTCTCGTTGTCGAGGATCTCGACGTCGACGCCGAGGTCGCGGAGCGCCCGCCGCTCGAGGTGGGTGAACTGGCCGTGGTTGTCGATGACGACGATGCGAGCCATCAGTTGCAGACTCTTACAGCGAAGAGAGGCAAAAAGCGCCCGGTCTGTGGGCGATCGGTCTGCGTGGTATCGGGACGGCCGGTGCTCGGGGGCCGGTCCGCGTCATCCAGTGCTCGATTCGCATCACTCGGAGTTCGACTCGCGGCGCTCCCGGGCCGTTGAAAAACCGAGTTCCACCTGTTCTTTCGACCGGCGCTCCTCGCGGGCGGCGAACGCCTCGGGGTCGGGTTCGGCGTCGTCGTCGATGCGGGCGAACGAGCGGTGGATCTTCGCGTGACACCAGCGGCAGAGCGCGACGGTGATCTCGTGGCTCGGCTCGTCGGTCCCGTCGTCGGCGTCGGTGTCGCTCCCAGCGCCGGTAGACGGGGAACCGCCCCCGGCGCTCCCGTACGAGAGGTGGTGTTCTTCGAGGAGCGAGCGCGAGTCCTCGTGTGCGATCCGGACGGCTTCGAGCCCGCAGCGGACGCACTCGCGGCCGTCGGTGGTCGAGCGGTAGTGCGGACAGTCGCGGAATTCGTGGGCCTCGTCGGCCGCGACGCACTCGTACTCATCCGCGCGCCGGGCGGCCGCGAACGCGGGGTCGCGGCCGGCGCCCTCCAGCGCGAACCGACAGCGGCCGTCGTCGGTGAGGTGATCGCAGACGCCGGCGTGCTCGTAGGGGTCGTCGACGCCGACCGGCGTTCCATCGGGTGTCTCGCGCACACGCGAGGCGACGGCCCGCAGCGAATTGAATCCGCCGGTGCCACGTCGAGGTGACCGCGTCAGCGAGTCGCAGCGCGACAGACATACCGCGGGCAGCCGGTCGATTTATCCGCCCGCACGGAGAGGGCCCACCTGTGCGAGTCGACCACCACCGAGACGGCCAGCGAGAGACGCTCGCAGACGACGTCGAGGTCGTAGAGACGTTCCTCTCGAAGGCTCGGGGACTGATGTTTCGGCGGTCGATCCCGGAGGGCTACGCGATGGTGTTTCGCTTCGACGAGCCCGGCGAGCGCGACCTCCACATGGTCTTCGTCCCCTTCGATCTCGACGCGCTCTGGCTCGTCGACGGCGAGGTCGTCGCGAAGAAGCGACTCCGCGCGTGGCGCGGGATCGGTGCCGCCACCGCCGACACGGTCGTTGAACTCCCCGCCGGGGCGGCCGCGGACGTCGAGATCGGCGATTCCGTCCGGATCGTCGAGTGAGGGCCGCGCGCGCCCGAGACCGGCAGACGCGTCGAACCGGCACGGCTCGTCGAGAAGCGTCAATTTATATAGCTGCGCGACCACAGTCCGTGTGAGCACATGACTCGTGGTCGATTTATTCGGGGGTAACCCCAACTTACCCCTTGCATCCACCGTGGATTCTGACGACTCCGTACAGCTTCTAGATACGACGCTGCGCGACGGCGAGCAGGCCCCAGGTGTCTCGCTCACGCCCGACGAGAAGGCGGACATCGCCCGCTCGCTGGATCGAGCGAACGTCGAGTTCATCGAGGCGGGAAGCGCCTGCACCGGCGAGGGCGAGCGCGAGACCATCCGACAGGTGACCGCGCTCGACCTCGACGCGACAGTGACGAGTTTCGCCCGCGGCGTCCAGAACGACATCGACCTCGCGCTCGCCTGCGACGTCGACGGCGTCACGATCGTCGTGCCCGCCAGCGACAAGCACATCGAGCGGAAGGTCGGGACCACCCACGACGAGGTGGTCGAAAAGACCGCCGAGCTCGTCGCTTACGCGAAGGACCACGGCCTCTGGGTCGAGGTCATCGGAGAGGACGGCTCCCGCGCCGATCTCGACTTCCTCGAGCGGCTGATGCGCGAGGCGCTCGACGCGGGCGCGGACCGCTCGTGCTTCGCCGACACGGTCGGGCACGCGACGCCGGAGACGGCCTACGAGTACGTCTCGCGGCTCGCCGAGCTCGGACCGGTGTCGACGCACACGCACGACGACCTCGGGCTGGGAATGACGAACGTCTGGGCCAGCCTCGCGGCGGGCGCGGACCTCGTCCACGGCACGATCAACGGCATCGGCGAGCGCGCCGGCAACGTCGCACTCGAGGAGGTCGCCATCGCCTTAGCGCACGGCTACGGGGTCGAGACGCTGGACCTCGAGCAGGTGTACGACCTCGCACAGCAGGTCTCCCACGCGACGGGCGTTCCGCTGCCGCCGAACAAGGCGGTCGTCGGCGAGAACGCGTTCACGCACGAGAGCGGCATTCACACCGACGGCACGCTAAAGGACGACACGATGTACGAGCCGTACCCGCCGGAGCTCGTCGGTCGGGAACGGCGGCTCGTCCTCGGTAAGCACGCCGGCCGCGCCGGCGTCCGCGCCGCCTTGGAGGAACACGACGTCGAGGTGACCGAAGACGAACTCGCCGACGTCGTCGAGCGCGTGAAGCGCCTCGGCGACCGCGACAAGCGCGTCACCGACGCCGACCTCCTGGCGATCGCCGAAGACGTCCAAGGGCGCGAGCGCGATCGGTACGTCGAGCTTGTCGGCCTCACCGCCGCGTCCGGCGGCGGCACGCCGACCGCGTCGGTTCGACTCCGCGTCGGCGGCGAAGAGCGCGTCGCCTCCGGCACCGGCAGCGGCCCCGTCGACGCCGCGGTCGAGGCCGTCCGCGCCGCGCTCGGCTCCGAGGCCAACGCGCAACTGGACTCCTACCACGTCGACGCCATCACCGGCGGCACCGACGCCGTCGTCACCGTCGAGGTGGAGATGTCGAAGGGCGACCGCTCGGTCACGGTCGCGACCTCGGATTCGGACATCACGCGCTGCAGCGTCGACGCGATGGTCGAGGCGCTCGATCGGCTCCTCGCCGCCGACGCCGCCTCGAGGAACGACGGCGAACTCGGGCCCGAAGACGCCACGCTGGCGGACGACTGAGTCGGACAGTCGTCGGGTCTTCCGGACCGCACCGACGAGTGGCCACGCGCGTCGCTGAGCGGCACGGGTCACGGAAATCGTTCGCCCCGCCGCTGCCGAGTGAAGCGGCCTCAGCGGTCCTCGACGAGGTACGTCCACCCGCCGCGGCGCTCGAACCGGACATCGCCCGTGGTCGACCGGTGCGCCGCGTATTCGGCGACCCGAGCGGTTTCGACGTCCGTGACGTCGATCCGCCGCGTTTCGCTGCCGCGGTCCGCCGCCGGCTTTTCGAGTGCTGTCGCGTGCATACTCCGACGTCGACCCGAAGGGGTATGTAAGTCAGCCTAGCGGAGTGAAAGTGAAACCGAGACACGGCGTCGACCCGCAGTGTCGAGGCGGTCCCGCTCGCTCGTTCCGTTCGCTGCGCGGGTGCGACTCGCCGGGTGCAACTCTCAGAAGTCGCACAGCCTCGATCAACGCGTACCACGGCGCGAAGAGCGCGCCGCTGGAGGGTTGATCAGAGAGAAGCGCCGAGGGTGAGATTTGAACCGAGCCGAGACGGTCCAGCTTGCTCACTCCGTTCGCTGCGCGGGCTGCAACTCGTCGGGTTCAAATCTCGGCAGTCGGCCACTCCGATCAACGCGTACCACGGCGCGACAGGCGCGCCGCTGCGGGGTTGATCGGAGAGAAGCGCCGAGGGTGAGATTTGAACTCACGTGTCCGAATGGACAGCAGATTTCGAATCTGCCGCCTTGGCCGGGCTAGGCTACCTCGGCTCACCCGTACTTCGGCATCGGGGCGTTTAATCGGTTTCGATTTTCGGAGCGACTGCGGCACGGCTCCGTTCCCGTCGTCGATTCGAATTCGACTCTGGAACGAGCCAGCCCTCGAGCGGATTCGCGCTGATACCGATTGTTCTCACGTGGTACCGGTGAGCGTCCGCCCCGTTGGCGCCGCTCACCGGTGAGAGACGAGAACAATCAGTATGAGTCGGCCGACGATCCGCATCGCTTATAAAAGACGATCGAGGAGCGCGGTTCCCGCGGCGACGGGTGAGATACAGTACCACACAATTACCATCATACAGGACTGATTCGCCGATATATGCCGTGTCAGCCGATCTGGACGGGAGAGGGAGTGAGAGCCGATAGCGAAGGATTTATATAGAATCACAAACAATCACACGTTGTCTATGAGTCAGCGAATGCAGGGTCAGCCGATGATCATTATGGGCGATGACGCCCAGCGCGTCAAGGACCGCGACGCGCAGGAGTACAACATTCAGGCCGCTCGCGCAGTCGCGGAGGCCGTACGATCGACACTCGGCCCGAAAGGGATGGACAAGATGCTCGTCGACTCGATGGGAGACGTGACCATCACGAACGACGGCGTCACGATCCTCAAAGAGATGGACATCGACAACCCGACGGCCGAGATGATCGTCGAGGTCGCCGAGACCCAGGAGGACGAGGCCGGCGACGGTACCACGACGGCGGTCGCGGTCGCGGGCGAGCTCCTGAAGAACGCCCAGGACCTCCTCGAACAGGACATCCACCCGACGGCGATCATCAAGGGATTCCACCTCGCGAGCCAGGAGGCCCGCTCGGCGGTCGACGACATCTCCGAGTCGGTCGAGCCCGACGACACGGCGCTCCTGACGAAGGTCGCCGAGACGTCGATGACCGGCAAGAGCTCCGAGCTCAACAAGGAGTTGCTCGCCGAGCTCATCGTCAACACCGTCGAGGCCGTGACGGTCGAAGCCGACGACGGCTCCTACATCGTCGACCTCGCGAACGTCAACGTCGAGACGCAGACCGGTCGCGCGACCACGGAGTCCGAGCTGCTCAACGGCGCCGTCATCGACAAGGACCCCGTCCACGACGATATGCCGACGGCGTTCGACGAGGCGGACATCCTGCTTCTCAACGAGCCGATCGAGGTCGAGGAGGCCGACGTCGACACGCAGGTCAACATCGAGTCGCCCGACCAGCTCCAGAAGTTCCTCGATCAAGAGGAGAAACAGCTCAAGGACAAGGTCCAGCAGATCGTCGACTCGGGCGCTGACGTCGTCTTCTGCCAGAAGGGCATCGACGACCTCGCCCAGCACTACCTCGCGAAGGAGGGAATCCTCGCGGTCCGCCGGACGAAGAAGTCCGACATCGCGTTCCTCCGCGACGTCGTCGGCGGCAACGTCGTCTCCGATCTCGACAGCCTCACCGCCGACGATCTCGGCAGCGGTTCGGTCCGTCGCGACGGCGACGACGAGCTGTTCTACGTCGAGGGGCTCGGCGACGAGGCCCACGGGGTCACGCTGCTGCTTCGCGGCTCGACCGACCACGTCGTCGACGAGATCGAACGCGGCGTCACCGACGCGCTCGACGTCGTGGCCACGACCGTCTCCGACGGCCGCGTGGTCGCCGGCGGCGGCGCGATCGAGGTCGAGCTCGCCCGTCGGCTCCGCAGCTACGCCGGCTCTGTGGGCGGCCGCGAGCAGCTCGCCGTCGAGGCGTTCGCCGACGCCGTGGAACTGGTCCCGCGCGTCCTCTCGGAGAACGCCGGGCTCGACTCGATCGACATGCTCGTCAAAATCCGCGAGGCCCACGAGGACGGCGACGTCCACGCCGGCCTGAACGTCTTCAGCAGCGACGTCGAGGACACCTTCGAGGCCGGCATCGTCGAGCCCGCGCACGCCAAAGAGCAGGCGCTCTCCTCGGCGACCGAGGCCGCGAACCTCGTCCTCAAGATCGACGACATCATCGCCGCCGACGAACTGAGCACGAGCGGCGACGGCGACGAGGGCGGCGCGCCCGGCGGCGCCGGCGGCATGGGCGGCATGGGCGGCATGGGCGGTATGGGCGGCGCGATGTGAAGTCAGGAGCCGACTGCACACCACCACGCCGACCGACGCCGAAAGCGCCGAAGCGCTCGGACCCACCGAACCGCTAGCCCGCACGTCGCGGGCCCGTTGAAACGGGGCCCGACGCCCCGAACGCCTCGTTTTCTCTCGCGATCGAAGTCGACGCGTTCCCCGCGCCCGAGGGATCCCCCGCGTAGTCGTTTCGATCGATCACCGCGGGGCATCCGACACTCGGAACGAGGGGTCGTTCGCTTTACCTCCGTTGGGTTAGAGCAAAATACCATTCTAGTACTAGATTTGGGATTCGATTTAGAAAGGGTGCGAATTAAGTGGATAACGCGGGAACGATCGGTATGGACACGCTGCTGTTGAACGGGGCGGACGTCCGCGAGAACGCCTCGATGTCGGAGCTGGTTCCGGCGATCGAGGAGGCCTTCGGCGCGTTCGAGCGCGGAGACGCACAGATGCCGCCGAAGTCCTACGTGGACCTGCCGCGGTACAACGGCGATTTCCGTTCGATGCCGGCGTACCTCGACACCGGCGAGTGGGACGCCGCGGGCGTCAAATGGGTGAACGTCCACCCCGACAACCCCGAGAAGTTCGACCTGCCGACCGTGCTCGGGACGATGATCTACTCAGACCCCGAGACCGCAGTGCCGCTCGCCGTGATGGACGGCCGGGAGCTGACGATGCTCCGGACCGGCGCGGCGGCCGCGGTCGCGACGGACCACCTCGCCGTTCCCGACGCGGCGTCGCTGGGAATCGTCGGGGCGGGCGTCCAGTCGTACACGCAACTGCGCGCGATCTCCCAAGTGCGGGACATCGAGACGGTCGTGATCTCCGATCTCGACGAGGAGCGGGTGGCCGACTTCATCGACGCCTTCGGAGACGAGTTCGACGTCCGCGCCGGATCGATCGCGGAGGCGGCCGCCTGCGACGTCCTTTCGACGGTCACGCCGGTGGAGTCGCCGATCGTCGCCCGCGAGGACGTGGGAGAGCGCACGCACGTCAACGCGATCGGTGCCGACGCGGCGGGCAAACACGAGCTCGACGACGAGATCCTCCTCGACGCGAAGCTCGTCATCGACGACTACGAGCAGACGACGCACTCCGGCGAGATCAACGTCCCGTGGAGCGAGGGCGTGCTCGACGACGACGACGTCTACGGTTCGATCGGAGAGATCGTCACCGGCGGGAAGCCGGGCCGCGTCGCCGACGACGGGCTCACCGTCTTCGACTCGACTGGGCTCGCGATTCAGGACGTCGCGGCGGCGCACATCGTCTACGAACACGCCGAGGAGAACGGCAACGGCTACCCGTTCGATCTCCTCGGTCTCGAATAGCCGAACCGGCTCGGCCCCGAGCGATCGGCTCGCTCCGGTAGCTTTTACAGAACCGCCGACGCTGCCAACGTATGGTCTGGGTACGCGCGGAGCACGCGGGCGCGCTCGCGGTCGTCTCGACGTGGCTGGCCGCGTTCGTCCCCTGGAACGTCACCTACTCGACCGGGGTCTCCGGCGGGTCGGTGCTTTTCGTCCGCTTCCCGTTCGTGCAGGTCCGCTACGCGTTCGGCGTGCCGCTCGCCCGCCGCGTCACGGTTTCGGACCCGCTCTCGGCGACCGCGTTTCAGGCGGGACAGACGATCGAGGCGGCCTATCGGGTCTGGACGGTCGGCGCCGCGCTCCTCGCGGTCGCCGTCGTCGTGTCGGTTCTCTACTACCGGTACGAGGAGCGGCTCGAGGGGGGCCCAGTGGATCCGGTTCGGCTGCTCGGCGGGCTGTTGACGCTCTCGGGCGTCGTGCTCGCGGTGGCGACCTACCTGCTCGCGACTCGGGGGTTCCCCGGCGTTCCGCTGCCGATCGGGGTCGTCTTCCTCTTCGTCTTCGGCGGCGTGCTCCTAACCGTCGAGCGCCAGTGACGCCCCCGGCGTGCGCGCCCGTCGGCTTCCCCGCCCACGTCCTATAAGTCACTCCGATCAAAAGGGTCGGTAACGCGGTTGGACCACCGAGAGATGGGGGAGTCACAGTCGGAGCACGAGTCGGGGGCGGACGGCGAAGCGGGAGCCGCTGGCACCGACGCCGAGACTACGCCCGCCGAGGACGGAGCGGCCGCTGACACCGGCACGTTCGCCGACCTCCGGCGGCAACTGCAGCGCATCGGCGAGGTCCTTCGCGGGCCCGCACTCGACGTTCGCCCCTATCGCCCCGACGACGGGATCTTCGCGGGGTTCGACGTGCCGGCGGGCGAGGAGGTCGTCGACCGCTACTGGGTGAACGCCCCCTACGCCTACGTCGTGATCACCTACGACGACGAGGACAGCGAACACTACTACTACGCCGTCGAGCCCGAGCTCGACGAGTTCGAGATCGAGCTCCTCGATCGGATCCGCGTCGACATCCGCGATCCGCTCTTGTACCGGACGGACAGGGAGCCGACCGCCGAGGAGACGCTCCGCGGGGAACTGCGGACCCTGCTCGAACAGTACGGCGTCGAGGTCCCGGTCCGTTCGTTCCACGCGCTCTTGTACTATCTCCTCCGCGACTTCCGGGGGTTCGGTCGGATCGACCCGCTGATGCACGACCCGCACATCGAGGACATCTCCTGTGACGGCTACGACCTCCCGATCTTCGTGTACCACGACGACTACACCGACGTGGAGACGAACGTGGCGTTCGGTCCCGACGCCCTCGACGACTTCGTGATCCGCCTCGCACAGGAGTCCGGTCGACACGTGAGCGTCGGCGACCCCGTCGTGGGGACGACGCTACCGGACGGCTCGCGCGTCGAGCTTGCCCTCGGCGAGGAAGTGACGCCCCGCGGGTCGGCGTTCACCATTCGGAAGTACGCCGAGGAGCCGTTCACGCCGGTCGATCTGGTCAAATACGGGACGTTCTCCGTCGAGGAGATGGCGTACCTGTGGCTCTGCATCGAGAACAACAAGAGCCTGATCTTCGCCGGCGGCACGGCGTCGGGGAAGACCACCTCGATGAACGCGGTCTCGATGTTCATCCCGCCGCGCTCGAAGGTCCTGACGATCGAGGACACCCGCGAGCTGGCGCTGTATCACGACAACTGGCTCGCCTCGGTGACGCGAGAGCGCCTCCACGAGGGAACCGACATCGACATGTACGATCTGCTGCGCTCTGCGCTCCGGCATCGCCCGGAGTTCATCATCGTCGGCGAGGTACGCGGGAACGAGGCCGTGACGCTGTTCCAGGCGATGAACACCGGCCACACGACGTTCTCGACGATGCACGCGGACAGCATCGAGACGGTGATCAACCGACTGGAGAACGAGCCGATCAACGTGCCGCGGGCGATGGTGCAGTCGCTGGATCTGCTCTGCGTCCAGACGCTCACGCGCGTCGAGGGCGAGCGCGTTCGCCGCTCGAAGACGATCGGCGAGGTCGGCGAGATCGACCAGCGGACCGGCGAACTGGATTACTCCCGGGCGTTCCGCTGGATTCCAGACTCCGACACGTTCGAGCGCTCGGACTCGAACCTGCTCGAGGAGATCCAGCGCGAGCGAGGGTGGAGCCGGACGAAGCTCAAACAGGAGATGCGACGCAGAGAGCGCTTCCTTCGGATCCTCGTCGATCTCGACACGACCGACTACCGGAAGTTCACGGCGCTCGTCAACGAGTACTACGCGAACCCCGACCGGGTGATGGAACGGCTCGGATCGACGGCTCGCGACTCGGAGGACACCGACCAAGGGGTCGCTGTGGGTGCGGCGGACGGCGATCCCATCGACGGGGTCGGACAGGGAGACGACGTACGCGGACCGGGGGACGACGGGCGCGCCCCGGAGGACGACGGGCGCGAGACGGACCGAGGCGAGAGCCGAAGCGGCAACGGCGCCGAAGACTGGAGCGTCGAGACTGATGGCGACGGTTGATCTGCTGCTCGGGTACGCGCCGCTGGTCCTCGTCACGCTGTTGGCGCTTCCGGTCGCGCTCTTCCCGGTCAGTCCCGGCGCTCGCCTGCTCGTCTCCCGGGTGTCGCTGCCGCTGTTCGGTCGGTACGCCAGCGAGTCGACGCCGAGCCGACGCCGGCAGCGATCGCGGATGCGGGCCGCGTTCGTCGGCGAGAGCTACCGGGTGTTCGCCTCTCAGACGCTCCTCATCGCCGCGGTCGCCGGCATCGTCGGAAGCGTGTACGGCGTGTACATCGGGGCGGCGGTCCTCCGATCGCTCGCCGTCGACCCCGAGGTGATCCGGGCGGTCCTGCCGGGGTCGCTGGCGTTTCTCGCGTCGATCGTCAACGTGCCGAGCCTCGGCGTGTTTCAGCTGTTCGGACTGTTGCTCGTCTCCAGTGCGACGGTCGGGACGGCGCTCGCCGCCGGGGCGTACTGGGGGCGCTGGGCCTACCTCGATCAGCGGGCCCGCGCCCGCGGGATCGAAATCGACGCGACGCTCCCGCGGACAGTCGCGTTCGTATACGCGCTCTCCCGCTCGGGGATGCCCTTTCAGGCGGTGCTGCGGACGCTCTCAGACAACCAGGACGTCTACGGGGAGGCCGCGCGCGAACTGCACGTGGCCGTCCGCGACATAGACGCCTTCGGGACCGACATCCTGACGGCGCTCCAAGAGACGGCCGAGCGGACGCCGAGTGAGAACCTCGAGGAGTTCACCGAGAACCTCGCGAGCGTCCTCTCGTCGGGACAGAGCGTCTCGGCGTTCCTCCACGACCAGTACGAGCGCTTCCAAGAGGAAGCCGAGTCACAGCAGCGGCAGTACCTCGAACTCCTCTCGACGTTCGCGGAGGTGTACGTCACCGTCCTCGTCGCGGGGCCGCTGTTTTTCATCACCGTCCTCGTCGTCGTGGGGCTGGTGATCCAGGACACGCTCACGCTGGTGCGGCTGGTGAGCTACGTCGCGATTCCGCTTTTGACGTTCGGGTTCGTCGTCTACGTCGACAGTATGACCGAGAGCCTGGTCGTCCCGGATCAGGACTCCCACGGAGACGAGCACGTCAGCCCGGTTTCGGGGACCGGAAGCGGGACTCGGAACGCGAGCCGCGGCGACACCGCCGGAACAGCCGAACGCGCGCCGGCACCCGTCGGCGACGCGCCGTCGACAGACGGTGGGACGGTTCAGTCGCGTCGGAGCGACGCGGAACGGGACGCGGCGAACCGGGAGCGACTGGCGGTGTACGACCGCATCGGGTGGCTCCGGCAGACCCTCGCGGACCCGATCGAGACCGTGCTCCGACAGCCGGTGTACTCGCTGGTCCTGACGGTGCCCCTCGGCGCGCTCGTGATTTGGCTGTCGGCCGGTGACGCGTTCAGAGCGGCCTTCAGCGCGGTGCTGTCGGGGACTGCGGCGCCGGCCACGGCGCTGTTGCGGCTGGTCGAGGCGGTCGACGGGCCGATCGTCCAAGCGACGATCCTCGTCCTCGCGGGGGTCGCGCTCGCACACGAGGTACAGAAGCGGCGGCTGCGGGCGATCGAAGCGGAGATGCCCGACTTCCTCGATCGGATGGCGAGCATCAACGAGGCCGGCGTCACCGTCGTCGGCTGTCTGAAACGCCTCTCGAACGCCGAACTCGGCCGGCTCGGCGACGAGATCGAACGGATCTGGCGCGACATCCAGTGGGGCTCGACCGTCAGCGAGGCGCTCAGGCGAATGGAGCGCCGGACGCGGACGCCCACCGTGTCGCGGGCGATGACGCTGATCAGGAACGCGATGGTCGCGAGCGGCGACATCAGCCCGGTGCTCAACATCGCCGCCGACGAGGCGCAGGAGACACGCCGCCTCAAGCGGGAGCGCAGACAGGAGATGCTCACCTACCTCGTCGTCATCTACGTGTCGTTTTTCGTCTTCCTCGGGATCATCGGGGCGCTCACGGTCTCGTTCATCCCCGCGATAGAGGCGGCGAGCCAGTCGACCGGATCGACCCCGGGGCAGATCGGCGGCGTCGACACCGGGATCATCGGCGGGCTCCAGTCGGTCAACACCGACGCCTACGAGCTGCTCTTTTTCCACACCGCGACGATCCAAGCCGTCTGTTCCGGGGTCGTCGCCGGACAGCTCGGCGAGGGGGACGTCACGGACGGGCTGAAGCACGCCGCAGTCCTGCTGGCGATCGCCTACGTCGCCTTCGCGCTCCTGTGAGCGTCGGGGATCCGGCTCGCGGATCTGGACTGGCGGCTCAGTTCCCGGCGACGGGCGGTTGGCCGCGGTGACTAGCGGCGGACCGCGGCGGCTTTGTGCCGCGGGCGCGTCGCGCCGGTATGGACGACGAGTCGGCGACGCCCACGCCGGTCAGGGAGACGTACGACCGGATCGCTGAACACTTCGCGTCGACGCGGGAGTACCCGTGGCCCGAGGTGCGAGCGTTCCTCGGCGACGGGAGATCGGGGGCCTCCGGCGACGACAGCGCTGCCCACGCGGAAGCCGACATCGACGCGGAGGCCGCAGCGGTCCTCGGCGGGGGCGCCGCCCCAGCGCTTCGAGGCCGGACGGACTCGCCGGCCGGCGGTCGAGCGCGCGTGGGCCTCGACCTCGGCTGCGGCAACGGGCGGCACGCGGAGCTGCTGGCCGACCGCGTCGAGAGGGTCGTCGGAATCGACGTCAGTGGGGGGCTACTGCAAACGGCGCGTAAACGGGCACTGCAGCGGGGCTTCGACGAGTCGCTTCGACTCGTCCAATCTGACGCCGCGGCGCTCCCGCTTCGGGACGGCGCCGTCGACGTCGCCGTCTACGTGGCGACGCTGCATCACCTCCGCTCTCGGGAGCGTCGCGTCGCGAGCCTCTCGGAGCTGGCACGCGTGCTCGCGCCCGACGGCCGGGCGCTCGTCAGCGTCTGGTCGACCGCCCACGATCGGTTCGACGCGACCGCCGGGTTCGACACGACGGTCGAGTGGACGCTTCCCGGCGGCGAGCGCGTCCCCCGGTTCTACCACGTCTACGACCCCGAGGAGTTCGCGTCGGACCTCGCTGCGAGCGAGCTCTCCACCGTCGGTACGACCGTTTCGAGCGGAAACTGCTACGCAGTCGTCGAGCCGTGAACCGGTGCGGTCGCTGAGGGCGGAGTGACCGCACCGGTGACAGTGGATCCGGCGCCGAGGGGACCCTGAAGCCGCGAGCGACGCCCCGCACCCGCGGGTGGTCGCGGGCGACGCACGGGAACTCTGCGTTTAAGTCGGCGGGACCGCTATCGTGGAACGAATGACCGAGACAGCGGACGTACGTGAGTACGAGGTAGTCGTCGTCGGCGGCGGCCCGGCCGGGTTGCAGACGGCGCTGTACACGACCCGACTGGGTCACGACACGGCCGTCGTCGACCGCGGCGGGGGTCGAGCGGCGATGATGCTGGACACGCACAACGTGATCGGCGTCCCCGAGGAGACGTCGGGCAACGAGTTCCTGCAGACGGCGAAAGAGCAGGTGACGTCCTACGGCGCGGACGTCGTCCGCGACTTCGTCGTCGAGGCCGAGCGGACCGAGGACGGCCGCTTCCGACTCGTGGGCAACGACGCGGAGTTCCTCGCCGAGCGCGTCGTCCTCGCGGTCGGGTTCAACGACGAGCGGCCCAGACCGCCGGTGCCTCGGACGGGAAAGGGGCTGCACTACTGTCTCCACTGCGACGCGTACATGTTCGTCGACCGGCCGGTGTACGTGATGGGGTCCGGCGAGTCGGCCGCCCACGTCGCGATGATCATGCTCAACTTCACCGACGACGTGGACCTCCTCCTGCGGGGGGCGGCCCCCGAGTGGAGCGACGAGACGGACGAACAGCTTCGAGCGCACCCGATCGACGTCGTCGAGGCGGAGATCACCGGGATGCAGAAGAGCGACGACGGCTGGCTCGAGGCCTTCGAGTTCGACGACGGCACCGTCCGGCGGTACCGCGGCGGGTTCCCGATGTACGGTTCGAACTACAACACCGCGTTGCCCGAGCAGCTGGGCTGCGAGTTGGACGACGACGGCGCGGTCGTCGTCGACGACGCGATGGAGACCACCGTCGAGGGCGTCTACGCCGTCGGCGACGTCACGCCGGGGCACAAACAGGTCCCGGCAGCGATGGGCGAGGGGACGCGGGCCGGCATCGACATCCACTACGACCTCCGGGAGTTCCCCCGCGACCTCGAATCGATCCGGGAGGACGGCCCCGTCGACCCGGCATCGGTTCCCGGGATGGGCGAGCGCGTCCGCGCCGCCGCCGCCGAGTTCGAGGCGGCGCGCGCGCCCCCGATCGACACGGTCGACGCCGAGGCGGACGACGACTGATCGCCGAGCGGTCGATCAGCGCTCTCGACCGGCGACCGAGAGCGGATCCGCGTGCGGCGGCTCGAAAGAGTAACACCCTTATTCGGTGACCGGAAACACACGGGTGACGGTTGTCACCGCCCGAACGCGGCCGCCGTCAGACGCGCGCCGGTGGTCTAGTGGTAGGACCTGAGCCTTCCAAGCTCATGGCCCGGGTTCAAATCCCGGCCGGCGCATTTTCTGCCGAACGAAGTGAGGCGAAAATCGCTACGGAGGGATTTGAATCAGGGAGCGTCGCGAGCGAAGCGAGCAGAGCGACCGTGGTTCACAATCCCGGCCGGCGCATCCTGCGAGGAACGAAGTGAGGCGAAAATCGCCACGACGAGAGTCCGAACCCGAACAGTCGCGCACAGGAGTGCAGCGAACGATCCGAGCGCTACTTGTGAGAAGGAGCCGCAGAGTCCCGATATCTCGAAAACGTCTCGGCTCCGCAGTGGACGCATTTCTTCGGCGGGGTCACAGAGGCGGTGGCCTTGACATCCTCCCGCGCCTGAAGACGCGGGAATCCCGAGCGTTGGGATATTAGGGTTTGCAGTCTACCACTTGTTCCTGCGGTTGGAATCCGCAGGAGAGGTCATACAGGTAGACTCCAGGCTGTGCCAACCAGCCGGTACTCCTATCCTCGTCCAAACTGGCCGAAGACTCGGAGTTACTTTGATTCAAGTCAAGACGGATGTTCTCCGCCCCATTCACATCAGCGTTGAACGCCGCATCACACGGCTCACATACGTACAGGCCGCGTTCGACACGCCGACTGTCGTCTTCCGTACCGCAAACACAACACGTCTTACTCGTGTTCCGTTCGGACACCTCTACGACTTCGATGCCCGCAACCTTGGCTTTGTACGTGAGAACCTTCGTGAAGCGGTCGAACGCCCACCCGTGCAAGTCGAGATTTCCGTGCTTCCCCCAGTTCTTCGACTCACTGTTATTGTCCTCGCGGACACCAGCGAGTTTTCCGACGTTGATTCGACCCACGCCACGCTCAGCACATTTCTCAACGATGTGCTTCGCTAAAGAGTGGAAGAAGTGCGTGCGGCGCTCCGACCACTTGTGATGCAGACGAGTGGCTTCTTGACCTCCCGAGTCGTCGCATTTAGCGATTTCTTTCGGGAAGTAGTACCCGTCCTGCTTCAAGCGGTTGCCGGGATACAGGTCGGCGTCCTCCGTGCTGTACGAGACAGCGGCGAAGTTGCAGATACCAAGGTCAATACCAGCCGTCTCATTACCGGGAGCGTCAGGCGTCTCTACTTCGTGCTTACACACGAGGTGGAGTTCCCATCGTCCCTTCGACTTGTCGTAAACGGCTCGAACCTGTTGCAGATTCTCAACCGTGACTTCGGGACGAGCCTCGTATTCAACGAGAATGTAGTCCCAGTCTCTCGGGTGGTCTTTGTGGTTTGCCCCCTTTGAGAGCCTGACGCGGTTGTGTTTGGTATCGTGACGAATGCCTTTCTGCTTCCACGTCACCGTGCTACGAGGGTGTTCTTCGTGGACGCGGTTGCCGTGGTCGTCGTAGTAGTTTCGTTTGCGGTAGCCGGGCGGATTCGCACGAGAGTCATTCTTGCGTTTGCCGTACCACGAGTTGAAGGCTTCAGCGAGTTCCTCCAGAACGCGCTGACTGGACTGTGAGTGGAGTCCCTTGTAGTTGTCATGGCCTTTCAACTCGCTTTTCAAGTCCGAATCGTCGGGAATCTCGCCCGTGTCTTCCCACACTTGGCGGGAGTGATAGTTTGCAACGTTCCACAGTTTTGATGCACTCCATCCGTGCAGGTCGAGCATCCGTTCCACTTGTGAGTGGTTACAGATTTTCGCTCGGTATGTGCGATGGATGTGCATTCGTGAAACGTTTCCATAATGAGTTATGTGGCGTTCTATTGTAAAATTTTGGGTTAGAGGCGTGGAATATCCAGTCGAGCAATCGAACGGTGGGTGGGGTAGGGTATTGTCGGATTCATCCTGCGCCTAAAGGCGCAGGTATTCTCCTTGGTTCTGTATAACGACCCCACAGTGTCGGCACACGTGGAGGTGGTTTCTATCTCCCATTGCTATCCCTCAATCACAAATATGTGTTACCAAATAGCATATCCGTAGTCCTCACACTCGCAAGGAGCACCTATGCGGCCGCTATTTCGAGCGGGACGGTGCCGCCGAACCCCTTTACACGGTAGAGACCAATGTTACCGTATGGCATTCGCACGGCACGGGGACGGAGGTCGGGCCGACCTCGAGGCGCTGGCGTCGCAGGTCCACCCAGTGTTTATGCTGCCGCCGCTCGCAGCGAGCGTCTTCGGGGCCGTACTCGCGGGCCGACTCGCGCCCGCGCCGCTCGTGTTCCACGCCTCGGCCACCTTCTTCGCCGTCTACACCGCCCACGTGAAAGACGGGTACGTCGACTTCTACCGACGCGGGGAGGACGACGACCACCCGATGACGGCGACCGGCTGTCGGCTGGCGCTCGTCGGATCGACGGTCGGGTTCGCGGCCGCGACGATCGGTCTCGGGACCGTCGGCGGCGTCGCGGCGGCCGCGCTCGCGGTGCCGATGTGGATACTCGGCTTCTTTCACGCCCCCCAGTTCGACACCAACCCCGTGACGACGACGCTCGGCTACCCGCTCGGAATCGCCGTTGCGATCGTGGGCGGCTTCTACGCGCAGGCGGGGGGGCTCGCGGTCCAGTCGCTCGCGTTCGGGGTGGTGTTTCTCGTCACGCTCGCGGGCGTGAAGGTGATCGACGACTCGACGGACTACGAGTACGACCGATCCATCGGGAAGCGAACGGTGGCCGTCGAACTGGGACGGAGACGCGCCCGACGGCTCGCATACGCGCTGTTGTACGTCGGATTCACGCTCGTCGTCGTCCTCGCCGTCGACGGGATCTTCCCCGCCGCAGCGCCGCTCGCGGCCGTCGCCTTCGGCGTCGTGGCGCTGTTTTCGACCCGCGCCGACGCGGAGCTGGCGACGATGCTCCTCGTCCGCGGGGCGTACGTGTTCCTCGCGCTCCTCGTCGCCGCCGTCTGGTTCCGGCCGCTCGCCGGCGTCGGTCTCCCCGATATCGGCGTGCTCGGACCGTACACCTACCTCGCGACGGAGGTGGCCTTCGGTGCGCTCGCCGCCGCGCTCGTCATCCGCGCCGGCGCCGTGTGGCGGACGCTGCGGACGGTACTCGTCCTCTACCCGCTCGCGTTCGTCTGGGACTGGTACACGCTGTCGGTGGGCGTCTTCGCGATCCCGTTACGAACCGGCGTCGAAGCCGCCGGGATCCCGCTCGAAGAGCACCTGTTTATGCTCGTGGTTCCGGCGCTCGTCATCGGCGTTCACGAGACGCTAAACGACGCGTGAGCGCCGGCACTCGGACGGCGACCGGGACCCCGCCGACCGGGAGCGGTCCCGCCGTTGGTCGGACGGTCGCGGGCACAGCACAAGTACTATTATCGCCTGCGTGCACCCCTGCGCAATGGCTGACTCGATCCGGATCCTCCACGTCGACGACGAGCCGGATCTCGGTGAACTGACCGCGACGCTGCTCGAACGCGAGGACGACCGCTTCGACGTCGAATCGGAGGCGGCGGTCGAAGCCGCGGTCGAACGGCTCGGCTCGGCCGCCGAGCCGGCCTTCGACTGCGTCGTCAGCGACTACGACATGCCGGGGATGAACGGAATCGAGTTCCTCGAGGTCGTCCGGGAGTCCCATCCCGAGCTCCCGTTTATCCTCTTCACCGGGAAGGGGTCCGAAGAGATCGCGAGCGAGGCGATCTCCGCGGGCGTGACCGACTACCTCCAGAAGAAGCCGGGGAGCGAGCAGTATCAGCTGCTGGCGAATCGGATCGGGAACTACGTCGAGCGCGCTCGCGCTCGAAGCGAGCGGCAGCGACACCTCAACGCGATCGAGACCGCACGGGAGGGGATCGGTATCCTCGACGACACCGAGCGGTTCGTGTACGTGAACGACGCCTACGCCGACCTGTACGGCTACGATCCCGAGGAGCTTCTGGGCGAACACTGGCGGATACTGTATCGGGACGAAGACGTCCCGAAGATTCGCGACGAGGTGCTTCCGAACGTGGACGCGAAGGGGTTCTGGCGGGGCGAAACCGTCGGTCTCCGCGCCGACGGGAGCACGTTCGTCGAGGACCACTCGCTCTCTCGGACGGCGGAGGGCGGCCTCGTCTGCACGGTCCGGGACATCACCGAGCGAAAGGAGCGCGAGCGACAGCTCAGAGAGAAGACGGTCCGGCTGGAGGCGCTCTTCGAGCGGTCGCCCGATATGATCAATATCCACGACGCCAGCGGAACGATCCTCGACGTGAACCAGCGGTTCTGCGAGGCGCTCGACGCCGCTCCCGAGGAGATCGTCGGACGGAACATCTGTGACGTCGACGAGAACGTCGAAGCGGAGGAGCTCTCCGAGATCCTCTCGGGAATCGAGGTCGACGACCGGCTGGCAGTCGAGACGGAGTTCCGGCGGACGGACGGGTCGACGTTTCCCGCGGAAGTCCACGTCCGCCGGCTGAACATCCGGGACCGAGACCGGTTCGTGGTGATCACGCGGGACATCACCGAGCGAAAACAGTACGAGCGCAAGCATCGAACGGAGCGGCGGTTCGTCGAGAGCATGCTCGACTCGATACTCGATCTGTTCTACGCGGTCGACACCGAGGGGCGGCTGTTGCGGTGGAACGAACGCGTGGCGGAGCTCACGGGCTACTCCGAGGAGCGGCTCGACGGAATCCCCGTGAAAGAGCTCCTCGCCGACGAGGAGGCCGACGAGATCGCGGCGCACATCCGGACGGTAATCGAAGAGCGGCGGCCGCTTCGGACGGAGGCGACCGTCCGGACGAGAGACGGCGAGCGGATCTACGAGCTGTCCGGGTGTCCGTTCGAGGACCCGGAGGGAGGGCTCCTCGGCGTGGTGGGAATCGGTCGCGACATCACCGCACAGAAGCGACAGGAAATACAGCTGAAACGGCAGAACGAACGTCTCGACGCATTTGCCAGCACGATCACCCACGATCTCCGGAACCCGCTTTCGACCGCACAGGGCTATCTGGAACTCGCCCGCGAGGACGGCGACCCGGCGCACTTCGAACAGATCGAACACAGCCTCGATCGGATGGACCGAATCGTCGGGGACGTGCTGTGGCTCGCTCGCGAGGGCAAAGAGATCGGCTCGATGGAAGTCGTCGACCTCGGCGAGTCGGTCGAGGCGGCGTGGGCGGTGGTGGGCGGTGACGACAGCCCCACGACGCTCGAGGTCGACCGGAGCCTCGACGGCGTCGAAGCCGACCCCGACAGGCTGCGACAGCTCCTCGAGAACGTGCTCGCGAACGCGATCGAGCACGGCGGCGACGCGGTGTGGGTTGAGCCGGTCCCCGGCGGATTCGCGATCGGCGACAACGGGCCGGGCATCCCGGCGACCGACAGCGAGCGCGTCTTCGACCGCGGCTACTCGACGGCCGAGGACGGCACGGGAATCGGCCTCGCGATCGTCCGAGAGATCGCCGAGGCCCACGGCTGGGAGAGCACCGTGGAGCAACGCGACGGCGGTACGCGGTTCGAGTTCACCCACGTCGACCGGCGTGGATAGACGCCTCTGCCGACGTGTGGACACCGGGGCGGTCGAAACCGAGTAGTCAGACGACTCGTCAGTTGCCACTCTCGTTGCTTCCGCTCGTCCGGTATCGGACGAGAATTGACTCGGATTTGTATTGTACATATCTCCTAATATGTGATTAAATTACCCTTATTCTTACAGGAGAAGATCCTTTAAGGGGCAGAGACAGGATGTCATATGACCAAGCCACAGAGACACCCGACTGGCGAGTCCGTCGGGCTCGCGGATCCGACGGACGAGCGGTCGAACTGCGGCGTCGGTGCCGTCATCGACCTCGACGGCGGTCGGTCGCACCGGACCGTAGCGGACAGCCTCGAACTGTTGGAGAACCTCGAACACCGCGGCACCACCGGCGCGGAGGAGAACACCGGCGACGGGGCCGGCGTGATGATTCAGCGTCCCGACGAGTTTTTCGAGTCGGTCGTCGACGCCCCGCTCCCCGAATCGTACGCGGTCGGATCGATCTTTATGCCGCAGGACGACGCCGCCCGGCAGGGTCTCGTCTCGATTTTCGAGCGGATACTTGGCGAACACGATCTCGACGTCGTCCACTGGCGCGACGTCCCCACGGACAACGCCGACCTCGGGGCGACCGCGCTCGACTCCGAGCCCGACGTCTGGCAGGCGTTCGTCGCTCCGAGCGGCGACATCGAGGACGAGGCGTTCGACCGCGCGCTGTACGTCGCCCGTCGGGCCGTCGAAACCGAGATCGCCGAGATGGACTCCGCGGCGGCCGCTCGGTTCTACATCTGCTCGCTCTCCCGGAAGACGCTCGTGTACAAGGGGTTGCTGAAGGGAGAGCAGCTCGCGGACTACTACCCGGACCTCGGCGACGACCGCCTCCGGACCACGCTGGCGTTGGTCCACGCGCGCTTCTCGACGAACACCCTCGGCGCGTGGCACCTCGCACACCCCTACCGACACATCGTCCACAACGGCGAGATCAACACGATCCAGGGGAACATCAACTGGATGCGAAGCCGCGAGACGGACCTCGAGCACCCCGAATTCGGCGATGATCTCGAGACTCTCAAGCCCGTCATCAACGATCCGGACCAGTCCGACACGGCGTCGGTCGACAACGCCGTCGAACTGCTGTTGCAGGGCGGTCGCGACCTCCCACACGTGCTCCGGATGCTGATCCCGGAGGCGTACCGTAACGACGAGCGGATGGACGCCGAGCGCCGCGAGTGGTACGACTACCACGCCTCGCTGATCGAGCCGTGGGACGGTCCCGCGCTCGTCGCCGCCACCGACGGCGACCGCGTCGCCGCGGTGCTCGACCGAAACGGGCTCCGCCCCTGCCGCTACGACGTCACGACCGACAACACGCTCGTGATGGCCAGCGAGGTGGGCGCGCTCGACACCGACCCCAGCGAGATCAGAGAGCGCGGCCGCCTGCAGCCCGGACAGCTCTTCGTCGCCGACCCCGAGGAGGGCCGGGTCATCCCCGACGAGGAGGTCTTCGAGTCGCTCACCGACGAGAAGTACGGCGAGTGGGTCGAGGAGGAACAGAAACAGCTCGACGCGCTCGTCGATGCCGACGACTACGCGCCGCGCCGTGCGGTCGATCACCTCCGCGCGTCGCAGGCGGCGTTCGGCTACACCCACGATCAGCTGGACCACCTCATCGAGCCGATGGCCAGAGACGGGAAGGACCCCGTCGGCTCGATGGGCGACGACACGCCGCTGTCGGTGCTGTCGGACTTCAACCGCCCGCTTTTCACCTACTTCAAACAGCTGTTCGCGCAGGTCACGAACCCGCCGCTCGACTACATCCGCGAGGAGCTGGTCACGTCGCTCGAGTCCCGACTCGGCGCGCAGCGCAACCTCCTCGATGAGACGCCGGCGCACGCCCGCCAGCTGGTCCTCGACTCCCCCGTCCTGACCGATGCGCAGACCGCGGGCATCAGGTCGCTCGACGGGGACGACGCGATGACCTCGACGGTCGTCGACACCACCTACGATCGCGATCGCTCGCTGGAAGACGCCGTCGAGCGCGTCCGAGCTGACGCCGCGGCGGCCATCGAGTCGGGGGCGGACGTCGTCGTCCTCTCGGACCGGGACCTCGGTCCGGACCGCGTCGCGATCCCGAGCCTGCTCGTGACGGGCGCAGTACATCACTGCCTCGTCAGAAACGGCCTCCGGAACCACGCCGGATTGGTCGTCGAGTCCGGCGACCCCCGCGAGGTCCATCACGTCGCGACGCTCGTCGGCTACGGCGCGGACGCGGTGAACCCCTACCTCGCCTACCAGACGATCGCCGACATCGTCGCCGGCCCCGACGGCGCAGACGAGAGCGAGGCCATCGCGGCGTACAAGAAGGCACTCGAAGACGGCCTCCTGAAGACGATGGCCAAGATGGGCATCTCGACGGTCGAGTCCTACCAGGGGGCACAGATCTTCGAGGCGGTCGGCCTCGACTCCGCGTTCGTCGCCGAGTACTTCGAGGGCACCGAGATCCGGACCGAGGGCATCGGCATCGACGTGATCGAATCCGACGTCCGAACGCGACACACCGTCGCCTACGGCGAGGATCCGCAGCTCGAGCGCCAGGGCGAGTACGAGCATCGCTCGGACGGGATCCACCACCAGTGGAACCCCCAGACCGTCGGCACGATCCAGCAGGCGGTTCGCTCCGGCGACTACGCGAAGTACAAGGAGTTCGCCGAGCTCATCAACGACCAGTCCCAGGAGCTCCAGACGCTCAGAGGATTGCTGGAGTTCGACTCCGACCGCGACCCGGTACCGGTCGAGGAGGTCGAACCCGTCGAGGACATCGTCACGCGCTTTTCGACGGCCGCGATGTCGCTCGGCAGCCTCTCGCCGGAGGCCCACGAGAACAACTCGATGGCGATGAACCGCCTCGGTGGGAAGTCCAACTCCGGCGAGGGCGGCGAACCGCCCGAGCGGTTCGGGACCGAAAAGGAGTGCAACGTCAAGCAGGTCGCCTCCGGGCGCTTCGGCGTCACCTCCGAGTACCTCACGAGCGCCGACGAGCTCCAGATCAAGATGGCGCAGGGATCGAAGCCCGGCGAGGGCGGGCACCTCCCCGGCAAGAAGGTCAACGAGATGATCGCGCACGTCCGCTTTGCGACGCCGGGGGTCGGCCTCATCTCGCCGCCGCCGCTGCACGACATCTACTCGATCGAGGACCTGAAGCAGCTCATTCACGACCTGAAGGCCGCCAACCCCGAGGCGGACATCAACGTGAAGCTGGTCTCCGAGGCCGGTATCGGCACCATCGCCGCCGGCGTCGCGAAGGCCAACGCCGACGTGGTCCACATCTCGGGCCACGACGGCGGGACCGGCGCGTCGCCGAAGACGTCGATCAAGAACGCCGGCCTCCCGTGGGAGCTCGGCCTCGCCGAGGCGAACCAGATGCTCCGGGCCACCGGCCTCCGCTCGCGCATCCGAGTGTCCACTGACGGCGGGATGAAGACGGGTCGAGACGTCGCCGTGGCCGCGCTGCTCGGCGCGGAGGAGTACATCTTCGGGACCGCCTCGCTCGTCACCTCAGGCTGCGTGATGGCCCGGCAGTGCCACGAGAACACCTGCCCGGTCGGCGTCGCCACCCAGCGCGAGGACCTCCGGAACCGGTTCCCCGGGCAGCCGGATCACGTCGTCAACTACATGACGTTCATCGCACAGGAGCTGCGGGAGATCATGGCCGAACTCGGCTTCCGCTCGCTCGATGAGATGATCGGCCGGCCCTCGATGCTCACCCAGCGCGAGACCGACCACGAGAAGGCCAAGCACCTGGATCTCTCGGACGTCATCGCCGAACCCGCCGGCGGGGCGCGACGCAAGACCGAAGAACAGACGCACGCCGGCGTGGAAGCCCAGCTCGATCACGAGCTCATCAGGCGCGCGGAGCCGGCGCTCGAAGACGGCGAGCCGGTCGCGATTGACTCGCCCATCTCGAACGTCGACCGCGCGGTCGGCGCGATGCTGTCGAACCGGATCTCGAAGGCCTACGGCGGCGAGGGGCTCGCCGACGACACGATCCGATGCACGTTCGACGGCGTGGCCGGCCAGTCCTTCGGCGCGTTCCTCGCCGGCGGCGTGACGATGGACCTCACCGGCGCGGCGAACGACTACGTCGGCAAGGGCCTCTCTGGTGGCCGCATCGTCGTCCGAACGCCCGAGACCGCCGCGTACGAGCCCGACGAGAACGTCCTCATCGGTAACGTCGCGCTCTACGGCGCGACGCAGGGCGAGATGTACGTCAACGGCGTCGCCGGCGAGCGGTTCGCCGTTCGCAACTCCGGCGTGAAAGCCGTCGTCGAGGCCGTCGGCGACCACGGCTGTGAGTACATGACCGGCGGCGTCGTCGCCGTCCTCGGGGACACCGGGCGCAACTTCGCCGCGGGGATGTCCGGCGGCGTCGCCTACGTCTACGACCCCGACGACGAGTTCGCCGCGAAGACGAACACGGGGATGGTGTCGCTCGAGGACGACCTCGAGGACGCCGACCGGCAGATGCTCCGCCGGCTCGTCGAGAACCACGCGGCGTACACCGACAGCGAGCGGGCGGCGCGGCTGCTCGCCGACTGGGAGTCGACCCGCACCGACTTCGTGAAGGTGATGCCGGACGCCTACGCCGAAGTCATCGAAGAGCGCGCCCGCGACGACGTCCGGAAGGAGCTGCCGCCGGCGGCGGGCGCGACGGGCGCCGACGACGACGGCGACGCCCTCGCGCAGACGAGCGACGATTGATCCGCGCTGGCGGAGGGTTTTCTACCGGTTCCCGCGAGCCGATCCATCGGATGATATAGATAGCGAACAGTCGACACACCGCGTTTTCCGGCTGACCGGCGGCCGGGTTCCTCCGCGCCGACGTGCCGAACGATCGCTGCCCGACGCGGGGTGGCTCTCAGGTCACGGGGGCGCTGGTCCCGCGTTCGCACATAAATCTACGGCCAGCGAAAGAGCCGATTGCGTGGACCGCTCGGCCGTCCGACAGTATACTTAACTCCCTCACCGCGAAACCGCCGGTGTGCGACGCGACGCCGACAGGGCCGTCCCGGGGGTACCCGATCGAACCGACCGCGCGGTGAGCGAGACGGTCAGCTTCGTGCTCGTCTTCTCGCTCGTCGTCGCTTCGGTCGGAGCCGTCTATGCCGTCGGCGTCGCGGAACTCGAAGCGACGCGCGACGCCGAGCGCGTCGAGAACGCCCAGCGCGCCTTCGACGTGCTCGCGGACAACCTCGGGGACATCATCGAGGGCGCGCCGAGCCGCGGCACGGAGGTGAAACTCGCGGAGGCGACGCTGCGCTCGGTCGGGGACGCCTCGGTGAACGTGACGGTCGATCCGGGCGGGGGCGCGCCGAACGTATCGTGGGAGTACTCGCCGTCACCGATCGTCTACGACGTCGACGCGGGCGGCGAGATCCGACTCAGCAACGGCGCGGTGCTCCGCGACAGCGCCGCGGGCGGGGCGGCGGTGGTCCGCGGTCCCCCGCTCGTCGTCGACGACGACCGCGTCCATCTCACGCTGATCAGACAGGAACACGTGGGATCTGCCGCCGTCGGCGGGTCGCAGACGGTCAGGATCCGAATGTCGGCCAACCGGCCCCGTCTCTTCTACGACGAGTCCACCGGTCACGAGATGGTCCGGGTGAACGTCACGACGCCCTACACGGACGCCTGGGCGCGACACTACGAATCGCAGGACTTCTCCTGTACGGAGATCACAGCGCCCGCGCCGGACACGGCCGGGACAGTCTCGTGTACGGTGGAGGACGTCGACCGCGTCACGGTCGTCTGGATCCGCGTGACCACCTCCTTCGAGTGAGTCGGATCCGAGACCCGCCGAGTCGAGCCCGACGACACGCTCAAAGAGGTCTTTGAGCCTAGCGCGGGTATTTGTTAGCTCCGGAACAACTGTGGGTATGGTCCCGAACCGAGTTCGGTCTCCCTCCGGCAGTCAGCGCGACAGGTCGCCGACCGCAGTCCGAGAAACCGCCGTACAGAGCGAGGATCTCCACGTCCGGAGTTACGCACACCGGTGCGCCTACGACCTCTTCGTCGAGCTCGTAGATTCCGACGGGGAGGTCGTCTTCGAGAAGCGGTACTACCTCCAGCCGGGATCAAGCGAAAGCGAGACCGACGCGGTCCCGCCCGGCGAGTACGAGATCCGAGCCGTACTCGACAACGACAGTCAGAAGCAACGGCGCTGTCAGATCGGTCCCGGTCCGACGGAAACCGCCGTCATCGAACTGGGCAACGGGGTACTCAGCCTCACCGAGGGACTTCGCGTCCGGTAGTCCCACAGCCGCTCACCCGAGGTCGACGCTCACGTTGTTCTCGGTCACGTGGAGGTAGGTGAGATACGACCCGCCGTCGGCCCGCTCGTACTGTAGCGTCCCACCGGAGGCGCTGTTGTCGATCTGCGTGGTCCCGCGGTCTCCCGGCCCGTGATCGACTCGGACGTCGAACTCGGACCCGAACATCGCGAAGTAGTGACGCGTGAGGACGCGGAGAGTCTCCGCCTCGCCGTAGTCGTACGTCGTGTCCTCCCCGTCCTCACCGGTGTGCGCGAAGGTCGTCGGGTCGGGCGCGGGCGCCCCGGCGTCGCGGTCGTCCCAGTCGATCGCGGTCTCCTCGCCGACGTTGCTCTCGCCGTACGTGAGGTTCTGGTCTGGGCTGGTGAAGTCGACCTCAATCACCGTGTCGTCGCCGTCGCAGGCCAGTTGCACCGGTCCGGTGTTCGAGGAGATGGTGTCGTTCGACCACCGGTGGACGCCCTCGGTCGTCGATTCGTCGTGGTAGTAGACGTCCATCGTCATCGGGACGTCGTCGGCGCCGCCGGTGCAGTAGTTGTTGCCGATCCCGTTCGGCACCTCGACGACCGCCTCGTAGGCGCGGTCGCCCTCTTCGACGTAGAAGGAGACGTAAAGGTTGTTGAACGTCCCTTTGTCCTTCTTGATCGACGTCTCGAAGTCCGTGACCGAGTGGCCGCTCTGGATCCCGCGGACGGTGACGCTTTCGTCTTTCTCCGGGAAGTCGAACGCGCCCAGCGGGTCCGTCGTCTCCAAGACGACCGTCGCCGTCCGGTTCGCCTCGTCGACGGAGACGTTCCCGGTGGTCCGCGTGCGGAAGTAGTCGGCCCAGCCCTCGTAGTAGCGGCTGTGGACCGTCACCGAGGCGGTGCCGTTCGTGACGGGATTGAGGTATCGACGGCTCGAATCGCCGTACCAGACGTCCTCGTTCGGGTACACGCGGTTCATCTCGTCCGGCCGACGGATCGTCGCGGTGACGTCGCCGCCCGCGGTGTCGCTCGAGCGGACGCGGATCACCGGCAGCGTCAGCGTCGTCCCCCGGTAGTGGAACTCCGGCGGCGAGACCATCGTCGTCCCCCCGTCTTGATGCCGCCAGACGCCGCCGCCCTGATAGGCGATCTCGGTCCCGGACGACCGGTACGTGACCGCGCCGAGGGACGCCTCGTAGATCGTCTCCGTGTTGTCGTCGGAGTAGTTGGTGTGGGTGATTTCGATCCAGCCGCTGTCGGCGTCTGCGGTGTATCCGCCCCCGCCCGAGCGGCCGAGTCGGACCGTCTGGACGGAGCCCTCGCCGAGGCCGACGACGGCCGTCCGGGCGTCGAGAAGCGTCATCGCGTGTTCGGCCCGATCGGTCGACGTCTGATCCTGCACGTCCGCCAGCGCCGAGGAACCGACCGCGACGACGACGCCGGCGCCGGTGATCGTCAGCGCCAAGAGTAAGACGAGCCCGATGTTCGACGCCTGCGCGCGGTTCGTCATTGACCGAGTGCCCCTTTCGTCATAGTTTCACTCCCTCTGTCGGCCGCACGAGCGACAGCGACGCCGACGGATCTCCGTCCTCGAGGACGAGCCTCGGGTCCGCCCCGCTCGTATCGAGGCGGACCACGGTCCAGCCCCCGCCCGTGGATCCCTCCCGTAGCGGTACGATCGTCGACACGGTAAGCGTGACGCTCACGTCGGATCGGGTCGGCCGGAGCGTCAGCTCGTATCGCCCCGGCTGATCCGGCGGGTCCGACACCTCGGCGACGTCGATCCGATAGGACTCGCCGGCGACCCGCCGCGGGAGATCCACGCCGACGCGGACGGAGCGCGAGGTCGCGGTCGACCGCGAGAGCCGGTCCGCGTCGTCGATCCCGGCCGCGAGCTGTTCGCCGACGACCGAGAGCTCCTCGCGGACGACGCTGTCGCGCTGGCTCTCGACGTAGCCGCCGGCGCCGACGAGCAACCCCGAGATCAACACGGCGGTGATCCCCAGCGCGATGACGTAACTCACCGTGATCGAGACGGCGCGGTCGGATCGGTCGGCAGCGCCCCCGCGCGTTCTCACCGCGGGACCACCTCGATTCGAGCCTCGTAATCGAGGTCCGGGGTTCGGTACGTGACCCGGAACTCAGCGCCGTAGACCGCGTGCGTCCAGTACGGCTGTCCGAGGTCGTCTTCGAGGAGCCCCGGATGCGCCAGGTCGCCCGTCGGCTCGTCGACCACCATCGTGTAAGTGCCGGTCGCGTTGCCGCCCCGGTGGTACGTGATCGCGGTGTCGACTCCGACGTCGAGCACCGTTCGAAGGTCCGAGTACGACTCCCCGCCGACGGAGCCGTTCGAGACGTCGATCACGACCGTTCCGTCGGGGTCCGGCTCGAACGAGCGCGTCGAGAGCACCGTGCCGTCGTCGGTGACGCGGACGGCGGTTTCTCCGCCGTTCTCGTAGACGGAGAGGGTCCGCGTGGTCCCGCCGGAAGTGACGTTCACGCGGAAGGCGTCGCCGGCCGCGCCCGCGAGCGCCGACTGGTCGACGCGCAGCCGCATCGTGCGAATCCCCGAGAGGTCCGATCCCTCGGCAACGGTCCACGTTTCGTCCCACGCGTCGCTCGTGAAGTTCCGCGAGGCGTCGTCCTGCTGGATCCGCGTGCCGTTGGTGACGGCGACGACCTCGACGGCCGCGGCGTCGCCCGCGACGGCCCGGTGATGTGACGCGAGCCCGTCCCACCGGGACACGGTGTCGCGGAGTGCCGCGGCGAGTTCCGCGTGCCCGTCCGCGTCGGTGCTGTTGTTCCGGTGGTTCACCGATCCGAGGGCGTCGACGCCGGCGGCCCTCGACGCTTCGACGTACTCGATCGTCGGCGCGGCGTCGACCCCGGGGTCCCGGGTCGCGAGGTTCCCGGTGTAGATGGCGGTGTTCAAAAGGAGCGCCAGCGAGACGAACAGCACCGCGAGCGCGAGCGCGCCGACGAGGAGCAACTGTCCGCGGTCGGCGGGTGTGTGGCCGGTGCGATCGGTGCGGTCGGCGGGTGTGCAGCCGGCGACCGTGCTGTCGGTAGGACCGCCGGATGCGCCGCCGGACCGGGGTGGTCTCACATCCGCCATACGACGAGCTCCACCTCCACGACGGAGTACAGTCGCTGTCGGGGGTCGGCGTCCTCGACGACGTAGGACGCCTCCGAGAGTGTCGTCTCCGAGGCCGACTCGTTGGAGTACCGCAGCCGGTCGTCGTCGGAGAGCGTGACGAGCCGGCGGGCGGCCGAGGCGTGGTCGCTCGGTTCGCCGAGGTCGACGACCTCCCGTTTCGTCCGGTCCCCGTCGTCTGCGACGTAGTACAGCGTCAGATCGAAGGCGATCCCGCGTTCGAGGAACGTCTCGTTCAACGCCGATCCGAACGCCGTCGGCGGGCCGGCCCGCACGTAGCCGTTTCGCGTCGCGCCGTGCCAGTTCTCGGCGGACTCGTTCCAGTACAGCAGCGTCGGGGTCAGCGTCCCGTTCTCGGCGGCCGACGCCAGCACGCCCTCCGCGACGGCCGCCTGCTGGTTCTCGATGTGCTGACTGGAGGTGCTGCCGGTCAGCGGCGTCACGGCCGTCACCTGCAGGGCGAAGACGAGACTCGACACGAGAATCATCGCGGCCGCGATGGCCTCCAGCGTGTGGGCCTGCGCGCGGTCCATCACCACGTCCTCACGAGGACCGTGTGCGCTTCGCGGTCGATCGAGACGGCGCGCCTCGCAGCCGTCACGGACGTCGTCTCCGGGATCGGCGGCCCCGCGGCGTACCGAGTCGTCCCGTTCGAGAAGCGCACCGAGACGTTGACGTCGCGCGTCGGGCCGGTCGAGAACATCGCGCTCGTCGAGTCCGCGGTCGTGTCGAACTGACAGTCGATGAGCGTGTCCCCGCCGCCGTTCAGCTGCTCGAAGAACGCCGCCGTGCAGGTCGCGTTCAGCACGTACGGCTCGGTGGGGTCGCCGAGGCGGTCAGTCGAGAGCGACGTCGCGATCCGATCGGCCGTCTGCGGCCCCTCGGTGCTCTGAAACGGCGTGAAGATCGTCGGCACGAACGCGACGACGAGCGCGACGACGAGGAGGAACAGCCCGATGCCGATCGCGAAGTCGATCGTCGTCTGTGCGCGGCTCATCCGACCACCATCCAGACGAACAGCGCGATCGTCTGCAGGATGACGACGTACTTCACGCCGGAGACGATCTCGGCGTCGCGGATGTAGCCGCTTATGAACCCCGAGAGCGCCGCCTGCAGGGTCACGGCGTGGAAGAAGAGTACCGACAGCAACTCGATGTCGACGCCCCCGCCGAAGTCCATCCCCTGTCCGGAGAGCTCGCTTCCCCCGGCCGACCCGGCCTGCGAGGACAGCCCGGCCATCACGTCGAGGAACTGCGTCTTCAGGATCGCCATCACGCCCAGAAGCGTCAGGTACGTCATCAGGATGATCGCCACCTGCATCCGCGTCCGGGATTTGCGCTCGCGCTCGATGTCGTCTTGGTTCTCGGAGGCCTGCGCCGCGGTCGTCAGGACCTCAGTGATCTGACTGGAGGCCTCCTGCGCCTTCGAGATGAGTTTGACCGTCCGCGAGAGCCGCGGGATGTGGTACTTGTTGTTGAACTCGACGAGGGCGCTCCGGAGGCTCATCCCGTAGTTCACCTTCGCGTGCATCACCTCGAACTCGTCCGCGAGCTTTCCCGAGGAGGTCGCCGCCACGGTCTCGATCGACTCCAGAAGCGTCTGGCCCGTGTCGTTCGCGCTGGAGAGCTTCCGGAGGTTGTCCGAGAGCTTTCCGGTGATGGCGTTCCGCGAGCGGACGTTCCACGAGTGAAACACCGCCAGCGGAATCCCGATGACGTACACCGGGACGTACCACCAGACGAACGTCCCCCAGATCGGGTTGTTGAGCATCCCCTGCCAGCCGAGCGGGGCGGCCCCGTTGACGACGGCGACGGCCACGAGCGCGGCGGCCGCCGGGACGGTCAACGCGAGCGTGTACAGGGGGTTGTCGCGAAAGAACAGGTGGGGCCGCCGGAGCAACTGCGCCGTCTTGTACGTCCCCTCGCGGTCGCGGATCTGCTCGAACAGCCGGAACTCGCCGACGAAGCTCTCGATCAGCCCCATGTGGAACAGCCCCTCGCGGTTGGCCTGCGCGAGCCGGTCGGAGCCGCCCGCGGGCCGGAGATACCCGTCGCCGATTTCGTCCTGTTTGACCGTCGAGACGAGCACGAGGAAGGCGACGCCGGTGAGCGGCACGAGGCCGTACACCGTCGCAAGCAGGAGTTGCTCTTGCGCCTGTCCGAGCATACTCATAATCACGAGAATGATGATGAGCAACAGCGGAAACAGCGACAGCGTCATATACATCTCGCCGAACAGTTCGAGCGTCTCCAGCACCGTCTCCTGTTCCTGCTTCGCAGTTCGAAGGTGTTTCTCCTTTTTGTCGTCGAGAAAGCGCTCCATATCGCCGCCGGAGTTGACGATCGAGAGCATATCGGTCAGGAACTGCGAGAGATCCTCGGAGGGGGTCGTCATCGCCTGCTCGCGGATCGCGTTCCGGTAGTCGGTACCGAAGTACTCCGTCTCGCGGACGATACTCTGAAACTCCTTTGCCACCTCGCCGTAGGTGTCCTCGGCACGGCCCATCGCCTCCAAGATCTCCAGTTGGTTCAGCCCGCCGACAGAGAGCGCGTACATAAACGAGATCGCGTCAGGAAGCAGCATATTGATCTCTCGCTTCCGCCCGGACGCCTTCGAGTACGGGACCGCGACGAGCGCGCCGAAGCCCGTCCCGAACCCGATTGTCCCGAACACGATCCCGGAGACGAACACCGTCGCCGGGACGGTGAGCGCCTTCAGCGCGGTCGCCGTCGCGGCGTCGGGTGCCGGCAGCCCGATGCTGATAACGTCCGGCGAGAGGAGCCCGAACTCGAAGAGCGCCCACGCGAGGAGCGACCCGACGAGCCAGAGCGCCCCGCCGGCGATGACGCCAACCGCGAGCGCGTGTGAGAGGTACAGTTCGACCGTCGCCGGCATCCGCGCCTGTTCGAGCTTCACCTCGACGTCGGCGACGAAGTCGCCGTCCTCGTCGAACGCCCACCGGAACACCGGGTAAAAGAGGTCCCCCAGCGCGTCGGTGCCGCGGTCGAGTTCGCCGCCCTCCTGTTCGCCCACGTCGAGGCTCATCCGTCCTCCTCCGAATCAGCGGCGTCGCCGTCCGCGGCCGAACCGTCCGGGTCGACCTGCTCGAACTCGCCGAAGTCCCACATCTCCTCGTCGTCGCCGTCTGAGTCGTCGGCCTCGGCCGCCCCATCGAGCAGGTCCTCGATCCCGAATCCGTCGTTTGCCGACGCAGCGCCGTCGGAATCAGCGGAGACGTCGGTCTCCTCGTCGGCGTCACCGTCGGCGTCAGCGATGGTCTCCTCGTCGGCGACGGTGTCAACGTCACCGTCCGAAGCGTCGGCTGGGTCGCCCGCACGGCCGTCGTCGGCTGAGTCGGCAGCAGCGTCGGTCTCTTCAGGGACAGTCACGGCCGCCTCGCCCGCACCTCCCTCGTCTCCAGCGCCTTCCGCGTCGCCGGCGTCTTCTGCATCTTCGACGCCTTCCGCGCCGCCAGCACCTTCCGCGTCGGCCGCGTCGTCGACATCCCCCTCGAGGGCCGGCGGCGTCGATACGTCGTCGTCTCCATCGGTCTCGCTCGCCGATCCGGACTCCAGTTCCGGGACGTCGGCCCGCTCCGCCAGCGCGTCGAGTTCGGGGTGGTCGCCGCTTTCCGCGGCGACGTCGGGGGCCGCCTCGACGTCGAGCAGCGCCTCCGCGACGTCCACGTCCTCGAGGTCGCGGTACTCGGGCCACAGGTCCTCCTCGGCCTCCGCTAAGATGTCGGCACAGAGGTCCCGGATCTCCTCGCCGGGATCGGGTCGGGGGACCATCTCCTCCTTCTCGGGGTCGACGTCGATCTTGACGGACTCCATCTCGCGGAGGTCTTCGAGGCTGCGTTCGAGGTCGTCTCGCGCCATCAGCGCGAGGATCGTCTCCGGGTCGTTGATGAAGGCCTGCAGGGTCGCCGCGACCTGCGAGTACGTGTTGAGCCCGCGGTCGATCAGGTACGCGAGGACCACGCGGCGCTTGAACAGCTCCTCATCAAGCGTCGCTCTGGTCCAGCCGCGGTCGAACCGGACGTCCTCGAGCGTGTTCGACGCGCCCATCTTGAGGAACTCGTCGCCCTCGGCCTGCCACTGGTAGACGTCTTGGACGTTGATCTCGTCGTTCTCCGCGTCGTAGTGGTTGATCTCCGTCAGCGACTTGTTCCGCCTGACCTTGTTTCCCTGCACCCGGGTCGACGTCTGGACCGAGACGAGGTCCAACGCGGTGAACATCGTCTTCGAGACGTTGATCGGATCGGTGGTGAAGCGCTTGAGAACCTCGCCGACGCTGTCGGCGTGGAACGTCGTGTACGTCGTGTGGCCGGTCGACATCACCTGAAACAGCGTCCGGCCCTCCTCCCCGCGGATCTCGCCCATCACGATGTAGTCCGGGCGCTGCCGCAGCGCCGCTTCGAGGAGATCGAACTCGTCGACGTCCCCGCGGTCGTCGTCGCTGAACGACGGCCGAGTGACGGACGCGACCCAGTTGCGCTGGGGGAGCTCCACCTCGCGGGTGTCCTCGATCGAGACGATCTTCGCGTTCGAGGGGATGAAAAGCGAGACCGCGTTCAGCGAGGTCGTCTTCCCCGAGGCGGTCCCGCCGGCGAAGATCAGGCTCTTGTCGTTCTCGATGCAGAGCCACAGGAACGCCATCTCCTCCAAGGAGAAGGTCTTCCAGTTGATCAGGTCGATCGGCGTGAACGGGACGTCCTTGAACTGCCGAATGGTGTAGTTGGTCCCGTGATCCGACACCTCGCGGCCGAGCGTCAGCTGCGCCCGCGACCCGTCCGGGAGCGTCGCATCGACCTGCGGGCGCCGCTTGGAGATCCCCTTCCCCGAGCGCTGAGCGAGCTTGACGACGAAGTCGTCGAGCTCCTCCTCGCCGTGGTAGACGTTCGAGATGATCTGCTCGTAATCGGAGTGGTAGACGAACGCCGGGGAGTTGTACCCGTCACAGGAGATGTCCTCTACGTTCACGTCGTGTTTGATCGCGTCGATCCGCTCGTAGCCGATGAAGTCACGCCGGAGGACGTACAGCAGTTTCTCGACCTGATAGTCGGTCAATGACGTCGCGTCCTCGGCGAGTACCGCCGGTTCGGGACGCGCGGCGATGCCCTCGAGTGAGGGATCCGATCGCGCGGCCGACGCGCCCTCGAAGAGCCAGTCGAGCCGACCGCCGAACGAGCCCTCACCTAGTCCGACGGCGCGGGCGTACCTCGCGATCGGTCCGCCGGCCCCAACGGATCCGTTCGCTCCACCGGTGCCGCCCGATTCGGCGGACTCGGCGTCGTCGCTCCCCAATCCGAGACCGAGGTCGAGGTCGATTCCGGACAGCACTCCGTCGTCGGACCCCTCACCCCGTGTCGGCGGAAGGATCGAGAGCCCGGCGCGTCTCGGCCGTTCGGGCGCGCGATAGAGGCCGTAGCGTTCGAGCAGTTCGAGCGCCTGCTGTTCGATGACGCGCCGCCGCGCGTTCGGTCCCTCGCCGATGACGCTCTCGTCGTCGTATTTGATCGCCGTTCGGAGCTTGCCGGTGAGGAACTCCGCCAAGTCGGCCTCGATCCGGTTCTGGTACGGCTCGACCACGTAGTACTTCTTCTCGTTCTCCTTTCGGGAGTGAAAGATGATCACGAACGAGTGCGGTTTGTTCACCCAGTAGCGCTCGACCTCACGGAAGTGGAGCTTCTTCTCCATCGGCACCGCCTTCTCGAGGTCGTAGCGGTTGACGACGGTTGTCGCGCCGCGCGCGTCCGCGAAGAACGCGTCCTCGTCGAACGCCGGGTCGACGTCCACCGTTCGGTCGTCGACGACCGCGTCCAGTTCCGCGGCGCGGTCGGCCCCCCGAGCGAGCGCGTTCTCGATCGCGTCCGGATCGAAACCCAGCGCGTCTGCCGGGTCGAACCGTTCGATCTCGCCGTCGTCGTCGCGGGGGCGCGAGCCGTCCGGCTCGTAGTAGTACTCGCGTTTGTAGTGCTCCCAGAGCCAGACGTCTTTGACCACCGGCGTCGTCTCGGGATCACAGAACGCCTCGAACTCCTCGTCGAGCCGGAGCGCCCTCTCGATCGCCGATTCGACCGTCTCCGCGGCGTCCGTCGGATGGAAGGCGAGAAACGACTCCGGGTCGAGGCTGACTTCGTCCCAGTCGGCGCGGGTGGGCGTCGGGGGCTCCACCGCCGTGCCGTCGTCCCAGCGCGTGCCCCCCTCGTCGGCATCGCGCTCGCGCTCGATCTCGCGCGGGTCGGAGCCCCGATAGAGCGCTCGGACGTCGCCGTCGACGCCGTACTCCTCGAGGAATTCGGCCCACGTGTACTCGCCGAGGGCCACCCGCGGGCCGGCGTCCGGGGCGGCGTCGTCGTTCGAGACAGCGTCGTCGCCCGTGACAGCTTCGTCGTTCGGGACCAATCCGTCGTCCGCGGGCTGCCCCTCGGCGGCCACCGAATCGTCCTCGACGGCCTCCGGATCGTCCTCGGTAGCCTCTGAATCGCCCTCGGCAGCTTCCGGATCGTCCTCGACGGCCGTCTCGCTGTTCGGTTCCGGTTCGTCGTCCGCCGCGGGCTGCACAGCCGCCGCTGTCGACCCGTCGTCCGGGGCACCACCGTCACCGGCCGATTCGTCATCTCCGCTCGATTCCTCGGCAGCGTCGATTCGCGCCGCATCCCCCTCCCCGGCGACCCGATCGACGGCTCCCCCCTCGAGAGTCGACGGCGAACCCTCGCCGTCCCCCCCCAACGCGTCGTCGCCGTCCCGTCCGGGATCGGCGTCCGACGCGTCGTCGTCGGTTGCCATCGTTCGGGGCTCGTCTTCGTCACGGAAAAAGACTTCTGCCGCCCCGGTCGCGTATCTATCTGGCAGTTGTCGTGAAACGCGGGGGGTCCACGACGGCCCCGGTCGAGAACCACGATCGCAGCCGTACGCACGTCGTCGTTCGATCGGAGACGGACGCGCGATCGATTGCGCAATCAGCGGCGGGCGACTACGAGACACCGACTGACTACTCAGCGCGTCGACGGGGACGGGTCGTCGGCGACGACGCTATCACGATCGGTATTTTGCCCGGTTGTTTTATGTGATCAGTTTCGGTAAGGTGGCCTATGAGCAACGAGCCCGACGTCGATCGAACGATATCCGTCTCAGATGACGTGGTCTCCGTCGAGAAGTCGTTCGCCGGCGACGAGTTCCCCGTTCCGGCGATCAAGTTCCGACTCGCCTCGGAGGGCGACGAACCGGTGCACGTCCGGCTCGTCGATGGGATCCCCGAGGACTTCCCGATGGAGGGGGTCGGGTTCCACCCGGACTACGAGAGCGACAACTGGACCGCGTACAAAGACCACCGCGTCGAGTTCGAGCGGACGCTCGATCCCGGCGAGGAGCTGACGACGGTGTACGGAATCAGACTGGAGGAGACCACAGACGTCGAGGGGTTCCTCGGCGAGCCGGTCCTCGAGCGCCCGCCCGTCCCCAGCGCCACCGGCGACGTCGGCGACGGCGCCGACGTGGAGGACATCCTCGGCGCGGATCGGAGCCAACTCGTCCGCGACGCGCTGCAGGGGAACGGGCGCCTCGCAAACGAGGTCGACGCCGACGAACCGACGGATCCCCTCGATTCGGCCGGCGACGCCCCCGTTCCGGCGACTGCGGGTGCAGACGCGGACGCGGAGCCGGCGACGGAGGCAGACGACTCGACGGAGGCGGCCGTCCCGGGAGAGCCCACCGCCGAGCCAGCCGCACCGCGCGAACTCGGGGCCGATCTCACGCCCGCGCTTCGACGCGCGAGCGACGATGGAGAGGCTGGCCTCGCGGGTGGAGAACCGAGAGCGACGCCCGACGAGAGCGACCCCGAAGCAGCGGCGGTCGAGGGAGGAGAGCAGGGCGACGAGATCAGCGCCGGCGACGGACAGGACGAGACCGACTCCGACGACGGACAGGACGAGACCGACTCCGACGACGAGCGGGACGGAGATGTCGCGCCCGACGATGGACGGGACAGTGCGACCGACCCCGAAGAGGAAGGCGAGGCGACAGAGACCGCGGTCGGCGAGTCGACTGACGTCGAAGCGGTCGAAGCGTCCGAAGCGACTGAGACGATCGAAGCGACCGAAGACGACTACGTCGATATCGGCGCGCACGCCGGGGCGGCCGTCGACGACAGCAGTTCGGGAGGGGAGCCGCCGACAGCGAACGCCGACGGCGGCCTCGCGGCGGCCCTGGCCGCGGAGATCCGTTCGGGAGCGGTCGACGACGACGACCTCGAGACCCTCCGCGGAGAGCTCGACGGCGGGCTGCCCCGGAGCGCAGACGTCCGCATCCGGCGCGTACAGGCGCAGATGGAGGACCTCAACGCGTACGCCGACGCCATCGCGGAGTTCATCGACGAGGAGGGCACCGGCGCAGAGCTCGTCGAGCGGGTCGACACGGAGCTGTCAGCGGTCACGAGCGAACTCGAGGAGCTCCGCGAGACCGTCGAATCCGCCGAGTCCGGGCGCGAAGAGATCCGCGACGACGTCCGGGACCTGAGCGGCGACGTCGACGACCTCGGCGAGCGGGTCGACGCGGCGGACGGGCGACTCGAATCCGCCGAGGAGAGACTCGAGGCCACGGACGAGCGGCTGGCGGAGACGAGCGACGAACTCGACGCGACGGGCGAGCGCGTCGACGATGTCGAGGGGTTCGTCGACGACGTCGCCGACGAGGTCGAGAGCGTGACCGCGGACGTGGCCGACCTCTCCGCGGAGATCGGGGGCGTCGAGTCCGACGTCACCGCCGTCGCGGCGGACGTCGACGACGTCGCCGCCGAAGTAGAGAACGTGGCGGCCGACGTCGACGAGACCGACGCCCACGTCACCCGGCTCGACGACGAGATGGGGGACGTCCGCGAGGACATCGCGGCGCTCGACGGCGACGTCGTCGCGGTTCGCGACGCGCTCGAGGCCGAGATCGACGACCTCCGCGCGGACGTGTCGTCGCTGTCTGCGGATCTCGACCGGATCGAGTCGATCGAGGCGGAGATCGAACAGCTCCAGCGGTTCCGCGACCGGCTCAACGACGCGTTCGGCCCCGCCGGCGAGTGATCGATCGGAGCCTGAGCCGGGCGTCGAGCGGGCGCGGGGGTCCGCCGAGCGAGCGGTCGCGGTGGGACGGCCCAGAGCCGCGCGTCGGTGCCAACGCGAAGCGCAACCGGTTTAGCGCGCCGCCCCGTCGGGTCGACAATGACTGAGACGGAGGCGATTCGCGTCGCCGTCCCGCGCAAGGGCCGCCCGCTGGAGGCCGTTCTCGAACGCGTCGTCGACGTGTCCGACGCCGCCGACGTCGTCGACGGGATCATCTCCACGCTCCGCCACGAGAAGGCGATCACGAAGGGGAAGATCCAGCCGGACGCGGACGTCTACGAGCGGCTCGCCGGGTACTCGGATCTCGACGACGAGTACGCCCCGGAGTACACGCTCCTGCGCGACGACCGCCGTGGGATGCCGCGCCGGATCGTCTTCGACAGCCTCACCGTCGACGTCGCCGGCGTCCCCCTCCAGTTGATCGGCCGCGAGGAGCCGTTCCGCGCGCTCCGCACCCACGAGTTCGGGCTGGGGTTCGACAGCGCCGACCTCGTCTTAGAGGAGGTCGTCGACCTCGAGCCCGAGGGACTGGACTCGATCTCCGACGTCAACGCGCGGATCGACCCGATGAACACCGACGTCCGCGTCGTCTCGGGGCTCGGCGACACGGTGTATCACACGCTGATGGCTCGCCCAGAAATCCTCCCGCCCGGCGCCGACCTCGACCGCGAGTTCGTCGCCGGCTACGAGGGGGAGCTGTGCATCTCTCCGCGGTACGAGCGGCTCGTTGAGGCCGTTCTCGGCACGCGCGCGCTCGATGAGGTCTCGTTCGCCTACCCGGACGACGACCGCGAGGAGGAGGCGGCGATCGCCGACGTCGGTCTCGGCGTCTACCTGACGATGACCGGGTCGACCGCCCGCGACCACGGGCTGATCCTCGGCGATCACCTGTTCCCCTCCGAGACGGTCCTGATGGAGAACGTCGCGGAGGCCAGTGAGCTCGACGGCGCGGGCCGGGTCCGAGACGCGCTCGCCGCGGCGGCGCACGAAACCGAGATCACGGTGTAGCGCCCCGCGGAAAATCGGGCAGTTAACCGAAACGGACAGTCGGTCGCTCAGACGCGGTCGGACTCGGTCAGTCGGCGTCTGCCTGCCACTTCCGGACGGTGTCGGGACCGACGCCGTCGACGCGCTCGGCGAGCGCGTCCGGTTCGGCCTCTTTCAGTGACGTGACGTCCTCGACGCCCGCGTCCTTCAGCTTCGCCGCGGTCTTCTCGCCGATCCCGCTGACGCTCTCGAGGTCCGATCCGCTCGCGTTCTGCTCGGCCTGGTACTCGCGGTAGTTGCAGATCGGACAGCCGAGGTCCCACGGCTCGCGGTCCTCGTCGTCGTAGGTGATCCGGAGCTCCGGGAGGTCGTGCTCCTCGCAGGTCTCTGCTGTCACCTCGACATCGCCGCGACGCGGCAGCGGCAGCGAGTACTCGCAGTCGGGATAGCGCGTGCAGCCGACGAGCCGCGAGCCCGACCGGAGGCGCTTGATCGCGAGTTCGCCGCCCCCGTCAGCGGTTTCACCGCCTCCGTCTCGCGGCGTCTCCGACGCCGCGCCCTCACCACACTCCGGGCACGGCCCGATCACGAGGTCCTCCTGCTCGTCGGCCTCCTCGGCCTTACAGAGCGGGCAGCCGTGGACGAACGTCTTCCGTCCGGCGAGCATCTTGATGTGGTGCAGCCCGTGTTCCTCGCAGGTCTCCTCTAAGATGAGCGGCTTGCCAGTCGACGGCAGCGGGAGCGTGTAGGTGCAGTCCGGATAGGAGTCACAGCCGATGAAGTACGATCCCCGGCGGCTCTTTCTGACGACGAGATCGCCGCCGCACTCGGGGCACTCGCCGACGGTCTTGTCGGCCTTCAGCGAGTCCTGCAGGTGTTTGCCGACCTCTTCGCCCGACTCCATCAGCCCCTCGAAGACGTCTTCGAGGATCTCTCTGGACTCGTCTGTCACCTCCGCGAGGGTGGCCTCGCCGCGGGTGATCGCCTGCATGTCCCGCTCCAGTTGGGCGGTCATCTCCTCTGAGACGATACGGTCTGCGAACTCCTCTGACGCCTCGACGACGGCGCGGGCGAGCCGGGTCGGTCGCGGCGGGTCGCTCTCGATGTAGCCGCGGTCGTACAGCTTCTGGATGACGTCGTGGCGGGTCGCCTTCGTCCCGATTCCCATCTCCTCCATCGTCTCGATGAGCCGCGACTGACCGTACCGGCGCGGCGGCTGAGTCTGCTTCGCGTCCAGGCTCGTGTCGGTGACGGCCAGTTCCTCGCCCTCGGTGACGTCCGGGACGAACGACTCGCTGGCGTTGGAGTAGGGGTAAACCGCGTGGTACCCCGCCTCGAGGAGGCGCTTGCCGTTCGCCTTCAGCGAGATGTCCTCGGCGTCGCCCTCGCCGGCGACGGCCGCGACGACGCGGAGGTGCTCCCACGTGGCCGACTCCGCGACGGTCGCGAAGAAGCGGCGAACGACGAGTTCGTACACCTCCCACTCGTCTTCGGTCAGCTCCGCGCGGCTCGGGAGCTCGCCGGTCGGGTGGATCGGCGGGTGGTCGGTCGTCTCCTCGTCGCCGGCGGTCGGCTCGATGGCCTCCTGTTCGAGGAGCGACGTCGCGTCGTCGCCGAAGGGTCGGGTCCCGGCGAACGAATCCAGCAGGTCCCGCGGGTCGAGGTCCTCGGGGTAGACGGTGTTGTCCGTCCGGGGGTAGGTGATGTACCCCGCGGTGTAGAGGTCCTCGGCGATGCTCATCGCGCGCTGGGCGGAGTAGCCGAGCGAGCCCGCCGCGCGGATGAACTGCGTCGTGTTGAACGGCGCCGGCGGGTCGTCCGTCCGGGTGCGCCGGCGGACCGACTCGACCGTCGCGGCCGCCGCCGACTCGAGCGTCTCGTAGGCGGTCTCGGCGGCGTCCTCCACCCAGACGCGCTCGGCCTCGTTGCCGTCCTCGTCGAGGTAGAAGTACTGCGCCTCGAAGGAGGCGGCGGCGCCGGGTTCGTCATCGGACGCGTCGGCGCTCCGGCTCTCCGCGCCCTTCTCGAGGTCGGCGAACAGCTCCCAGTAGTCCTCGGGGTCGAACGCCTCGATCTCGCGCTCGCGGTCGACGATGAGCTTCAGCGTCGGCCCCTGCACCCGGCCGACGGAGATGAAGTCGTCTCCGAGCTGGCGGGCCGAAAGCGAGAGGAAACGCGTCAGCGCCGCGCCCCACACGAGGTCGACGATCTGTCTGGCCTCGCCCGCGGCCGCGAGGTCGAAGTCGAGGTCGTCGGGGCTCTCGAACGCCTCGGTCACCTCGCGCTCGGTGATCGAGGAGAAGCGGACGCGGTCGACCGGGGCGTCCTCGTTGACCTCGCGGACGAGCTCGTAGGCCTCCTTGCCGATGAGTTCGCCCTCGCGGTCGTAGTCGGTGGCGATGACGACCCGCCGCGCCCGGCGGGCGAGGCGGCGGAGCGCCGCGACGATGTTCTCCTGGGTCGGGTGCTTGGCGATGGGGGCGTCGATCAGTTCGACCGGCTCGACGTCCCGCCAGTCGTTGTACTCCGGCGGGAAGTCGACGCCGACGACGTGTCCGGAGAGGCCGATACAGCGCTTGCCGCCCCACTTGTAGACGTTCACGCCGTTGAGGCGGTCGGCCTCGGCGGACCCGCCGCTCAGGATGTCCGCGATCCGCCGAGCGGCGTTGTCCTTCTCGGTGATGATGAGTTCCGGGCCCTGACTCATTGCCCGACGGTACGCGAGGCCCCGGCCTAAACCTTTCGCGCTCGAATCCGCCAAATCGGCAGACAGCGCGCCCGTGCACGCGGAACAGACGAAATAGCTGCCGCGGGCCGTGTCACTCCGAACCGAGGCGCGGGGCCCTTGCCACGAGCCGTGGCTTTCCAGAGCCCCCGCAAACGCCTTCGGCTTCGGACGAAAATCCGGGACCCCCGTAACGGTCCGGTGGGACAGTCTCTCTGACGAGGTGTCTAATAGTGCGACGGTAACAGTCGGAAATGTCCGATTAAGTCGTTGAGTCGTTCAGTTATCTGCTTCGAGGGTGATGTCGGTATCTCTATATTTCCGTCTCCATCCACGCCCTCCGATGTTTCTTGGTAACGTATAACAAAGTCACTCGTCCGCGTGGGTGACGCTCGGAAGGATCGTCGTATGCACGCACCAAGTGACGCTGGGATTCGGTCGACGACCGATGATTGCACCCCTCGGGCGACCCCTCCCGAACACGGAGACGGACCGTGACACGCCGACTGAACCGTCGGGCCTTCGTCGCGTTGACGGCGACGATCACAGCGGGCTGTTCCGGGAGCGGCGGCCCAAGTGACGGTGGGGGAGGCGGTAGTGATCCGGATTTCGATTCCGAAACCGAGTCACCGGCACCCGCTGGCACGGTGAGCGTCCAGCAGCAGTCCGGTCAGGGCAACGTGATACTAATCGAGTCGGCCCAAGCGAACGTCGACTATCGGTTAGTGATCGAGTATGGCAGCACGACGGTCCGTTCGGACGTGCTATCCGCCGGCGAGACGTTCTCTGGGGAGGTCCCCCTCGAGACGCCGATCAGAGAGGGCACGTCGGTCGAGGTACGCGTGGTCTCGCCCGGGGACCGGATCCTCGACTCGATGAACGTCCCCTATCAGATCCGAGCACCGGGCCCGGAGTTGACCGCGGACGAAGCCGAGCGTGTCGCCGATTCGTCGTTCGGCCTCGGTGACAAGGCCCCCACCAACCGACCGTGGTCGTTCTTCGACTCCTGGCGCGGTTTCCCGCTCGCTCAAGCGCACAACGGGTGGGTCGTTGACGTCAACTGGAACTCGGAACACCCGAATTATAAGAGCGATCAGCTAACCTGGGCCGAAGAAGCAGAGCAGGTGCAGAGTGTCTTCGCCGCCCACCTGTATCGGGGCTTCTACACGAGTGACTACCAGGTCTCTCGGGTCAACGTCAACGCCTTTCTCAACTCCGGTTACGACACCGGCGGGAATCCGCAGTGGAAGCAATCGCAACACATCGCGATGGACCGCGAAGCCGCCAAACGAATCGACTGGTCGAACTTCGTCGACCTGTACAGAGAGGACGTGTTCGACAACGAGACCGGCGATATGAGCCGGCTGTTAGATCTCGCCTCGGGGTACAGCTTTACGTACTATGCTGATCCCGACGAGGATCGGTGAGTACCCAGAACACGCTCCGGAGCCGGCAGTGATCCGATAGTGGCTCACGGGGCCCGCTGTCCCACAGTTTGGGCGCCTGACCGGGCCGCCGCCGCGGAAGCGCTCTCTCAGCCCCCGCCCCGCCGCGCGGAGCGCTATTCGTTCAGCCGCTCGCGCAACATCCCGTTCACGTCGCCGGGGTCGGCGCTGCCGCCGGTCTTCTGCATCACCTGGCCGACGAGGAAGTTTATCGCGCCGCCCTCGCCGGCGTGGTAGTCCGCGACCGCGTCGGGGTTCTCCTCGATGGCCTCCTCGACAGCGACGGCGACCTCGTCGTCGCCGGCGGTGCCGAGGCCCTCCGCCTCGATCACGGTGTCGGGATCCGTTTCGTCGTCCAGCATCGCCCGGAGGACGACCTCCTCGGCGTTCTTCGCGGTGATCTCATCGGCGTCGACGAGTTCGACGAGGCGGGTGAACTCGTCGAGGCGGTCGTCGACGTCCGTGATCTCCAGATCGCGGTAATTGAGTTCTCCGAGGAGGTTGTCCGCGACCCACGTCGCCGCCAGGTCGGGATCGAACTGCGCGGCGACGTCCTCGAAGAAGTCCGCGACCGCCTTCGTGGAGGTGAGCTTCGCCGCCGACTCAGAGTCGAGACCGTACTCCTCGCGGAAGCGCTCGCGGCGCGCGTCGGGGAGTTCGGGGATGGCGATTTCGTCTTTCCAGTCGGAGACTTCGAGCGGCGGCAGGTCGGCCTCGCGGAAGTAGCGGTAGTCCTTTTCTTCCTCCTTCGAGCGCATCGAGACGGTGATCCCCCGCGACTCGTCCCAGTGGCGGGTCTCCTGTTCGACCGCGCGGCCGCGCTGGACGGCGTTCTTCTGCCGGGTGACCTCGTAGGCGAGGGCCTTCTCGGCGCCCTTGTGACTGGAGATGTTCTTCACCTCGGTGCGGTTCGCCGCCTCGAGCGTCTCCGTCCCGATCGAGCCGTCGTCGTCGACCTCATCGGCCGGGACGAGCGAGATGTTGGCGTCGACGCGGAGCGAGCCGTCGCGCGTCGCGTCGAAGACGCCGAGGTACTCGAGGACCTCCTCGAGTTTCGCGAGGAACGCGCGGGTCTCCTGCGGGCTGCGGAAGTCCGGCTCCGTGACGATCTCCATGAGGGGCGTGCCGGCGCGGTTGTAGTCGACGAGCGTGTAGTCGGCGGTGTCGATGCCGCCGCCCGCGTGCTGGAGGCTCCCGGGGTCCTCCTCGAGGTGCGCGCGCTCGATTCCGATCCCGCGGCGCTCGCCCTCGACGGCGATTTCGAGCGCGCCGTCGGCGCAGATCGGCGCGTCGTACTGCGTGATCTGGAAGTTCTTCGGGAGGTCGGGGTAGTAGTAGTTCTTCCGGTGGAAGCGCGTGTGCGCCGCCACGTCGGCGTCGAGCGCTTTGCCCACCTTGACGGCGGCCTCGACGGCGCCCTCGTTCAGCACCGGCAGCGCGCCCGGCAGTCCCAGACAGACCGGGCACGTGCGGCTGTTCGGCTCCTCGTCGTCGGCCGGTTCGGTCGAGCACCCACAGAAGATCTTCGTGTCCGTCTCGAGTTGGACGTGGACCTCCAGTCCGATGACGGTGGCGAGATCGCGCTGGGAGAGCGCTTGCGCGGTCATTACGGCGTGATTCGACGTAGCGGGGCTAAAGGCTAACGGGACGGGCGGAGGGCGGCGCCGGTCACCTGATCGTGGCCGCGAGGCGAAACCTATTCCACGGACCGCAGCGACCCCACGGCCGATGGTCGACGCGCTCGCCGACGCCGTCGGGATCGACGTCGTGCGCGGGATGCCCTTCGCGACGGTCGACGTCGACGCACAGACCGGAGGCGACACGCTGCGACTCGATCTCTTCCGGCCCGCGGCGGCGGCCTCCGGCCCGTCCGCGTCCCGAAACGGTCCCGCGCCCGCCCCGACGGCCCGCCGCGCCGCGGTCGTGCTCGTGTCCGGGGGACAGCGGTACGAGAGCGACCGCGGCGAGCTCGCGCGGTACGCGCTCGATCTCGCCGAGCGCGGATACGTCTGTGTCGTCCCCGAGTACCGCGGCAGCGACGCCGCCGCCTTCCCGGCGCAGATCCGCGATCTGAAGGCCGCGGTCCGGTGGCTCCGCGCCTCGGCGGCCGGCGTCGGGGTCGACCCCGATCGGATCGGCGCGTTCGGCCACGGCGCCGGCGCGCACCTCGCCGTGCTCACGGGGCTGACATCTGGCGTCGCGGCGCTCGAACCGGACACGGACCGCATCGTCGCGGACGCGGCCGCCGATCCCGACCGCGCGAGCGACGCGCTCGGCGCCGTCGTCGGCGTCGCCGGCACCTACGCCCTCGAGCACCAGCCCGAGACCGACGCGCTCGTGTCGCTGCTCGGCGGCGACCGCGACGCGGCGCCGGCCGCTTGGACGCGGGCGTCGCCGTCGACGTACCTCGGCGGCGGATCGGCGGGGGCCGGCGGACCCGCGGGCGGATCGGCGAGGGACGGCGGATCGACGACCCACGTGGAGGGGGATGGCGAATCAGCGGGCGAACCGACGGGAGAGGGCGAAGCGGAACCGTCGGCCGCGACCGACGCGCCGCCGATGCTGCTCCTCCACGGGGAGGACGACGGCGTCGTCCCGGCGATGGCGTCGGAGCTCTTCTACGACATCCTGCAAGCACACGACGTGCCGGCCGAGTGCGCCGTCGCCGCCGGCGCCGGACACGACGTACACGAGACCCAGAGGGCGTTCACGCTCGGGTGGGCCGAGGGGTTCTTCGACCGCCACCTCCGGTGAGGTCGCCCGCGCTCGCCCCTCCGAGCGGTACGTCCACGGGCAGACATTCATCCGAGCGGTACATTCAACCCACGTATCATTTCCCGGGTAGGTGTCTGACGTACGTTTATGTGGCCGGAGACGGGCTATCTACGCTATGAGCAACCGCGTGGAGGAACTCGAATCGAAGGTCGCGGAGCTACAGGCCGCGGTCAACGGACTGACCGAGGAGCTCGTCGAGACGAAAGAGCGGGTCCGACTCCTCGAAGAGGCGGTCGAGGTTGATCTCACCACCGGGAGCCGGCCGGTCGGTCACGGCGCCGACGAGGCTGCCGCGTCCGCTCCCGACGCAGAGCGCGACGCGGCGCCCGACGACGCGGCGGACGACCCACACCACGAACCGGCAGCGCAGGCCGAGTCGCGCCGCGAGACCTCCGCACAGCCGGCCGACGACGCCGACTTCATCGACGCGGAGGCGGACGATCAGATCCCGAGCGAGGCGCAGTCGCAGGGCGACGAGGATAAGGGGGAAGAGAGAGAGAGTGACGACGAGGCGGCGACCGAAGACGACGACATCATCGTCGCGTAATCGGGGGCTCCGCCCGCCACGAGCAATCCATGCACATCAAAGAGCTCGTCCTTGACGGATTCAAAAGCTTCGGGCGGACGACGCGCATTCCGTTCTACGAGGACTTCACGGTGGTCACGGGGCCGAACGGCTCCGGCAAGTCGAACATCATCGACGGCGTGCTGTTCGCGTTGGGACTGGCGCGGACGCGGGGGATCCGCGCGGAGAAGCTGACGGATCTCATCTACAACCCCGGCCACGCCGACGGCAGCGAGGACGACGAGGGCGGGACGACGGCACAGAGCCCGAGGGAGGCGACCGTGACGGTCGTCCTCGACAACGCCGACGGCGCGCTCGACCGCTCGCAGGTCACCGCCGCCGCCGGCAGCGACGACGTCGGCGACGTCTCCGAGATACGCGTCAAGCGACGCGTGAAAGAGACCGAAGACAACTACTACTCGTATTACTACCTCAACGGTCGCGCCTGCAACCTCTCGGACATTCAGGACCTCCTCGCGCAGGCGGGCATCACTCCCGAGGGCTACAACGTCGTGATGCAGGGCGACGTGACCGAGATCATCAACATGACCGCCTACCAGCGGCGGGGGATCATCGACGAGATCGCCGGCGTCGCCGAGTTCGACGCGAAGAAGGCCGACGCCTTCGAGGAGCTCGACGCCGTCGAGGGACGGATCGAGGAGGCTGACCTCCGGATCGAGGAGAAGGCCGACAGACTCGGCCAGCTCGAGGACGAGCGCGAGACCGCACTCGAGTACCAGTCGCTCCGCGAGGAGCGCGAAACGTACGAGGGCTACCAGAAGGCGGCCGAACTCGAGGACAAGCGGGCGGACCTCGAACGGACCGAAGGCCGCGCCAAGAAGACGGAATCGAAGCTCGAGGAGCACCGCGAGGAACTCGATCGACGGCAGGGACGCGTCTCCCGGCTCGAAGACGAGCTCGAGGAGCTGACCCGTGAGATCGAGCGGAAGGGCGAGGACGAGCAGCTCCGGATCAAATCCGAGATCGAGGAGGTCAAAGGCGAGATCAGCCGGTTGGAGAACGCGATCGAGACCGCCGAAGAGCGCATCGACGACGCCGAGAGCGACCGACGGAACGCGTTCGTCCAACTCGACAGGAAACAGGAGTCGATCGACGAACTCGACGGGGAGATCCGCTCGGTGAAAGTCGAGAAGGCCTCCGTGAAGTCCGACATCGGGTCGCTGGAGACCGACCTCGCGGAGGTGCAGGCGAAGATCGACGACGTCGACACCGAGTACGACGAGCTGAAGTCCGCGCTCGCGGAGCGGAAAGACCGGCTCGAGGAGCTGAAGACCGAGAGGAACGACCGCCAGCGCGAGAAGGACCGCCTGCTCGATGAGACCCGACGGCGGGCCTCGGAGATCGCCGAGGCCGAAGCAGAGATCGAGGGACTCCGCGAGACGATCCCGGATCTGAAGGCCGAGGCGTCGGACCTCCACTCGGAGCTCGACAAGGCCGAGAAGAACGAATCGAAGATCGAGAGCGTCGTCGAGGACCTCCGATCGGAGAAGAGCGACCTGAAGTCGGAACTCGACGAGGTCGTCGAGGAGATCCAATCGAAGCAGTCGGAGTACGCGACGCTCGAGGCCCGCGCGGGCGACGACGGCGACAACTCCTGGCCGCGGGCGGTCACGACCGTCCTCAACGCCGAGCTGTCGGGCGTCCACGGCACCGTCGGGCAACTCGGCGCGGTCGAGGGCGAGTACGCGACCGCCTGCGAGACCGCCGCCGGGGGCCGGCTCGCGCACGTCGTCGTCGACGACGACGGCGTCGGCTCCTCGTGTATCGACTTCCTGAAGTCCCGCAACGCCGGCCGTGCGACGTTCCTGCCGATCACCAAGATGGACGACCGCGGGCTCCCGCGGCTCCCGGACCGGCCGGGCGTCGTCGGCTTCGCGCGGAACCTCGTCGACTACGACGCCGAGTACGAGTCGGTCTTCTCGTACGTGCTCGGATCGACGCTCGTGGTCGAGGACATGGCGACCGCCCGCGACCTGATGGGCGACTACCGGATGGTGACGCTCGACGGCGACCTGATCGAGCGCTCCGGGGCGATGACCGGCGGTTCCGGCGGCGGCTCGCGCTACTCCTTCTCGAAGTCCGGCGGCGGACGGCTCGAGCGCCTCGCCGAGGAGATCGCAGACCTCGAAGACCGCCGTCGCAGCCTCCAGGCAGAGATCCGCGAGCTCGACGGGGATATCGAGGACGCGCGGGGTCGGGCCGCGGACGCCCGCGAGCGGGTCCGCTCGGTCGAGTCGGAGATCGAATCGGCCGAAAGCGAGATCGAATCGGCCGAAAGCGAGATCGAATCGGCCGAAAGCGAGATCGAGACGCTCCGCGAGAAGCGCGCCGAGGTCGACGGGGAGATGCGGGCGATCGACGACGCGATCGACGAACTCGACACCGAGATCGAGGGCGTCGAAGCCGAGATCGAGCAGTTGGAAGGCGAGCTCGCCGACTCTGCGATCCCCGAACTCACCGCCGAGGCCGAGGAGATCCGCGAGTCCATCGCCGAGAAGGAAGACCGGATGGACGACCTCGACGGCCGGCTCAACGAACTGCAACTGGAGCGACAGTACGCCGAGGACGCGATCGACGACCTCGAGGCGACGATCGAATCCGCCCAAGAGCGGAAGGCCGACGCCCGCGAGGAGGTCCGCGAGAGGGAGGCCGCGATCGACGACTGCGAGGAGACCCTCGAGGCGAAGCGCGAGGCGGTCGAGGCGCTCGAGGTCGAGTTGAAAGAGCTGAAGGCGGACCGCTCGGACCTGCAGGCGACGCTCCGGGACGCAAAGCGCGAGCGCGACGAGAAGCGCGAAGCGGTGGACAAAATCGAGTCGAAGCTCGAGTCGCTTCGCGACAGCGTAGAGCGGCTGTCGTGGGAGATCGACGAACTCGAGGCCGAGGTCGGCGAGTACGACCCCGAGGAGATCCCCGACCACGACGACGTTCAGGACGAGATCGACCGCCTGACCGCGGAGATGGAGTCGCTCGAGCCGGTGAACATGCTCGCGATCGACGAGTACGACGAGGTGCAGGCGGCGCTCGAGGATATGCAGGAGCGCCGAGACGTCCTCGTCGACGAGCGCGACGCGATCGAAGAGCGTATCGACCGCTTCGAGGCGCAGAAGAAGGAGACCTTTATGGGCGCCTTCGACGCGATCAACGAGAACTTCACCGACATCTTCGAGCGCCTCTCCGACGGGACCGGCGAACTCCACCTCGAGAACCCCGAGGACCCGTTCGAGGACGGGCTGACGATGAAGGCCCAGCCCGGCGACAAACCCATCCAACGGCTGAACGCGATGTCCGGCGGCGAGAAGTCGCTGACGGCGCTGGCGTTCATCTTCGCGATCCAGCGGCACAACCCCGCGCCGTTCTACGCGCTCGATGAGATCGACGCCTTCCTCGACGCCGCCAACGCCGAGCGCGTCGGGGAGATGGTCGACGACCTCTCGGCAGACGCGCAGTTCGTCGTCGTCTCGCACCGCTCTGCCCTGCTCGAACGGTCCGAGCGCGCCATCGGCGTGACGATGCAGGGCGACAACGTCAGCGCGGTCACCGGGATCCAACTCGGCGACGGGGACAGCGACGAATCGGAGGTGCCCGCGGATGACTGACTCCGCGGGATCGCCGCCGCCGAGCGACGACCGCGCCGCCGACGGCCTCGCGGACAGCCTCGCGACCGGTCGGTCGACGGGCGCCACCGCGAGCGTCGAGGAGACAGACGAGGGCGAGGTAGAGCCGGTCGAACTCCTCGTGCAGTTGGCCGAGGAGGGCGAGATCGACCCGTGGGACGTCGATCTCGTCGAGGCGACCGACGCCTTCCTCGACGCGCTCGACGAGACGGACCTTCGGACGTCGGGGCGCGCGTTGTTCTACGCCGCCGTCCTGCTGCGGATGAAGAGCGACGCGCTGTTAGAACCCGACGAGGAGCCCGAAGACGAGATGGAGCCGTGGGAGGCGGCGCTCGAAGGCGGCGGGCCGATCGCCGAGGGCGGCGCCGACGGCGACGGGGGGACTCCGGGGTTCGATCCGGTCGACGCGCTCGAGGCGGAGATGGACCGCCGCCTCGACCGCAAGCAGGCCCGCGGGTCGCCCGAGACGCTCGACGAACTCGTGCGCGAACTCCGCGAGGCCGAGCGCGAGTCGTGGTGGAAGCGCCGCCGGGAGTACGACACCTCCGAGTCGCCGCGGGGGCACCGCCGCGGGACGCAGACGCTCGATTACCGCTCGGCCGACGAGTTCCGCGAGGCGGACGAGCCGACCGCCGCGGACGTCACCGGGACCGCACACACCGAGGACATCGAGACGTCGATCGCCGCCGTCCGCGAGGCCGTCGGCGTCCACTACGACAACGGCCGCGAAGAGGTGCTGTTCGCGGAGGTCGAAGACGCCGCCGAGACGCCGGTGACGACGTACCTCTCGCTCCTGTTTCTCGCCCACCGCAGCGAGATCCGACTCCAGCAGGACGACCTCTTCGGAGACCTCTGGATCCGGGCACCGGACGCGGGAGGCGAAGACGATGCCGCGGACGGGTCGATAGCGTCGGGGTCCGATTCCGGAGGCGAAACCGATCAGTCCGAACAGTCCGGTCAGTCCGATCAGTCCGATCAGTCCGATCAGTCCGATCAGGTAACCGAGGACATGGTCGCTCCCACGACGGACGACGACTGATACTGATTACCCTCGTCTCTTACCGCAGAGCGCCGTCAGCGGAGTGGCGCTCGGCGGTACACAGTGAGAGTACTCGTTATGAAACGGGGCTCTCGGGAGCTACCGCTCACCGGTGGCAGTCTCCGACGCCCGAGAAGCCCCGCCCTCCGCCTCACTCGTGGCCGACGTGTCGCTCCCAGAGGACCCCATAGAGGAACGCGACGGCGGTCACCGCGATGATGAGGCCCGCGGTCTCCTCGATTTCGACCCCGACGAGGGTCCCGACGACGGCGATGGCCTCGCCGAGGAGGATCGTCCCGTCCCGGAGGAGTTCCGCGACCGTGTGGTGAATCAGGTGATACGCCAACCCCGATCCGATCCCGGCGGGGTCGGGGAGCAACCCGAGGCTCGCGACGACCGAGGCGGCGGTGATCACCGTCGCTCCCAGCCAGTAACTCGCGACGATCCGGGGAGACGGGTGCTCGACGATCGCGATGACAGTCGCGACCAGAATCGGATAGCACACCACGAGTCCGGCAGCGGCGTTCGGGACGGTGACCCCGGTCAGCGCCACGACGAGGGAGCCGACCGTGTCGAAAAGCGAGAAGGGGAGCTCGACCAAGATCAGCTCGAGCGGCGCCTTCAGAAACTGATGCGTGACGATGTCGTGGGCGAAGAACAGCCCCTTCTTCAACAGTAGCTTGACAGCGAGGGCTACCGAGACGAATCCGAACGCGCCGTGTTGTCCGCCGTGGCGTCGTGACATCTTCGAGACTCGTTTTCATCAGCACGTGATGAGACAGAGCCACTTAGCTATACTGTCATTTCGCCGCCGAAAGAACCCCTACGACCCGACGTACTCGCCGATCAGCGGCTCCAGCGCCGCCTTCGTCTCCCCGGGGATCGCCTCCTCCGGAGTGTTGATCGTGCCCGCGAGCGCGGAGTGGCAGTCGCATTCGTGGCCCTCCGGGAGCGCGCGAATCGCCGCCTCGACGGTCTCTTTGATCGCGGTCTCGTTCTTCGCGGCGTTTTCGAGCACCTCCTCGAGCGTCACCTCGCTGTCTTCCTTCCAGACGTCGTAGTCGGTGACGCCGGTGACGGTGGCGTAGGCCATCTCGGCCTCCCGGGCGAGCTTGGCTTCGGGGATCGTCGTCATCCCGACGACGTCCCACCCCTGCGCGCGGTAGAACTCGCTCTCGGCGCGCGTGGAGTACTGCGGCCCCTCGATACAGACGTAGGTGCCGCCGTCGACGACGTCGGCGTCGGTCGCGGACGCGGCGGCGTCGACGAGGATCTCATTGAGCTCCGCGCAGTAGGGGTCCGCGAAGGGCTGGTGGACGACGACGTCCTCCTCGAAGAACGTCAGCTCGCGGTGCTTCGTCCGGTCGTAGATCTGGTCGGGGATCACGAGCGTCTGCGGCGCGAGCCCCTCTCGGAGGCTCCCGACGGCGTTCGACGCGAGGACGTGGGTGACGCCCAGCCGCTTGAGCGCGAAGACGTTCGCGCGGTACGGGAGCGTCGTCGGCGAGCGCCCGTGGTCGGGACCGTGCCGCGGCACGAACACGACCTCGCGACCGGTGTCGCCGAACTCGCCGACCGTCAGCGGCGCGGAGGGCTTCCCGAACGGCGTTTCGACGTCGACCTCGCGCGTGTCCCGCAGGGGCAGCGCGTCGTAGATCCCGCTGCCGCCGATGAATCCGATGGCCATAGGGAGGGGTTCTCACGGCGGCGCTAAAGCCTGGGGGTTGCGGGGGCGGTCAAACGATGACGCCGCTCTGGAGGACGGCGATCAGCACCGTCAGCGTGACCACGGAGACGACCGTCGTCGCGAAGATGGCTGTCGAGACGAACTCCGTGACGGGGACGCCCGCGACCTCGCCCTCTGCGAACTCGCCGACGAGGATGAGCGGCGTCACCGCCGAGGGCATCGCGCCCTCGAGGACGAACGTCCGCGCGACCGCGGGATCGGAGAACCCGGCGGCGAGCGCGACGCCGATTCCGATGAACGGGACGACGACCATCTTCAGCCCGACGACGCCCGCGACCGCCGAGAGGGTCGACCCGATGTTCGTCCGGGCGAGTTGGATCCCGAGCAGGATGAGCATCACCGGAATCGCCGAGTCGCCGACGAGCTGGAGCGTCGTCATCGCCGTCGAGTCGGTCGGCGGAACGACGCCGAGCGCGCGGACGACGAGCGCGACGACGACGGCGTACACGAGCGGGACGCTGAACACGCGTCGAACGCCCTCGAGGCGGCTCTCGGCGCTGCCCCGGGAGGCGATGTACACGCCGACAGTCCAGATGAGAACGGCCTGCACCGAGAGGTACACGACGGCCGTCGCCCGCCCCGTCGCGCCGAAGGCGAAGTTCGAGACGGGGACGCCGTAGTTGCCGGTGTTGGGGAACGCGACGACGAGCACGATCGCCGCGAGCGCCGCCTCGCTGACGCCGAACAGCCGCCCGGCGGCCTCGGCGACGACGACCGTGAGGACGTGGAAGACGAGGATCGCGACGGTGATGCGCGCGAGCGTCGACTGCGCCAGCGTGGTCGTCGCGAGGCTGTGAAACACCAGCGCCGGCGCGAGCACGTAGACGACGACCGTGTTGAGTGCGCCCGTCTCGATGTCGCGGAACCGCCCGAGTAGATACCCGACGCCGCCGATAGCGACGATCGGGAGGATGGCGGTCGCGAAGACGGAGACCAGAGAGACCACACCGGAGACACTCGAAGTCGGTACTCAAACGCTTCGATAGCGGGTGGGGTCGGTACGGTCGGGGGCGGGCAAAGCCGGAAGCGACGGGAGCGAGTGGGATCGAGAGCGGTCAGAAACGGGCGAGTCGCCAGTGACGGGATCGGGTGGGGCCAGGTGCGATCGAGAGTCGAGAGCGCCCGCGGTCGACGGCAGACGGAGCCGAGAGAGACGGGGTCGAAAGCCAGACGCGCCCGTTAGGCGCCGATGCCTTCGTTGTCGATGAGCCGCCAGGCGTCGTCGCCCGCGGCCTCGACGAACCCGCGGCGCTCCATCTCGGCCATCACCTCGTCCATCCGGTCGGGCTGGGCGATCTCCATTTCGATCCGGTCGACGGAGTGAAGCTCCGAGAGGTAGTGTCTGATGTCCTCCGCCTCGAAGGTCTCCTCGTCGGCTTTCTCCATCACGCCGGAGACGAGGTCGATCATGTCCTCGAGGAAGTTCCACGGGTAGACGATCCACGTCCACTCCTCCAGCCGCTCGCCGACGAAGTCCGGCTCGAACTCGCTGGTCTGCAGCAGTTGCAGCGTCGCCGTTCGCACCTCGCCGGCGTCGCGGTCGGTCACGTACTCGTAGGCGCGCTTGATCGAGCCGCCGGTGTCGGCGATGTCGTCGATGATGAGGACGTCCTTCCCCTCGACGCTCCCCTCCGGCATCGGGTAGCGGACCTCCGGCGCGCCGGACTTCTGGGCGGTCCCGACGTAGTGTTCCATCTTCAGGCTCGTCAGGTCGTCCAGACCGAGGAAGTCGCAGGTACAGCGCCCCGCGAACCAGCCGCCGCGCGCGAGCGCGACGACCACGTCCGGTTCGAACGCGGCGGCTTTCACTTGGTCGCTGACGTCGCGGCAGAGCCCGTAGATGTATTCCCAGTTAGTGATCGTGCAGTTGAACTGATCGGGCAGGTCGCCCATAGATTTCGGTCACCACTACCAGACGCGGGCGGCGGGGCCCTTAATCTGTCCGTCTGCGACGGCCGCGAGTGACACCTCGGCTCGCGGTCGAGAGACCGACGACCCCCTCATACTGATTACTCTCGTCTCTTACCGCCGAGCGCCACTCCGCTGAGAGCGCTCGGCGGTAAACAGTGAGAGTAATCAGTATCACTCCGTGACCGGGACCGCGATCGTGACGACCGTCCCGCGCGGGTCGTTCTCGTCGAGTCGCACGGTCCCCCCGAGCTCGGTGACGATCCAGTTCGCGAGCCACAGTCCTAGTCCGCTCCCGTGGAGCAGCGGCGACTCCTCGCCTTCCTCGAGGACCGTTCGCTCGTTCTCGGGGATCCCCGGTCCGTCGTCTTCGACCGTGATCGTCGCTTCCGACGTCGACCCGCGTCGGTCGACATCGAGAGCGACCGCCACTGACGGCCGCGCGGAGTCGTTGTGTTCGACGGCGTTCGTGAGCAGCTCTTTCACCGCCGTCCCGAGCTCGAAGTTGACACGGCACTCCGAGGAGGGAATCGACGCCGACACCGAGACGCCCGAGCGATCGTCGAGGACCTCTCGCTTCGCCCGGCGGACCACGGTCTCGATCGACTGCATCTCGGTGATCTGCTCGCTCTCGATGAAGGTGTTCTCGATCCGCTGGGCTTGGACGCTGATCTGGAGGAGGTTATCGACTGATCGACTGATCCGTTCGACCGCGTCCGCCGACCGATCAGACGCGGCGGAGTGGGCGGCCCCCGATCGGTCGCCAGTCGTCGAAAGCAGGTCCGTGTAGCCGCTGATGACGTTCAGCTCGTTTCTGAGGTTGTGTCGAAGCACCCGGTACAGTACCTGCAGTTGCTGTCGGTGCCGCCGCTTCTCGGTGATCTCGGTGTTGACGGCGACGAACCGATCGATCTCGCCCTCCTCGCCGAAGATCGGGGCGATCGTCTGATCGATGTACTGTCGCCGACCGTCCTTGCGCTTGTTGATCACCTCGCTCTCCCAGACGTCCCCCGAGAGGATCGTCTGCCAGAGGTCCCGATAGAACGACATATCGTGCTCACCCGAGCGGAGGATACGGGGCGTGCGCCCGATCGCCTCCTCGGCGCTGTAGCCGGTCGACCGCTCGAAGGCCCGGTTCACGTACTGAATCGTCCCGTCGGTGTCCGTGAGGTAGATCGCGTGGCCGGTGTGCTCGATGGCCTGCTCGAAGAGCTCCGCCTCCTCGCGGGCTCGAATCCCCGTGATCGCTCGGCCGATCGACCGACCGAGGTCGGCGAGGATGTCTCGCTCGTCAGCCTCGAAAGCCGACTCGCGGTCGGTGTAGAGGTTCAAGACGCCGAACAACCGCCCGTCGTGCGTAATCGGGACGGCGGCCGTCGCACGCACGTCGAACGCCCGCAGGGGCGCTCGCCACGGTACCATCGAGGGGTCCTCCGCGACGTTCTGTGCGACCGCCACCCGATGAGTCCGTAACGCTCGCGCGGTCGGCCCCTGCCCGGTCGGCGCGTCGTCGACGGTGATCTCGACTTGGCGGAGGTACTCGTCGGCGTCGCCGCCCATCGCCCGGGGGATCACCTCGTCGCTCTCGTCGCTCCGCTCGCCGATCCACGCGAACTGGTACGACTCCGAGTCGGCGAGCCGCTCGCAGACGCGCGCTTCGAGCTCATCGCGGTCCGACGCCTGGACGACAGCGGCGGTGGTCTCCTGAAGCGTCCGCGTGATCCGAGTCAGCTCCGCGAGTCGGTCGCGGTTCCGCTCGATCTCGCGCTCGTGGTCGCGCCGGGCGGTGACGTCGCGGATGCTGAACACGACGTTCGGCTCGTCGGCGTCGCCGTCGAGGACGCTCGCGGAGATCTCGGTCTCGATGACGGTCCCGTCTTTGCGGGTACAGCGGAGCGAATCGGTCCACGCGCGCCCGTCCGAGAGAACGCGGTTGACGAACGTCCGGTACGCCCCCCAGTTGTCCCCGTGGAGCCCCGACTCCGGCGACAGCGACTCCAGTTCCTCGGGGGCGTATCCGAGGAGTTCGGTGGCGCGCGGATTGCACTCGACGATCCGGTCCGCCGCGGGGTCGATGATCAGTATCGCGTCGTTGACCGCGGAGAAGATGGTCTCATAGCGCGTTTCCGTCTGTTCGAGCTGCGTCGCGAGCTCTGTGGAGAGCCGTCGACGCTCCACCAGATTTCCGATGCGCCGCCTGAGCTCGGGCAGCGTGATCGGCATCGAGATGGTCTCGTCGACGATCTCACAGTGGCGCTCCTCGAGGACGCGGTCGGCCTCCGCAGTCACGAGCAACACGGGATACGAGCGCGGCCGTTCGCGCGCTTTCCACGCCTCGATTCGCTCGGTGTGCCGAGCCAAGGACTCACGATCGACGAGACAGAGGTCGCCCGCGAGAGTCGTCTCGGGGTCCCGCACGACGACGGGCGTGTACGACGACTCCTCGCGGAGCCACCGCTCGAGGTGACGGCGGTTTTCGGTGTGCGACACGAGGACGGCGACTTCGCCAGTCGCGTCGCTCGCCGGCGACGAGTCCGTCCCGGACGCGTCGGGGCTGCCGCCGGCGTCAGTCATCCTCCCCGGAGTGCCCCCATTCCGGCGTCCCCGTGAGTACGCCCCGTAACCCCGCCGGCAGTGCGCCGATTTCGAGTCCCCGCTCTGTGATCTTGACCTCGCGAAGGGACCGGTCGAAACTGCTCGTCCGCTTTTTGAGGACGCCGCCGACCTTCCGGAGTCGGCCGCGGTGCTCCACGTGCCGGAGGAAGAGGATGTTGTCGGCGAGGTAACTCAGCCCCGAGTCCGTCGCCGAGAACTCGCCGGTGACCCCGGACGTCTCGTCGACGAGGATCACCGTCACACCCATGTTTTTGAGATAGCGCCCGAGCGAGTGGAGCTCGCGCGTGAGGTCGGTCTCCTCGCCCCGGACCGCGACGCGATAGCCGCGGATGCCGTCGATCATCACGACCTCGGTGTCGTTCGATTCGACCTCCTCGCGCACCCGGGCGGCGAACTGCTGCGGCGAGACCGTCAGCGGTTCCATCTCCTCGATGTTGAGCGTGCCGCGCGCTTCCATCTCCTCGACCGGAACGCCGATCGCGTTCGAGCGCTCTCGGAACGTCGCGCCGTCCTCCTCGAAGAGGTAGATCACCGACCGCTCGCCGCGCTCGGCCGCCTCCTTCATGAAGTGGGCCCCGATCGTGGTCTTGCCGACGCCGGTCGGCCCGCTGATCACGGTCGTCGTCCCCCGTTCGATCCCGCCGTGTAGCAGCGCGTCGAGTTCGGGGACGCCGGAGGAGATCGGCTCCGAGACGTACGGCCGGGCGTGCGTCCCGGGGTCGAGCGCGGGGTAGACCGAGAGCCCCCCCCTCGCCGATCTTCACCGCGTGGGTCCCCTCGAGCGTCCCCGAACCCCGGAACTTCGGCACCGAGACGGTGTGACCCGTCGCGGACGATTCGAGTTCGATCGTCCCGTCGCTCAGGAACCGGAGGTCCTCATCGGAGGAGTCGGCGGTGTGCTGCGATGTGAACAGGACGGTCGCGCCCGAGGTCGTGAGGAATTCGATGAGCCCGATCGCCTGCTTTCGGAAGTCGTGGTCGTCGCGGGTCAGATACCGCAGCTGAGTGATCGGGTCGACGAAGACCCGGTCCGGGGAGAGAGAGTCGACGGCGTCGACGAACCGGTCGACGAACGTCCCCTGTTCGACGTCGCTCGCCTCGAACACCGTGTACGACTGGTTCTCGACGAACACGTCCGCGCTCGGACTCAGGTCGAGGAACCGAACCTCGTCGAGATCCAACCCGAGCGACGCCGAGTTCTGCTTGACGTCCGTCTCGGACTCTTCGAGGTTGACGAACAGCGCATTCTCGCCGCGATCGACGCCCTCGAGCAGGAACTGCGAGCCGAGAACCGTCTTCCCCGTCCCGGGATCGCCGCGAACGAGATATCCGCGATTCGGAACGAGGCCGCCGCGGAGAACCGAATCGAGGCCGTCGATCCCCGTCGACAACCGCGCGTTATCCATCCGATGCCCCCCCGGTCGCGTCACGGACAGCGGGGGGCGGACAGATCGACCACGGGATCTGAGCGAGCGTCGTCGAGCCCTTCCGAATCATAGTGGATGTGGGGTAGCGGTGTCTGTGGTCTAATAAAATGATCGGCCATATTTCCATCTCACACGATGTGGGACGTTGATATTTCCAAGCTATCGCCGGGTGGGGCTCGCGTCGCGTTCGATGATCGACCCGAGCACGGTTCGCTGTGCCGCCCGGAGGTGGTTGTGGAACGCCGAGGACGAAATCCCCAGTTTCTCGGCGATCTCCGCGCCGGAGAGTCCCTTGGGCGACTCGAAGTAGCCGGCGTGGAACGCGAGTTCGAGCACCTCCCGCTGGCGGTCGGTCAGCCGACCGAGGAGGTACGCCGGGGAGTGATCCGAGACCGAACCGGGGTCGTCCCGCTCGTCGGTCGAGACGAGCGTCGAGTCCGGGTACAGCGTCGAGACGATCTCGACGGCGCGGTGGGTCGGCATCGTCGCCGGCGCCGTCACCCGGATTCGCGCCCGACCGTCGGTCTCGCCGAGGATTCGACGGAGTTGAAGGCCGTAGTTCACCAGTTCGGTCGCGACGAACGGCTCCGAGAACGTGATCTGGAACAGCACGCCGCCGTTCGACTCCGTGAGGGTCCGGATCGACGCGATACCGGTCGCCCGCTCGGCGGTCTCGACGACCTGCGCGGCCGGGCCGTCGAGTAGCCGGACGAAGACGGTGGTGTCTCCGCTCTCCCGCTCGTGTAGCCCCTCGAACGAGAGCGTACACGCGTGCTCTTGGGCGACCCGGAGGAGTGGACACGACTTCGATCGGAGCCGGAACTCGAGGTCGGTTCCCTGCGGGGACAAGAGCGCGTTCCGCCACTCCAACATGTTCATCACACAGCCGAGCAGTTCGCCGCACTCCTCGAGGACGGCCACGACGCGTTCCGAGAAGGCGTCCCGGTCGGTCGCGAACACCGAGAGCACGCCGTAGATGACGTCTTGGTATCGGAGCGGCACAGCGCACGCCGAACGGAACCCCCGCCGGAGGGCGTCGCGCTGCCACGGCCGCTCCCGGATCTCCCGCGCCGTGTTCTGGACCACGGCCGTCGAATCCGATCTGGCCGCCTGAACCGCCGGCTCGACGACGCCGTCCTCGATAGAGAGCGTCACGGCGTCCAGATACCCCTGATCGTCGCCGGCCCACGTCCGCGGAACGACTGCGTCGCGTTCGGCCGTCAGTTCGCCGATCCACGCGAACGCGAACGAGCCGGTGTCGCTGAAGAGTTCGCACGCGCCCGCCTCGAGTTCGGCCCGCGAATCGGCGGTGACGGCGAGCCGGACGAGTTCCCGGATTTCGGCGTTCAGCTGCTCGACCCGCTGCAGCGTGCGGGTCTGTTCTTTCAGCGCCCGGCGCTTCCGCTTGAGCTCCTGCTCGCGCTGGGTCCGCTCGAAGACCGCCTCGGCGTTTTTCGAGAGCAGTTCCAGCAACCGCTGGTCGGTGGCGTCGAGGGTGTCGACGCCGGTGTCTCCACAGCGGATCACGCCGAACCCCTCGATCGGGACGATGATCTCGCTGCGAACCGGCGTCTCCGGGTCGTACACCCGCTCGTGCGTTCGCACGTCGCGCAGCCGCTTCGACTCGCCCCCGAGGTACACCTCGCCCGCGATGCTCCCGTCGAGGGTGAGACGCGGCGGGTCGCCGATCACGGCCGAGACAGCGTCGGCGTACGCCATCGGGAACAGCCCCCCCGTCTCCGCGTCGAACCGGTACACGGTAATGAGCTCGTGACCGAGGGTCTCGACCGCCGTCTCGACGATTCGCTGTGCGATCTCTGGCTCGGTCTCGGCGCGGACCAGTTCGCTCGCGTTCTCGTGGAGGCTCTCCAGCGCGCTCTCGTATCTCACCTGCTCGGTGATGTCCCGAAAGACCCCGTACACCAGCCGTTCATCGGCCAGGTCGACGGTCGTCACGTTGATCTCGACGGGAGTCCGCGCGCCGTCCCCGTCGACGACACAGATCTGCTCGCCGTCGGCCCGGTACCGCTTTGCCCCTCCCGTCTCGACGTGCTCGGCGAAGATCTCCTCGTACTGTTCGGCGTCCCCGGCCGGGTGGAGGGCGGTGATCCGCTCGCCGACCAGCCGCTCGCGCGTCCGCCCGAGAAGCGACTCCGTCTCGGCGTTCAACTCCCGGATCTCGCCGGCGTCGTCGGCCACGATGATCGGGACCGGCGCGTTCTCGACGAGCGTGTGATACCGCTCGCGGGCGTCGCGCAGTTGCCGCTCGCGGGCGCGACGTTCCGTGACATCGTGTGAGACGGTCATCCCGGCCACGACGTCGCCGGCGTCGTCGCGAACGGGTAGGACCTGTATCTCGAACGTGCGTCCCTCGAGCGAGAGCGACGTCGTGTTCGTCTCCCCCTCGAACGCCGCCGCATACAGCGGCCGGAGCTCCGCGACGTTCTCCTCGGGGAACACCTCCTCCAGACGGGACCCCTCGAGGTCGGCCGGTTCGATGGAGAGCTCGTCGAATATCTGTCCGCCGACGATCCGATACCGGAACTGTTCGTCGAAGAGCGTGACGATGCCATTGGGGAAGTGCTCGACGAGCGTCCGGTAGGGCTCTGTCGGCCCCTCCACGCCGCGGGTCGCGCCGCCCTCGCTCCCTTCGCACTCCCCGCCGGGGAGCGACCGCAGACGGCCGATCGCGAACGAGTCGTCACCGTCATTGAGCCGTCGTATCCAGTCGACAGCGCGGTGCTCACCTCCGGCGGTGACGACCGGCGTTCGGACTCTCTCCGTTTCGTCCCCCTCGAACGGCGCGCGGAAGGCGCGTCGCGCCGACTCCCGCTCCCCCGCCGGTACGAGCGCCTCGAAGAGGTCCGAATCGAGGAGCTGCCGGTCCTCGAGGCCCATCGACTCGCAGAACGCGCGGTCGGCGTAGCTGATCCGCCCGTCAGCGTCGGCGATCACGACTCCCCCCGAAAGCGCGTCGAGGGCCGATTCGAGAACGTCGGCTGACGGCATTACCTCCCGATTACTCGCGACGTGTTGTCACTCTGTCGAACGGTGGCTCGCCCGTCGGCGTACGCACCGGCTCGGAGAACCGGCGCCAGCCCAAGAGAGCAGTAGGTGTGGACTACCCCGAGAAGGGCGCTGATACCCTCGCGGACAGCGCGTCTCGGTCGGCGGTGTAGCCGCCCCGGATCGGTAGCGGCTCTATAACTTTCGCACCGATAGCCGTGGCACCGATATGAGAGGACAGGCCCCCCGCGAGTGGCTCCGATCGCGGCTCGACCGGCGGAACCTTCGAAACGCGGTGCAGCGAGCCGGTCTCGACGCCCACGCGAGAAGGCTCTATGTGGCGCTGTACCGGCTACGGTACGGGGGGGCCGTCCCGATCGACATCGGTCCGGCGACGGCGTCGATCGAAGTCGAGAGCGCGGCGGAGCTGGACAACGTCGTCAGCATCCGCGGGAAAGAGCGTCCGGTCGCACGAACGATCGTCGAGGAGCTGGCGCCCGGCGACGTCTTCTGGGACGTCGGCGCGAACGTGGGAACGTTCTCCAGTCTGGCGGGCGACGTCATCGAGACGGGGGCGGTCGTCGCGTTCGAGCCCTACCCGCCGAACGTCGAGCGGCTGCGTCACAACCTCCAGCGCAACGGCGTCCGATACGCGATCGAGCCCAGGGCGCTCGCGGACTCCGACGGCGAGGAGACGTTCTTCGTGATGCGAACCGACGCGGCGGGGACGAGAGAGGGATCGATCGACGGGACCTACGCCCCGACCGACGACGCGGTGCGGACGCTCACCGTCGAGACGACGACCGGCGACAGCGTCGTCGCGGCGGGCGAGCAGCCGCCGCCGGACGTCGTCAAGATCGACGTCGAGGGGGCCGCACCCGACGTGATCGCGGGGATGCGCGACACCTTCGACCGGTCGGCGTGCCGGCTGGTCGTCGTCGAACCACACGACAACGCGAACGAGATCCGATCGCGACTCGACGAGGCGGGCTTTCGAACCCGGACGCTCCGCGTCGAGGGCGCTTCGCGTATCGTCGGGTCCCGCAGCTGACGACGCGCGCAGGCCGAACTACGCGCGTATCGTGAACGATTCCGAAGCGACCGGATCGCCCGCGACAGTCAGCCCGACGTCCCACTCGCCGGTTTCGAGGCGCAGGCCGAGGTCGATATACGACCAGAGCGCCCGGGTCGGCCACACGTCGCCGTCGGTAGGCGACGGTATCGTCCCCGTGGTCGTCGTCTGGCCGCCGCTCGGACTCCGCCACGTGAACGAGTAGTCGACGGGCGGGACGTCCCGCATCCGAACCCACTGGTAGACGCGGTCGTCGCCCGTCCGCGAAAACCGATATCGTTCGTCACGGTACCCGTGGGGGTGCGGGTGCCGCTGGCCATCGGCGTGCCACTCGTTCTGTATCGCGCCGCAGACGACCGAGGTGATGACCTCGGGCGCGGGGTACGTCGGATCCGGCGACGCCTGACGGAACTTCTCTCTCGCGTACGACGCGATGTCGAACGGCGTCACCGAACAGCCGCCGGAGCGGTCGGCGATCACCCGTGCGGTGGCCTCTAGGTCCGAGTTCTCCAGTAAGAGAGACGCCACGTTGCCGCCGAGCAGACACAGGAGCTCGCGGCGGATGTGCGGGTCGGCGACCGTCGAGGAGTTCAACAGAGCGATCGACGGCCGGGAGGCGAACAGGCGGGACAGCGCTTGCGCCGCCGTCGGAATCTGCCCGCCGAGATACGAGATCGCACTCGCGGCGTACGGCGCGGTCTGGACCGCACCGAGCGTCGCGAGCGCCGGAACGACGGCGTATTTCACCAGGACGATCGGTGGGAGCAACGCGGCGGCCACGAGCGGCGCGACGGCATCGACGCGGTGGGCCCGCGGGGCACTCGTCGATCGACGCCCCCGGCGACGGCGAAGGCCGCCCACCGAACGCGTCGCGGGGCTGTGGATCTCGACCCGGAGCCCGTCGTCTGTGGTGGCCGTGCGGAACGAATACCCCTCCTCGACGAGGGCGTCGATCGCCGTCCGGGCCTGGTACATCCTGCCGTGGACGTGGTTGTACCAGCGCCGCGCCTCCATCGATTCGATCTCCCGTCCGAGGCGTTCGAGCTCGCCGATCGCCCGCTGGTACGCCGAGACCGGATCCTGAGACGGCGGGCCGGTCGGGAACCCCACGCCGGAGTCGGCGAGCGCCGCCACGGAGAGCTCCTCACCGTCGAGGAGGAACACGAACTCGGCGGTCCCGCCGTCTCTCCTGAACGCGACCACTTCGCCGTCGATGGCGAACGCGTCCCCGTAGCCGGGGTTGCCGGTGAAGCCGCGGACGACGTGGGCACCGGTCTGATCGTCGGTCGAGACGGCGTCGTTGTCGTCGAACTCCGCCGCGATGCGATCGCTGATCGCGGCGCCCTCGACGTCGCCGTCGACGATCAGTTCGTAGTAGAGTTCCCCCTGTTCCAACGCCTTGATTCCGAACACGCCGTCGATGTGGCGGCCGATGTACACAAGCGGCTCAGGTGTCGTCGGATCCATCGACTGCGGGAGGTCGGCGGGTGAGATCTCCTCGCCGTCGAGGCGGAGCCGGTAGTCGCTCGTCCCGCCGGTGTGCTCGAAGAAGAGCAACTCGCCGGCGATCCGATACGCGTCCCCGTAGCCCGGATTCCCGGTGTAGCCCCGAACGATCGTCATCTCGGGGTCCTCTCCGGTCATCATCGCGTCGTTGCGGCTCGGCGCGGCGATCTTCTCGCTCACGCGGACGCCCTCTACCTCGCCCCGAACGACGAACTCGTAGTAGAGTTCCGCCTCCTCCGTGCTCACGATTTCGAGGAGTTGTCCGCGTTGCTGTGCCGTTCCGGGGGTGACCGAAAGAAGGCTCCCACCGGCCACGGCCGCCGCCGTCAGGAGCGAGCGGCGTGCGATGGTCGTCGGATTCTCTGACATACCGCAACAGAGAGCGAACGCACCCGCACAACTGTTCTCACCGGTTCGCTGGGACTGGTGGCGGTCTGCTCGGTTGTTCGGAGGTTTGATTGTGCGCTACCGGAAGATGGCGTGAACTGTTCGGGCGGGTATGATACCGAGACGATATGTGACAGCGACGGAAACGATTCGAGCGTCGTCCGAGCAGCGGCGTGCGCCGCCCCGCATTGGGCGCGCGAGGCACTCCGCGGTCGTCTGACCGCCCGACAACCGTGGTAGCGAGGGCTGCGAGCGCGGGGACGAGAACAGCGCGGACTACGACGCCGTCGCCGGGAAGCACCGATTGCTGGCTGCCCGCCGGACGTAGCCCGCCGGCGCGAAGAACGTCGGTGTGCGGTATCCCCGTCGCATCCGAACCGGCGGCGACGGGGGCGCACCCCCGGGCGTGCGCTCGAACAGCGGGACGCTGAACGTGAACTGAGGCGGTTCCCCCGCCGAGGAGTCGACCAGAGCGGGAGTCCACGCTGAATCCCGCCGTTAAAACGGTGGTATAGTAGCGTTTGCACGTCTTCACGCGTCCGATCGCACGCGGTCGTGCGCTCGAACGCGCACTCAGTTGCAAACGCTACGATAGCTCACTCGTCTCCCTCGTCCGGGGCGGGTTCCCGTTGGACGACGAGAACGGGGCCGAGAAACTGTTCTGCGACCTGGTCGGACGGCATCCCGAACACGAACGTCGCGAGCGACGGATCCGTTTCACCCATCACAACGGCATCGAACGACTCGGCCGCGTCGACGATCGCATCGAGGGGACCCTGCTCTCGCTCGGTTCGCGTCTCGATCCTCGACTCGTCGACGCCGAGCTCTCCGAGCCGATCGGCCATCCCATCGAGCAGCGTCCCGATGTCCTCGTCCGTTTCGTCCGCCTCGGCGACGTGGTACAGCGTTACCGAGGTGTCCATCGCACCGAACACGCCGGCGACGACGCGGGCGAGACGGTCGATCCCCACAGTCCCGCGAACGGCGACGAGAACGTCGTCTACCGCCCCGGTGGCGTTCGGGACGAGCACGGCCAGACAGTCGTGCTCGTGGATCGTGCGGTCGATCGTCTTCTGGCCGTTGTGCGTGAAGACGAGCCGCCGTTCGACGGTTGCGCCCGCCTCCTCGAAGATCGCCTCGTAGTCATCGAGGCGGGCCGTCGCTCGCTCCTCGAACTGCATCCGCGCTTGACCCGGTGCGGTCTGTTCGGGGATGACGTGATAGCCCAGCATAACGACGTGGGCGTCTGCGAGGAGGGCGGGAACTCCTTCCGGGACCGACTCCCCTTCGAGCACGCGAAGCGGGACGAGTATCGATGGACGATCCGTCATGTTAGATGTCTCCCTTGAGAGTGACGTCTCCAGCGTAATAACGATACCAGAGGTACGACACGATCATGACCACGATCCCGATCCCGATTGACGCCGGTTGCATGAACGCGATCAGGGCGAAGCTGGCGAGCGCACCGATGCCAGGCAGGATCGGATACCCCGGGGCGCGGTAGCTGGGCGAATACCACTCCGGATCCCGGCGTCGCAACACGATCAGTGCGACGCACATCAGCCCGTACATAATCAGGTGGAGGAACGATGCGACCTCCGCGAGCAGTTCGACCTGTCCGGTCGCCACGAGCGCGAGGATCGGGCCGCCGGCGGCCAACAGCGCGACGTGCGGCGTCCCGTACCGGAGGTTGACCTCGCTCGCTTTCCGGGGGAGCAAGGCGTCCCGACTCAGCGCGTACACCGCTCGCGAGGCGCTCAGTATCGACGCGTTCGCACTCGAGAACGTCGCCAGCAGACCGGCACCCAGAATAGCGACCGCACCGGGTAGCCCGAGGAAGTCGCGGGCCACCTCGACCATCGCCGTCTCCCCGAACTGACCGAGCCGATCAGCGCCAAACGCGCTGGTGGCGACGAAAATCGTCACGACGTAGAACACGGTGACGACGAGGACCGATCCGACCATCGCCAGCGGCAGATTCCGCCCCGGTTGTTTGATCTCGCCCGCGACGGTCGCGACTTGAGCGAACCCCAGATACGAGGTGAACACGAGCGCGGCCGTCGTCAACACCGGGAAATATCCTCTCGAGAAGAATTGCTCCGGGACGCTCGTTCGACCGAAAACCCCGACGGCGTCGAGGACGCCGTAGGAGAGGAATCCAGTGAGGACCACGAGGAGGACGCCGACGACGATATTCTGGATCGCAGCCGTGTTCTCTGTCCCCCCGATACTCAGCGCGGTCAACGCGGCTCCGAACAGTAATCCGATTCCGATAACGGGGCTGAACGAAAGCCCGACGCCGAGCTCGGCGAACACGGCGCTCGCGTAGTGACCGAGACCGACGAGGTAGAACGCGGAGGCGAACATCAGCCCCAACCACAGCCCGAGCCCCACGATCGCACCGTAGGCGGTTCCCATCCCCCGCGAGATGAAGTAGTAGCCGCCACCGCTCCGGGGCATCGCGGTGGCGAGTTCGGAGGTCGGAAGCGCCACGAGCAACGCGATCAGCCCGCCGACGGCGAACGAGACGGTGGCAGCGAGCCCCGCGTTGTTCGCGGCTAACCCGGGGAACACGAAAATGCCCGCTCCGATCATCGTTCCGATTCCGATCGCCAACCCGCCGACCAATCCGATCGTCCGCTCCAGTTCGACGTCGTCGTCGTGGACGGTCGTCTCGTCTGTGACCGCATCCGGTTCGGCTGCGGGTACCTCACCGGCAACGTTCCGGCCTGTCGGCTCGGTGTCTACGGGCTGTTCAGCCATAGTGCCCGTTTAGTCAACAGTTAATTGAATGTTGCCCCGCCCACCGTGCGCGGGGAATCTTCCTCTCACGAGGGCAGGCTTTCCGCTTCGACGACGTGGCGTGCAGGACAGCTTCGCTCCGCAGAACAGAGCAGAGCGGAAGCGCTTCGCATAGCAACTATGTAGAATCGGGATGCCGCCCCCCGATTCGAACACCGGAAGGCGCTCTTTGCGCGTCTTTCGAGCCTCCGCTCGCTTCGCTCGCCGGGACGGGAGACAGCTCGATGCCACCGGAATCGCGCCGCCGTCGTCTCGCCGGGATCGCCAGTCTCGGGGCCGGGTCGAATACCTCGCGGATGTCCCCGCGCTGCCGCCGGGCCTCGAAAGGACGCCACGCCTGAATCGACGGCGGTGCCGATGGTTCGGCTATCGCTGTTACGGCTCTCGGTCGAGCAGGGTCTCCATCCGTTCGCCGACCTCCTCTCTGATCTCCTCGATGTGGACGGCGTTCGAGAACGCCAGCATTGTCGGCGGCCACAGACCGATGAACAGCCCGTGCTCTTTGTTCCCGCGGACGTAGTACTGGTACCACGCCAGAAGGACCGAACCGGCCGCCGCCAAGACGATCGGATCCCGGCCTGTTCGCCTCCCGACTTCCATCGCTTTCTCTCTGCTGTTCTGTTGTGACATCAGTTCCCTGTTCCCCGGTGTCGTGTTTTGTTATATAGTTCGAACTGAAACCGCCGGTCAGACCGGTTCCGTAATCCGATCTTATTTTCGACTGCAGTGTCGCCGGTCAGACGTGCTAGTTAAACAGACTGTTTTGAACAGCTAGGTAGTGATTTATTTCAGTACCTCTGTAATCGCTCGTCGACCACTCTATGATTGACCCAGTTGCTTCGGCTTACCAGCGGCTCGACGATGCAAGACCGTTCGTACGGCCAACGTACAACCAGTTCGAGGTCGAACTCCTCCCGCCCTACGGTGACCCCGAGGTGCACGTTCCCGGCGAGGTCGGTACGTACGTTGGCATCGGCGTGCTCGCGTCTGCCCTGCTCGAGCGACTCGATGAGGAGTAGGTTCAGTCGAAACCGCCGAACGATGACCGCGCCGAAAAGCGATGCCGCCTCCCCGATTTGAACACTGGAAGACGGTCCTGCTCGCCTCGCTTCGCTCGGCTGCGCGGGCGTGCGACTTCCAAGCTCAAATCGGGTCGGGTCGCACGCTGGATTCTGACGCGGCTCGCTTCGCTCGCCGTTCAGAATCACAGAAGTGCCGCCTCCCCGATTTGAACGGGGGACAGCTCGATCTTCAGTCGAGTGCTCTCCCAGTCTGAGCTAAGGCGGCGCGCAGTTCGACCGACGCCCAGTATATAAAAAAGGGTTTCGGATCGCCGCGCCGTCTTCGGAATAACCGCTGAGAGACTCGATGCGGGCAGAAGGGGACCGAGCGATCAGATTCGCACTTCGTAGTGGGTATCGTTGACGACGTGGAGCCCGGCGAGACACGGGCGCTCCGCCCGCATCGGGAGTCCCGAGCACTCGTAGATGCTGTATCGAATCCCGCCGTCCGCAGGGCGCGCGCGGAGGTAAACGGGGACGACTCGGTCGACGTCGATCGACAGCGACGTCTCCGCTGCGAGCGCCGGATAGGCCACCGTGTGTTTGGCCAGTTTCCGTCGCCCCCCGCACTTCGCCTCGATGACCAAGAGCACGCGCTCGCCGTTCCGACGGGTCATCACGAGCGCGTCGATCTCGATCTGCCCGTCGTTGTGACGGAGGATCGTCGGCCGGTCGGGATGCGGTTCGAACTCGAACGCGAAACTCGAGGAAACGGTCGTCGGCGCCGTCCCGATCCGGTCGGGATCGAGACCGAGCGCGCGCGAGAACAGCCCCGTCGAGAGGGCGAAGTTCACGAATCCCGCCGCCGAGAACGTCGGCAGCGAGCGGTACACCTCGAGCATATCACGCACGCCCTCTCGGAGCGCGAGCGTCTCGTCGCCGCCGTCCGTGTAATCGAGGGTCTGCCGGTTGACGGCCCGAAACTCCCGCTCGTCGATAAAGAAGTCGTCCAGTCGGTCCGGGACGCGGACGAGCGCGAACTGGGTCCCGGGGCCGTCGGTGGCTCGGCCCAGCCGCAGGACCATCGTGTCGTGGTCGTCCAGCCGGCTCGAAAGCTCCGGCCGAGTGTCGATCGAAATCTCCGCCGCCGTCCGATACTGGCTCGGATCCCGACCGGTCTCCTGGAGATACCCGATGAACGATCTCGGGCCGTATATCCCGTCCGCCGCCTCCTGTACCGCGCGCAACGCTGGGTCCCAATGGCTCACGACAGAGGTGAGTCCGAGGAGCGGAGTCTAAACCCTGACGCCTGTGTCCAGACTGGTCGTGTTTAGTTGTCGTCGCGTTCGCACCTGATTACGCATCAGATCGCGCGACCGCGTGCGATCGGGTGCGCGAAGACGTGCCACGGTAGGAGCAGTGTCCATCGCGGCAAAATCGTGCGCGAATTACCGGTGGGGTCGACGTCGTGTCTCTGGCGACGTGCTCGCAGAAACCGCTCGGGTAACGAGGCCGTTGTCGTTGGAACGAGTCAGAGGTGCGCGTGTTCCGCACGGGCGTCACCCCTCGACAGAGTACCCGTTCGCCGTCAGGAGCTCACGGACGCGCTCTTCGTGGTCGCCCTGCAGTTCGATGTGCTCGGCTTTGACGGTGCCGCCGGTCCCGAGCGCAGATTTGAGCTCCGAGGCGAGCGATTTGAGGTCCGTGTCTCCCTCGAACCCCCCGATGACGACCATCTTCTTGCCGTATCGGCGTTCTTCGGTCCGAACGGTCAGCTGTTCTGTCGCGCGATCGAGGTCAGCGAGCGGATCCTCGGGCACGTCGAGATCGTCGAACGGGTCGTCGTCGGTCACAGCCAGTCCTCACCCCACGCGTCGAGTGACTCGAACACGGGACAGAGGGCAGCGCCCTTCTCGGTCAACGCATAATAACTCGCGACCGGCGATTCGAACTCCTTTCGGTTCTCGATAAGCTCCTCCTTCTCCAAGTCGTCGAGCACGCGCGAGAGCGTGTAGGAGCTCGCGCCCGTCGAGCGCTTGAGTTCGTTGAAGCGCTTTTCGCCGTCACGCAGGTCGTTGAGGACGATGAGCTTCCACTTCGCTCCCATCTCTTCGACGGCTCCGACGACGTTGCAGACGTCCGCGTTCCGCCGTTCGACGTCGGACTCTTCGTCGGGCTCGGCCGCGGGTGGTTGGGTCGCCATTACTTGGTCACACTATTGTTGCCTGAACTATATATAGGTTTGGTAACAAACTAGGTAATGTAATGGAATTACGAAGCTCGACGGTGCTCGTGACCGGCGCCACCGGCAACATGGGCCCGTACGTGACTGACCGACTCGCTGACCACGGTTCTGATGTCATCGGCACCTACGTTACCGAAACCGAAGGAGACGACGTCGAGACCCGCGCTGAGCACGCCGACGCGGTATCCTATCACCAAGTCGACCTGACCGATCAGGCGGCTGTCGAAGCGTTCGCCGAGACTGTCGGCGACGAGCACGGATCGATTGACCACATCGTCGGCCTCGCGGGTGGGTTCTCGATGGGCGGCGTCAGCGACACCGACGGCGGTGCCTTTGAGGCCGCACTGAATCGCCACGCGACGACGGCCTTCCTGACTGTCAAGGCCTTCGCGGACCACCTCAGCGAGCAGAGCGGCGTCGTCCTATTCAGCTCCGACCGCGCGATCGAACCCGTTGGTGGCACGCTCGCGTACGACGTCGGCAAGGGCGCGGTCCGCACGCTGACCGAGTCGCTCGATGTCGAACTCGACGCCCGGGTCAACGCAGTCGCTCCGTTCCTCATCGACGTGCCGGGGAACCGCGAGGCGATGCCCGACGCGGACTTCTCGACGTGGACGGCCCCGGAGGCCGTCGTCGACGAGGTGCTCCACCTGCTCTCGAACCGGGGCGTCACGGGCCAGATCGTCCAGATGACGGGCGGGCAGCCGGAGGTGAAGGAGTAATGGCCAATCACGACTCGCCCGAGACGGCTTCGCAGTTGAGTCTGGTCTTCCTTCGCCTAGCCCTCGGTATTCCGATGCTTGTCGGGGGGGTCGGCAAAGTCTTCGGAATCGGTCCGAAGCCGCTGGGCCCCGGAGGGTTCGCGGGCTTCTTGGCGAGTCTCGGTGTTCCACTCCCCTCGATTGCTGCGTGGGGCGTCGGTCTCCTCGAACTAGTCGGCGGTATCTTGTTACTGGTCGGCATAGCCGTCCGAATCACGAGCGCGTTGGTCGCGATCGACATGCTCGTCGCGACGATTCTCTACCACCTCCCGAATGGGTATCCGGCCGCAAGTGGCGGTATCGAATTGACGCTCGCGCTGGCCTTGCTCGCAGTCGCGCTCGTCTTGAGTGGTCCCGGCTCGCTCTCACTCGAACGGGTAGTGTTCAACCGAGAGGACTCCTCCGCTGACGCATCTCAGTCGAGTGGTACAGACGTATAATACAGCGACTACAACCACTATATGATCTCGATGACCACAGACGTACTCCCCCAAGAGGCACACATCGGACGAACCGCGCTCCGCGTCACCGACCTCGAGGAGCTGACCAACTTCTACCGGGATGTCGTTGGGCTCAGCGTGCTTCGGCGGTCCGATACTAGGTCCGTACTGGGTGTCGAGGGGACATCACTCCTCGTCTTGGAGGGTGATGAAGAGGCACTCGGACGACACCGATCGGGAGCTGGACTCTTTCACAACGCGTTCAGAGTCCCCTCGCGTGCGGCGTTGGGCGACGCGTTAGCCCGGGTTCGGGAGCACTGGCGGCTCGGCGGTGCGTCCGACCACGGCGTCAGTGAGGCGCTGTACCTGACCGACCCGGAGGGCAACGGCATCGAAATCTACCGAGATTACCCCCGTGAGGACTGGCCCCGCGCCGACAACGGGCGCATCCGGATGGGGACGTATCCCCTCGATCTCGGCCCCGTGGAAGCTGCCGCCGCGGGGGATGCAGGATTCCCTGCTGGAACGGACGTGGGGCACGTTCACCTCGAAGTGTCCTCGCTGGAGGCGTTCAGCGACTTCTACGTGGACACCCTCGGGTTCGAGGTCCAAACTGAGCTGCCAGCCGCGCTCTTCGCCGGTGCCGGGGGCTACCACCACCATCTCGGGGCGAACACGTGGAACCACAGAACGAGGTCGGTCAGCGGCCGCGGACTGTCGTGGTTCGAGGTGCTCGTCCCGGACGAAGCGTCTCTGGAGGCAGTTCGGGAACGGCTCATAGCCAGCGACGTTTCGCTCACCGAGACGGGTGATGGGGTCGTCGTTCACGATCCCGATGAGATCGAAGTCCGCATTCGAGTGGACCAATCGAAGCAGTAGCTCGGTTGGGACGGGACATCACGGTCCGGGGGTCCTCCCCTCCCTTCAGAAACCGTGCGTGGTACGTATGGGCTCGGGCGGAAAGGAGTGTGAATCGTGATACGGGCGTGCGAAAAGCGGCAAGAGCCGGCGGGCGGGCTCGAAACGTGTCCTAGAATCTCGGCGTCTCTTGCGGTTTCACTCGGAGTCGTCGAGGTACGAGTCGAGTGGGATGCGTTCGACCCCGACGGTGTCGTAATCCTGCTCCGTGGAGAGGACGGTGTCGCCGTTGACGTGGGCGATTCCGGCGTGCACGGAGTCGAACGGCGTCGTGCCGTACTCTTCGATGAAGGAAACGGCCGCGAGCAGCGCCTCCTCGTGTTCGGCTGGACGGATCGGGACCAGTTCGAGGAGGTTCGGAACGACCGTCGCGGCGTCGACGGTGTACTCGCCCGCGTCCTCGTCGTACCAGTACACGAGAAACTCCGTGTAGGCGGTGAGCGACGTGTAGACGTCCTCGGATTCGAGTGCGGCCGTCGCGTTCTCTTTCAGCCAGTCCTCGGGCTTCGCGAGGGCAAACAGAAAATCGCTCTCGACGTACATCCCGCGTCAGGCCTCTTCCTCGTCGCGTTCGGCTGCGACCTCGCGGGCCGCTTTCGAGCGGGCTTCGGATTTGAGCTCGTCGACGTCTTTGCCCGCCAGGGCGTCGCCGACCGCCTCCTCGATCGCGGCGAGGGGATCGTCGGCGACGGGAAACAGCGCGACGTGCGACGGGAGTTCGACAATACGGTATTTCCGACCGTGCTTCTCGCGGATCTCTTTAGGGAGGTAGATCCGGCCCCGCTTGTCGGCTTTCGACGTCATAGACTCGGGTTGCACCCGTACAGACAAAATTCTTCCTGTATTTTCGAGAATTTTCCCGTATACCTTGGCGTGAGAACTGCTCCGCCCTCGGGCGAATCTCGCGGCGGTCGATCGAAATCACTGTTCGATCCACGGTACGGCTACCGCTGCAGTTCCGCGATGAGCGTAGAGACGGCGGCATCCACGAACTCCGCGTCGAGTCGGCCCTGCCAGAAGTCGATATCGTCGCGGCCGATCGACTGCACGCCCCACGGAACGATTCGGCTCTCCTCGGGAGTGCCGCCGCGGATCCAGCCGGCGTCCGGCACGTCGACGAGCCCGTCCAGCCACGATTTCGTCGTGAGCGTGACCGCGATGTACTGCTCGCCGTGGAACGGGCGGCCCTCGTGGTTCGAGAGAATCAGCTAGGGGCGACCCTCCACGCCGGGCTTGAACGGATCGGCCCCGTAGACGACGTCGCCGCGCTCGTAGATCGGTTCCTCGTCGTCGCTCACTGCCGGTCCTCGCTGCTCGGATGCGGTTCGTCGGGCGCGTGCTCGCGCCACTCGTCTCGGTCCTCGGGCCCGAGCCGGTCGTTGAACAGCGCGGTCGCGCGCTCGTAGCCGCCGTAGTCGGCCAGTCGCGCTTCGTCGTCGGTCACCGCCCAGTACGTCGCCTTGTGCTCGACGAGCTCGCGGTCTTTCAACCGCGAGAGCGCCGTGCTGACCGCGCCCTCGTCGAGCCCGGTCCGGGAGGCGATCTCGCGGGCCTTGAACGCCTGCTCGTCGTTCGCGGCCAGAAAGCCGAGGACCTGATCCGGCACGGAGAGCCCCTCGAGCTCGTCCGCGCTCGTGTTCTCGAACGTCTCCCTGTCGATCGACATCGTGGGTGTAGATAGCGAGCGGAGCGATAAGAGTGTTAGGCGTGAAACCGACGTAAATTCCGATGGCGCGCCCTCGGCCGCGGTCTGCGTGAATAAATCTCGACTCCACGACCTTGTTGGGCGAGCAAAACAGTACGGTGCTGGCATCGGTACGCAGGTCGCTGCAAAATTAACTATGGCAGGCCTGCAAGCTGGTTATGATTTGATTCCCTGAATCGCTGCTGACTCGGTTGAAACTCTCAATGAAGGCAAATTCTTGTGAAGAATATAGAGAATACCTCCGGTACAATGTGTGAACAGTTTCTGGCTCGACTCTTCCTGCCCCAGGGGACCACGTTCTCACGTCGTTACAATTTTGACGTGTGGATAAGTGGCAGTTTGTAATGAGCGCAAAGGAAGCGAAGTTTCACGGCATCTTCTACACACGCTTACTCGACTACATCGAAGAGAACGACACGCTCTTTGAGGAACCAGTTTCAGAGAAGACCACCAAGGATGGGTTCGCAGACATCTATATCCCATCTCCGTTGAACGGCGAGGTGGTTATCGAGGTCAAGCGTGACGACATCTACCCACGTGACCATAATGTGGTAAAACAGGCTCGTGGGTACGCAGACGAGTTAGATACAGAATTCTTCATCACCTGTAACTCCAACGATATGTTCCTCTTCCATTATCAGGGAGAGATCGAGATGCAGGACGTAGATTTCTACTACTTCAATCTCCGTGAGGCAGATCTTTCAGAGGCGATACCTCAACTCCTTGGCGTCGTTGAACACGTCCATCACGAACAGTCGCTTCCGGACCAGACTGAGCGGGAGCGTATCGTTGGAGTACTCCGGTCGTTCCATTCCTCTATCTGGCCGACGTACGCCGCGCTCGCTGAGAAGAAGCACGGTCGAAACGAGCGCTTTACACAACAATTTGACAAGTGGGTGGCTGAGAACGACTATAGTGACCTTGACGAAGACGAGCAGTTTGAGGTGGCTGGGAAGCAGTACGCGTACCTCTTGACGAACAAGGTGCTATTCTACGAAGTTGTTCGGGAGAAGACGAGACCAAAGTATGATCCCGAAAGAGGAGAGACCATACCGGAGATTGAGACCAAGAGCGGGTTCGAACTTGATTCACTGCATGAACACACGACATTGAGCGGGTTGGAGAAGCACCTCCAGAATCAGTTCGAGACTATCGTTGAGGAGATTGACTATGAGCCGATCTTCGACAGTGGAGCGAGCCTATTCGCCGACTTTCCGCAGAATAAGAAGACGCTCCAGACGCTTGAGGACTTCCTGAATAATATCGAGGCAGAAGAGATCGTTTCACTTGATGAGGACTTGCTCGGCGAGATATACGAAGAGCTAATTCCGGCGGAAGAACGGAAGGAACTCGGGCAGTTCTACACCCCGCCGAAGATTGCGGAGACGTTGACGTATTGGGCTATCCAGCCGCGAGAGGATAATCAACTTCCGAAGGTTCTGGATCCAGCCTCAGGGAGTGGGACCTTCTGTGTTGAGGCGTATTATCGACTCAACTCGGTGGCCCCGACCGCCACACATCAAGAGATCGTAGACAGCATCGTTGGTGCTGATGTAAACCGTTTCCCACTCCACTTGACAGCAATCAATCTGGCGAGCCAGAACATCTCCGAACGCACCGATCGGCTTCACTTATATCATGACAGCTTCTTCAATATCGAGCCTGAGACGCAGTATTTGGCAAGTACGCGCATCGGTGAGCAAGAAGAAGTGGACGGAGTTCTTGGGAAGTTCGATGCCGCTGTTGCCAACCCCCCCTATATGGATCACCGGAGCCTCTACCCGGACTCGGAACACTTCCGGAGCCATCTGAAAGAACTGGGGAAAGAGTATTACGACGGAGACAAACGATTGAGCGGGTACAGCGACGCCTACGTCTACTTCGTGACACACGGAACCCAGTTCCTACGTGATGGTGGTCGAATGGGGTACATTATCCCAACGAAGTGGATGATGACTCGGTACGGAGAGGGCTTCCAACAGTTCCTGTTTGACCAATTTAAAGTACGGGCTGTTGTCGGGTTCGGTGCTCGGGCCTTTGAGGATGCTTTCGTTGACGGCGCGATGTTAATGCTGGAGAAGTGTAACGACGAGTCGGAAAGACGCAACAATACGGTGAACTTCATCCGCTTGAAGGACACGATGGAAGTGGAGGACATTATTGACACCCTCGATTTCGACTACCCGATTGAGGATAATCGTGAAATGGCAGTCGTGAACCGCGAGGCGTATCGTACGGTGGCAGTCAGCCAAGACTATTTGATGGATCGGGAGACGAATAAGCTCGGTTATTTCCTCGACGCACCGCAGACCTTCATCGAAATGTTGGAGAATCCGATGATGGTGCCGCTTGACGATCTCCTCGCGGATTCTGGTGGCGGTGTCAAGACTGGGGCAAACGAGTTCTTTTACCTCGACAAGAAAGACGCAGCTGAGCGCGGAATTGACGAACAGTTCCTATCGCCGGCGGTCAGGTGGATCAAGGACATTGAACAGGGACAAGTATTGAACGAGAAGATGACGAATCTGCGGTTACTTGACGTGCACGAGTACGTTGAGGACGTGAAGTCACAGGGAGGATTTGAGCAGTCCGACTTGGAGGAACGGGTTAAACAGTCGCTGCGTGAAGACGGCCACACCGAGTTGGTGGACTACATCCGTGAGGGGGAAGCACGAGGATTTAACGAGAGGAAGACGACTGCCAGTCGGGATGTCTGGTTCGATGTAGGGCAAAGCTACAACATCGAACGGAAGCGAAATGCGGCGATTCTACATCCGAAGGGGTTCAAGTACCGGATCTTCGCAAGTCGCAACGAAGGAATCGTGCCGAACAACCGACTTCACTGCCTATACCCTGACGCTGGCGTGGATACAATGGCTCTTCTCGGTGTTCTGAACTCAAACGTGTATCAGGGTCTCGTAGAGGCGTGGGGCCGAAGCGAAGGCCGCGGGATGTTGGAATTGGCCAAGTACGAGCTGATCAGTGTCCCAGTATTAGACATCCGAAAATTGGAAACGGAAGAGTTAGAGACAATCAAGGATGCGTACCAAGCTCTGGAGGCGGACGAGACCGATGCGCAGGATCGGCTTGACGAAGCGGTCATCAAGGCCTCGGGTGTGGACATCAGCGTCAAAAAGTTACAAAAGTTGAGGGAAGCCGTGACCGAGCGTCGAAACAACCGAGGTACAACTTCAGAAGTGATGGTGGAGAAGGTAGACACACTCGAAGAACTTGGGACGAGTACCTTTACTGTTGGATCCAGCGAGACAGAGGCAGAGTTGAGCGACTTTATGTGACCGCGGAAATCAAGATCGTGGAGTCGGCGGTCGCTGAGTAGCTTCCGGAGTGACAGCGCTGGTGTGGATCGGACGATTCCCGGAAGCGGCGGCGATAGCCGCCTTCACGGTCGGGCTCGCGGCGATCACACCAGACGAGTAGCCGAAGATCAACTCAGCTCCACCCTCACGGGTGGTTCGGCTGCCGGGGCTACCGGCACGAATCCGTTTGAAATATGTACTAAAAAGGGTTCAGAACGTGGTTTTAGTGGGTACCCGAGCAGACAAATTTCGTTTCTTCTACTGAGGTGGACGTTGCCGGTGTACCAAGGGCAAATTATTTCATTCTCCCAGAGTAGAATCCAGTAGGACACGTTAGGCCGTGTCCACACTGGGTAGTCGATCCGACGAGACTACTACACTGTGGTCGTGGCCGCGATCGTGACGAGGACCAATCCCGCGTCCCTTCCAGAGATAGCGAGGACCGTCCCGCAGATCGCGACTGCGATCAATCTTACTTCGGTGATGATAACTCACCTCCCAGAACTTGCTTAGACGCCCAGGCTGGCGTCGTCCCGGGTAGGACGGTAGTTTGTGCGCGTGGCAGGCCAGTTAAGGCTTCGGTATCCGGCACTGTCTCGGTTCCTACCATATATGGAACCTAAATTTGGTCCCACGACCGCCAAGCACAGCGGTTCATTCTATCGCGTGTTGAAATATCAAAATTCGCAGGCCGTAGCGGATGTGAAGACTTTCTACGTCTACCAAGTCGGAGTATGGCGATTATCAAGTTGAACTGAGGGGAAGGTAAATAGCAAAATATCGGTTAGATCCTACGGCTATGAATATATCGTTCCGAGAACTAACGGTAGTTCAGTTCAAAACCCTAAGTGAGAAAATAGATCAGTATGAGCACTATTCTGGAATCACATTCTTCGAGTCTCAAAACGGGATTTCCTTGGTCATAGCTTAGTTGCTGACAGCTTCGATGGCGAAATAGACCACGACAGCCAGACCAACGATTAACACCCCACGAATAGCTCCGTCAATCAATTCCTGAGCGAATGGGGTCCCGGAAAGCATCGGCCAGAGGTTCTGAAACATCACGATGAGGACATAGATCAATAGAAAGACGGCAATTAGATCGACAATCCCCTCGAACGTATCACTCATTCTCTAACTCCGTGTTTTCGTCTTCCATTGAAACCTTTCCATTCGCCGAGTATGATTCTTCCCCTCGATCCGGAGGGAGGGCTGGAATCCGCGCCTGTATCCTTCTAAAAACCCAATTCTCCCGAAGGTCACCTCCAATTTCAGAAAGGGCCATCAAGAGGATTACGACCACTGGGATAACAAAAAATCCTAACGCAAACTGCAGTAATTGGAGACTAACTTGAATCATTTGTTCGTATCCCTCTCGAATGAGGAAATCCATCGATAGAATACCTGCTAAGATGGTACACCCCGCGACGAAGGCGAGAGAAATAAGCACAGTCGCCTGTCGAACCGCTGGAGATCCCGTCTCCTCATTACGGTAGTATCGAACCGTGAACTGGAGGACAACGAGGATAATCGGCAACAGGAGCGAGACAAGCTCCACCAGTCTAAACGCTGCATTGGTAGATGCCGAAGCCACGATTCACCCAAACCCCCCGTACCATCCCGGCCTAACCGCATACGAAGGCCGAACACCCGGAACCGGCCGCCGTAAATCCGCGTCAACGTCCCCGCTCAAATACTGTTCTCCCCACGTCGTGATCTCGTACTGAGCGTCCAGAAACTCGCGCTCGCGACGAACCAAGAAGTCGGCGTTAGCCAGCCGAGCGCACCGCTCGCGAACGACACCCGTGGAAGCGCCGGGGGCGAAGCCGATCCGCCACGCGGTCAGCGCTACCGTAGCAGCATCGGATCCAAGAATCTGGCAGACACGGTTCGTGATCGAATTTGGTGGCGTAATGCCCACTATTCGAGCAATGAGTCGTGCCATCTACTAAAAACGTCACGCCGTTGGAGCGAGCCCATCCCGTGGCGGTCCTCAAACGGCTCGTAAGCGTTTGCAACTGATTGCGCATTCGACCGCGCGCGGTCGAATGGGAGGAGACGTGCAACCGCTACGAGAGCGGGCCCGGGAACTCGTATGGGCTCGGGCGGAGTCGAACTAATCGAGAGACGGTCGCCTCGCTCCGCTCGGCGCTGCGACTCTCTGAGTTCGATCCGCCGCTCGGAAAACACTCGGCCCTCGCTGTCGCTCGGGCACTCGTATGGGCTCGGGCGGAGTCGAACCACCGATCTCTTCCTTGTAAGGGAAGCGTCATAACCACTAGACCACGAGCCCGCACGTCGAAGCAGTCCACACGCGGGTATAACGGTTTCCAATCCCGAGCGGCGGAATCCTTACGCCGACGCGCCCGGATGAGTCCGTATGGTCAACCGGACGCGACTCGCCGCCGTCGCGCTCGCGGTCGCCGCCCTCCTCGCACTCGGCGTCGTCGCCGTCGCGAGCAACCCCGGGATCCTCCCGACCGGCGAGTACGAGCGGACGAGCGTCGAGGTGGCCGACGGCGAGACGGGCGAGCGACTCGCCGCGGTGACCGCCCGCGTCGCCGACACGTCCCGGAAGCGCTACACCGGACTCAGCGACACCGACGCGCTCGGCGAGGACGAGGGGATGCTCTTCGTCCACGACGCGGCGGGCGAGTACGCCTACGTGATGCGCGACATGGCCTTCCCGATCGACATCGTCTTCGCCGACGCCGACGGGCGGATCACCGCGGTTCATCACGCGGAACTCCCGCCGGAGGGGACGTCGAACTCGGAGCTGACGCGGTACCGCGGTCGCGGACAGTACGTCCTCGAAGTCCCGTACGAGTACACCGAGGAACGCGGCATCGACGTCGGCGATCGCCTGCTGATCGAGGGGCCCTGGGGACCGCCGACCGACGCGGATCGACCGGCCGAGGCGACGCCCGAGCCGACGCCGGCTACGACCGAACGCGAGTACGGTAACGAGAGCGAAGACTCGATACTCGGGGGACAACGGTGAGTGTGGACGGCTCGATCGACGACCTCGGCGCGCTCGACGGCTGGCACGCCGAGGGGTACGCCGCGCGCGTTCACTACCGCGGCGAGGGCGACCGCTACAGCGTCGAGTACTACGGCCCCTCCGGGTGCGTCCTCTACTGGAAGGTGAAAGGCGACGGCGGGACCGCCGTGCCCGTCGGTCGGGGGACGGTCCCCGACCCGCTCCGAGCGCGGATCAGAGCGGATCTCGATGCCGCTGGTATCGACCCCGATATCGAGCGTCGGTCGCTGTGAGCCGCGGCTGCGCCGGACGTCGGGGACGGATGGAACCCTTTAGTACCGACGGGACCTGAACGTCGGTGATGGGAAGCGCCGCCGCGGACGACGATCCGTTCGAGCAACAGCGCGAGCGCGCGGACAACCCGATGCGCCGGCTCTTCGCCGAGTACGGCCGTGACAACGCGTTCGCCTTCGTCGTCGGACTGACGTCGAGCGTCGTCGCTCGCGTGCTTGACCTGCTCCCGCCGGTCCTGTTGACGGTCGCGATCGACTCGATCTTCTTCGACGAGCGCCCCTTCTCGCTGTGGCTCGTGCCCGACGCGTGGCTGCCGACGACGCAGGCCGAACAGCTGTATCTCGCCGCGGGGCTGATCGCCGTCTCCTTCTTCGGCGGCGCGGCGTTCCACTGGACGCGAAACTGGGGGTGGAACTCATTTGCCCAGCACATCCAGCACGCGATCCGGACGGACACCTACGACAAGATGCAGCGGCTGAATATGGACTTCTTCGCCGACAAGCAGACCGGCGAGATGATGTCGATCCTCTCGAACGACGTGAACCGCCTCGAGCGATTCCTCAACGACGGGATGAACTCGGCGTTCCGCCTCGGCGTGATGGTGCTGGGCATCGCCGGCATCCTGCTGTACTGGAACTGGCAACTCGCGACCGTCACGCTCACCGTCGTCCCGCTGATCGGCTATTTCACCTACCGCTTCGTCAACACGATCCAGCCGAAGTACGCCGACGTCCGCTCGTCTGTCGGGCAGTTGAACTCCCGGCTCGAAAACAACCTCGGCGGCATCCAAGTGATCAAATCCTCGAACACGGAGGACTTCGAGTCCGACCGCGTCGACGACGTCTCTCGGGAGTACTTCGACGCCAACTGGGACGCGATCGGCACCCGGATCAAGTTTTTCCCCGGGCTCAGACTCCTCTCGGGCGTCGGCTTCGTGATCACGTTCTTCATCGGCGGGATCTGGGTGCTCACCTACCGGGAGACCGGCAGTGCGCCGCTGTTCTTCTCGGGGGGGCTCACCCCCGGCGAGTTCGTCGGCTTCATCCTCTTCACCCAGCGGTTCATCTGGCCGATGGCGCAGTTCGGGCAGATCATCAATATGTACCAGCGCGCGTACGCCTCCGCGGCGCGGATCTTCGGCCTGATGGACGAGCCCGCACAGATCGCCGAGAAGCCCGACGCCGAGGAGCTCGTCGTCGAGGAGGGACGCGTCGTCTACGACGACGTGACGTTCGCCTACGACGACGGCGAGACGATTCTGGAAGACGTCTCCTTCGCGGTCGACGGCGGGGAGACGCTGGCGCTCGTGGGTCCCACGGGGGCCGGGAAGTCGACGGTGCTGAAGCTTCTGCTCCGGATGTACGACGTCGACGGGGGATCGATCTCGATCGACGGGACGGACCTCCGCGACGTGACGGTGCCGAGCCTCCGGCGCTCGATCGGCTACGTGAGTCAGGAGACGTTCATGTTCTACGGCACCGTCGAGGAGAACATCCGTTACGGGACGTTCGGCGCGACCCACGAGGAGGTCGTCGAGGCCGCCAAGGCGGCCGAGGCCCACGAGTTCATCGAAGCCCTCCCGGACGGCTACGACACGGAGATCGGCGAGCGCGGCGTGAAGCTCTCGGGCGGGCAGCGCCAGCGGCTCTCGATCGCTCGCGCCGTCCTCAGGGACCCGGAGATCCTCGTCCTCGACGAGGCGACCTCCGACGTCGACACCGAGACGGAGATGCTCATCCAGCGGTCGCTCGATCGCCTGACCGAGAATCGGACGACGTTCAGCATCGCCCACCGCCTCTCGACGATCAAGGACGCCGATCAGATCGTCGTCCTCGAGGGCGGCCGGATCAAAGAGCGCGGCAGCCACGACACTCTCCTCGAAAACGACGACCTCTACGCCCACCTCTGGGGCGTCCAAGCCGGCGAGATCGACGAACTCCCCGACGAGTTCGTCGAGCGCGCGAGCCGGCGGGCCTCGCGGACGGAAGTCGAGTCCGACGCCGACGACTGAGTCCGACGCCGACGACGGAGTCCGACGGTGCGCTTAATAGGACCATCCGCGTTCACCCGGTCGATGACGACGTTCGTTTTGGTCCACGGGTCGTGGCACGGTGCGTGGTGCTGGTACAGGCTGACCCCCGTGCTGCGGGGCGACGGACACGAGGTCGTGACCCCGGAGCTGCCGGGCCACGGGATCAGTACCGCCGACAGCGCGGCGGTGACGTTCGAAGACTACGTCGACTGCGTTCGGGGTGCCGTCGAATCCGCGCCGGGCGACGTCGTGCTCGTCGGGCACAGTATGGGTGGACACGTGATCACGCAGGCGGCCGAACACTGTGCGGACGCGCTGGAGTCGGTGGTGTATCTGTCCGCGTTCCTCCCGGCGGACGGACAGGCGCTCACCGACCTCGACATCGCGCCGTACGGCTCGGTCGTGCCCGACTACATCACCGTCGACGCCGACCGGGGCGTCGTCGAGTTCGACGAGCGCGGGGCCGCCGAGGCGTTCTACCACGACTGCTCGGCGGAGGTGGTGACGCTCGGTCGCTCGCTGCTCCGTCCCGAACCCGCCGACCCGCGGACCGTCCCCGTCGACCTCACGGCGGAGAACTACGGCCGCGTGCCGCGCGTGTACGTCGAGTCCACGGCGGACAGGGCGCTGCCGATCGAGTTCCAGCGTTCGATGCACGAGGCGGTCGCCTGCGAGCGCGTCTACTCGCTCGACACCAGCCACTCGCCGTTCTTCTCGAAACCGAGCGCGTTGGCGGGGATCCTCTCGGAAATCGCAGACCGCTGACTCGACGCGGGAGTGGGCCGACCACTACGCCAGTTCCGCCCGCAGCGCCTCGTTCATCGCGTCGACCGGCGCGGCCCGGCCCGTCCAGCGCTCGAACGCTTCGACGCCTTGGAAGAGAAGCATCCACGCGCCGTCGATCGTCGTGGCGCCGACCGCCGCGGCCTCCCGCAGGAGCCGCGTCTCGATCGGCGCGTACACGGCGTCGAGAACGGCCAGCCCCGCGTGCAGATTCCCCTCGGGAACGGGCGTCTCTCCGTCGTCGGGGTCCATCCCCACGCTGGTCGCGTTGACGAGTATCTGCGCGTCCTCGACGCGGGAGAGCGTCTCGAGACCGCCCGCGGTCGCGCCGGGGACGTCGGCCGCGAGCGACGCTGCGCGCTCGACCGTCCGGTTCGCGATATGCACCGACGCGCCGGCGTCAGCGAGGGCGAACGCCGCCGCGCGCCCCGCGCCGCCCGCCCCGACGACGACGGCGTCGCGGCCGTCGATCGAGACGTCGTGATACGCGAGCGACCGCTCGACGCCCGCGACGTCGGTGTTGTAGCCCCGCGGGGTCCCCTCCGAGAGATCAATCGTGTTCACGGCGCCGACGCGGCGGGCGACGCCGTCCGGCTCGACCGCGTCGAGGACGTCCCGCTTGAACGGGATCGTGACGTTCAGACCCGCGATTCCGAGCGTCGCCGCGGCCTCGACGGCCGCGGCCGCGGCGTCGCGGTCGGGCTCGAAGGTGACGTAGCGCGCGTCGATGTCGAGCGCCTCGTAGGCGGCCTCGTGCATCGGCGGCGACAGCGAGTGTCCGACGGGGTTGCCCAGCAGTCCGAATACCTGCATACCCACGCCTCGCCGCGCGACCGAGTTAAGTGATGGCTCGGCGGTCAGTTTCGCACGGCAGCGGAGACAGCGCCCCACCGAGCTACGGAACCGCAAGAGATACCCCGAGGAAGAGAGCACATTCGGTGATGACTTCGCGCTTGCGTCACCCGCTCGCAGCCGCGGTCGGGGCCGTCGCGCTGACGCTTCCTTGGGTCGCCTCGTGGGCCACGGGAATCTCGCGGGGGTTCGCTCCGCTCACCGTCGTCGGGGTCAGCGGACTCGCCGTCCTCGGGGCCTCGTTCCTCCTCGCGTGGGGGGCCGAGACGGCCGAAAAGGACGTCCCGCGGGCGTTCGCGATCGCCGTCCTCGCCGTCCTCGCGGTCGCGCCGGAGTACGCCGTCGACGCGCTCTACGCGTGGCAGGCGGCGACCGATCCCTCGAAGGCGAACCTCGCGGTCGCCAATATGACCGGCGCGAACCGCATTCTCATCGGCCTCGGCTGGTCGGGGATCGCGCTGTTTTCGATCTACAAGGCGACCACGGGATCGCGCCGCGACAGGGCCGTCGTGAACCGGGAGGGGACGCTCCGCGACGCGGTGAAGCTCGATCCGAGCATCTCCACGGAGATCCTCTTTCTGTTTCTCGCCACCGTCTTCGCCTTCTTCGTCCCGCTCAACGGCGGCATCGACGCGATCGACACGATCGTCCTCGTTGGCCTCTACGTCACCTACATCGCGATCATCATCCGCGGCGACGTCGAGGAGGGCGACCACCAGATCGGCGTTCCGGCGTACTTCCAAGCGCGGCCGCAGCGAGTCCGGGTGCCGATCGTCCTCACGCTCTTTGCGTACTCCGGGTTTCTGATCTTCACCGCGGTCGAGCCGTTCGCCCACGGGCTGGAGAATCTGGGGCTGCGCTTCGGCATTCCGGAGTTCTTCATGATCCAGTGGATCGCGCCGCTGGCCTCCGAGAGCCCCGAACTCATCGTCACCGCCTACCTCGTGAACAAGGCGCGATCGACGGCCGCGTTCAACGCGCTCATCTCCTCGAAGCTGAATCAGTGGACGCTGCTCATCGGGACGCTCTCCGTGGTCTACAGCATCTCCCTCGGCGCGTACGGCGTGCTCCCGTTCGACTTCAAGCAGGCCGCCGAGATCTGGCTCACCGCCGCACAGAGCTTCTTCGCGATCGCTATCCTCGTCAACTTCCGGATCAGCGTGCGCGAGGCGGTGACGCTTCTCGTGCTCTTCCTCTCGCAGGTCGTCATCGAGTTCGCGCTCATCCGCCTGTATCCGGAGGCGCTCGCAGAGCAGTACTCGATCTACCTGCTGCTCACCTACACCGCGGTCTACCTCGTACTCGGTGCGGGGCTCCTCGCGACGCGGCGGCGCGACCTCCGACGTCTCGCGCGACTCACTGTCGCCAACATCCGCGGAACCCCGGTCCCAGAACCCGACAGAGTGGACTGACGGCGTCCGCGGAGGCCCGGGCCGCCACTCGCTCTCCCGATCCGCTCCGAGACCTTTTATACCGAGAAGGGCCCACTCCCGTGCGTGATCGGCCTTGTCGTCAGTCGAGCGGACTCGGCATCGATCAACGTCGGCGAGGCGCTGCGGTCGCTCGTGGAGTGGGAGCGCCACGACGACCCGTCCGCGAGCGACGCCGACGGCGGCGGGACGTACTACCGCCACGGCGACTTCGAGCTCCGGGAGTTCGAGGAGTGGCACCTCGAACTCGACGGGGTCGCCGAGGCGTTCACTGCCGAACCCGACTTCGTCGCCTTCCTCTCCCGGCACGCCGGCGAGACCGGACCGCTGCTGACGGCGCACTTCACCGGAAACTTCGGTCCCGCGGAGTACGGCGGGACGCCGGGCGAACTCTCGCGCGCCTGCCCGAACGTCCAGCGCGCGGTCGTCGAGGCGTTCGACCGGTACGCGCCCGAGGGCTACGAGGTCGGCATCGAATGCACGCACCACGGCCCGAGCGACGTGGGCGCGCCCTCGCTGTTCGTCGAACTCGGGAGCGACGAGTCGGCGTGGAAAGACCCCGAGGGCGCCCGAGCGGTCGCCCGCGCCGTGCTGGAGCTGTCGGGTACCGAGCCGGACGCGGACGGGACGGCCGATTCGGGCGCGGGGTCGGCCGGTGGTCCGGATGCGGAGTCGACTGCCGATTCGGACGCGAGTAGGCACGTCGTCGGCTTCGGCGGCGGCCACTACGCGCCGCAGTTCGAGCGGATCGTCCGCGAGACCGACTGGGGCGTCGGCCACGTCGCCGCCGACTGGGTGCTGCAGTCGATGGGCTCGCCCGACGCGAACGCGGACGTCCTCGAGCGCGCGTTCGAGCAGTCGGCGGCGACGCGCGCGCTCGTCGTCGGCGACCGTCCCGAACTCGAAGCCGTCCTCGACGATCTCGGCCACCGCGTCGTCGATGAGACGTGGCTCCGCGTCACGACCGGTGTCGGCGTCGACCTCGTCGCCGCGCTCGAAGGCGCGCTCTCGCCGGTCGACGGGGGGCTCCGCTTCGGCGCGGACGCGGAGACGGTCCGAGAGCGGCCCGCAGGCGACGCGTTCGAGATCGTCTCGCTCCCCGACGACCTCCTCGCGGAGGCGTCCGGGATCGACCGTGAAGCGACGTTCGAGGCCGTCGCTTCACGCGTGCTCGCCTTCGAGACGGTCGAGGGCGGGACGAAGCCGCGCGGGCGCGCCGCCGTCCGAGTGGGCGATGGCGACGGCGACAGTAACGGCGCCGTCGACGGCGGCGATTCAGCATCCGACGACGTCGCGGGCGTCCCCGAGGGCGTCGTCGGCGACCTCATCGCGGTCCTCGGATCGAAGTACGACGACGTCGTCCGCGAGGACGACCGCGTCGTCGCCACCCGCGAGACGTTCGACCCGGCCGCGGCGGTCGCGGCCGGCGTTCCCGAGGGGCCGGCCTTCGGCCGCCTCGCCGACGGGGAGGCCGTCGAGGTCGGCGACGAGACGGTCGCGCCCGAGGAGGTTCGCGCCGAGGAGACCGTGTCGTTTCGGCTGTGACGCGTCGTCAGAACCGAATCGACCGCGAACGCCGGCTGTCGCCCCCTGAGCGTCAGACGTCCGTCCGACGAAAGGGGGAAAGATAATGAGGCTGTATTCGGTACGGACGGCCATACTATGGACTCCATCGTCGACGATGCGATAGACGAGGCCGAGGAGACGGGGGATGGGAACGCCGTCGACGCAGCCGCGGACGCGGAGATGCCGCGCACCGGAACGATGACCGACGAGGAACTGCAGGAGGTCCTCGTCGATCTCCAGACCGACATCACGGTCGTCGGCTGCGGCGGTGCCGGGGGCAACACCGTGAACCGAATGCACGAGGAGGGCATCGAGGGCGCGACGCTCGTCGCCGCCAACACCGACGTCCAGCACCTCGTCGAGATCGAGGCGGACACGAAGATCCTGATGGGCGAGGAGAAGACGCAGGGCCGCGGTGCGGGGTCGCTCCCGCAGGTCGGCGAGGAGGCGGCGCTGGAGTCCCAAGAGGAGATCTACGACGCGATCGACGGCTCGGACATGGTCTTCGTCACGGCCGGCCTCGGCGGCGGCACCGGCACCGGCTCCGCGCCGGTGGTCGCGAAGGCCGCCCGCGAGTGCGGCGCGCTCACCATCGCCATCGTGACGACGCCGTTCACCGCGGAGGGCGAGGTCCGCCGGACGAACGCCGAGGCCGGGTTAGAGCGCCTCCGCGACGTCGCCGATACCGTGATCGTCGTGCCGAACGACCGCCTGCTCGACGCGGTCGGGAAGCTCCCGGTTCGGCAGGCGTTCAAGGTGAGCGACGAGGTGCTGATGCGCTCTGTGAAGGGGATCACCGAACTCATCACCAAGCCCGGGCTGGTCAACCTCGACTTCGCCGACGTGAAGACCGTGATGGAGCGCGGCGGCGTCGCGATGATCGGCCTCGGCGAGTCCGACTCCGAATCGAAGGCGCAGGACTCCGTCAAGAGCGCGCTCCGGTCGCCGCTCCTCGACGTCGACATCTCCGGGGCGAACTCGGCGCTCGTGAACGTCACCGGCGGCTCGGATATGAGCATCGAGGAGGCCGAGGGCGTCGTCGAGGAGATCTACGACCGGATCGACCCCGACGCCCGCATCATCTGGGGCACCTCCGTCGACGAGGAGATCGACGGCACGATGCGGACGATGATCGTCGTCACGGGCGTCGAATCGCCGCAGATCTACGGCCGCAGCGACGAGGAGGCCGCGCGACCCCAGCCGAAGCCCACGCCGCAGGCGCCCGAACAGGGCACCGAGATCGACTACGTCGAGTAGCCCCCCGCTCCCGCGGACGTCGGGACAGCTATCAATAGATAGAAAAAGCCCGGCGCACTACCACCACACAACGATGGACGTCAAGTACGACCTGACCAGCTACGTGCGGGTGCTGAAGCTGGCGAGCACCCCCTCGTGGGAGGAGTTCTCACAGATCGGTCTCATCGCCGGCGCCGGCATTGTTCTCGTCGGCTTCCTGGGCTTTCTCATCTACGCGGTGATGAGTTTCCTGCCGGGAGGTGTCTGAGATGCCGATCTTCTCGGTCAAGACCACAGCCAGCCAAGAGCGCACCGTCGCGGACATGATCGCCAACCGCGAGGAGCCGGAGATCCACGCGGTGCTCGCGCCGGACTCGCTCACGAGCTACGTGATGGTGGAGTCGGACAACGACGCCGCGATCACGCGCGCGCTCGAAGAGATCCCACACGCCCGCGGCCTCGTCAAGACCGGCGGCGAGGCGGGTCGCTCCTCGATAGCGGAGGTCGAGCACTTCCTCTCGCCGACACCCGACGTCGAGGGCATCGCCGAGGGCGACATCGTCGAGCTGATCGCCGGCCCGTTCAAGGGTGAGAAGGCCCGCGTGCAGCGGATCGACGAGACGAAAGATCAGGTCACGGTCGAACTCTACGAGGCGACGGTCCCGATCCCGGTCACCGTCCGGGGCGATCAGATCCGCGTCCTCGACAGCGACGAGCGGTAACGGCGTTCTACGGACGCGCGGTAACGAGAGTCTACGGACCCGCGGCTTCGGTGGTGATTTTGACGTGACGGCGGTGAAAAGCGGATGCGTCGAGCCGATAGCGACAGCGACCAGCGACAGGAGGGAAGACGCCGGTCAGTGGAGGGCCGAGACGGCGGCACCGACACACCGATGGTCGCCGTCGACACTCACAGCGCGTCGCGGCGCTTGAGCTCTTCGACGACGGCCCGGAGGTCGGCCTCGTCCTCGATGGCCGCCTTGATGTCCTCGCGGACGCGGACGGCGGTCGAGTCGGCGTCGTAGGCGCGGACGTACTCCGCGCGGGAGTGCTCCTCGAAGGCGTGACGGATCGCGAAGTAGCCGTCGGGGACGACGCTTCCGCAGACCGTGCACTCGTGACGGTCGTGATCGATCGTCTGGTGGATGATCGCGGATTCGACGTCCTCGAACCGCTCCTCGCAGCCGCCGATGCCGCACTTCCACAGGGACATACCCTTTGCCACGGCGAGGGGCGACAAAACCGTTCCGCAGGGCGGGGAAAATAGAAACCACTAACCGGAAGCCCATCCGAGCGACGGCTGTGACCGATACGGCCGCGTCCAGTGGGGGCTCGGGTCGAGACGCCGAGACGTCCGTGTCGGATTCCGGTACGGCGGAGCCCAAAGACGTGACAGCGTCCGCGAACGCCGACGCCGCAATCGACGCGGACGCCACGAACGTCGACCCGCACGTGAAGATCCTGAACGAGCGCGTCGTCTCCCGCGCGAAAGCCCGCGGGCTCGACGCGGTCGTGTACGCCCCGCACTTCACCCGCCTCCCCGAGATCCGCGCCCGAGCGGAGCGCTTCTCCGACGGCGACCTGCTCGTCGTGCCCGCACGCGAGGTGTTCACTGGCACCTGGCGGAACCGCCGGCACCTCCTCGCAGTGGGGCTCTCGGACCCCGTACCGGACTTCATTACGCTAGACGGCGCGCTCGCCGAGTTCGAGAAACAGGGGGCCGCCGTGCTCGTCCCGCATCCGGGGTTTCTCAACGTGAGCCTCGACCGCGACGACGTCCGGACGTTCCGAGACCGGATCCACGCCGTGGAGACGCACAACTTCAAGGCGTTCTCGCGGCAGAACCGCCGGGGGCGCGAACTCGCCCGAGCGCTCGGTCTCCCCGGGTTCGGGTCCTCGTACGCGCACCTCCGCGCGAGCGTCGGCGAGGCGTGGACGGCGTTCGAGAGGCGGATCGAGACCGAGGGCGACCTCGTCGACGCGCTCCGCGGCGGCGCACCGCGCCGCGTGTTCCGGCGACGAGGCGCGCGCCACGCGGCCCGCGGGATCGCCGAGTTCGCACACCTCGGCTACGAGAACACGTGGGGGAAGATCGACCGCCTCTTCCTGTCTGGCACCGAGCCGACGCATCCCGGACACGTCGCTTACGGCGGCAGATTCGAGGACGTTCGCGAGTACTGAGGCGTCACAGCCCACGTGTTGCCGAGGGCGCGACAGGCGAGCGGCGGTCAGCGCTCGGCGCAGTAGTCGACGAAGTTCCGCAGGATCCGAAGGCCGGTCTCGCCGGACTTCTCGGGGTGGAACTGCGTGCCGAAGACGTTCCCGGCCTCGTTCGCGATCACCGCGGGGAAGCGCACGCCGTAGTCCGTGGTCGCGACGACCGCGTCGGGGTCGTCGGGCTCGGCGTAATAGGAGTGAACGAAGTACGCGTACTCGCCGTCGACGGAACCGCCACCGGCGGTTCCGTCTGCCCGTGGGGTCTCTGACCCCACGCCGTCGACGCCGTCGACGAGCGGGTGCTCGCGCTCGACGCGCAGTTCGTTCCAGCCCATGTGCGGGACCTTCAGGTCGGTGTCGAACCGGAGGTTCGTCCCCGGAACGAAATCGAGCCCCTCGACGTGGCCTTGACCGGCGAAGTCGGCCTCCTCGCTCGTCGTGAGAAGCATCTGCATCCCGAGGCAGATCCCGAAGACCGGCTGTCCGCGGTCGGCCGCCGCCGCGAGCGGTTCGCGGAACGGCCCGGCGTTCTCCATCCCCTCGCTGAACGCGCCGACGCCGGGGAGGACGATCCCGTCTGCGGCCTCGAAGTCGGCGGGGTCGTCGGTGATCGAAACCGCGGCCCCCGCGCGTTCGAGCCCGCGCCGGGCGCTCCGGAGGTTTCCGAGCCCGTAGTCGACGAGGACGACGTCAGCTACCGTCTGAACGCTCATACGAACGCTTCGCGGCGGCGGGTCAAGTCGTTTCCGACACCACGGGATGTTGCGGGATGCGCCTCAGTAGTCACCGAGGCTCGCCTGTCCCCCGTCGCTTCCGCTCCCGACGCCGGCGAGGTCCGCCGCGCGGGCGATCGTCTCGAAGAACGTCTCCCGCTGGCTCCCGTCGTACAGCGTCGCCGCCGGGTGGACGGACACGAGCGCGCGGTGGGTGCGTTCGCCGAGGCGGACGTCGACGACGTTTCCGGCCTCCGTCGTCACCGCGACCGATCGATCGAGCAGGTGTTCGGAGGGCACCTTGCCGAGCGTGACGACGAGTTCGGGGTCGACGGATTCGAGTTCGCGTCCGAGGTAGCCGCGGCAGTTCCCGAGTTCCTCGCGCGTCGGGTCGCGGTTCTCCGGCGGCCGACAGCGGACGCAGTTCGTGATCCTGACGTCGGTGCGGGCGAGCCCCGCATCGCGGAGGGCATCGTCGAGGATGCTCCCGGAGCGACCGACGAACGGTTCGCCCCGCTCGTCCTCGTTCGCGCCCGGCGCTTCGCCGAGAAAGACCAGTTCGGCGTCCGCGGGGCCGACGCCGTTGACGATCCGCGAGCGCGACTCGACGAGGTCGGAACAGCGCTCGCAGGCGCGCACCGCCAGCCCGTCCATCGTTCCTCCCCCGTCGGTTCCCGCGTGTCCGTCGTCGGCGGTCATACCGGAGAGGCGGCCGGGCGCGACTTACCCGTGACGGTCCGCGCCGCCGGAGTCGTTGTCGGGGGTGTCGCGTTCTGCGGCCTCCCACTGTCGAGCGCCGCGCGCCGCGAGGCGGGCGACCCGGATCGGCTCCGGACGGCCGCCGACAGGCGTGAACGCCCGGACGATTCGAGCCGCCTCGCCGCGCGGTGCCGCGCCGTCGCCCGCTGTCACATCGTCGCGCGCTGCGTCTTCGGTGTCCGCCACCTCCTCGTCGAGGCCGACGCTTCGGACGAACAGCGTCTCGTCGTTCGCGCGGAGCCGTCGGCGCGGCGGGAGCCGCTCGTAGACCGCGAGACGCGACCGGAGCGCCTCGCCGTCGAACTGCTCACGGAGCGCGGAGTCCAGCCCGGGACTCGCCTCATAGGAGACCGACAGCACCGGCCGGTCGGCAGCCGCCGCGATTCGCGGGAGGTCGAGGACGTTGAACCACGCCGGCGCGACGCCGGAGAGCAGCAGGTATCGCACGTCCTCGCGGTCCAGCCGATCCACGAGCGCGCAGACGGCGTCGGTGGCGTCGAGGCCGCCGACGGTCGCCGTCGCGAACGCGAAGCCGTCGACCGCGCGGTCGGCGCGAACGACGGCACCGCAGAGCGTACAGCGGCCGCTCGATTCGTCCGTCGACTCCGCGATACCGAGCGCACGCGTGCCGGGTTTCACCGGCCGCTCAACTCCGGCCGGCCGTCGGCGCTGCGCTCACAGCCGCGACTCGCGTCGGACGCGGCGCGCTCGTCACTCCTCTTTGATGTCCTGTAGCCGATCGAGGAGTTCGTCGTTCGACGCCCCGATCTCGAACTCGATGTCTCCCCGGTGTTCGGCCTGGGAGGTCGCGATCCCGTCATCGTCTTCGAGATCGGTGTCGAAGTCCTGGTTCTCCTGTTCGGACTCATCGTAGCTCCCAAATCCCATACGAGTAGCGATAGGAGATAGAGTGACAAAAAACACACGCAGCATCGTGTCGTGCCGAGTCTGACACCAAGAGGACAGATTCCGGTCGACACCGTCGGGCGGAGGGTTCGTCGACGTGGGGCGGGGACTTCGTCGACGCAGGGCGGGGAATTCGTCGACGCCCGACGAGGTGTTTTCGTCGACGCGGGGCGAGGGTTTTTCGTCGACGCCGCGGAACCTCGACGTATGGAGATCCACACGGTCACCGAGGGAGCGACCGAGTTCACCTGCAACGCGTACCTGCTCGCCGGCGATCGCCCGGTCCTCATCGACGCCGGCACGATGCCGGGCGTCGAGGACGTCATCGCGGATCGCGTCGACGCTCTCGAGGCGGTGTATCTCACCCACCAGCACGGCGACCACGTCGAGGAGCTCGACGCCGTCCTCGACCGCTTCGACGCCGATCTGTACGCCTACGCCGACCACCCGCGGCGGACCGCGGGCCTCGAGGACGGACAGACAGTCGATCTCTGCGGCGAGTCCTACGAGGTCGTACACACGCCCGGACACGCCGACGACCACGTGTCGTTCGTGGGCGAGACGCGGGCGTTCAGCGGCGACGTCGTCGTCTACAACGACGGCGCCTTCGACGACGGCAGCTTCGGCCGGACGGACTTCCCGGGACAGTCCCGCGATCGGCTCATCGAGAGCCTCCGGACGCTTCTCGATCGGACGCCGGAGACGGTCGCGGAGCTGTACGCCGGCCACGGCGACGTCTACCGGGCGGCTCCCGACGGCGAGAGCGACTCCGTCCGCGACGTGATCGAGCGGGCGCTCGAACGGGCCGAGCGACGGGAGCCGAAATATCCCGAGGAGTAGTGCCGCGCGACCCCGCGAGCGATCGCGCTACAGCCCGTGCCACGACAGCGTCGGGTCCCGGGCCGCCGTCGCCTGATCGATCCGGCGCGCCGCCGTCGCGTTTGGGGCGGCCGCGAGCGTCGACTCGTCCTCGGCGGCGACCGCGTTGAACGCCGCGGCGAGGTCGTCCAGTCGCGCTTTCGTCTCCGTCTCCGTCGGCTCGGTCATCAGCGCCTCGGGGACGATTTCCGGCCACTTCGTCGTCGGCGGGTGGACGCCGTAATCTAACATCCGCTTTGCCACGTCCGCCGCGTCGGCGTCGGCGCTGGCGACGAACTCGTGGTGGAACGGCTCGTACGGGATCTCGAAGTCGATCTGCGAGGCGAGGTAGTTCGCGTTCAGTACGGCCGTCTCGCTGACGTTCGCGAGCCCCTCGTCGCCGTGTCGCAGAATGTAGGCGTAGGCCTTCACGAGCACGAGCCAGTTGCCGGAGAACTCGTGGACGCCGCCGATCGACTGTTCGGGCTCGTATCGCTCGTAGGTCCCGTCCGCTCGTTCTCGGACGTGCGGATTCGGGAGGAACTCGGCGAGTTCCCCGGTCACGCCGACCGGGCCGGCTCCGGGGCCGCCGCCGCCGTGCGGCGTCGCGAACGTCTTGTGGAGGTTGAAGTGCATCACGTCGAAGCCCATATCGCCGGGACGAGCCTGCCCGAGCAACGCGTTGAGGTTCGCGCCGTCGTAGTAGAGGAGGCCGCCGGCGTCGTGGACGGTTTCGGCGATCGTTTCGATGTCGCGCTCGAACGTCCCGAGCGTGTTCGGGTTCGTGAGCATCAAAAGCGCCGTCTCCTCGGAGACAGCAGCTTCGAGGGCGTCGAGGTCGACCCGGCCGTCGTCTCCCGATGGGAGCTCGACGACGTCGTAGCCGGCCATCGCCGCGCTCGCGAAGTTCGTCCCGTGCGCGGAGGCGGGCACGATCACTTCCGATCGCTCGTCGTCGTTGGCCTCGTGGTACGCCTTCGCGACGAGGATACCCGTGAACTCGCCGGCCGCGCCCGCCGGCGGCTGGAGCGTCACCGCGTCCATCCCGCCGATCGAGGCGAGCATCTCCTGCAGGTCGCACAGCAGCCCGAGCGGCCCTTGGAGGTCTTCGTCGGCGCGGAGCGGGTGAACCGCCGCGTTCGGGTCCGCGGCGGCGTCCTCGGTGAACTTAGGGTTGTACTTCATCGTGCACGACCCGAGCGGGAAGGGTCCGCTCTCGATGCCGTAGTTCATCTGCGAGAGCCGCGTGTAGTGCCGCGCGACCTCCGGCTCGCGGAGATCCGGGAGATCGAGCGTCTCGCGGGTGAGCTCCGACGGAAGCGACGTCTCCACCTCGACGCTGGCAGACGACTTCTCGCAGAGGAGCGGCTCGTTGCGACCGTCGTCGGTCCAGCGCGCCTGGCGGTACGGCGCCGGGGCGTCGCGGGCGTTGCTGTCGGCGGGGTCGTCCCGGGCGTCGGAAACGCCGCGAGCGTCGCTGTCAGCGCGGTCGTCCCGGGCGTCGGTTCCCTCGCGGTCGGCGGGCGTTCTGCTCATACGGCAACCCCCACGGTCGCCGCGAGCGCGTCCACGAGGTCGTCGATGGCCTCGCGGTTCACGTCGGTGACGCAGGCGAGGAGGTACTCCTCGTCACCGTCCCGACGCGTCCGGAGGGCGAAGCCCTCCTCGCGGAGTCGCTCTGCGATCGCTGCGGCCGGGGCGTCGGTCCCGATCGCCGCCTCGCGGAAGTGCGCCCCCTCGTACACGGGCGCGGAGAACCCCTCCAACTCGTCGACGCGGGCACAGAGTTCGTCGATGCCGGCGACGCACTCCTCGGCGAGGTCGATCAGGCCCCGCGGGCCCAGCCACGCGGCGTGGATCGACGCCCGCAGGGCGACCCACGCCTGATTCGAGCAGATGTTGGACGTGGCGCGCTCGCGACGGATGTGTTGCTCCCGCGTCTGCAGGGTGAGCGTGTACGCGCGCGCACCGTCGGCGTCCTCGCTCGCGCCGACGAGTCTGCCGGGAAGCTGTCGCAGGAAGTCCTCGCGAGCGGCGAAGATACCGAGTCCCATCCCGTTTGCGGTGCCCATTCCGAGAACGCTCGCGTCGCCGACGACCACGTCGGCGCCGGCGGCGGCGGGTGGTTCGAGTACCGACAGCGCCACGGCGTCGCTCCCGACGCAGAACAGCGCGTCCGCGTCGTGTGCGACGTCGCCGATGGCCGCCAGTTCGGGCTCGAGCAGCCCGTGGGCGTTCGGCGTCGCGGCGTACACCATCACGGTGTCGTCGCCGACGAGCGCGTCCAGCGCGTCCACGTCAGCCGTCCCGTCCGCCGTCGGGTAGCGCTCGACGGAGAGTCCGGGGCCCTGCGTGTAGTTCTCCAGCACCGACTGCACCCGCCGCGGAAGCGAGTCGGGGACGAGGATCGTATCGCCGTCCGTGCGCCGGACGCGGTCGGCGAGGAGCGCCGCCTCGCCCAGCGCCGTCGAGCGGTCGTACATCGAGGCGTTGGCGACGTCCAGTCCCGTCAGCTCGACGACGAGCGACTGGAACTCGAAGAGCGCCTGTAGGAAGCCCTGTGCGATCTCCGGTTGGTACTGCGTGTACGAGGTGAGAAACTCCGAGCGCAGCGAGAGGTGATCGACCACCGACGGCACGTAGTGTTCGTAGTGGCCGCCGCCGAGGAACTCCGTCCGCGGCGCCGACCGGCCGAGGACGTCCGCGACGCGGGCACGCGCCTCTCGCTCGGAGTGCGCGTCGATCCCGTAGGCGCCCTCGAAGTGAACGGACTCGGGGATGTCGAACAGTTCGGTCGGGTCGTCGGCGTCGACGGCGTCGAGCATCGCCGCGAGGTCGTCCGGCGGATGGGTCGCATACGGCATCAGCACCACCTCCGCGGCGATCGACCGCCCCGCTCCGGTCGGCTGTTCGGCCTCATTCGGTCTGCTCCCGGTAGTCGTCGGCGTCGAGTAGCCCCTCGACGTCGCTGTCGTCGACGCCTTCGAGTTCGATCAGCCAGCCGTCGCCGTAGGGATCGTCGTTGATCAGTTCCGGCGCGTCGAGCAGCGTCTCGTTGGCGGCCGCGACGGTCCCGGCGACCGGAGCGTAGACGTCTGAGACGGCTTTGATCGACTCGATGACGCCGTATTCGTCGCCCGCCTCGAGCGCTTCTCCCTCGGCGGGAAGTTCGACGAAGACGATGTCGCCGAGTTCGTCCTGTGCGAAGTCGGTGATGCCGACGCGGAAGCCCCCGTCGACGCGTTCGATCCACTCGTGCGATTCCGTGTAGCGCCGTTCAGCCGGTACGTCAAATGTCATCGGTCGTGTCCTGTCTGTCTCTGGGTCGCGTGCGTGTCGTTCGGTGGTCGGTGCCGCTTCAGTGCGTCCGTCGGGTCGTTCGGTGGTCGGTGCCTCGTCGAGCCCTCACTCCCCGTTCGAGCGGTGTCGCCGGAGGAACCGCGGATCGACGACCCTGCCCGCGCGACCGTCGCCGCGGATCTCGATCGCGACGGCCGTCCCGCCGTCCGCGTGGTCGGCGTCGACGTACGCGAGCGCGATCGGCAGATCGAGCGTCGGGCTCATCGTTCCGCTCGTGACGTGACCGATCTCCTCGCCGTCGGCGAGGACCGGACAGCCGTGTCGGGGGACGCCCCGCTCGCCGAGTTCGATCCCGACGAGGCGCTCTTCGACGCCCGCCTCACGGACGCGGTCGAGCGCGTCGCTGCCGACGAACTCGCCGCCGCGCTGTCCCGGCTCGGCGACGGCGAATCCGAGACCGGCCTCGATCGGCGTCCGCGGCTCGTCCGTCGGATGGAAGTCCTGCCCGGAGAGCAGCAGGCCGGCCTCCAGCCGAAGCGTGTCGCGAGCGCCGAGTCCGCACGGCTGGACGCCATCGAACGCCGACCAGACGGCCTCGGAGTGATCCGCCTCGAAGACGATCTCGACGCCGTCCTCGCCGGTGTACCCGGTCCGGGCCACGAGGCAGTCGACGCCGTCGATCGACGTCTCGAGCGCAGAAAAACGCGACAGCCCCGAGACCGAGTCGGCGGTCACGCCCTCGACGCGATCGATCGCTTCGGGACCCTGCACGGCGACCATCCCGCGGTCCTCCGTTCGATCCTCCACGATCGCATCCAGGCCGAGCGCGTCCGCGTGCTCGCGCCAGCGGTCGGCCATCTCCTCGTTGTGTCCCGCGTTCGGGACGAACAGGAACCCCTCGCGCTCTGGGAGGGCGTAGACGACCGTGTCGTCGAGTACGACGCCGTCCTCGCGGAGGATACACGCGTACTGCGCTTCGCCCGGATCGAGCGACGCGACGTCGTTGGTCGTCAGCCGGTCCATCAGCGCGGTAGCGTCCGGCCCCGACACGTACACCTCGCCCATATGGCTCACGTCGAAGATCCCCGCTGACCCCCGCACTGCCGCGTGTTCGCCGCGGATGGAGTCGAACTGCACCGGCATCTCCCACCCGCCGAACTCGGTCGCGCGTGCGCCGGCGGCCTCGTGGAGGTCGGCGAGCGGCGGTCGCGTCGGCGACATCAGCGTCTGTCCTCGTACTCCAAGTGTCCCTCGAACGCGTTCTCCAGTATCGCTTCGATGTCGTCGGCGCCTGTCGTCCGCGGGTTCCCGGTCAGGCTACCGTCTTCGAGCGCCTGCTCGACGAGCCGCGGGATGGCGTCGCGTTCGGCGGCCGTCGCAGAGAGCGTCTCGGGGATACGGACGGCGTCGCCCAGCCGACACACCGCACGCACGGCCTTGTACCCCTCGACGGCGGCGGGATGCGATCGGTCGACGTCCTCGCCGAGCGCCTCGGCGATATCGACCATCAGCTCGGGGACCTGCGGGAGGTTGTACTCCATCACGTACGGGAGGACGATCGCGTTCGCCAGGCCGTGGGGAACGCCGAAGACGCCGCCGATCTGATGGGAGATAGCGTGGACCGCGCCGAGGCCGGCGCCGTTGAAGGCCATCCCGGCCTCCATACTCGCGCGGGACATCTCCGAGAGCGCCTCCTTGTCGCCACCGCGGTACGCCACCGCCCGCGGGAGGTACTCGCCGACCGTCTCGATCGCGTCGAGCGCGAGCGCCGACGTCTGGCTCTGCGCCTTGATCGAGACGTAGGCCTCGATAGCGTGCGTGAGGACGTCCATTCCGGTGGCGGCCTTGATCGGTGCCGGGGCGCTGGCCGTCAGTTCGGGATCGACTAACGCGAGGTCCGCGAGCAGTTCCACGTCGCCGATCTCCTCTTTGACGTCCGTCTCCGAGTCCTTGACGATGGTCCAGTGACCGACCTCGCTGCCGGTCCCGGCGGTCGTCGGGACGTAGACGCTCGGCGGCGTCGGGTTCGGGACGTTCCCGCTGCCCGTGAAGTCCAAGATGTGTCCGTCGTTGGTCGCGAGGATGCTCGCGGCCTTCGCGGTGTCGATCGAGGAGCCGCCACCGACGCCGACGATGAGGTCTGCATCCGCGTCGTCGTACGCTCGAGCCGCCTCGTGAACCACTTCGTCTGTGGGATCCGGCTGGACACCCGACCACACCTCGGGAGACGCGCCGGCCGCCTCGATCGCATCCAGTATCGGGTCGAGGACGCCCGCGTCGACGACGCCCCGGTCTGTGACGATCAGCGGACGTTCCGCGTCGAACGTCTCTAGATACGATTCAAGCTCCGATGCCGCACCCCAGCCGAAGAGCATCCTGTTGGGGGCGTTCCACAGTTCCAGTGAGTCTGTCATTGTTGTGAGTCTCGTGATCCCGTTCGTCGGTGACGACCGCGGTCAAAACCGCGTCACACGACTCTGCAGTGACCGAATCGTGGCTGCTTCCGCGCATCACTATTCTGTCTCATATATATGGTGCGTTAAGTATGGCACAGCGCTGCACCCCTCGGAAGGCGGCGCGCTCGGTCGCACATCATCCGAGTAGCCCCGCCGATCCGGCGGTCACGCGTCGTCGAGCGGGTACATCGATCGGTCCACGTGCTCGTACTCGAACGACGAGAGGTCCGGACTGCACAACCCCGGAGCGGACACCTCCCGGACCGCGGCGGCGATCGGCTCGAAGGCCGCGCGGTAGTGGACCGTGCTCTTCAGCACCAGCACGCGCTGTCGCTCCGGGGTGATCCCGTGGCTCCGGAACACCTCGGGGTCGTACGGCTGCTGTCGGTGCGAGCCGACGATCACGTCGACGCCGTCGATCTCGAGGACGGCCGTTCGACCGAACGAGACCCGCAGCCCCGTCGACATCGGCCCCTGATTCCGATACGTCCCGTCCGAGAGCAGCCGGACGGACGCGTCGACAGAGATGGGGTCCCCGTTGTCCTCGATGTGCCCGCCGAGCTCGACGGAGAGCGAGGCTCCCACGCCGGCGTCGACTGCCGCGTCGACCGCCGCCGGATCGTAGATCGCGGCGACAGCGGCGCCCTCGACGCCGGCGTCCAAGAGCGCGTCGAGGAGAACCGTGCCGTCCTCCGCGCTCCCACCGCCGGGGTTGTCCGCGACGTCGGCGAGCAGCAGCGGCCCCTCAGCCGCATCCCACGCGGTCGCCTCCTCGACGGCCTCCCCGACGCTCGTGTACGCCCGGTCGAACTCGCGGCGTCGAGCCGCCGCGTCGGCGGCGATGTCGGCGCAAGCTCCCCGCGCGTCGTCTTCGAGTGACCCGTCGGTCACTCCGACGACGCTGAATCCCGCCTCGGGGACGTCGGCGTAGGCGAAGCCGCCGAACACGGACACGTCCGGGACCCGCGCCGACTCGGCGTCGGCCGCGGCGGCGAGCAGCGAGCGCATCGGCTCGTCCGCGGTCTGCAGCACCGGCAGCGGCGGTAACAGCGGCGCGCGCTCGACGACCACTGTCGGGTCGAGACCGCCCGAGAGCGTCGCGGCCATCGCCTGCGCGGCCTCCTCGCCCGTGTCGCCGATGTCGACGTGCGGGTAGGTGTCGTATCCGAAGAGCCCGTCGGCGTTCTCGGCCATCCGGTCGGAGACGTTCGCGTGGAGGTCGAGCGTCGCCATCACCGGCACGCCCTCGCCGACGGACTCGCGCACGCGCTCGAGGATATAGCCGTCGCCGTCGCGGTCGCGCTCGGAGACCATCGCGCCGTGGAGCCCCAACAGGACGGCGTCGGGGTCCGCCTCGTCGATCCCCCCGAGGAGCGTCTCGACGAAGTCATCGAGCGCCTCGGCGGTGACGATCCCGCCCGGCGTGGCGTTCGCGGCGATCGTCGGAACGACCTCCCAGCCGCGCTCTTCGCCGACGCGGAGGAAGCCCCCGAGGTCGGTGTTCGTCCCGCGGAACTCGGGGACGATCGCTTCGCCGCGGTACAACGAAGTGGCCGCGAACTCCTCGCGGCCGGTCGAAAGCGACGAGAACGTGTTCGTCTCGTGTTTGATCCGCCCGACGACGACCGTCTGGCCCATCAGTAGGGGTCCTCCATCTCGTCGAACTCGACGACGACGCTGTCGACCGTCGTGAACGCCTCGACGCCCTCGAGACCGCCTTCGCGGCCGATACCGCTCTCTTTGTTGCCGCCCCACGGGCTCTGCGGCATCGACACCGGGAAGGTGTTGATCGCCACGAGCCCGTGGTCGAGTCGGTCGGCCAGGCGCGTCGCCTCCAGACTCTCGGTCCACAGCGCCGCCGCGAGCGCGTACGGCGAGTCGTTGGCGACCTCGATCGCTTCCTCGGTCGACGCGACCGGGACGACCGCCAACACCGGCCCGAAGATCTCCTCGCGGCCGATCGTCATATCGGGGGTGACGTCGTCGAAGACGGTCGGTTCGACGAAGTTCCCGTCCGCGAGGTCGGGGTCGTCGGGGACCCCACCGCCAGTCAACAGCGTCGCGCCCTCCTCCGTGGCCGAATCGATGTACGAGAGCACGTCCTCGCGGTCCTCCTCGGAGATGACGGGGCCCATATCCGTCTCCGGGTCGGTGCCGGCCCCGAGCGTGATCCGCTCGGTCTTCTCGACGATCTTCTCGACGAGTTCGTCGTGGACGGACTCGTGGACGAGACACCGCGAGGTCGCGACGCAGTTCTGCCCGGCGTTCGAGAAGATCCCAGCGACGACCCCGCGCGCGGCGTTCTCGACGTCGGCATCGGGAAGCACGATCGCGGGGGCCTTCCCACCGAGTTCGAGGTCGACCGGGGTGAGGTGATCGGCCGCGGCCCTGAGAACGCCCTTCCCGACCCCGGTCGATCCCGTGAAGGTGATCGCGTCGACTCCGGGGTTCGACGCGAGTTCGGCCCCGACTTCGCTTCCGCGGCCCGAAACGACGTTGACGACGCCGTCGGGGAAGGCGTCAACGAGCAGTTCGCCGATCCACATCGTCGACAGCGGTGCCTGCGTGGGCGGCTTGGCGACGACCGTGTTTCCGGTCGCCAAGGCGCTTGCGAGACCGCGCGTGCCCAAGAGCAGCGGGTAGTTCCACGGGACGACGTGCGCGGTGACACCGTAGGGGACGCGCCGGGTGTAGTTCAGCCGGTTCGACGGCGTCGGGATCGTGTCGCCGCGGACCTTGTCTGTGACGCCGGCGTAAAAGCGGAACTGCGCGGCGCTCTCGGCGACCTCCCCCTCGGCGGTCGAGAGGCATTTCCCCGTCTCCAGCGCGAGCAGTTCGGCGATCTCCCCAGCGTTCGCTTCGATCTGTTCGGCGACGGCGCGGAGCGGCCCCTCGCGCTCGTCCGGGGCGCTCTGCGCCCACTCGCGCGTTGTCGCCGCCGCCTCGATGGCCGCCCGCGCGTCGTCGGCGTCGCCGGCCGGCACGCGCCCGATCACGTCGCCCGAGGAGGGGTCTGCGACCGGAATCGTCTCCGCGGTCGAGCGCCGCTCGCCGTCGATCAACAGTTCGTAGGTCTGCATATCCCGTACTGTCCGATACGCCCGCCTAAGCGTTGCCCGGTGGATGTGGGAGTGTTTATAACGATCTGCCGAGGCGACACGACGTTCTTGGGGCCGGGCCACAGGCCGTTCGTCCCCGTTTCCGACAGGCCGTTCGTGCCCGTTTTCGACAGGCTGGTCGACCCCGCCTTCGACAGGCTGGTCGCTCCCACCGTTTGACGCGGCCGAGAGCGTCCGTATCGCGCTCGACAAACACGTCAGATGGCTCGAGAGCCGTGTGTACGCACCGCTGTGCCACCGACTCGCATATAACGAACCGCAAGCCTACGGGTGAATTCATATGGGGGGATAGTAACCTCATTACCGTGTTTCGATGACCACGCTCTCAGAGTACGACGACGTCCGACTGATCTGGACGGACCTCAACGGGGTCGCCCGCGGGATCACGCTGCCGGGTGAAGCGGCGGCGCACGCCAGCGAGGAAGGAGTCGGATTCGCGAACGGCGTCACGGAGTTGACGCTCGAACCGGGACTGCTCGACAACCCCCACAACGGGGCCGAAGGCGGCGATATGATGGCCGTCCCGGACGTCGAGTCCACGATGCCGATCGAGTGGGCCGACGACACGGCCGCCGTCTTCACCGATCTCACGAACGTCGACGGCTCGCAGTTCGACCTCTGCGTTCGCGGCGCGCTCGGAAACGTCCTCGAAGACCTCGAATCGGCGGGTTACCGTGCCCTCGCGGGCGTCGAAAGCGAGTTCTCGCTGCTCAGTCCCGACGGCGACGGCGGGTGGGTACCGTACAACGACCGGTGCTCGTATGACCTCGACGCCGTCGACGAGGCGTCCGAGATCATCGCCGACTGGTCGAGCGCGATGGAGACCGCCGGCTACAACGTCCTCGGCGTCCATCAGGAGTCACAGCCCGGCCAGTACGAGGTCAACATCGAGTACGACGACGCCCTCTCGACGGCCGACGGGATCATGTTCTTCCGCCACATGGTCAACTCGATCACCCGTCGGCACGGCCACAAGGCGTCGATGATGCCGCGACCGTACTCCGGCGAAGACGCCAACGGCCTGCACTTTCACCTCTCGCTGTGGGACCTCGAGGTGTCGGAGAACAAATTCGCCAGCGACACCGGCGACATCCGGTTCCCCGCCGGCAAACACCCCGCGGGCGAGTCAGGTATCTCCGACGACGGCCGGTACTTCATCGGCGGCCTGTTGGAGCACATGAAGGCGCTGACGGCGATCTGCGCGCCGACAGTCAACTCCTATAAGCGCCTGCTCCCAGGCATCTGGGCGCCGGTCAACATCGCGTGGGGGCCGGACAACCGATCGACCGTCCTCCGGCTTCCGCCGGAGCTCGGCCCGTCGACCCGGATCGAACACCGCGTTCCCGACTCGTCGTGCAACCCCTATCTCGGAATGGCGGCCTCGCTCGCCGCCGGACTCGACGGGATCCGTCGCGAGATCGATCCCGGCGAACCGACGCTGAAAAACGCCTACGACGAGGACTACGAGCGACTCCCGCGGACGCTCTGGACGGCACTCGATCACCTCGAAGACGACGACGTACTCAGAGACGCGCTCGGCCCCGCACTGGTCGATTCCTTCGTGCGGATCAAACGCGACGAGTTCAACCGCTCGATGGACCACATCTCCGAGTGGGAACGAGAAGAGTACCTCGACGAGTTCTGAGCCGAGCACGGGGTGTGCGCGTTCGGCGATCAGTTCTTCTGCGGGGAGGCCTTCGCCGGCCGCTCGAGCATCGGTTCGACCGCCTTCAGGATCTTCGCCTCCGAGCGCCGGAGGTGTTCGCCGACGGTCGACGTGTTCGCGGAATCGAGCTCGGCGAGCTCTTCGATGTTGCACGAACGCGGCGAGTCGTAGTACCCTTCATCGATGGCTCGCGAGAGGACTTCGTGCTGACGCGGGGAGAGGTTCTGTACGGCCTCCTTGACGCCGGTGAGATCGGTGAGTAGCTGGTCCAGATTGGGTGATCGAAGCGAGTCGACGTCGACGGACCCGATCTGACGCAGTTCCTCGTGGGCCTTGCTCACCTGCTCGTGGCTCGACGCGAGGACGCTCCAGTGTTCGCGCCCGCGGGCCACGGTCGCCGGGATAGTCGGAAAGCAGTCGTTCCGGAGGAGCACGTTCAGGACGGGCACGGTGTTGGTGTCGTAATCGCCCGAGAGGCTGATGAACGCTTTCCCGCGCCCCTCGTCGTAGGTAACGAGCTGGCTCGTGTTCATCACCGGATGGTCCTCCAGCCAGTCGACGAGGTCGTCCAGTCGGTCCTCGTCGATCCGAGTCACTTCCACCATCGTGATGCTCGTTCCGGTGAGCCGATAGGAGTAGATGATCGTCGCTCGCACCCCCGGAAAGGCGTCGTTGAGGTCGGCGGTCCAGCAGCCCTTGTGTATGATACTGAACGTGTATTCGAGCATAGTCGAGGTCCTCTCGCGGTCGACTGACTATCGCTCACTCCCGTACATATGAGTACCGGACGTGGGATTATATCACTGCATATCTGTGAATACGCCCTTATATTAGACGCGCATCTCCTATCGTCGTTCTTCTCCTCCAAGAGAGGAGGTCCAGAAACGGGGCTCCGTCATTTCGAATGTGGACCTTTAGGAGGACGGGAACGGTGGCAAAATATTCCGCCATCGTGACCGAGCCACCAGAAACTCCGACGTGTTGAGAGGAATCGCCGACCCGGCAGCGACCGGACCGACGGATCGATCAGTTCGGGAGTGTATCTCGCTCTAGGAACGCGTCGAGGACGTTCCCGGTCACCGTCGAGACGTTATTGTCGTAGTCGTCGTGTGCGAGGCTCCCGCACCACGAAATCGAACTGGTCGAGAAGACGGCCCCGTCGTTCTCAGTGTTGAAGTAGACCATATCAGCCCGGACGTGGGGGTGCTCGGTGCCGCCTAGACCCGGTGTGGTCGCGAGGATGTCTTCGGTCACCAGCAGGTAATTGTCCGAGTGACCCTCGGACGACGCCAGTAGTTTGGCGTGCGACGGCGTTCCGAGGTCTCGGTCATACCGGTCGAGTTCGAGGCCCGCCGCCCCGTGACCGACGAGGCCGAAGTCGCCGATGGTGTCGCCTTCGACCCCCTCGAAGATGAATTCCACATCCTCGTCGTAACTGGCTTCCTTCCGGCGGTAGTACGAGCACTCGTCGAACCCCTCCGCAGAGAATCCGGTGCCGACCAGTTTCTGCGGTGCCATACCGCGCTGGCGCCACAGGCCGCCCTTTTGTCCGGAGAAGCTCAGACAAAGTTCACCGGAGGGCGTGTTGTACCCCCTGATGCCCGTGTCTCCCTTCCGAAGTTCGATAATCTTCGGGTTTTCGGGGTGGTAAGCGGACTGCCAGTAGAAGCCGTTGGCGCCCATATACATAATCCGACCGCCAGACTTCTGGTAGTCTTCCAGTCCCGTCCACATCTCCTCGCTGTAATACTCAGGATGGGTGCCCGACATAACGACGTCGTAGGACTCGAGGAGGTCGAGTCCCTCCCGGTGGAGGTCTTCGTCCGTGACGACGTCGTACTCGTAGTCCATCTCTTCGAGCCAGTCGATCAGATGCAGGTCGGCGTTGAACTGCCAGACCGAACTCGGAATCGCCCCGAGCCAGTGTTTGTATTTCGGCTGCATCGTGAGGATCGGCCGGAGTCGCGAGGAGTAGAACGCACCGTAGCCGTCGGAGTGGGTGTCATAGCACGAGACGCCGTACTCCCGGTGTTCCGCGAGGAAGACGTCCTCCTTCTGCATCAGCGGCGTGTGACCGTTCAGCAGTTCGGTCAGGGGGTCGTCGGTCACGAGGTGGTCGTTCGAGTACGCCAGATAGCTCGTGGTTGGCGCGAGGAAGACCACGTCTGCCGTGTCCGCGTCGTCTTTCGGTCGGACGAAAAAGGGAACGTACATCTCGTCGTCAGCGGTGCGAAGACGGGCAGCGTAGACTGCGCTATCGAGGTCACCCGGAATCGTCCACTCGAAATCCGTCTCCCAACGGGCGTCACCGACGTCGTCGTCATGAAAGTGCAAGGCGGCGTACTGTTCCGGGACCTGTGTGAACTCGTGGACATCGCCTGTCCAGTTGTGTCCCGTTACACCGCGCGCCGGCATATTGATCGCCTCCCCGTGGAGGTTGTACGGAGAGGTGTCCTCGACGTGGCTGTAGTTCCGGACGCCGTCTGGAGTGATCGCGTCGGCGAAGTCCCACGCACCAACTATGGACCCGGTCGTCCGCGCCGACGACCCGTCCGTGATCGCCTGCATCTCGCTGTAGTCGAGCGCCTCGGCGACGACCCGGGGACGGTCGACCTTCCCGTTGTAGCAGTTGACGCCGACGGTGTCGCCGCGATCGCTGTGATGGGCGCTCGCGCCGATCATAAAGTCAACGTCGGTCTCGCCGACCAAGTCGGCGTCGAAGTCGACTCTCTTGTGTACCGTGTGTTCCTCGAGCGGATAGACGGTCTTGTGTTGAGCGTCCGTCTCGGGCACTTGGTGGAGGATAGCCGTCTCCTCACTCGGATCGACCGAGACTCCGACGAGGTACCACGTGTCCGCTTCGAGTTCCTGTGCGCTGGTCACGGAAGCGGTCTGCTCTCCGTCACCGGCTCTGAACTCCAAGGTGCCGTCCTCGTTGATGAAGAGGCCGTACCCCTTCTGTTCGTCCGTGTCCCACTTCGACATAATCGCCTGCTCGCGGTGGTGGTCGATCACCCGTCCGAGACGCGGGAGACCGTCACCAGGCGTCGTGGGGTAGATGTACGCTTGCAGTGTGAATCCGCCGTCGAACGTGTGGTGGGGGTCGTCCGGCACTTGGACGTACGAGCCGGCGTACAGCGTCTGTTCTCTGCCGGGATAGCTGTCGGCTAGATCTGTCTCCAGCACCGTTTCTTTGACGCCGGGACCATCCGGATTCGTATCGCCACAGATCAGTTTGACAATGTCTGCTTCATAAGACGCCGCCTCACAGTTGACTTTGAACGGGAGGGTGTCGCCCGGTTCGGCACTCCATTCCGTCGTATACGCTGTAATATCTTTCATATATCTAACTCACTGGTATTCTTCGCGCACTTCGTCGACACGCCGGACGAAAATCTCGTGGGCCGTCTCCTCGACCGATTCGAAGCCGCCCTCGACGATTTCCGGAGGCTCGCCTCGCTCGCCGGCCAGCCGACCGATCGCCCACGTCTGACTCCGTTCAGTCTCGATGATCACGTATTTCCCGTCGTTCGGTTGTCGGCGGAAGTAGTGCAGCACGCGCTGGAGGTCGTCACTATGCTGTCCGATCGGGTTATCCTCGTGTTCATCGATAATGTCCTCGTCGATCCGCGGAAGGACGACTTCCTCGACGAACCGCTCGGACAGATCGGCGAACGCTCGCTGTCCCGCCGTCGAGACTGGACCTCCAGCGTGGAGTGCCTGCTGGCCGAGTTGCTCGAAGATCTCCGCGTTAAGTTCGTCCGGCGAGACCAGTTCGGCTACGTGATCGTGGCCGTCGACCCGCTCTACGAGATCGTGACCTACTTTCGCCATCACGCTTGGCGGGGACTCCGCCTCGCACAGCGGACATGCGCCGGTGGACGTGTCACCAGCTGTCGTATGTTCTGTCATCCGCTAACACACGTGAATGGCCTCTGGATAAGAGTTCCTCCACAGATACACGGTTATTTTTCAAGGAGACGTGCAGATTTCCCTCCCAGTGGATATTCGCTCTCCGCGGAGATTTTGGCCCTACTGATTGGTACCGTAGCGGTTGTGAAGACTTGCATAACGCTACTATACACCCTCTCACGCGATAGGGCGAGATTTCATAATCACATATGATCTCTTTAATTTTTTGAATAGTGCTTTTGCGCGTTCGGAAGGCGGCCACAGCGAGCAACTGTGACTATCGTTTCGTGGACGTTGACGCGTTACGAACCCACCGAAGACAGTATCTTGCTATCAAATACACCAACGTTGACACTCCTCCTCAATGGGATAATTCAAGTCGTCGAATGGGAGGCCAACCGAGCAGTCAAGCCCCGAATCCATTCGATCATACTGATTGTTGACATACAAATTCTAATTCGTGATGAAAAGGGATCCCTCTATCAATAGTATATAAATAATCGGTTATTCCCGTGGGAACATTGATGCTATGCCTTTGTTTGTTCACCACCATGTCAAAGCTAGGCAAACTAGCGGACACCAATGATACTGCATCGCGTCGGACGTTTCTCAAATACACCGCTGCCGGAGTAGGGATGGCTGGGATTGCCGGCTGCACCGGCGGTGGCGGCGGCAGTGACGGCAGCGGCCCGATCAAGATCGGAGACCTGTCGCCCCGAACCGGGGTCGCATCGATATACGGCATCGCCAAACACCGGGCAGCGGAACTCGCCGTTGAGCAGCAGAACGAGGACGGGGGACTACTCGACCGAGAGATCGAACTCATCGATCCGGACCCCCAGACTGATAACCAGAAGTACAAGAATCTCACGCAGGAGCTCATCCTCGATGAGCAGGTCGATATGCTGGCGGGCACCGTGCTCGGAGCGGCCCGCGAGGCTATTCGCCCGATCATCCGCGAAAACAAGCAGCTGACGTTCGTCTCACAGCAGTACTCGGGCGGTCTGTGTGACGAGTACTTCTTCAGTACTGGGCCGAATCCGACCCAGCAGATGAGTCAGATGATCCCCTATATGATCGAGAACTTCGGGACGGACGTCTACATACCCGCGGCCGACTACAACTTCGGTCGCAACTCGGCCGCCCGAGCCAGGGCGTACATCGAGGAGGCCGGCGGAAACGTGGTCGGTGAGGAGTTCGTTCCCCTGAGCGTCTCTGATTTCACCTCGACGATCAACCGAATCAACAGCGAGGATCCCGACTGGATTATGCACCTGCTCGTCGGCAACAATCACCAGAACTTCTTCTCCCAGATGGAATCTTCCGGCGTAAACATCCCGATGGGCTCGACGCTGGCGATGGCTCTGACGTACGACCACCTCGTACTGGATCCCCCGGCTATGGAGGACGTCTACAGCTGTATGGCGTACTTCGAGGAACTGCCGTCAGACCGCAACAAAGAGTTCGTTGAGGCGATGAAGGCGGAATCCGACATCCGGTACGTGAATCAGTCGGCGAGCAACCACTACGAGGCCTACCAATACTACTTCGCGGCGGTCGAGGAGGCGGGTACGACTGATCAGCAGACAGTCGCCGAGACTCTCGAAAGCGGTGACATCACCGTTCAGGTGCCCGAGGGTGAAATTCGGATGACTGAGGTGCACGAATCCACTCATAACGTGCGTCTGGCACGGGCAACCGCCGAGCACGAAATAGAGTTCCTCGAGGAGTACGGCAATATGGAACCGACGTGGCTGGCGGAGCGCTGCCCGCTTGGGCCCTCTGACGAAAGTACTTGGGACGACCCGGTTACCGAGTGGATTCAGGCCTGACAAGGGCGTTACTCCAATTTGACACTCATCATACATGGCACTCATTGAATCTCTGTTAAGCCTTTTGAGCGTCATCGTGAGCAGTTTCGGCGGTCTCCTGCTCGCATCCCTCGGGCTCGCCGTCATCTTCGGGATGATGGGGATCATCAACATGGCCCACGGCGAGTTCATTATGCTCGGCGCGTACGGGACAGCCATCGCCAGCGAGCGAGGACTGCCGCTAGTGCTTGCGATGCTCGTCGGCGGTCTGGTCGCTGCCATCGCCGGGTTGATAATCGAACGGCTCGTGGTTCGACACCTCTACGACCGACCCATCGACTCGATGGTCGCCACTTGGGGAATCAGCATCATCCTCATCAAGGTAATGTTGGTCGTCTTCGGCTCGAGCTACTCCGGTGTCTCAACCCCGTTCGGGGCCCTTCGATACGGGAGCTTCTCCGCATCGATGTACCGCTTCGTCCTCGCAGCGGCCGCCGTCGGCCTGCTCGTTGTGACGTACTACGTGTTTATGAACACGGAGTTCGGTCTCCACGCTCGCGCGACTATTCAGGACGCGGAGACCGCCAAGAGTATGGGTATCGATACGTCACGGGTGTACGCCGTCACCTTCGTGTTTGGGTCGGCGCTCGCGGGACTCGCTGGCGGCCTCTTCGCCCCCATCGCCACGATCAGTCCCAACCTCGGGAGCACCTATATCATCGAAGCGTTTGTCACGGTCATCGTTGGCGGGACCAACGTGCTTCTGGGAACGCCCGCCAGTGCGGGGATCCTGTCCGTGATCAACGGTGGTGGCTCCCACATGGGTGGAACACTCCTCGGTCGCGTGCTCCTTCTCGTCGCGGCAGTCGTGATGATTCGTGTTCAACCGCGCGGGCTCTCAAGTTACTTCACTAACCGATGACCCGAAGGTTCACACAGACGACGGTCGACGCTTGTCGGTGCCTCTATCACGGGGGCGATTCGTTGTGAGTCGTTTCTCCGACGCACTGAGTGCGTTCGAGGGACAGCACACGATCGGTTCTTCGAGCCGGTTCTGGGGCGGCTTCGTCGCCGCCGTCCTCCTCGTGCTGTCGTACCCCCTCATCGCCGGCACCTATTCCGTCATTCAAACGACGGTGTTCCTCATCTGGATCTTCGTTGCACTGAGTCTGACCCTTATCTGGGGATACACGGGCATCTTCAGCTTCGGGCAGAACGCGTTTTTCGGTATCGGCGGCTACCTGTTCGCTGTCATCGGCGGCAATCTAATCGAGATTACCGGGGCCACGAACATCGCGTTTCTCGTTGCGATACTGGCGCCCGCACTCTTCGGTGCCCTTCTCGGATACTTTATGTTCTACGGCCGCGTCAGCGGCGTCTACGTCGCCATCATAACGCTCTCGATGACGCTGATTCTGGAGTTGATCGCGAGTTCCACGACCGGCGTCGCCGTCGGTAGCGTGACTCTTGGCGGCTATAACGGTGTCAACACCGTTCCGGATCTGGCGTTCGGATTTGGCGAGGCCACGATCTCGTTCGGTCCGGTGTCTATGTACTACTTGGTCGCAGTGCTGTTGATCGTGCTGTATCTGGCGCTCCGATACGTACTGAACAGCGACATCGGCTACGTGTTGGTCGCGATAAGGGAGGACGAGAGCCGAACCGAGATGTTCGGCTACGACGTTCGGAAAATCAAGCTCCAAGTGTTCACCGTCTCGGGCGCTATCGCCGGCCTCGGTGGCGCTCTCTACACCGCGTGGGGGAACTTCATCAGCCCCCCGGTGATGGGAATTCTTGCCGCAGCCCTCCCGCTCATCTGGGTGACTGTCGGTGGCCGGAAGACGCTTTTGGGCGCGGTTCTCGGCGCGTTCAGCCTCCAGTATCTCGACGCAACGCTCGCGTCGTCGGTCAACAGCGACTACGCGGTTATCATCCTCGGCGTCATCTTCTTGGTCGCCATTTTGGCACTCCCAAACGGTGTCGTCCCGCGGGTGATGCGGTTCCTCGATTCGTGGGCCGACGAGCGCGATCACGATCAGGCACCGCCACAGCGCGGCTCAGTGAAGACGATCGACGGAGAGGAGGACTAACTCACTATGTCAAACACTGCTAAACGCACGGCCGATCCCATCTTGAAGACCGACGGGTTGAAAAAGCGCTTCGGCGGGCTCATCGCCGTCGACGACGTCAATTTCCGGCTCGCGCCGGGGGAACTTCGATGCCTCATCGGTCCCAACGGAGCGGGAAAGAGTACGTTCTTTAAGATGCTGGCCGGCAGGCACACCCCGACCGAGGGAACGATCACGTTCAAGGGCGAGGATATTACCAACCTCCTGCCCCACCAGCGAATCCGGCGAGGAATGAGCATCAAGTTTCAGGACGTGAGTATCTATCCCGAGCTGACCGTTATGGAGAACCTCAGTGTTCCCCTGCAGCGCAATAGCCACGAGGACACCGGTCGCCGGATGGACACCCTCCTCGAGCGGATCAACCTCCAAGACAAACGAACCGTGGTCGCCGACGAACTGTCTCACGGAGAGCAACAGTGGCTGGAGATCGCGATGACGATTTCGCTCGACCCGGATCTGTTGTTGCTCGATGAACCCACCGCCGGTATGACGATCGAAGAGACGGACGACACAGTCGACCTCATCAAGTCGCTGACCGAGGAGGGAATGGCCGTGATCGTCGTCGAACACGACATCAACTTCGTTCGGCAGATCGCCGAGTGGATCACCGTCCTCCACAACGGATCGGTATTCACCGAAGGGACTGTCAGCGAGATTGAATCAGATAAAGCCGTTCAGCGCATCTACCTAGGAGAGGAGTGACTGTGAACGTACTCAGTCTCTCGAACGTCACCGCAGCCTACGGGCGCACGCCGATCATTCGGGATGTGACGCTCGAGGTCGAGGAGGGCGAAATCGCCGCGCTGATCGGACGGAACGGCGTCGGGAAGACGACGCTGATGAAGACGGCAATCGGTCTCCTCCCTGCCACGGAAGGGACGATCTCGTTCAAAGACCGGAACGTCACCGATCTGCCGGCCAACGACCGGGCGCGTCGCGGGATAGGCTACGTCCCACAGAAACGGAACGTGTTCCCGGATATGACCGTCGAGGAGAACCTTCGCGTCGGCACCCTGATCGGAAGCGAGTCCGATGACGTCTACTTCGACGAGGTGTACGAATACTTCCCGCGGCTCGACGAGCGCCGCAACCAGCGCGCCGGATCGATGAGCGGGGGCGAACAGCAGATGCTCGCGCTTGGTCGGGCACTCGTTGGCGGACCGGATATCCTTCTGCTGGATGAGCCTTCGGAGGGGGTTCAGCCGAGCATCGTCGACGAAATCTCGGAGAATATCAGGGCGATCAACGAGCAGATGGACACCACCGTGTTGTTCGTCGAGCAGAATCTGGAGTTCACGACCAACACCGCCGACCGGTGTTACGTGATGGTCAAGGGGACGATCGTTGATGAACTCGCACCGCAGAACCTGCGCGAGTCCGAGGCGGTCCGGGAGTATATGACCGTATAGGGACCGTCAGTTCGTCCGAGCTCACGTCTCAGTTATCGTAGCGTTTGCAAGTCTTTACACAGCCGACCGCACGACGGCGTGCAGTCGGCTGTGCAATCAGTTGCAAACGCGACTATAGAGTACCGCCGTCGCGTTCTTGTCGTGATTCACACCGCTGGTGACGGTTTGCACGATCGAAGAGATGTCACTATCGGGTTCGGTGCGGCGGCTACTACCCCCTTACGAGCGCGGCGTCGTGCCCGACATAATCGCCGACTACGGGGCCGAGATACTGGACACGATCCCCTACAGCAGCCGTTCGGACTCACACGCCAAGCGACGACCGGTATCGGCGCAGTTACTCGACGGCCACCGCGACGCTCGTTTCACGCTCGTCGTTGAGGCTGACCTCGACGTCGTACTCGCCGGGGTTCCCGGGATTTTCGACCGCCGGGTACTCGAGACCGACGACATCCTCAGCGGCCGGCTCGACGTCCGTCTCCATCGTGACGGCGAACGAGTAGTCGTTGTTGTTTGCGCCGCTTATCGCGTCCGAGCCGAACTCCTCTTCCAGCTCGCCGTCTCCGTCGCGGTCGACGCCGACGGGTATCGAATCGTGGCTCGCGCCGTCGACGAAGAATCGATCTGGGGGATACGTCGCGGAAACGCTCGAAAGCGATTGGTCGGCGATCGACTCGCCCGCCGGGATCCGAAGCGTCTGCGCGCCGGCCGCTCCGGTCGAGTCGTCTTCGAGCGTGACATCCGTGCCGTCTCCGCCGCCGGTTCTTCCGCAGCGCCGTCGCTGCCCGTAATCGAGGAGCAACCGCCCGTCGTTGCGATAGCTATCGACGTCGCTGCCAAGAAGGAACGTCATTGCACGCTCCGGGTTCACGTCGTCGGACGTGAACTTGGTTGCACGGAATCGGGGCGGTGGGAGGACCTTCCAGCAACGTCTTCGGATACGAAACCCGGCAAACACTACAATAAAGTCGGCCCGGCGCCGTGACGTAGAACGATGGACGATCCGGACCCCGACGACCGCGGCCCGCCGTCGGAGCGCACAACCGTCGAAGAGTATCCGGACCAACCGGATTTTGACGAATCGCTTCGCGAGGCCGTCGAGAGCTCCCGGATGGGCGCGCCGGCCGTCGGCGAGGCGGTCCGCGACCGGTTCTCCGCGGACGAGGTGTTCCAGCGGATCATCGCCGCGGCCGACGAGGAGGTCACGTCGACGGGGCGAGAGCTGTTTTTCAGCGCCATCGCCGCCGGCTTCGCGATCAGTATCACGTTCCTGCTGTACGCGTCGCTGTCGTCGACGACCGACCACAAGGTCGTCGGCGCGCTCCTGTACCCGCTCGGGTTCATCTACATCATCATCGGCGGCTATCAGCTGTACACCGAGAACACGCTCCCTCCGGTCGCGTTGACGCTCGAGCGGATCGCCAGCTTCCCCTCGCTGTTGCGCCACTGGAGTATCGTGTTGTTCGGGAACTTCGTCGGCGGGGCGATCGGAACGCTGGTGCTGGCGTGGGGCGGCGTGTTCGATCCGGCCGCCGCAGAGACGGCGCTGGAGCTCTCGCGTCACGGGGCCTTCGACGTGACCTGGTGGGCGCTGTTCTACAAGGCCGTGTTCGCGGGACTCATCGTCGCCGGCGTGGTCTGGGTCGGATTCAGCGCCCGCGATACGGTGTCGCGGATCCTCGTGACCTACCTCGCGTTCCTCGCGATCCCGGTCGGCGGGCTGTTTCACTCGGTCGTCGCGTTCTCCGAGGCGTGGTATCTGTTCCTCCACGGGGAGCTGGGCGTCGTCGCCGGCCTCGGCGGGTTCGTCCTGCCGGTCCTGCTCGGGAACACGCTCGGCGGCGTCGCGCTCGTGACGCTCGTCAACTACTTCCAGACGAGTCGGGACCGACTGGAGTCCGCTCGGTTCGAGGGGATCGAGCGCCGGCTCACGGTCCGCGAGTGGGTGTTCGGTCGACTCGCCGGCCGGTCGTACGTGCCGATGCTCGACCCCTCCGAGCGATCGCTCTCCCGCGACAGCGACTACCGGATTATGGTTCCGATCGCGAATCCGCGCACGGAGGCCGGGGTCGTCGATCTGGCATGCACCCTCGCGAGCGTGCGGGATTCTGCGACCGTTCACGCGGTCCACGTGATCCAGACGCCCGGCTACCGCCCGGCCGATCCGAGTCGTCGACAGCGGCAACGGCTCGGCAGCGAGTCCGAACGGCTGATGAAACCGATACGCGAGACCGCCGCCGGATACGACGTCGACTTCGAGACGTCCCTCGTCGTGACGAACCGCTCTTTCGAGGAGGTTTTCAACAGCGCTCGCCGGACCGACCCTGACCTCGTCATCTTAGGCTGGGAAAAGAACCGCCTGTGGAGCGACGCCCGCGCCGAGCGGCCGCTCGAGGAACTCACCAATCAGCTCCCGTGTGACTTCCTGATCGTCAAAGACCGCGGGCTGGATCTCTCGCGGATCCTCCTGCCGACCTACGGCGGCCCCGACTCCGATCTGAGCGCAGAAATTGTCCGGATGCTGCAAGCGGCCGTCGGATCCGCGACGTCGCTGCTCCACGTCGTCGACGACCAAGGCGCAGTGGAGTCGGGCGAGCGGTTCCTCGAAGAGTGGGCGCTCGATCACGAGCTCACGGACGCCGAACGAATCGTCGAAGCGGGCGACGTCGAGACCGTCATCGAGCGGGAGTCGGCCGACCACTCCCTGCTGATTCTCGGCGCCACAGAGCAGGGACTGCTCTCCCGGCTGCTGACCGACTCGCTCCACCTCGACGTCGTCAACGACATCGACTGCTCGGTACTGCTCGCGGAGCGACCGTCGGATCGGACGCTCTTCGAGCGCCTGTTCGGCTGACGAGCGGTTCGCTGTCGCGTGCGAACCGACAGAATCGATACCGCTGCGTCGACCCTTGTGGTACCACGTATCGCACAACAGTTATACCTCGCGGGCTGTTTCGTACGGTTGCAATGGCAAACGGTAAGGTTGACTTCTTCAACGACACGGGCGGTTACGGCTTCATTTCCACTGACGACGCGGACGAGGACGTGTTCTTCCACATGGAAGACGTCGGCGGTCCTGACCTCGAGGAGGGGCAGGAAGTCGAATTCGACATCGAGCAGGCGGACAAGGGTCCGCGTGCGAAGAACCTCGAGCGTCTGTAAGACGCCCGACTCCACGAAGTCGACACCGACCACACGTAGCGGACGGGGGCTGGCGGGCGAGCGGGCAGACGGGTCCGGTTCGGTTGCGGCAGTTCTCTGAAGTATTTTTCTTTCGGTGCCAGATCGAGAGTGGCGACAGCGATACTTTCGCGCCTCTGTGGCACCGTCGAGAATTGCCCGGATAGTCGGCACAGCCGACACGTTCTCAGGGACGGAAGCCGAAACTCGAGTATGGGCGACGACGAGGTCGAGATGGAGTACGCCGAGGCGTACGGCGCGCGCGTTCCGAAGGTGGGGCTCGGAACGTGGCAGATGACGGGCGAGACGTGTTATGAGACGGTGTCTACGGCACTCGAGCTCGGATATCGACACGTCGACACCGCACAGATGTACGGGAACGAGAAGGCGGTCGGGCGCGCGATCGACGACGCCGATGTCGACCGCGAGGAGGTGTTTCTGACGACGAAAGTGTCGCCGCGGAACGCCGGCTACGACGACGTGATCCGCTCGACCAAGGAGAGTCTCGATCGGCTCGGCACGGAATACGTCGACCTGCTGCTTCTGCACTGGCCGAATCCGCTGCAATCGGTCAGCGAGACGATGCGCGCGATGGATCACCTCGTCGAACGGGGAGCGGTCGCCCACCTCGGCGTGAGCAACTTCCCGGAGGTGTTCCTCGACCGCGCGCGCGAGGCCGCCGAGACACCGGTCGTCACGAACCAACTGCAGTTTCACCCGTACCGACCACAGCGCGGGATGCTCGGCTACTGCCAGGATAACAGGATGTTGCTGACGGCGTACAGTCCCCTCGCTCGCGGGGTCGCCCTCGAGGACGACGAGGTCCGACGGCTCGCCGAGAAGTACGATCGGACGCCGGCGCAGATCGTGCTCCGCTGGGCGACCCAGCACCGCGACGTCGTCGTCATCCCGAAATCCACCGATCCGGATCACCTCGCCGAAAACCTCGCGCTCTTCGACTTCAAACTCACCCGCTCGGAGGTCGACGAACTCACGAAGCCGTCGCTCCTGAAGTCCGCGAGAGCGATGCTCGACGGCGTCCTGAGCGAATTCCGCTGATGCGGGCCGGAGGCGCTCGTCGACCCACTCGGCGTGCGGTGTCGCCGCGTCGCGCACGCCGTCTCGCCGCTGGCTGGGTCGTCGTCGTCGTCGTCGCGTCGGTCGTCGATCCGGCCGCGATCGCGTCGCTGTGGTCCCCGTCGGGTCCCGCGACGGGAGTGGGATCGATCGGCGACAGCCAGCGCGCCCTCGACGGCTTCGCCCTCGCTCACGGACTCGCGTACGGCGTGTTCGCGTGGCTCGTCGCGGCGGGCATCGACGACGTGGGGCGGCGACGCTTACACACGGCGCTCGTCGCCGTCGTGATGGCCACTGCGGTCGGACTCGGCGTGGAGCTCGTCCAAGCGCCGCTGGCCGCGCGAACGGCGAGCGCAGACGACGCATTCGTGAACGCGATCAGTGCCGTCGTCGGGGCGGGGCTCAGAGCGATCGTTCGGGCGCGGAACTGATCGGGGATACGTATGGGGCGAACAGCCGGCGCGCTCGCGCCCCGCGTCGGTGTGCCGGACAACCGCAGGCCGACGCGGGGTGACGTTCAGGTCACGGGGACGCTGGGCCCGTCATCGCACATAAACGCACGCCAGAAGGACGCCCGGACGACAACCCCTATACGCGACGAGCGCCAACCGCGGGGCAGAAGGATGTCGGTGACGACGCTCCACCGACCGACGCACCGGGACGCGCTGGGGCTCTTGGAGACGGCGTTCGGTGACGGCCGGATGGCGACGGTGTTCGGCCGCTGCAGCGTCGAGTACGACGGCCGAGCATCGTCGAGTCTCGGACCGGGCGATCGCCTCGTCGTCTGCAAACCCGACGGGACGGTTCTCGTACACACCGACGAGAAGCGCAAGCCGGTGAACTGGCAGCCGCCGGGGTGTACCCACCGCGCGAGCGTCCGCGACGGGCGACTCAGAATCCGGAGCGAACGCACCTCGCCCCCAGAGCGCCTCGATGTCGCCTTCGAGCGCATCGAACAGGTAACCGTCTACGAGGTGACGGACAGAAGCGACCTGACGCTGACCGGGAGCGAAGAGGACCTCAGACAGCGGATCCTCGAGCACCCCGAACTCGTCGAACCGGGGTTCGTCCCGACAGCGACCGAGCGGGAGACGACCGCCGGCCCCGTCGACGTCTTCGGACGCGACGACGCCGACCGGCCGGTCGTGGTGGAACTGAAGCGCCGACGCGTCGGCCCCTCGGCGGCGAGCCAACTCCGACGGTACGTCGAGGCGGTCGACGGGGAGTTCCCCGAAGAGGGAGTGCGCGGAATCCTCGTCGCCCCCTCCGTGACTGACCGCGCGGCGGCCCTGCTCGAAGAGTTGCATCTCTCGTTCGTTCCCCTGACGCCGGTCGAAGACGGGAACGCTGCCGACGGAGCAGAGACGCCGACCGACGGCGGCGAAAGGAGAGATGCGCGGGATGGCGGCGAGAAAGCGGATGCACGAGAGGGTGACGAGCGAGCGGATGCACGGGACGCCGACGGAGGTGCACGCGACGCGGCCACGGGCGACACATCCACAGGCGACGCCGACTGCGTGCGACCGAGTGAGTGACTCGCTTCGACGCTGACGCCGACGTCGTTACCGCTCGTCGACGATATCGACGAAGTTCGCGAACGTCCGCTCGGCGGTCACGTCGCCGAAGTCGCGGTCGCGGTCGTTCGACGGCCACTCGAAGGTCGACTCGATGTTGGGCAGCTGTGCGGCGGTGAACTCCGGGTGGTACTGAACGGTCCACAGCGGTGCGTCTCGGTGGCGGGTCCCGAGATACTCGTAGTAATCCGCCGTGGCGATGGGCGCCATCCCCTCGCCGAGTTCGACGACGAAATCGCCGTGAATCATCGGCACGCGACTGCCGACGCCCGCGAACAGCGGATCGTCGGCGAGGGAGACCGACTCGATGCCGCTGTGGAGGCCGCGGTGTTCGACGCGCCCGCCGAGCGCGTCGTTGACGATCTGGTGGCCGAAGCAGACGCCGAGCGTCGGGACGCGCTCGTCGCGTAGCTCGCGGACCACTTCGCGGAGTTCGTCCATCCAAGGGTGCGAATTCGACTCGTAGACGCCCGCCGTGCTCCCCGAGAGGACGACGCCGTCAGCGTCGTCGAGCGCGTCGGGGCGGCCTCCCTGTTCGGCGTAGGGGTAGACGCGAACGCGCGCGCCGGCGGCCTCCAGATGGCGTCGGATCGCGGGGACGAAATAGCGGGTATCCGGGTCCACCTCGTTCTCGAAGACGACTATCACGGATCCGTCAACGACGCGTACGACAATATATCGTCGGGTTCGCACGCGGTCGATCGCTCGGCGAACAGTTCGAAGCGCTTTTAGGTCGAATAGGCGTTGTTCCGCACAAGTAACTATGTCCGACAAACCCGCCTCCATGTACCGGGAACTGTCGAAGCCGTCGTACACGCGGCGAGATTACGTCACAGGCATTCCCGGATCCAAGATCGCACAGCACAATATGGGCAACCTCCGGACCGGTCCCGACGACTACCCGGTCCAGATCAGCCTCCGGCTCGAAGAGGAGTGTCAGGTCCGTCACGGGTCGCTCGAATCCGCGCGCCTGTCGGCGAACCGCGTGATGCTCAAGCAGGTCGGCGAGGAGAACTACAAGATGGTCCTGCGGAAGTTCCCCCACCAGATCCTCCGGGAGAACAAGCAGGCGACCGGGGCCGGTGCGGACCGCGTCTCCGACGGAATGCGACAGGCGTTCGGCAAGCCCGTCGGCACCGCCGCGCGCGTCCAGCGCAACGAGCGCGTGTTCACCATCTACTGCCAGCCCGAACACGCGGGCATCGCGAAGGACGCGCTCCGCCGCGCGTACAACAAAATGTCGCCGCCGTGCCGCATCGACGTCGAGAAGGGCGAGAAGCTCCTCATCTCCTGAGCGCGATCGCGGACGATCGCCGCACGTACTTCGCTCGAACCGAGTCCCAGTAGCCGACGCTGCGGCTGGCGATCAAGCGCAACCGACGAAAACGGGAAGGTGGTGGGCGGCCGGCTCGCTCACTCGAGGTCGATCGACGCCGAGTCGTCGACCTTCCGAAGCGTGACCTGGAGAACGCCGTTGTTGAACGACGCGCTCGCGGAGTGTTCGTCGACGCGGGTCGGGAGCCGAATACGCTCGTCGTACTCGCGGCGGTCGCCCGCCGCGGAGATCGTGAGTACCTCGCCGTCGCACTGTAGTTCGATCGCGTCCTTCGCGACACCCGGAAGATCGGCGACGAGTCGAATCTCCTCGCCCTCGTCGTAGACGTCGACGTGGGTCTCGGAAGCGAATCCGGCGGCGTCACCGCCAGTCATCTCGTCCATCATCCGTTCGATCCCGTCAAAGAACTCGTCGAACGGGTCGTCGCGGTCGTCTCTCATCACCCGCCGCTAGGTCGCTTTCGATGAAAAGCCTTCGCCCCCCGGCGGAATCGGCCGATCGGTGATCGTCGCGTGGCTCGGGTGTTGGTGAGAGCGAGGAGGCGGATGCGTGGATGTGACTGTTACTGCGAGATCGTACCAGAGACTGTCTGTTTCTGCGTGATCGTCGAGACAGAGATCAGTTCTCATATCCGGATATTCCGCGTTTTACCGCGTCTAATCGGATATATCGGCAGATTCAGAATCCGATTGTGGGACACCGGGATTCAAGTAGCTGGGAAGAATAGTACTCAAATATGAGTGAAAAGTCGAATATGGATATCGGGCCGGACGTCGACGCGGGCGGCGCCGTCCGAGTGGCGCTGAACGGCTTCGGGCGGATCGGCCGCAACGTCTTCCGTGCGGTGCGGCACGATCCCCGAATCGAGCTCGTCGGCATCAACGACGTGATGGACGTCGACGACATGGCGTACCTCGCGAAGTACGATACGGTGATGGGACGGCTGGATGAGGTGTCCCTCGAGGGCGACTCCTTGGTCGTCGGCGACACGTCGGTCCCGCTGTACAACAAGCAGGATCCCACGAGACTCCCGTGGGACGAACTCGACGTGGACGTCACACTCGAGTGCACCGGGATTTTCCGGACGAAGGAGGACGCCTCCGCTCACCTCGAAGCGGGCGCGGACAAGGTGGTAATCTCTGCACCTCCGAAGGGCGAAGAGCCCGTCAAGCAACTCGTCTACGGCGTCAACCACGGCGAGTACGACGGCGAGGACGTCGTCTCGAACGCCTCCTGTACGACGAACTCCGTCAGTCCCGTCGCGATGGTGCTCGACGAGGAGTTCGGCATCGAACACGGGCTGTTGACGACCGTCCACGCCTACACCGGGAGCCAGAATCTCGTCGACGGGCCGATGACGAAGACCCGTCGCGGCCGCGCGGCCGCCGAGAACATCGTTCCCACCTCCACGGGCGCGGCGAAGGCGACGACGGAGATCCTGCCGGAGCTGGCGGGCAAACTCGACGGCATGGCGATCCGCGTGCCGGTCCCGAACGGCTCGGTCACCGAACTGGTCGTCTCGCTCGAGGCGACGCCCCCGGTCGAGGAGCTCAACGACGCGTTCCGCGACGCCGCCGACTCGGGTCCGCTCGCGGGCGTCCTCGGCTACACCGACGACGAGGTCGTCTCCTCGGACATCCAAGGGCTTCCCTTCTCTTCGACGGTCGATCTGCAGTCGACGAATCAGGTCAACGACGGCGGTCTCTACAAGGTTCTCACGTGGTACGACAACGAATACGGCTTCTCGAACCGGATGCTCGACGTCGCCCGCTACATCACGCACAGGTGAGCGGGACGCAACGGCGGATCACCTTCGGGCGCCGCGTAACGGATTCGATCACCACTAAGTAATCTCTCCTCGAAACCACCAGACAGAGACCGATGTCCACGTCACCGACCTCGTTCAGAACGCTCGACGACCTCGACCCCGACCAGCGCGTCCTCGTCCGCCTCGATCTGAATTCGCCTATCGAGGGGGGCGAACCGCAGGACAACCGCCGCTTCGACCGGCACGCAGAGACGGTCCGCGAACTCGCGGACGCCGGCCACCGCGTGGTCCTGCTCGCTCACCAGGGGCGGCCCGGCCGCGACGACTTCGTCTCGCTGTCGGGGCACGCGTCGATCCTCGCGTCGCACGTCGGCCGCGACGTCGGCTTCGTTCCGGATACGTACGGCGACGCGGCGATCGAGGCCATCGAATCGCTCGATACCGGCGAGATACTCCTCCTCGAGAACACCCGGATGTGCGAGGACGAACTCCCGGAAGGAGATCCCGAGTCCAAGGCCGAAACCGAGTTCGTGCGGGCGCTCGCGCCGCACTTCGACGCCTACGTGAACGACGCCTACTCGGCGGCGCACCGCTCGCACGCCTCGCTCGTCGGCTTTCCCCTCGTGCTCCCCGCCTACGCCGGACGCGTGATGCAGACCGAGTACGAGGCGAACACCGCCATCGCCGAGAGGTCCTTCGACGGCCGGGTGACGATGGTCGTCGGCGGCACGAAGGCCACGGACGTCATCGACGTGATGGACGCGTTCGGCGACCGGGTCGACGACTTCCTGCTCGGCGGCATCGCGGGCGAACTGTTCCTCCGGGCCGCCGGCCATCCCGTCGGCTTCGACGTCGACCCCGACGCGGACCTCTTCGACACCCAGTGGGAGCAGAACCGCGGGCTGATCGAGGAGCTACTCGAGGAGCGCGGATCGCAGATCACGCTGGCGGTAGATCTGGCGTACGAGGACGACGAGAGCGAACGGGCCGAGGTCGACGTCGACGCGATCGGCGAGAAGGACGTCTCCTTCCTCGACGTCGGCGGCGACACGGCCGAGCGCTACGCCGAGGTCGTCCACGAGTCCGAGGCCGTCTTCGTGAAGGGCGCGCTCGGCGTCTTCGAGGACGAGCGCTTCTCGGTCGGCACCGTGCGGGTGTTAGAAGCGATCGCCGAGACCGACTGCTTCTCGGTCGTCGGCGGCGGCGACACCTCCCGCGCGATCGGGCTGTACGGGCTGGACGAGGCCGACTTCGATCACGTCTCCATCGCCGGCGGCGCCTACATCCGCGCGCTCACCGGACAGCCGCTCGCGGGCGTCGAAGCCCTGAAACGGGAGTAACCCGAAGCCGGCGCCGATGCTCGTCGGACTCTGTTCGGATACCCACGACAACCTGAACCTGGCCCGCGGCGCGGTCGAGACGTTCGAGGAGCGCGGTGTCGACGCCGTCGTCCACTGCGGCGACGTCGTCGCGCCCTTCACCGCCGCGGTCTTCGACGCCGCCTTCGAGTTCCACGCGGTCCGCGGCAACAACGACGGCGAGTGGGCGCTCGCCGGGACGGTTGAGGAGTTCGGCACGTATCACGGCGAGAGCGCCCGCCTGACGTTCGGCGGCCTCGAGGTCGCGGTCTACCACGGCACGAGCGAACAGCTCGTCGACGCGCTCGTCGACTGCGGCGAGTACGACTACGTCGTCCGCGGACACACCCACCGGCGAACGCGCGACGAACGGGAGGGCACCGTCCACGTCAATCCCGGCGGGCTCCCGATCCCCGGGGCGGACGACGCCTACCACGTCGCACTGCTCGATACCGACGCGGCGGACGTGACGTTCCGCGAGGTCACGCCGTAGGGGTCGACCGCCTCTCACCCGGTCGTCGACACCTCGGAGAGGGCTCGGCGTTCACGTCCCCGGCAGAATGTCGCCGAGGGCCGCGCCGACGCTCATCGGGACGAACGCGGTGACCACGGTGGCGAACGCCAGCGTCGGGTCGGTCCAGTCGATGCGGCCCCACGCGGTCATCACGACCACCGCCGTGAGAAAGGAGACGCCGAGGACGCCGACCAGCCGGCGCGGGATAACGCCGAGGATGGGATCCTGTACCCGCACGTCCTGAATCTCAGCGACGTAGAGGATGCTGATAACGAGGCCGACCCCCGCGACCAAGGTACCGACGAGCGAGAGCGGGCGCCCGGCGAGAACGGCGCCGACCTCGTTCGTCCCGCCCTCGACGAACATCGGCACGCCGAACAGGAACGAGCCGAGGAACGCCTCCGCGAGGTCGCTCCGGTCGAACCCGACGATCTTCCGACCGAAGACCGCCGACTCGTGGGCCGCCGAGACGGCCGCCCGCCGCGCGGCCCGGACTCGCGCTCGCTCCTCGGGGTCGTCCACCGTCTCCGCCAACGCGTCGAACTCCCTGAGAAGGCGCTCCATCCCGTCTTCGTCGGTTGCGGTCTCGTCGGGGGAGTCGTGACCCTCCGGGTCGGCGGGCCGAGCGGCTCGCGATTCGGACGATTGCGCGTCTTCGGTCACGAACGCGACCACGGCACCAGGGCTATTAAACGTGGACCACAGAGCGAACGAGGCTAAGACGTCCGGTATCGAGACGCCGAGCGCGGGGTCAGTCGTCTGCGGCCTCGACCCGACCGCTACGGCTAAAACCCGCGGGATCACCCGCGAGGCCGACGCCGAGCGTCCGGTTCGTCAGCTCGATGCTCTCGTCGGCGTCGGCCGAGTCGGTCATCGCGCGGATCGCGTCGACGTTCTCCGGGATGACGTCGGACTCCTGGTGGATCGCTTGGAAGAGATAGAGGTCGCGACCCTCCGTGGCGATCGATTCGCCCCACACGCAGTTCTCCCAGAGGTCGCCGCGGGGGCGGCCGGCGTCGAGCGCGAAGTCCTTCAGTTTGCCCGCGCCGTCGATGCCCAGTCCCTCCGGGATGACGTACACGCGCGATTCGCCCTCAAGCAGCTGTCGGACGTGCGCGGCCGTGACATCGGATTCGAGCGTGACGTTGAGCGCGTGAACGTGCATCAGCGTCGCCGGGACCTTCAGGCCCATCGTCTCGATCGACAGGCTCGGGAAGATGGTCTTGACGTCGGGGCCGTGGTGCGAGGGGATGTCGATCGGGTCCGGCAGGATGTCGTTGATCGGCCCGCGGGAGTTCTGTCCGGGGTCGCCGCCGCGGCGGACGAGCGTCGCGCGGACCTTCTCGACGCCGTAGGTCTCCTCGAGGGGAGCGACGATCCGGGAGAGGCCGGTCGTGTTGCAGGAGACGACGCGGACGGTGTCGGCGCCGCGGGCGTCCTCGAAGTTCGAGCGCGCGTTGAAGCTCGTCTCCGCGACGTCGGAGCCCTCTCCGCCCTGGAAGACCGCGGGCGTGTCGTAGGAGGCGTACAGCGACCGGTTCTCCGCGCCGATTCCCGACGGCGTGCAGTCGACGATCACGTCCGAGTCGGCGACCAACTCGTCGACGACCCCCGCGGTCTCGATGCCGGCCTCCGAGAAGAGCGGGGCCCGCTCGGGGATCGCGGCGTACATCGGGTAGCCGCGCTCGACGGCGGTGTGGGCCTCGAAGTTGGGTTGCGTCTTGGCGACGCCCGCGACTTCCATATCCGGCTGGGCCGCGACTGCGTCGGCGACGCGCTTACCGATCGTTCCGTAGCCGTTGACACCCACTCGTATCATCACGTGAGAATCCGGGGAGCAGACGCATAGTTATTTCGGAGCGATTCGACCGGAAAGTAACTCCGCACCGAGTAACGCGGTCGATTTCCCCGGATACGAGTAATGGCGTCGACGACAGTCCGCTCCGGCACGTCGGCGTCGGTCTATCGGGCAGAACACGCGCAGTGAGTGATGCCAACGCCTAACTTCGCAGAGGCACCACGCGGGAGTATGTCGAACGACGAACTCGCGACGGCCGCGACGACGGCGGTCGAGCAGTGTCTGGCGCTCGGGGCCTCGGAGTCCTGCGTCGTCGTCACCGACGACGACCGGCGGCAGATCGGCGAGGCGCTGTACGAGGCCGCACGCGCGGTCACGGACGAGGCGATCGTCCTGCAGTATCCACCGGGCGAACAGCACGGCGAGGAGCCGCCCGGCCCGGTCGCCGCCGCGATGGCTGAGGCCGACGTGTTCCTCGCGCCGACGACGAAGAGCATCAGTCACACGCGCGCTCGCGGCGGCGCCTGCGAGGCGGGCGCCCGCGGCGCGACGCTGCCCGGGATCACCGAGCAGGTGTTCCTCACGGGGCTCGACGCCGACTACGACGCCATCGCCGCACACTGCCGCGACGTGCTCGCGCAGGTGGAAGGCGCCGAGGAGATCCGCGTCACCGCGCCCGCGGGAACGGACATCACGTTCGAGCCGGGCGGCCGCGAGTGGAACACCGACACGGGGATCGTCCACGAGGCGGGCGTCTTCTCGAATCTGCCCGCCGGCGAGGTGTTCGTCTCGCCGGTGACCGCAAACGGCACCTACGTCGTCGACGGGACGATGCGGCCGCACGGCCTACTTGAGGAGGGAGAGACACTCCGCTTCGAGGTCGAGGACGGCTACGTGACCGAGATTTCCGACGACGAGATCCGAGGGCAGGTCGAGGCGGCCGCCGAGGAAGTCGGCCGCGACGCCTACAACCTCGCTGAACTCGGCATCGGCACGAACGTCGGCGTGACCGACCTCGTGGGATCGGTCCTGCTCGACGAGAAGGCCGCCGGGACGATCCACATCGCGATCGGGGACGACGCCGGTATCGGCGGCGACACTGACGCGCCGCTGCACCTCGACGGGATCGTTCGGAACCCGACCGTGTGGGCGGACGGCGCGGAAGTGGAGCTTCCGCGGTAAGCGAACGGCGGAGCCGTGAGCGGGGGAGGTCGTAGACCTCCCGTCGGTCGAGCGGTAACACCGCGAGCCACCGGCTCGCACGCTGACACGCGGAAGGGCGGACTTTTACGGCCCGAACGGGTACGACGCCGTATGAGCACGCCACAGGACCGCATCGCGGTCGAGTGTCCCTCCTGTTCGCCCGCGGAGTCGACGGTCCACGAGGTACTGAAAGCCGGGAGCGGTCGCCACACCGTCCGGTGTACGGAGTGCGGTCACGTCCACAAGATCAAGACCGAGTCGGAGACGGAAGTCGAGCGCAAGGTCGTCATCTCCCAGGACGGCGAGTCGTTCTCGACGACGGTCGGTGCGCCGCCAGCGGAGACCATCGCCGTCGGTGAGGAGTTCATCGTCGACAGCGAGGAGGCGATTATGCTCGTCCGCATCACCGGCCTCGAAGTCGGTCCCGAACAGCGCGTCGACGAGACCGCGGTCGAGGACGTCGAGACCATCTGGACCCGCGCGGTCGACAACGTCACGGTGAAGGTAACGGTCAACCCGAAAGAGGGAACCGGCGACCGCGAGTCGACCCGGAGCTTCGACCTGCAGATCCCGGGCGACCACGAATTCGTCGTCGGCGACGAGGTCGAGTTCGGCGACGAGGAGTTCCGAATCAAGGCGATTCAGGTGCGCGAGGATGCCCCCGAGTACCGTCACGGGAAGTTCGACCACGACGGCGATATGGTCTACGCGAAGGACGTAAAGCGGCTCTACGGGACCGATCTGTCGACGTCCGCGTGGTCGGCCTGGTAACGCCCGACCGCCGACAGAGTTAGGGGATCGCTTCCCGAACACGACTGTGACGTGACACGAACTGCCGTCCGAGCCCTCCTCCTCACCGCCGGCGCGGCCGCCGCACCGATCGTCGCCGCCGGGTTCGCCCTGCCCCGATGGACGTTCGCCACCGTCGGCTTCGGCGGCTATCTCGTCGCGGTCGCGTGCGTCGTCGCGGCGGGGATGACCCTCTGCGTCGCCGACGTGACGCGGGCTGTCGAGCGCGTGCTGGGACCGTGACTGCCCCGCTGTGCGACGAACGCCGCGGCGTGGGCGAGCGCCGGGTGACGGGACGATAGCGACACCCCACCGCGCGGGAGCGTGCAGTTGATTAGCCCCGATCCCCGAGCGAGTGGTATGGACCCCGGGGAACTACGCGACGAAATGGTGGACGGCCTCGAAGCTCGAATGTCGGTGGACGAGGCCGTCGCGCTAGCGATGCGGACGGTTCCCCGACGGCGGTTCGTCGACGACGCGCCGTATCAGGGGCGGAGCGAGGCGGCGGGGACGACGGTGCTCGCCCCGGAGTTGGTCGCTCGCCTCCTGACGGCGCTCGACGTCGACGCGCGGACCGCCCCGGCGACCGAGCCGAGCGGGGAGAGCGCGGACGCCGAGCCGACCGGCGACGTACTCATCGTGGGGGCGGGCGTCGGCTACACGGCCGCGCTGCTGGCCGAACTGGTCGGCGAGACCCACGTCCACGCGGTCGACATCGACCGACGGCTCGTCTACGCCGCGCGTTCGAACCTCGAGGCGGCGGGCTACGGCGGCGTTCTCGTCGACGCCCGGGACGGGGCGGGCGGCCTGCCGGAGTACGCCCCGTTCGATCGGATTCTGGTCGAGGCGGCCGCAATCGAGCCGCCGCGGAAGCTGATCGAACAGCTCGCGCCGGGCGGCCGGCTCGTCCTCCCGCTCGGCGGTCCCGAGCAGACGCTCGCCGCGGTCGACGACACCGGCGAGGTCAGATCGCGGCACGGCCCCGTCGCGTTCAAACCGCTCCTGGTCGACGGCGAGCAGGGGAGCGCTCCCGCTCGGAATCGGACGGTCCGCGAAGACGTCGAGCGGGCTCGCGAGCCCGGATACTTCGCGAAGACCGGCTGGGAGCAGGAGTGGATCGACTGGGACGAACAGCTCGGCCGGCGGTAGCGACCCGCCCGACTGCGACGCCTTCGAGTACAGTTGCGGCTACGTTTTCAGCCCGCTGCCGGTGAGCGGCGCGACCACGTCGGCGGGGCGTCGGCCGGGAGGAACCCCCCGAAGGTCCACCGCCCGGCGACGTCCGCCCACGCGCCGGGCAGTTCGGCCGCGTCCGGACCCGGTCGCGACGCGGAGTCAAACGGGGCGCCGCAGCCGCACCGTCGGGGGCACGCCCCGTCGGACGGTCGCAGGCGGCGCAGCCGAGCGCGAGCGGGTGCGGGTGAGACAGTACGGGTGCCGGGCGGCGGTCGGCGTTTGCCTAGTACGTGTCGGCGTCGACGTCCGATCAGTACGTGTCGACGTTGGTGCCGACAGAGCAGACGTACTCTCCGGTCGCGACCTGCGGGAGCCGGCGCGTGCGCCAGAAGACCCCGCTGCTTTTCGCCGTCACCCGCGATTTCAGTTCGCCGAAGACGTCCGTGATCTCGAAGAGTGGGTCCCCCGCGGCGACGCGCTCGCCGAGGTCGACCTGGAAGCGGACGAGACCGCCGGCCGGCGAGCCGTACTGGTCGAACCCCTTCGCGCGGGTCTGCGATTCCGGCGTCGCCGCGCCGTCGAGGAAGCCGTACTCATAGAGGACGTTGAACACGCCGTCGACGCCCGCGCGGATGCTGTCTTCGTCCCAGCCGACGCAGCCGCCGAGTTCGGGGTCGATCGTCGGGACCCCCTCGTCGGGGCCCGCGCGGGCGAGCTGTCCCTCCGGCCCCTTCTGATCGAGCACGTGGCCGCATCCGAACACCTTCGCGAGCCTGAGACACTCCTCGTGGAGGCGGTGGCGGCGGCCGCAGCGCACGCGGACCTCGTCGATCATCCGCGAGGTCGAACCCTGATGCAGGTCCAAAATCAGGTCCGCGCGCGTCGCCGCCGCGAACGTCGCCGCCGCGATCCGCTCGGAGGAGGTCCCGTTCTCGTCGCCGGGGTACGCGCGGTTCATCTTCGTGTCGTCGAGCGGGTTCCGGTGCTCTGCGATCTGGAACGCGTGGTAGTTGACGATGCCAACGACGAGAACCGTCCCGGAGAGTTCCGCGGGATCGAGGCGCGGAACGACGCGGTTGACGACCCCGACGCCGTTCAGTTCGTCGCCGTCCGACGCCGCCTGCATATAGAGCGTCTTCCCGTCGTCCGCGCCGTTTACGACCGCGCAGGGAAGCCCCACGGTCGCCCCGTCGCGGGATTCGCCCACCGCCAGACGACCCGTGTCGATCTCGCCGGGGGCCGCACTCGCCGTGCCGAGCGTCGTCATTGTTTCCCCCTCGGAGGCACCCGACTTTAGGGGTTCGGTATCCCGCCGATCAGCCGCTCCCGCGCGTTCGCGCGCCGGAACGGGAAACCGAGGCGGTGGAGCGAGTCGACGAACGACGAGGTGGGACGACGAACGGCGGGGCGGAACCGGGCTCGACGAAACGGTCGGCGAGCGCCGAGGCGCTGGTCCCGTCACTCCGCACCGGCGACCGACGACGCTTTGTCGGCGGCGGAGAAACGAGCGCGCGTGAGCGAGGAGATCCCCGATCGGCCGCCGCAAGCCGGACTCGTCCGCGCGCTGCGCGTCAAACGAAACGTCTCGGTCGGTGCTGGCGTCGGCGTCGCGCTCGCGGTCGGGGCGTACCTCGCCCGGGTGCTCGAACTGTTCGGGCCCTTCGCGGGGACGCGCGAGTACCCCGTCTTGGGGGCGGAGGGGTGGTTTCTCCTCCTCGCGTTCGTGCTCGCGACGTCGACGGCGCTCCTCGTCGCGGCGGCGCTGACCGTCCGCGAAGCGGTCAGGCTGTCGCGAGAGATCGCAGACGAGTGATCGAGAGCGACCGCCGCAGACGAGTGAGAGTCACCGCGCTGACGCGGGCGCGTCGCCGACGAGTTCGGTGAGCCGTTCGGCCCCGGCGCGGGTCCCCTTCGCGATGAGGACGTCGCCCCCGCGGAGCTCGGTCGTGGGCCCCGGTTGGACGACCCATTCATCGCCGCGCTCGCCGCGCCGCACGGCGATGACGCGCATCCCCGTCTGGGTTTTGACCCGCTCCTCGCCGAGCGTGGTCCCCGCGAGCGGCGCGCCGTCGGCGACCGAGAGGCGGACGATCACCTCGTCGGACTCCTCGACGGCGGCGGCGACGACGGGATGGGCGTCGATTCCGCGGAGGACGCCCTCGCTGATCTCGAGGGCCGCGTCCGAGATGACCTCCGTCGCGGACGCGAGGCGGACGAGCCCGCGCAACTGCACCGGATCCTCCACGCGGCTCGCCGCGCGGAGCGTCCACGCCTCGAAGCGCGACTGGAGGGCGTCGACCTCGGCCTCCAGTTCGCGCACCTCCTCTGCGACGCCCTCGCTGTCGAAGAGCACCGCGCCGTAGGCGAGGTCGACGGCGAGTTCACTCATGTCCTTCATCAGCGTGATCGAGTCGACCGCGCGTTCGAGGTCCTCGATCGACGGCTCGGTCGCCTCCGGCGGGTCGTACGGGGTACCCGTCACCGACTCGTAGACGGTCGAGATCCCGTCGATAGACCCCCGGAGGAGGATCGAATCGTCCGGCTGGAGCCGGCTTTCGGCGCCGGGGTTCAGCAGCCACCGGCGCTTGCCCGTCGCCGATTCCCGGCGGATGGCGATGACGCGGACGCCCGTCTCGGTCTCCATATTGATGTCGAGGAGCGTCCGGTCGGCGTAGGGCGAGTCGGCCGCGACGCTCGCGCGGACTAGCACCTCGACCGCCTCGGGCAGCGCCGTGCGGATCGCGTCGGGCATCCCGATGTCTTCGAGGACGATCTTCGCGATGTCGCCGGCGGCGTTCGAGATCTTCTCGGCGGCGCCCATCACGCCCAGCACGGGCGCGAGTTGCTCGGCGTCTTCGGGGCTCCGCGCGGACATCAGCAGGCTCATCCGCCCCTGTAGCTGGAGGATGTCCATCCGGCCCTCGAGTTCGATCACCTCGCGGGCGATGTCGTCGCTGCCGTTGAGGACGGCCGAGTACGAGAGGTCGATGAGGAGCTCCGCGGTGTCTTTCATCTCCGCGAGAACCTCCTTGACGCTGACCGGCTCGTACTCGACGTCCCGTGGGTCCATACCTCCCGGTTCGGCGGCGACGACAAAAACACTTGGTGGACGGGCGGTTCGGACGGAGGTACCACGACACCCGGAAACGATAACGCTTTTTTCACGGGGAGAGGAACCCGATAGGTATGTCAGACGACCTGAAGCGCGGGCTGGAAGGCGTCCTCGTCGCCGAGTCAGAACTGAGTTACATCGACGGTGACGCCGGGAAACTGGTCTACCGCGGGTACACGATCGAAGACCTCGCCCGCGAGGCGTCCTACGAGGAAGTCGTCTATCTGCTGTGGCACGGGGAGCTCCCGGACGCGGAGGAGCTTTCCTCCTTCGAGTCCTGGATGGCCGGGGTGAGATCGCTGGAGGACGAGGTCCTCGCGGAGATCCGCGAGCTGGCGGCCGCCGAAGAGGTGCCGATGGCGGCGCTTCGAACGATCGTCTCGTCGCTGTCGGCGTACGACGAGGACGCCGACCACGAGGACGTGACGGACGTCGAGTCGAACCTCCGGATGGCGTGTCGCATCACGGCGAAGATGCCGACCGCGCTGGCGGCGTTCGAGCGCTTCCGCAACGGCGAAGAGGCGGTCGAGCCCCGAGAGGACCTGAGCCACGCCGCGAACTTCCTCTACATGCTCAACGACGAGGAGCCCGACGAGGTCCTCGCGGAGACGTTCGATATGGCGCTCGTCCTCCACGCCGACCACGGGCTGAACGCCTCGACGTTCTCGGCGATGGTGACGGCCTCGACGCTGTCGGATCTGCACAGCGCGGTGACCTCCGCCGTCGGGACCCTCGCCGGGTCGCTGCACGGCGGCGCGAACGCCAACGTGATGCGGATGCTGAAGGAGGTCGACGAGAGCGGCGACGACCCCACCGAGTGGGTCGAAAACGCCCTCGCGGAGGGGCGTCGGGTCCCCGGGTTCGGCCACCGCGTCTACAACGTCAAGGACCCCCGCGCGAAGATCCTCGGCGAGAAGTCGAAGGCGCTCGCGGAGGCCGCGGGTGACACGAAGTGGTACGACTACTCGGTCGCCATCGAGGAGTACATCACCGAGGAGAAGGGCCTCGCGCCGAACGTGGACTTCTACTCGGCGTCGACGTACTACCAGATGGGCATCCCCATCGATATCTACACGCCCATCTTCGCGATGTCGCGCGCCGCCGGCTGGATCGCACACGTGCTCGAACAGTACGAGAACAACCGCCTCATCCGGCCGCGAGCGCGTTATGTCGGCCCCAAGGATCAGGAGTTCCCCGCGCTCGAGGAACGGTAAGCACCCCTCGTACCGACGGTTCTCGTTCCGACGATCGCCCGTCCGGGTAGCGGCGGGCACCGTACTCTTGAGAACGGACAGCGTCATAATCAGTCGTCCTCGGCGACCACGCTGCCGCGCTCGCGGAGCAGCCCGGCCGCCGTCCCGGCCCAGTCGGCGTACCGAAACGCCAGCACCATCGTCGCGCCCTTCCAGACGTGCGCGAGGACGACGCCCGCGTAGACGCCCGTGAGCCCGAGCGTCGTGAACTCGACTGCGGCGTACGAGAAGCCGACGAAGAAGCCGAACATCCCCGTGAGGTTCGAGACGAAGGGCAGCCGCGTCGCACCAGCGCCCTGCAGCGCTCCCGAGAGCGAGACGAACAGTGCGAGCCCCGGCGCCGAGAGGCCGTAGACGACGGCGAACGCCGCGGCGTAGGCGAGCGCCGACTCGGAGCTTCCGAAGCCGAGCACGGCGACGACCGAGTCGGCGAAGACGGCGATGAGCGCGCCGATGCCGCCGACGGAGAGGACGGCGAGGGCGGCCGTCGCCCAGCCCTCGAACCGGGCTTGCGCCGCGTCACCGCGGCCGAGCGACTGTCCGACCAAGATACTCGCCGCGATGTTGTAGCCGCGAGCCAGCGGGCTGGTCACCTGCTGGTAGACGCGGCGCCCGATCTGGAACCCGGCGTTGACGACGTCGCCCGGGGCGGCCCCGGCCGTCGCGGGGACGCCAGCGGCGCCCCCGAGCGACAGCAACAGCGCGTTGAAGGGGAACTCCGCGAGCACCGACGTGAAGCCCCCGGCCATCCGCGGCAGCCCAACCCGCACGAGCTGGGCGCCGATCGTCCAGTCGGTCGGCCGGGCGTACGAGAGCGGCGACGACGGCGCGTAGACGGCGGCGAGCAGGAGCCCGGCCGAGAGGACGTTCGCCGTCGCGGTCCCGAACGCGACGCCGACCACGCCGAGCGCCGGCAGGCCGCCGATCCCGAAGGCGAGGCCGAGCGAGAGAATCACGTTGGTACCGTTGGCGAGTACGTTGACGTACATCGGCGTGCGGGTGTTCCCGACGCCTTGAAGCGCGCGTGCGCCGATGATCGACACCTGCCGGGCGGGCGCCGTCGCGAAGATGATCGCGAGGTACGCGCCGCCGAGCCTGACCGCCTCGTCGCTCGCCGGGAAGAGGCCGATGAGCGCCGGCGCCGCGACGAGACCGATCACCACGAACGGCACGCCGCCGAGAAATCCGATGAGCAGCGACTGCGTCACCGCCTCGTCGCGGTTCGCGTCCGCTCCGCTCCCGGTGTCTTGGCTGGCGAGCGCGATGGCGCCGCCGCCGATCCCGACCCCGATCCGGAGCGGGAACCGAGAGAACAGGTCGGCGAGGCCGATCGCGACGACCGCCGCGGGCGACAGCGCGGCCGTGATGAGGATGTCGACCGTCCGCATCAGCGTTCGCGTCGTCTGCTCGGCCATCACCGGCCACGCGAGCGCGAAGATCCGCGACCACACTCGCCGGAGTCGGGCGAACTCCATCTCCTGACCGAACGGGCGGCGCCCGCTTCAGCGTACTGATCCGGAGACGCGCGATGACGAGCGGCAGACAATCGTCATACAGCGCCGTGAACGCCGCCGCAGTCGTGCGCTTTTCACTTTCACCGCGCGTGGGAGACGTTTATATGTATCGCGTCCCCAAATTCCAGTGCACGTCACACGCGTGCATTCCCCCTTTCCCCCTCTACGCCGTTGAGTTGCATCGCCGTATCCGTCGCCGTCGCCGGCGGTTGATCGCGCGCGTGACAGTGATTGATGGCGATCCGCAGCGGCGCGCCCGCGAGGCGACAACAGCACGCCCACGGGGAGGCGACAGCGCGTCCGCGCGTTGAGGCGACAGTATTACGCCGAACGGCGCGGAAGCGTCGACAGCTATGCTCTCTCTCGCCGACGTCGAGGCGGCCCGCGACCGGATCGGCGACGTGGCCCGGTGGACGCCGCTTGAGTACTCACACGCCCTCTCGGAGATGACCGGGGCCGACGTGCACCTGAAACTCGAGAACTTCCAGCGAACCGGGGCGTTCAAGATCCGCGGCGCCACGAACCGCATCGCGACGCTCTCCGAGGCGGAGCGCGCGGCCGGCGTCGTCACCGCCAGCGCCGGTAACCACGCGCAGGGCGTCGCGCTCGCGGCGACTCGCTCGGGCGTCGACGCGACCATCGTGATGCCCGAGCACGCGCCGATCTCGAAGGTCGAGGCGACGGAGCGATACGGCGGCCGAACGGTCCTGTACGGCGCGGATTACGACGAGGCGCAGGCGAAGGCCCACGAGATCGAGCACGAGGAGGGCCAGACGTACGTCCACGCCTTCGACGACGACCTCGTGATGGCCGGGCAGGGAACGATCGGACTGGAGATCGTCGAGGACTGTCCGGACGTCGAGACGGTCGTCGTCCCGGTCGGCGGCGGCGGCCTCATCTCCGGGATCGCGACCGCGGTGAAGGGGCTGAAACCGGACGTTCGCGTGATCGGCGTCCAAGCCGAGGGCGCGGCGTCGCTTCCGGCGTCGCTCAGCGCGGGGGAGATCCGCGAGCGCGACGCGGTGAACACGATCGCCGACGGCATCGCCACCCGCAGAGTGGGCGACCGCCCCTTCGAGATCATCCGCGAGCGCGTCGACGAGGTCGTGACCGTCACCGACGAGGAGATCGCCGTCGCCCTGACGTACCTGCTCGAGCGCTCGAAGACGCTCGTCGAGGGGGCGGGCGCGGTCCCGTTCGCGGCGCTGCTGTTCGAGGCGTTCGACTACGAGGCGGGCGAGACGGTCGTCCCGGCGCTGTGCGGCGGCAACATCGACACGAACCAGCTGACGACCGTCCTCGTCCGCGGGCTCGTCGAGACCGGCCGGTACCTGAAGATCCGAACGGTGTTGCGCGACCGTCCGGGGGCCTTAGAGGACCTCGTCGAGATCATCTCCGAGCGGCGGGCGAACATCTACGCGATCCAGCACGACCGGACCTCCCGCGACGTCGCGATGAACGAGGCCGACGTCGAGATCGACATCGAAACGCGCGGGCGCGACCACATCGAGGAGCTGCTCGGCGCGCTTCGGGACGCGGGCTACGCGGTCGAGGTGCTGGCGTGAGTCCAACTCGATCGGCGCTCCTGTGGGGGCTCGTCAGCGTGCTGACGTTCCTCGTTCTCGTCCAAGGGTACCGCCTACTCGTCGGTCCGCTGGGGGTTACCGCCCCGACCGCGGCCGTCCTCGCGCTTTGCGTCGGCGCCGTCGTGGCGACCACCTCCTACGTCGCCGAACCCCGACTTAGCGCGAAAGGAAGGACTTAAACGACCCAGTCGGCTACTTTCGGCCGAGCCGGGATGGCCGAGTGGTAAGGCGCACGCCTGGAAAGCGTGTTCCCTCTGGGATCCAGGGTTCAAATCCCTGTCCCGGCGTTTCTCGAATCGAGCGCGGAGCGAGACGTGGCGTCGCCGAGCGGCCGCGTCGAGACTCGAAAGCGGCGACGACGGGATTTTGGACCACGCGTGAGGAGCGCTGGGGCCCCCGCCGTCGGGTTTAAAACCGTGTCAGATCCGATAGCGGCGTTTCCACGAGAGAACCGACTCCAGAACGGGCCGTCTCTCAGCCGATTCGTCCCTCAGAGCGCGTCCGCCCTCGACACAAAGTTAATTACTATGGGTGTGGTTCACACGAGTGACAATGCCTGACACGAAATCGGGGCGGGAGCGGAAGGGTCGGAACAAGCGCACCCAACTCCAAGAGCGGCTCTACGAGGAGGAGATCGAAGCGGTCGACACCGACGAGGAGCTTCCGTCGTTCGAGCCGTCGTCGGACCGGCCCTTCGTCGCGGACGAACTGCCGGACGAACGATAACCCACCTTTTTCTACGGAGGGGTCCCGCGGACCCCTCCGCACAAAAACCTGGAGGGAAAAAGCCGCGGCTTCGACGCGGAACGGCGGCGAGCCTCGCGGTACAACGTGCTTGCTAACTGCACCGCCGCAACGCTCCGGTCACTCCTCGGGTTCGGGTAGGGTGAGAAAGGCGACCACGTTCCAGCCGGAGGCCTCGGCCCCGCCGTCGGACGGCGGAGTGTCGTCTGTGTGCGCTCTCTCGCCGGGGCACTCGCCCTCGAAGGAGAGTTGGCCGCCGTTCTCAATCACGCACCAGTACGCGAGCCAGAGGCTCAGCCCTTCGGCGTGGTGCAGCGGCGTCTCCGACCCGGCCGCGAGCGCCTCGCGGTCGACCGCCGGAATGCCCGGGCCGTTCGACTCGACGCACACGACGGCGTCGCCGCGGTCCTCCACGCTGATCCGCAGTACGAGGTCGTCGCGGTCCGCGTGGGTGACGATCAGATCGATCAACTCCTGCAGCGCCGTCGCGAGCGCGCTGACGTCGGTGAGCCCGGCCTTCACGTGCGGTGAGCCGACGAAGGAGAACACCACGTCCGGGTGCCGACGCTCGGACTGGTGTACCGCGCCGGCGACGACGGCGGTGATGTCGTGCGTCCGGGGCGTCCGCGCGTGCGTGTCGTCGAGCTCGGAGACCTTCCGCGCCTTGTCGCTGACGGCGAGGAGGTCGTCGGTCCGGCCGAGTATCGACTCGGCCGCGTTCTGCGCGTCGGTCGTCGACTCGGAGGCGACGAGTTCGGCGTAGCCGCGGACGACGTTCATATCGTTTCGGAGGTTGTGCCGGAGGACGCGGTTCGCGACTTCGAGGCGCTGTTCGTATCGGTGACGGCCGGTCACGTCCCGGAGCGCGAGCGCGTAGCCGATCTCGTCGTCGCGCTCGTCGGCCAGCTCCGATACTCGGATGTCGAAGGCGTGATTGTGCGAGTCGGTGACGGTCGTCCCGTGGAGTTGCTCCCACGACCGATCGGGGAAGGCCGCGTCGATGGACTGTCCAACGCGGGGCTCCGGATCGAGGATGCGACGGGCGACGTCGTCGACGTCGACGACGGTGCGGTCGGCGTCGAGGACGACGAGTCCGTCGCCCATCGACTCCAACACTCTGCGGCGCGCGATCGGCGTCCGCTCGAGCAGGTCGAGTCGGTAGAGGCCGAGAACCAGAAGCGTTCCGGTGAACGTGACCAGAAACGGCGTCAGATCGAGGTTGGGAATGGGGCTCACACCGAACATAAACGCGATGTTCGCGAGAAACGGCGGAAGCGGAGCGACCAACAGCACGGCCACCTGTTTCCAGTACACGAGCGACCAGCGGAGTCCCACGAGGAAGATCATCGTCATCCCGACGGCGACCGCGACGTACGCGAGGATGAGGTGCGTGTAGTAGAGCGGCCCGAAGGCGAGTTCGATCGCGGACCCGGCGGTGGCTGTCGTCCCCGGCGGGACCGACCACACGAGATTGTGCGAGGAGTTCGTCGCGATCGCGGCGAGTACCGCGACCGGCTCGACCGCGAAAAGCGCCGCTCGACCCGGCGTCAGCCACCGGGAGCGGCTGACGTACTGCACGACGAAAATCAGCCACAGGAACGGCACGCCCGTCGAGAGCGCGAAGGTGAGCTCCCACCAGAACACCTGCGTCGGGACCGAATCGAACCCGACCTGGATCGCATACGTGAGCGCCGAGAGGCCGACAACGACGTTGAAGACGGCGATCTCCCGCCCGCACCGTGAGTCCCGGTGCTGCCAGCCGACGAACGCGAGGACCGCGTAGAGGCCGACGGCCACGAATCCGCCGGCAGAGACCGCAGTGAGTTCCCACACCATACGAGAGTAGTGTCGTGTTGGTCCCAAGTGGTCCTGCTACATCAAACCACCAGTCGAAGGAGGCGTCACCGAATCGACAGACGCCGACGGATCGAGTCGGACATTCGGACCGGAGTGACAGCGAGTCACAATACTGCGCGCCGGAAATCCGTCACGGTCTCCGGAGGCGTACCTTTACGTTCCGCCCCGATTTCGACTCGGACAGAGCGACGAATGAACGAGCACGGAGGCGCCGAGCGGAGATGAGAGGGGCGTCCGACACAACCGCCGGCGAGACGCTGAAAGCGGGACCGCGAGCGCTCACGGCGACGGACCGGCGAATGCTCGGCTGGATCGGGATCAACCTCGTCGTCTTCGGCCACGTCGTCGCGTTCGAGACGCCGCTGTGGCTGACGTACGCGTACAACGGCCTCCTCTATGCGATCGGCGTCGGAATTGCGGTCCGGTCTCCCGAGGTCCGCGACATCCTCGTGTTGGCGACCGTCGCGGGCGTGCTCGAAGTGGGCGTGGACGCGTTTCTCGTCTCGACGGGGTCGCTCGTGTACCCCGACGCGCTGCCGATGCTTCTGGGGTCACCGCTGTATATGCCGCTGTCGTGGGCGCTCGTCATCACCTACTTCGGGTATTTCGGCCGTCGCCTCGGCGAAACGTTCGGCCCCGTCGCCGCCACCGCCGTTCCGGCCGTCTCCGCGATGGTGCTCGTCGGAATCTTCGAGTACGGCGCCCGCTTCGCCGACATCTGGATGTACGAGCGCGCTCCGTTCGCAATGCTCGGTCACGTGCCGGCGTTCATCGTCGTCGCCGAGGGCGCGATGTTCGCTGCACTCTTCTGGATCGTCAGGCTCCGTCGCCCGCTCCTCGGGGGCGTCGGCTTCGCGGCAGTCATCACGGTGTGTTATCTGGGAAGCTACGGCGTGTTCGCCGCGCTCGGCGGGTGACGTCCCGCGGTGCGGCCACCCTCGCGTCAATCGCTTCGGGAACGGTGATCCGGGCTTTTGTTGGTTCCCTCAGCCGTGTTGGAGCGCTCTCTGTTCCGCGAGGGAACGGATGAGGTTGGGCGGGGAACTCGCCCTCGCAACCATTTACATAGGTCAGCGACGACGGACTACCCAACGTGGCGCTCGAAGAACCCGCAGCGAGCATCGTCCGGTCGATGGACGGCGAGGTGGCGTCCTCGCTCCTCGAATCGGTCCGGGGACACAGCCTGCCGCCCGCGCTCCGAACCCTCGTGACAGAGTATCAGGACTTCGAGGCGGCCCGCCCGCCGTTCGTGTGGAAGTGGGTCCATCGCCTCGCGCCGGCCAACACGATGCCGTTCGTCGACGAGCGCTACCGGGAGACGGTCGCGACGACGAAGACGGTGCTGGTGCTTTTCATCACGATTCTCGACGACCTCCTCGAGTCGCGGCGGGACCGCGAGACCTTCGATGCGATTAGCTCGCTGGTCCGGTCGGAGCACTCGCTCGGCCGCGCAGACGAGGCGGTCTCTCGGGACTCGGCAGCCGTCGACGAGGCCCCCCGAGGATCGTCGGCCGTCGACGAGGCGTACGTCGCGTTCGCCACGCGCGTGTGGGAGACGCTGACCGAACGGCTTCGGCGGGCGCCCGCGTTCGAGCGCTACGCCCCGCTCTTTCAATTCGATCTCACGCAGGTCCTCACGGCCATCGAGTACAGCACCCTCGCCATCGCGCACCCGGACCTCGCGACGCTCTCGGACCTGCGGCGGTACGAAGTCCACAATATGGGGATGTACAGCTATCTCGACATCGATCTGATGCACACCTCACGCGAGTTGACGGTGGCGCTGGCCGGCCTTCGAGAGCTCATCGACACGGCCCAGCAGATGGCTCGGATCGGCAACTGGCTCAGCACGTGGGAACGGGAGATTCGTGAGGGCGACGTCAGTTCGGGAGTCGTTGTCGCCGCGCTGGAACGGGGCCTCATCGATCCGTGCGACGTGTCGAGCCACGACGGCTCCGACACCGCGGACACCGCGCGGGCTATCGACCGGATCAAAGCGAGCGACATCGAAGCGGCGTTTCTCGCGGAGTGGAACGAACACTTCTGGCGTCTCGACGCGCTGAACCGGCAGCTCTCGTCGATCGATCTCGGTCAGTTCGTCGACGGAACGGCGGAGATTCTCCGCTACCACCTGGCGAGCCGCGGCTTCAAGTGAGCCTCGGATCCACGTGGATACCGGCTTCACGTGAGTCGCGGAACCGACGTCGCTGTGGTCGTCTCGGCCGGCGAGACGATTCGGATGCGGAACGCGGCGGCGACGACTGTCGTCTCCCCCGCGCGCTCTTGGATCACGACCCCGCCGCTGGCTCGACAGGGACCGAAGTCGCGGCCGTCACCGCCGGGACACCGCTCGCGCGCCCACTCGGTGGCCGCCGCCTCGTCGAACGTCACCGTGAGCGAGCGACTCTCGTCGGCGTGGGCCCGCTCCAGCCGATCGGCAGCGTCCTCGAGCGACGACCGTACGTCCGCCGTCGCCCGCGCCCGCTCCGACCAGCGGTAGTCGCCCTCGACGTCGCGCACCGCCGCTCGAAACGCCGCCGAGAGCTCCCCGTCGAGAGTACTCAGGGACGCGACATCGACGGCCCCGGCACCGCGTCGATCCGCGTCGTAGCCGAGCTGCGCGTAGGCCAGCGTCATCGAGAGGAACGCGACGGCGACGACCGCCGCGGCGACGAGGACCAGCTGTCCCCTGTCGCGACGGCCGCTCCGGGACGATTCGCCGGCGGTCTCGTTCCGTCGGCTCACACGTACCACACCCGGAGATCGACGCGACAGCGCCCCGTCGACACGGTCGCGCTCCCGGACAGCACACCGTTCGGCTTCGGCGGGCCGACCGCGCCGTGCGGTGTTTCCAGTCGGCCGAACACCCCTCCGGGAAGCGCCGCGTCGAGCCTCGCTCCCAGCGCGTCGCGCTCGCTCGCGAAGGCGTCCGGGGAGCGGCAGGCCGCGGCGAGTCGACTGCGGCCGTCCGTCTCGGGTGGCTCCGCGTCGAGAACGGCGAGGGCGTCGGCCGCCGTCCGATCCAGTTCGGCGGTCCCGTCGACTGCGTCGATGGGAGCCCAAAGGAAGCCCGCGACGACCGAGAGCACGAGGAGCGCCCCGACCGCGGCCTCGACCAGCGACGTCGCGAGCTGCGCCCGCGCTCGCGCTTCACTCACCGACGATCACCGCCAACCGCTCGACGCTCGCGTTCGTCGCCGTCCACGTGACTGTCGCCGTGCCGGCAGCGCGTCTGGACAGCCCCGACGCCGCCGATCCCGACGGTTCGAACTCGACGGCGAGCGGACGCGTCCGCGGCGGATCGAACGCGTATCGGCCGGCCAGCCCGGCGGAGTCGTGCAGGACGACCCGACCGCCGGCGCGGACGGTCCGAACCGGCGCGCCTCCGGGGGCGATCGTCACCGTCACCTCACCGACGTGCTCGTCGAGTTCGATCCGGCGCCGCTCCGACAGGTCGACGCGCTCGGATCTCCGAACCGCCCGCTCGACCCGAACGCGCCGTTCGATTCGGGTCACCGCCGCGCGCTGTGCACTCGGCTGACCCCGCGCGTCCGACGGACTCCGGACTCCCCCTGCCGCCTCCGCCGCCGGCCCCCCGATCGAATCCGTGGATCCGTCGCGGTCGACGAGCACGTCGCCCCCGAGTGAGACGCGGACCGGCCGTCCCCTGACCGGCGGGACGGCCTCGTCGAGGTCGGACGCGGTCAGGTTCGAGACGGCCGCCGAGCGGAGCGCATTCGACCGCCGCGTGTGCGGCGCGTCGCCGTCGACGAGGAACGCCGCGAGCCGCTCTGCGGCGTGCGCCCGCCCGGGATCCCTGTCGACGTCGGCGAGCGCGTCGTCCGCGAGCGCCACGCCGGCGACCGTCACGGCCGTGATCACGACGACCGCCGTGGCGAACCCGAGGAGGTTCGCCTGTGCGCGCGCCGTCACGGCCCCTCCTCCGCGGTCGTCCCGTCGTCGGTGCCGGCTGTCCCGCTGTCGGTGCCGGCCGTCCCGTCGTCTACGAGCGTCGCCGAGAGCACCCCCTCGCCTCCGCTGACGAGCACTCGCGACGGCGACGAACTCCGCCACGAGCCGCGTAGCTCCGTGCGCTCCGGGAGCGACAGCCGGACGCGGCCGCCGATCGAGGCGTCGGGGTGGACGAGCCGAAGCGTCGGGTCGCCCGCGTCGCGATCGGCGACGATTCGGTAGGGGTCGCCGCGGATAGCCTGCGGAAGGCGCACGGCGACGCTTCGATCGAGCCCGGCGAACCCGCCGGCGGGAACGGCGGCCTCGACGCGCTCGCCGGCCGCGACGAGCGTCCGGTCGCCGAGTTCGTCGCCGACGGCCGCGCGGTACTCCGGTGCGACGCCGCCGAATAACGTCGCCGTCAGGAGGGCGACGAACAGGACGCCGATTCCGAGTTCGAGCGTCTTGCCGACGACCGGAGAGAGCCCGCGGTCGCGTGACCGTTGCCCCCGCGGGACTCGTCTCCGTGCCTCGCGGTCGCGTCTGCGGGTCACCGACTGACCCCCACGTCGAGCCGCACGTCGTGAACGAGCAGGTGCACCGTCCGCTCGCCCTCGAACGAGGCGACCACGCTCGGGACGCCGTCGCCGTCGACGTCTCGGCGGGTCGTCGTCGCTCCCCGCTCGCGGAAGTGTCGCTCCCACGCGGCCGGCGTCTCGGTCTCGACTGCGACGCGATACGACGACGCCGGGAGGTCGACGCGGTCGGTCCGCGCGTCCGAGCGCAGCGTCACCGCGAGGCGGTGTCCGCCCGTCGCGACGCCGTCGGCGCCGCTGGCGTTCAACACCGGGACCCCGACGAAGAGCGTGCCGTCGGCCGGCGCGATTCGGCTCGGCGCGATCATTCGGCCGCCCCGCTCGTCGCTCCGGACGACGGCCCCGGCGAATCCGGTCACCCGCTGTCCATCGTCGGTGTAGACGACCGCACCGGCGTGTCCCGCCCAGACGACGCCGTCGTCGTCGAGCAGCCACACCGACCGGTTCACCACCTGTATCGTCCCGGCGGCCAGTTCGACGGTCGTCGCGCGCTCGCGGGGCGCCGGCCCGAGCGCCGTCTCGAAGTCGTCGCCGACGCGGGTCGCCGCGGCCGACGCCGCGCCGTCCTCGACGATCGACCCCGCCGTGGCGGTCAGCCCGCCGACGGCGATGACGGTCACGCCGAGGAGGATCGCGACGCCGACGACTGCCGTCTGCGCCCGGCCGTTTCGGCCGGGACCGCCGGTGGCGCGGTCGCTCATATCAGCCCGGCCCCCGTGAAGACGACGTGGCAGACGGCGACGAGACAGCCGGAGTGCAGCAGCGCCTCGTAGGGCCCGCGGCTGGCCGCGCCCGCGAACCAGCCGGAGGCGAGCATCGTCGCCTGCGTGGTCACGTAGACGCGGTACTGATCGCGCGCGAGGTCGACGGCGCCGGGGTCGACCGCGACGCCCGAGAGCTCCGACATCGTCGACAGGCGATCGAAGCCGGCGAAGACGTGCGCGCTCGTCGCGACGCTGATGCCCACGACCAGCAGGGCGGTCGTCCACCCGACCGCGACGTAGACGAGCATCCCCGACCGGAGCGCCCGCTTCTCGTGGTAGAGCCGTCCGACCTCGCCCTGCAGCGTCTCGAAGACGACCCCGGTGTCGCTGCCCGCATCGAGCGCGCCGATCACGAGCCCGACCGTCTGTTCGGCCATCGGGGTCCCCACCCGGTCGACGAACCGATCGAGCGCGGCCGTCCGCAGGTCCGTCCCCGCGTCGCCGCCGGGCGTCGTGAGATGGAGGTTCAACGAGAGATCCGCGACATCGGGGTTCAGGGCGCCGAGGTCGACGTCCCGGGCGACGTGCTCGACCGCCGCGGAGAACGGCCGGCCGAGGTTGACGTGCCCGGAGACGGCGTGGACGAAGTCCTTCAGTTCGTGGTCCTTCGCGTCGTCGAGTCGCGCGCGGCGGACGGAGACGAGCCCGACGGGGACCGCGAAGCCGACGTAGCCGACGAGCAGCGCGACGACCGCGTCGACGCCGAGGAGCACCGACGCGACGAACGCCGCGACGCCGATGGGCGCGAACGCGACGGCCGCGCTCGCGGGGTTCGTCGTCGCCGTGCGGAGGAGCTCGGTCGCGCGCTCGGGCCGGCGGTAGACGACGTGCTGGTCGGGCGGGCGGAGCCGACCGACGAGCCCCGCGGTTCCGATCCCGATCGCGAGAATGAACGCCGCGCTCCCGTAGACGGCGAGCGCGCGGAGCGTGACCGCCCCGAACGGCGTCCGGACGGGCGCGGCGAGCGCGGGCGAGATGATGCTCATCACGGTGAGGACGATCACCAAGAGCGCCGGGAGGACGAGCAGCACGACGAACAGCTCAGCGAGCAGTTCGAGAAATCCCTCCGCGCGTCGGCGGTCGCGGTCCTGCCGGTGGCGCAGCATCCGGCTCTCCATCGCGAGGTACTCTCCGAGCGCGTCAGAGCCCTGCTCGGCGTGCTCTCGGAACTTCAGGAGGAAGGGCGCGAGGGTGTCCTGTGCGGGCGTGTCGCGGGCGACGCGTCGAAGCCCCTCGTCGACGTTGCCCGTCATCGCCGCCGTGTTGAGCGCCTTCCGGAGCGCCACGGCGGTCTCGCCGTACGCGTCGGTGTCGGCCACGCGGCGGAGCATCGCCCGCCGACTGTCGCTCCCCGAGGCGAGCACGTTGAGATAGCGCACCGCGCTCGGGAGCGTCCGGTTGATACTCGCGCGGCGCGCCGTGGTGCGCCACCGGAGATGCCGGCCGCCGGCGTACACCACGCCGAACCGGACGCCGGTCGCGACGAGCAGGCCGAGGCCGCCGGCGAGCACCGCGAGCGTCCGGTCGGTCGGGGGGAGCCCGTCAGCGGCCGCGACACCGCGAAGCCCGCCGTCGCCGATCTGGCCGATCCGTTCGAGAAGCGTCGCCGCGGCCGATTCGAGGAGAGCCGGCGGCAGCGCGAGGACCACTGCGGCCGCGAACCCGCCGAAGAGAACCGCCAGCAGCCACGAGAGCGCGTACACGCGAGCGAGGTACAGATCGAACGCGACAGTGAGGTTCGTCCCGCGGTAGGCGCGCCGGTCGCGCTCGTGGCGCCGCGAGTCCGCCCGCCCGGCGAACAGCGCGTACGCTGCGCGGTCGAACGCGCCGAGCGACCGCGTTGCACCGCCCGACCGGCCGCGAGGCGAGTCCGCGTCGGACGCCGGCGTCGAGTCAGGTCGCTCACTCACCGCGCCCGTCCCCCCGGCGGGTCGAATCGGCCGCGTCACTCGCGCCGGACCGGTGGGCGTGCCGCCGTCGGACCCGTTCGACGATCGCGGCCTCGTCAGTCCGGAGGTCCGAGAGGAAGCCGAACAGGCGGTCGACGTCGGTCACGCCCTCTCGGAGGAGGTACTCGACGTAGCCGCGCTTGCGGCGGAACTCGCGTTCGATCGCCTCGACGTCGCGGTCGGTCGCGGCCGCGATCCGATCGAAGACGCAGAGCGCGCTGCGCTGGGTCTCACCCTCCGTTGCGGCGTGTTCGCCGCCGAGAGACGGGTGGTCGTAGGCCATCGCGAACGAGCCGTCGGTCTCCCGCCAGAGCACCGTGTTGTAGTAGAGCGTCGTGCCGTCCTTCTCGACGACGCCCGTCCGCGCGGAGGCCGGGAGTCTCTCGTAGTCGGCCTCCGAGAGCAGTTCGACCACCGAGCCGACGTACCGCTCGCCGTCGACCCGCCGGGGGAACACGACGAGGTCCAACTCCCGCAGGAGGTAGACGGGCAGCCCCTGCTCGACCACGCGGTTCACGAGCGTCTCGATGTCCTCGGCGTGCGTCGTTCCCACGACGCCGTGCCCCGTATTCAGCACCTCTGCGAACGTTTCGAACGACTCCGGGGTGTTGACCTCGGCGATGACCTCGACGTCGGGGTTTAGATAATTTGCTTCGGTCATCAGATCGGCCATCGAGACGCGCTTGTACTCGTTCTCGTGGTCGCGGGTCGTCAGCGAGACTCCCGTTTCGTGGGGGAGATACACCTCCCGGGAGCCCTCATCGATGCTGATCGGGCGGTGATCGTACGGGATAAACGGCATATGGGCGTTCATCAGCGTCGTCTTGCCCGCGCCGGTCGGCCCCGAGAAGAGGACGACGCGGTGGTGCTCATAGAGGAGCCAAAGCAGCGTCACCAGCTCGATCGGCAGCGACCCGAACCCGACGAGGTCGATCGGGGTCAGCGGCGAGGCCGCCTGTTTGCGGATCGAGACGTGCGGACCGTCCTCGGAGATGACCGGGAGCGCGACCGCACAGCGGATCGTCTCCCCGTGGCCGGTCGCGTCGGGGGCGACACCCGCGGGGCGGAGATTCACCTTCGCAGAGGGCTGGCTGGCGCTGAGTTCGACGCCGTCGGCCGCGGCGAGTTGCGTGACCACGTTGACGAAGCCCGTCTCGTCCTCGAACGTGAGGTTCGTCGGGACGCGCTCGCCCGCCCGGACGACGTCGGCGCGCGGGACGACTTTCACCCGCTCGCCGACTCGGTTGGCCTCGATGTCTTCGAGGTGCGGATCGCGGATGGGAACCGTGAGCACGCCCTCGCCGACGTAGTCGCGGAGGACGTAGTAGACGAGGTCGTCGAGGCGGTCCTGCGCGTAGCGCTGATCGACCGGCGGGACGCCGACGCCGTACGCCGAGAGCGCCTCGCGGACGCGGTACCGAGTCGATTCGAGCCACGCGCGGGTGTTGCGGGCGGTGAGCCGCCGGGAGAGAAACGACCGCGCGCGCCGGCGGATGAACGCCGTCCGGTCCTCGACGATCTCCTCGACGTTCGCCTCCCAGATGCGCTCTTTGCACTCCTCGATGAGCGCCTCGTCGCCCGGGAGGAGGTCGGGTTCGAGCACGGCGTACTTCGCCTCGAACCGGTCGTCGCCGAGGAGTCGGTCCCGGTGGACCACGACCGGGACGTCGAAGCCGGCGAAGGAGACGGCGTAGTGGCGGAGCCGTTCGCCCGCGACGCGCGTGGCGAACTCGGCGTCCGCGCGGAACGACGTGACCGCCGGCGCGTAGTTCTCGGTGTGGACGACGAGCGCGCCGTCGGTCTCGCCCTCGACGTCGACGACGTCGACGCGGTCGTCGAGCGCGATCGGCGTCACCGACCCGAGCAGCCGGAGCTCGCAGGTCGCGTAGTACTCGATCCGCCGGCGGGTCGTCGGCGAGACGTCGAGGAGGCGGTCGAGGACGCGCCGGTACTTCGGCGGCAGCCCGGACGCCGCCCGCTCCGCCGTCCCCTGCCGGGTGAGCGGCCGGCGCCCCTCGACGTCCGAGAAGTACTCCAGCACCGTCTGGAGGGCCCGCTCGGCGCCGGCATCGAGCGCGGGCTCTCGGATCTGATAGTCGAATCCGACCCCGTCGGCAGCGTCGCGGATCGTGACGACGACACCGGGGTCGACCTCGTATTGGGCCCGGACCGACGGCGCGTACCACGCGTCGGAACTCCCCGGTGGCTCGGGACCCGGAACGCCCGGCACCGTGCCCTCTGACCCCTCAAGCTTACAATCGGACCGCAGCGGGTCGACCGGTTCAGTACCGCCCTCCGGCGTCGTCATCCCGCCTCCTCGGGTGTGTCCTGTCGGTCGTACATACCGTCGCTTCTTCCCCGATGGTATATAAACGGTGTCCCCAGTTATCTACACCGATAATCGAGTGACGGCGACGGGGGAGCGGAGACCGACGCGGTGGTGACGGCGGCGATGGGCTGGGGACCGACGCGACGGTGACGGCGGCGATGGGCTGGGGACCGACGCGACGGTGACGGCGGCGACGGAGCGAGGGGAGTCCAGACGCGGTGGCGGCTACCGCTCTCGGCCGCCGAACCGCTCGCGCTCGCGGCGGCAGACGCGCTCCCACAGCGAGAAGAGCGAGCTGTTCAGTCCGTACGCGTCGTCGACGGCCCGGGCCCACTCGTCGTCGGTGAAGAGGAGGTACTGAAACCGCCGGACGTCCGGATCGAGGTCGTCGATATCGAGGTCTCCCACGTAGTAGCCGACCGTCTGCGCGCGCGTCTCCTCGATCAGCCCCGGCGGGACGCCGAGTCCGCACTCGGTCGCGACGTAGTCGAACCACTCCAGATGAAGCACCGCGTCGGCGAAGGCGAAGCGATCGGCGAACCCGGAGACGAACGCGGTCGCGGGTCGGCCGCGGACGACGACGTCGGTGGGCCGGCTGAACTGGGGGACGGTGATGTGATCGATCGTCGCCGCGTACTGGTCGGCGACGCGCCTGAGCCGCCAGGCGGCGTACGCCGTCGGCGCGGCGAGCGAAAGTTCGTACCACACGGGCGTCCACTCCAGAAACGGGAGGCCGAACGCGGCGTCGGCGTACAGGTCGGCCGCGATGAGGCGGTTGACCACGGGCGCGACGTCCGCGCCGGTCCGGCCCGCCCGCATCGACGTCTCGGCCTCGTCGATGAAGCCCGATAGGTCGCCGGTGTGAAACCCCATCCCATCGGCGACGCGGAGGACGTACTCGGCCCCGGGGCGGAACCAGTCGGTGAAGTCGGCGGGCGAACGCGCGCGGAGCAACGAGAGGACGCTCACGTCGCTGTATGGTCCCCCGATAGTATTTATATCCCCGTTTGCGGTTCACGCCCGGCGCACAGAGGAGACAGAGCGTTCACCGCTCGTGTTCGAGTTGCTCCGTCAGCCCCCACTCGGCGGCGCGCGCCTCCGCCTCCGCGCGGGCCTCTTCGCGGATCTCCCCGATGCGCTCGGCGTCGGCGAGGAACGCCTCGACCGACCCCGGTTCCGCTTCGGCGGACAGCCGCTCCTCCGGGGCGGCCGCTCGCGTCCGTTCGAGGAGCGTCTCGTCCGCCGTGAGCGTTCGCGCCGGGGCGGTCGGCCCGACGGACAGCTCCTCCACGCGGTGGGCCGCAGCCAGCGCCGCCGGCGGGAGCTCGTACATCTCGACGTGGAACGGGCCGCCGGTGAGCGCCTCGAGGGCGTCGTCGCCGCCGGCGTCGCTGGCCGGGTGGTATGCGAGGACCGGGACGCCGGCCTCGAAGGTGAGGACCGCGCGCTCGCCGTCGTCGAGGAGGATCGACCCGCGAGGCTCGAAGACGACGTAGCCGGTGAGTTCCCGGTCGAGGACGGCCGCGAGCGCGTCGCCGATGCTGTCGTCGGTCCGGGAGCGGCAGAGTTCCCCCTCCGGGATGTGGCCATCGACGACCATCGTCACGGGCGGTCGGGGACGACGGCGCTCCGGAATCGGTCCGCGACGCGGGCGGCCCCGGCGTCACCGGCCCGGACGTCGAGTTTGGCCGCCGCCTCGTGGAACGCGTCGGCCGCGGGGTCGTCCGGGGCGTGCGCGAGCAGGGGCTCTCCGGCCCGCCGCGCCGCTCGCACCGCGTCGCTCTCGGGGACGCTCGCCAGCGCCGTCCCGCCGAAGTAGCGGGCGGCCTGGTCTGCGATCGACTCGACGTCCTCGTCCGGTCGGACGCGGTTGAACAGCACGCCGGCGGTCTCGGTACCGTAGGAGCGGGCGTACTCCTGCACCTTCAGTCCGTCCGACAGCGAGGGGACCGTCGGCTGGAGGACGACGACCGCGCGGTCGGCCAGCACGATCGGGAGGACGGCGCTCTTCGACCCGAGCGCCGCCGGCGAGTCCAAGAGCAGGACGTCGGCGTCGGCGGCGAGGTCCGCGACGACGTCGCGGAGGCGGGCGGGATCGGCCGCCTCGAACGCCGCGAGGCTCGTCCCGCAGGGGACGACCGACATCCCGAAGCGCTCGTAAACGGCGTCTTCGACCGGGACGTCCCGGTCTGCGACGAGCAGATCGTGCAGCGTCACGTCCGCGTCGTCCAAGCCGGCGTGAAACAGGAGGTTCGCCATCCCCGTGTCGGCGTCGATGACCGTGACGTCGTACCGCTCGGCGAGCGCCATCCCGAGCGCCAGCGTGCTCGTCGTCTTCCCGGTGCCGCCCTTGCCGCTCGCGACGGCGAACGCCTCGACCATACTCGGCCCTCGGGGCGGGACTGTAAAACTCTTCGAGTCTGATTCTCGGCGTTGATTCCGACGACCGAGGATCGGCCGATCACTCGAATCTCGGGCAGAGAACGCCGAGCGGGATCGGGTCGACGAGGTCGGCGGCGCGCGCGTAGGGGTCGTCCGGGGTATCGTCGATGGAATCGGATCCGACGGCCGATCGCGACGCCCCGACAGCCGACCGCAACGTCCCGACAGCCGACCGCGACGTCCCGGCAGTCGGTCGCGACGCCCCCGCGTGCTCGAACACGCGGTCGACGAACGCGTCCCGGACGGCGTCGTTCTCGAAGAGGCCGTGGAGGTACGTCCCGAGGACGCGCCCGACGCTCGCGCCGAGCGCCACGGGCTCGCGGCCCGGTGCCGAAAACGGCGTCTCGACGAGTCGGGGCGGCGTGTCTCCGTCGACGAACCGCGTCTCGCCGGCGTGGATCTCATACCCCGTGACGCCGCCCGTCGCGCCGGCGAGCGGGCCCGTCCCCTCGATCGTCCACTCGACCGGCGCGACGCGCTTCCGGGCGGAGAACGCCGTTTCGACCGGCAGCAGCCCGATGCCGCGGAGCGTCGACTCCTCGTCTGCGACGCCCTCGGTGCCGGCGTCGACGAGGCGCTCGCCGAGGAGTTGGTAGCCGCCGCAGAGGCCGACGATCGGCCCATCGAACGCCCGGAGCCGCTCGTGGAGTCCGGCCTCGCGGAGCGCCCGCAGGTCGTCGGCGGTGTTCTTCGTCCCGGTGAGAACGACCGCGTCGGCGTCGGTGAGGCGGGGGTGCGACGGCGGCGCGTCGAGCGGGACGAACGCGACGCGAACGCCCGGAACCGCGGCGAGCGGGTCCACGTCGGCGGTGTTGGACGCGCGTGGGAGCCGCGGGACCGCGACCGTCACGCTCCGGTCGTCGGGGACGCCGTCGTCGCCGCCGCGGACGGACGCGTGGCCCGCGGGCGGCAGCGAGACGCTGTCCTCCTCGGGGAGGCCGGGGTCCTCGTACGGGAGCACCGCGAGGACCGGGACGCCCGTTCGCGCCTCGATGTCGTCGATGCCGGGAGCGAGCAGCGAGCGGTCGCCGCGGAACTTCGTGATCGCGACGCCGACGACGCGCTCGCGGACGTCCGCGGGCAGAAGCTCCAGCGTCCCGAGGATCGAGGCGAAGACCCCGCCGCGCTCGATGTCCGCGACCAGCAGGATCCGCGCGTCGGCGAAGCGCGCGGTCTCGACGTTCGCGAGGTCGCGGTCGTGGAAGTTCACCTCGGCGATGGAGCCGGCACCCTCGGCGACGACGACCTCGTGCTCGGCCGCGAGACGCGCGTGCGCCGCCTCGGCGGCCGCGCTGGCCTCGTCCCAGTGGTCCGCGTAGTAGTCGCCCGCGGCGTAGTGACCGACCGCGACGCCGTCAACGACGAGCTGGGACTCCCCGCCTCCGCGTGGCTTCAAAAGCACGGGGTTGTGATCGGTCGTCGGTCTGACGCCGGCTGCACGGGCCTGTACGTACTGTGAAACCCCGATCTCGCCGAACGCGGGGTCGCTCTCGGGTGGCGTCCCCACGTCGCCATCAGTGTCCCCCCGGCGAACCGCGCTCGGCCGGACGACCGCCCGCGCCTCGTTGCTCATGTTCTGCGCCTTGAACGGCGCGACGTCGACGCCGGCGGCGGCGAGGCGGCGGCACAGCCCCGCGGCGACCGTGCTCTTGCCGGCGTGACTCGCCGTGCCGGCGACGAGGACCGTCTCGGCGGTATCGGGGCTGGTTCGCCTAGAGCTATCGACCATCAGTACTCGGTGCCCTTTCGGGCCCGCACGCCCTCGTCGAAGGGGTGCTTCACCTTCCGGACCTCCGTCACGAGGTCTGCCGCCTCGAGCAGGTACGTCGGCTCCGCGTGACCGCCGGTCAGGACGAGTTCGAGGTTCGCGGGCTTGGAGTCGACGAGGTCGAGGACGTCGGATTCGTCGATCAGCCCCTGCTCGACCGCGTAGAGGACCTCGTCGAGAACGAGCATGTGGACGCCCGCCTCGGGATCGGCGTCGGGGTCGAGCGGCGCGGTCAGGTCCACCTCCGCGGCGCCAGCGAGGACTTCCCTCGATCGATCGAGCGCGCCGCGGGCCTTCGCCAGATGTTCGTCCTCGTCGGAGCCGTCGAGGAGGCCGTGCCAGCCGTAGTGGCCGGTGTTCTCATAGGAGATCCCGGGGACCGAAGCGATGGCGTTGTACTCGCCGCGGACGCTCTCGACGGAGTCCGCGCCGCCCTTCAGGAACTGCAGGACGTGCACGCGGTAGCCGTGGCCGGCCGCGCGGAACGCCATCCCGAGCGAGGCCGTCGTCTTGCCCTTGCCGTCGCCCCACCACGCCTGTACGAGGCCGAACGCGTCGGGCGCGTCCGGTTCGATCGCCTCGGTCGAGGGGCGGACGCCGCCGCCGGGAGTCCGCCGTCGCGTCTCCTCGGGCGTCGACGAGGGGGGGTCAGCGCTGTCAGTCATACGCGTGGGGAGGAATCGGTCGGACAAGAAAGCGACGGGTGCCGGCGGGGGTGCAGAGCCATACGGCCGTGATAGCGGGAAACGCGGATCAGTCGCAGCGGCCGTGATCGCAAAGCAGCGCAGTTCAGTCGTCGGCGGGGGCGGCGTCGCCCCGAAGCGCCGGCGAGAGATCCGCCGGAAGCCGATCGCGGTCGTGCGGCTCCGAGAAGCCGATGTCGGGGCCCGTCGGAACGAGCCGCTTCGGGTTCAGGTCGTCGTGGCTCATGTAGTAGTGCCGCGTGATGTGATCGAGGTTCACGGTCTCGGCGACCCCGGGGAGCTGATAGAGCTCTTTCGTGTAGTTCCAGAGGTTCGGATACTCGTGAATCGCCCGGCGGTTGCACTTGAAGTGGGTGTGGTAGACGTGATCGAATCGGACGAGCGTGACGAACATCGCGACGTCGGCCTCGGTGAGGACCTCGCCCGCGAGGAAGCGCCGCTCGTCGAGGACCGACTCCCAGCGGTCGAGCGCGTCGAAGAGGTCCGCGACCGCGGACTCGTAGGCCTCCTGCGTGTCGGCGAAGCCGGCGCGGTAGACGCCGTTGTTGATGGACTCGTAGATCGAGTCGATGGTCTCGTCGACCTCCTCGCGGTGGCCCTCGGGCCAGAGATCCACGTCGTTCGCGCCGTCGAACTCGGTGTCGAGCATCCGCATAATCTCGCGGGACTCGTTGTTGACGATGGTCTCCCGCTCGCGGTCCCAGAGGACCGGGACGGTCACGCGACCGGTGTATTCCGAATCGGCGCGAGTGTACACGTCGCGGAGGTACGCCTCGCCGTACAGCGGATCGGGGTGCGTCTCGGAGAACTCCCAGCCGTCGTCGTAACGGACCGGCTCGACGATCGAGAGGGAGATGTCGTCCTCTAACCCCTTCAACCGCCGGGTCATCGCCACGCGGTGGGCCCACGGGCACGCCCGTGAGATGTAGACGTGATAGCGCCCGGATTCGGCGGGGAACTCGGCGTCCGGATCGTTCCGGACCCAGTCGCGGAACGACGTCTCGTCCCGGTCGAACTCCCCCTCCTCGTTCGTCGCCTCGTAGGCGTCGGTTCGCCACTCACCGTTGACGAGCATATTCATCGTCTCTCTTATTGGGGCGTGAGCGGGTAAGTCGTTCGGCCCTCGGGCGCCGATCGCACACGACCAGCGTACCGCGACGACTGTCCCGCCGTATCACGGCGACCGAAACGTCTTAGTACGTAGTGGTATCACTCAGTTGTATGCAGGAGTTCGACGGATTCGCGGACGTGAGCGAAGCACAGGTGACGCGGGCCATCGCCAGCGAGTGGAGCGAGGACTTCCTCGACCGCGTCGACACTGACGTCATCGTCGTCGGCGGCGGTCCGTCGGGGCTCGTGACGGCGAAGGAACTCGCCGAGCGCGGCGTCGACGTGACCGTCGTCGAGAAGAACAACTACCTCGGCGGCGGCTTCTGGCTCGGCGGGTTCCTGATGAACAAGGTGACGGTGCGCGACCCGGCGCAGTCCGTGCTGGAGGAGCTCGGCGTCCCCTACGAGGAGTCCGACGAGGCGTCGGGTCTGTACGTCGCCGACGGTCCGCACGCCGTCTCGGCGCTCATTGAGGCCGCCTGCGACGCCGGCGCGACGGTACAGAACATGACGGAGTTCACGGACGTGGTCACCCGCGAGCGCGACCGAGTCGGGGGCGTCGTCCTCAACTGGACGCCCGTACACGCGTTGCCCCGGGAGCTCACCTGCGTCGACCCCGTCGCCGTCGAGTCCGACCTCGTCGTCGACTCGACCGGCCACGAGGCCGTGGTCGTCTCGAAGCTCGCAGAGCGCGGCGTGCTCGACGCGCCGGGGATCGAGCACGCCGACGAGCACAACACGGGGATGGACGCGACGAGCGACGACGAGTACGGCGCGCCCGGGCACGACTCGCCGGGGCACGACTCGATGTGGGTCAGCGAGTCGGAGGATCAAGTGGTCGAGCACACCGGCGCGGTTCATCCGGGCGTCGTCGCCACCGGGATGGCCGTCGCCACCGTCGAGGGGCTGCCGCGGATGGGGCCGACGTTCGGCGCGATGCTCCTCTCCGGAAAGCGCGGCGCGCAGGCCTGCCTCGACGAACTGGGTCGCGACGCGACGCCGGTCGACTTCGCGCCGACGGCCGCCGCGGACGACTGAACGCCCGCGGCGTTGGACCACGACGCGTTCGCGTCGCCGTGGACGACTGATTACGCTCACTTTTCACCGACGACCGGCCAGTCACGCCGCCGCGCCGTTCGTCACCGTTCCCCCACCCGGCCGCCGGCGACGCGGGCGAACCCGAGCGCCCGCGTCTCGCGGTGGACGTCCGCGCAGACGCGGTCAAGTTCGCGGTGGGCCGCGACCAGCCGCCGTTCGAGGACGCGCGTCGGCTGAGCCTCGCGTCGCGCTCCGCCGCTCGGCGGCGTGGACGCGCGAACGAGCCCCCGAAACGGGACGTTGAGCGGGCGGGCGAGCGGGTGCGTGCTGCGGCCGAGGTCGACGAGCGCGAGTCGCCCGCCCGGCCCGACGAGGTCGGCCCATCCGCGTACCGCCGCGGCCGGGTCGGCGAGCATCCCCGAGAGGAACGTCGCGAGCACGGCGTCCGCGTCGGCGACGGGCGGCCGCCGCGCGTCGCCGCGGACGACGTGGACGTTGTCCCAGCCGGCCCGTTCGATGCGGTCGCGGGCGATCGAGAGCACGCCGGGCGTGACGTCGACCCCGACGACGACACCAGCGGGTCCGACGCGCTCGCGCAGGTGCGAGAAGTTCGCACCGGTTCCACAGCCCACCTCGACGACGACGTCTCCCGGGTCGGGGTCGAGCGCATCGACGCCGGCCCGGCGGAGCCGACGGACGCCGGGCGTCCGGCGCGCGATGAGATCGTAGAGCGACGCGTAGCGGGTGTAGAACTCCTGCGTCGCCGCGGTCCTCGTCGCGGGTGGCTCGTCGGCAGTCATCGTTCGAACGGACGGTCGCCAGCGGCGTAACGCCGTCGGCGCCCCGCGGTCACTCCCGAACGAGCGCCTTCACGGCCGTGACCACCGCGTCGGCGTCGGGACCGAGGACGTACGTGATCGGCTCGATGCCGTAGCTCCCGGTCTGATAACAGACGAACGTCTCCGAGAGCGAGTCGGGGGCGCGCGCCGAGACGGACTCGCGGATCGGATCCGTCGGCGCGTCGGGGTCGAACTCGACGGCGTCGTAGCCGGCCGCTTCGAGGTCGGCGACGATCTGGGAGTCATAGCGGAGGTTGAGCGCGGCGCGGGCGTCGCTGCCCGCCTCGCGCGCTGAGAGGAGAACGGAGGCGACGTGCTCGCTGACGCCGAACTCCGGATCGGCCGGAACCGTGGCGCGGCCCTTCACGTCGAATATCCGGCCCGGAACGCCGGCGACGTCGTCGACGCTCTCGGCGTCGGGGAGGCACTCGACGAGGTTCGAGCCGACGTTCGGGATGAGCCCCGCGAAGCCGCTCGCGTTCGTGAGCCGCCGGAGCGCCCGCCTGACTGACAACCGCACCTGCTCTCTCGTTCGGAGGCTGCTGTCGGGGTCGTGGATCCGCCCGTAGCCGTCGTACTCGGCGAACTCGGGCATCGCCGCCTCGTGGAGGCGCGCGAGGAGGTCGCCCTCCTCCAGCCGCCGGATGAGCACCTCTGCCTCGACGAGCGCCTGCACGCGGCTCATATCGCCGGTGGAGAGGCCCTCGGCGATGCGCTCGACGAGGGCGACGACGCGCTCGTCTTCGAGCACCGCCTCTCTCCGGCTCACCTCCCCGTGGGCGTACTTCGAGACGGCGCTCTGGCTGATCCCCAGCGCCTCTGCCACCTCGTGTTGCGTCAGGCCGCGCTCGCGGAGTTCCGCCGCCAACATCGACCGGAACGTGGGCAGGAACTCCTCGACGACGACCTCCTCGATGAACTTCATTCGTCGCTCCCGTCGGGCGTCCCTACGTCGTCGCCACCGTCGGGCGCCGTGTCGGTGCCGCTCCCACCGCCCGCGAACTCGGGATCGGAGCCGATCCGGGAGGCCTGCGGCCCCTCCTGTCCCTGGTACTTCGAGCCCCGCTCGGCGCCGTACGGGCGCGCTGCGGGCCGCGTGAGCTCCGTGAACACCAGTTGCGAGACGCGCATCCCCGGCGTCAGCGCGACCGGCGCGGTGCCGAGGTTCGAGAGTTCGAGCGTGATCTGGCCCTTGTATCCGGGGTCGACGATCCCCGCGGTCGCGTGGATCACGACCGCGAGTCGGCCGAGCGAGGAGCGCCCCTCGACCGTCGCGAGGAGGTCCGCCGGGATCTCCACGCGCTCTTTGGTGGTTCCGAGGACGAAATCGCCGGGGTGAAGGATGAACTCCTCTCCCTCCGGAACCGTCGTCTCGGTCACGTACTCGGAGATCTCCGACTCGCGGTTCGGGTGGATACAGGAGATGTTCGTCCGCTGGAACTCCAAGAACTCCTCGCCGAGACGGAGGTCGAGACTCGCCGGCTGGACCTGCATATCGAGGTCGTCGATGGGGTCGACGACGAGATCGCCGGCCTCGAGGCGGGCCAGAATGTCCTCGTCCGAGAGTATCATCGTTCGTGTGAGTGCGGGCGGGGAGGTAAATATCCCGCTTCCGTCCGAACGCCCAGCGACACCGCCGCGTCGGCGTCACCCACGAGACAAAGCGCGAGGACGGATTCACACACACAGAGAGGGCAGTCTCACGCACAAAGCGAGGACCTATACCACCGCGCGCGCCACCGTGGCGTATGAAGCAGGCCATCGTCGCCCGGACGGACCTCGGGATGGGGCGGGGAAAGCTCGCCGCGCAGGTCGCCCACGCGTCGCTGTCGGCCTACGAAGACGCCGGCGACCGCGCCCGGAAGCGCTGGAAGGGAGCGGGACAGAAGAAGATCGTGCTCAAAGCCGACGGCGAAGCGGCACTGTTCCGCCTCGCCGAGGAGGCCGATCGGCTGGGTCTCCCGAACGCCATCATCCGGGACGCGGGACACACGCAGCTGGACCCCGGAACCGTCACGTGTTTGGCGATCGGCCCCGCTCCCGAGGCGGACGTCGACCGCGTGACGGGCGACCTCTCGCTGTACTGACGTCCGGAGCGGCGGCGTCAACGACTCCAACGACCCCGAACGGCCAAACGACTTACCACTGAGCCGCCCGGACGGACTGTCGATGAGCGAATTCGCGGGATCGAGCGCGCCGCTCACCGACGTCGTCGACGACCTCGCCGACGCCGTGATCGTCCGGGACGCCGAGAGCGGCGCGATCCTCGACGCGAACGACGCCGTCGCGGAGATCTTCGGGTGGGAGCCGGCGGCGTTCTGCGAACTCGACGCTGCGGACTGCGCGGCCAATCCCGCTGCCGCGGCCGCCGCGCGGGCCGACGCGGACGAGGCCGCCCGAGAGACCGGAACGGGGACGTTCCGCTGGGAGGCCGAACGCAGAGACGGAACGACCTTCTGGGCGGAGGCGAGCGTCTCGACGACGCGCGCCGGAGACCGGGAGTGCCTCGTGAGCGTCGTCCGCGACGTGACCGCACGAGTGGGCCGGGAACGCGAACTCGAACGGTTCGCCGCGGTGCTGGCGCACGACCTCCAGAGCCCGCTGAACGCGGCGCAGGCGCAGGTGAACATCCTGCGGCGGGAAGCCCGCGGGGGCGAGGAGTTCCTAGACCGGCTCGATCGGATCCACGACCGGATGATCGACATCGTCGAGGACGTCTGCACGTTCGTGAACGACGGCCGGCGCGTCGTCGAATCCGACACTGTCGGGCTTGAACGGGTCGTCGAGAACGCCTGGGAGGCGGTCGGCGGCGACCAACACGAGGGCGCGACGCTCGTCGTCGGGGACGGCCTCGGCGCGGTCGCCGCCGACGAGGGGCGGGCGTGCCGGCTCTTCGAGAACCTCTTCGAGAACGCGATTCGACACGGGTGCCGCCGCGACGGCGCCGACTCCGCCGACGCCGGTGAAAGGGTCACCGTGACGGTCGCAGGGCTCGCCGACGGCCGCGGGGTTGCCGTCGAGGACGACGGGCCGGGGATCCCCGCGGCCGACCGAGAGCGCGTCTTCGAGTACGGGTACACCACCGACGCCGGCGGGACGGGATTCGGGCTGAACATCGTCGCCGCCGCGGCGGAGGCCCACGGCTGGGACGTCGCGGTCGGCGAGTCCGAGGCGGGCGGGGCGCGCTTCGAGATCACGGGGATGCGAACCGAATCAGCGGGCGACGAGAACGGCGCTGGAGATTCCGAGAGCGGTCGGAGCGGCGATCCACAGTAGCCCCGCGCACCGATCGACCGGCCCCAAACCGGGCGGGGGTCCCCGAGTCGGGTCCTCGATCCCTCGAACCGGGCGGGGGTCCCCCTCGAACCGGAGGGGCCTTACTCCCCGGGCGGGAAGTCGGGAGCGACCAGATGCGCGAGGCACATCCGATCGAACGGCGCGTCGGCATCGAGTACTACGCCAGCGACGCCGACGGGACCGGCGGCCGTCTGCGAACGACCCCCGAGGACTTCCGCGTTCGCGAACTGGAGACGATGGAGCCGGAGCCGCTGGAGGTCGAATCGGGTGATTACCCGCATCTCCTCGTGCGGGCGACGCTGCGGAAGTGGGACACCAACGACTTCGCGCGCCGGCTGTCTGACGCGCTCGGGATCAGCCGCGAGCGGGTCTCGTGGGCCGGGACGAAGGACAAGCACGCGGTCACGACACAGCTTTTCAGCCTCGCGAACGTCGACCCCGACGAGCTCTCGGGGGAGGGCCTTCCTTCGATTGGGGGGGCGGATCTCGAGGTCCTCGGGCGGATCGGCCGCTCGCTCCACTTCGGCGACCTGGCCGGCAACGCCTTCGAGATTCGCGTCCGCGACGCCGACGCCGATCCCGTCGACGCGATCACGGCCGAACTGCACGCGTTCGTCGCCGGCGAGACGGAGGCGCCGGACCGGTTAGCCGGTGCCAACGGCGACGGCGCCGGGACCGCCGACATCGACACTGGGACCGCCGCCGGCGACAGCCCCGTTGACGTCGCGGTACCGAACTACTTCGGGCACCAGCGCTTCGGGAGCCGACGGCCCGTCACCCACGAGGTGGGCCTGTGCGTCGCTCGCCGCGAGTGGCGCGAGGCGGTCCTGACGTACGTCGGCAACCCCGCAGAGGCCGAGCCCGAGTCGACCCGGGCCGCCAGGGCGTTCGTCGACGACCAAGCCGAGTCGGCCGACCCCGATTGGAACGCCGCGCTCGACCGGATGCCGGGCGCGCTGCGCTTCGAGCGCTCGATGCTGCATCGCCTCGCCGAGCGCGGCGACGAGACGCCCGCGGACTGGCGGCACGCCCTTGAGGCCGTCCCGCGGAACCTCCAGCGGCTGTTCGTCAACGCCGCGCAGTCGTACGCGTTCAACCGCATCGTCAGCGAGCGCCTCGAGCGCGGTCTCCCGCTTTCGCGTCCGGTCGCCGGGGACGTGGTGTGCTTCGCCGACGCCGACGCCCCAGAGGGACTCTACCGCCCGGACACCGATCGGACGCAGGTCGCGAGCGAGCGACGCGTCGACGTGATGTCGCGCCACTGCGAGCGCGGCCGCGCGTTCGTGACCGCACCGCTCGTCGGCACCGACACCGACCTCGCTGACGGCGAGCCGGGCGAGGTCGAACGCGACGTGCTCGAGGATCTCGGCCTCGAACCGGCCGATTTCGACCTGCCGGACGAGTTTCACTCCACCGGGACGCGCCGCGCCGTGCTGTTGCGGACGCGCGTCGCCGTCGACGCGGCCGCTGGTGAGACGGAACGCGACGGTGAGGACGGCGCTGACGACGACGCGTACGACCTCGCGTTTTCGCTTCCGTCGGGCGCGTACGCCACGGTGCTCCTCCGCGAGTACCTGAAGACGTCCCCGAGAGAGCTATAGGGGCGTCCGCACCCGATTGCGCATCCGATCGCATGGACTGCGTGCGGTCGAGTGCGCGGAGACGTGCGAACGCCACTGTATAGCCGCGCTTTTATTTTCACGTCGCGTTCGGCCGCTATGGACTGCCGGCGGTGCGGAACGCCCCTCGAACGCCCCGGCGACTACTGTCTGGTCTGTAATACGTCGAACTGCGACGCCGTCGTCGTCGCGTTCGAGCGCGACCGGGCGGAGCTGACGATGCTCGACGGCGAGGACGTCGTGGGAGAGACCGCCCTGACGACCGTTCCCGAGGCGGACCCGGAGGCGGAGGTCGTCGAGCTCCGGAACTTCGCGGGGCGCGTCGCCGACGAGATCCGGCGCAAGCGCCCGGAGACGGTGTTCGCGTCGGGCGATCGCGAGGTCCTCCGGGAGGCGCGCGCGCAACTGCACCACGAGTTCTACCGTGTCGCCGGCGAGGACCCCGTCTCGCGCGTGCTCGACCGCCGCGGCGAGCGCACACTGGAGGTGGTCGAGACGCCCCCGAGAGAGAAGCTCGGTGGGGCGCACTCGACGCTCATCGGCGGGCGCGGTGGCAGAAAAGCGATCGGCGTCGTCGCGGATCACCCGCACGTGAAGAAGATCGTCCCCGGACCGATCGACGCCGGCGGCACGGGGTCGCGGACAGGGCTCAGAGCGAAGGTGACCCGCGCCGACGACAACGGGAACGTCCGCCTGTTGCTCAGAGACGGCTCCAGCGTGCAGGAGAACCGGATCGTCACGACCGCGATGGACAGAGAGACCGGCGAGTTCGTCCGCGACGACCTCAACGAGGCGCTCTCGGAGAAAGAACTCCGGGAGAACTAATCCAGATCCCCCGAACGGATCGTCGTTTCGGCCGCTTCGAGCGCCTCCGCTCCGACGAATTCGCCGACGATCGCTTCCAGTTCCTCGCGCGAGGCCCCCCGGAGCTCCCGAGCGTGCGCCGTGACGTTCGGCACGGCGCGGATGATGTTGTCGATGATCGGAACCGCGGCGGCCCGCGCGGACCGCGACAGCGGGTTCAGATCGATCACGATCTCGGATTTCCCCATCGCCGCGAGCGCCTCCGCCCGATCGCCGTCCTCCAAGGGAACGAGCACGACGTCGGCCGCGCCGATGCCGTCCGCGTCGACCTTCGCGCGCTCGTGGTCGAGGCCGGGGATGCGCGCGTCGGCGGTCAGTCCCTTGATCTGAACGCCCGCCTCCTCGGCGCCGTGTTCGCGGAGGTGTGCGGCGATCGCGTCCATCCGTTCTTCGGTCCGGTTGAAGAGGTTCACCTCGATATCGGCGTCGACCGCGGCGGCGAGGTCGATCATCTCGCCGGGCACGAGCGCCGCGACGTTGCCGTTGACCGAGAGCACGGGGCGCTCTGCGAGGAGCAAAAGCGCGGCGGCGGCGCGTTCGGCCCGGTCGGCCGAGTCGATCGTCCGCTCGCCGAGGAGGTAGTCGAACGCCTCGCCGCGCCCCTCGGCGATGAGGCCCTGTTTGCTCGTGATGCCCTTTTCGACGCCCGCCTCGATGCGGTGTCGCGTGAGTAGCGACTGGTACCGGGGGTGGCTCTCCGGCACGTCGATCTCGCTCATACCCGGAGAAGTATCGGTGGCGGGAAAAGCGAGCCGATTCGGCCCCGGTCAGCTACCGAGTGCGTTCCGGGACGCCCCAGTCTGCCGGTCGGAGCGTCGCCCCCGCCGAGTGGACCGAGCAGACCTCGGGCTCGTAGCCGGCCGCCGAGAGGTCGCGGCCGAACGCGAAGACGGTGTCGCCGAGCATCGCCATCGCGGCGTCGCCGCCCTCGGCGCGGGCGGCCGCGATAGCGTCTGCGACCCGGTCGGTCAACAGGTCGGCCTCGCGAGCGAAGCGGCGCGAGAGCGAGACGAGGCGCTCGGGGGTGGGGTCCTCGCGGAGGTCCGCGAGCGCGCGCTCGCCGGCCGCGGTGAGCGCGTTCGTGTCCCCGGCGAGGACCTCCTCGGTCGACAGGGGGCCGAAGGAGACGTACTCGACGCGCGGGCTCTCCGGGACGCCGTCGAGGCGCCCGTGCCCCGGCGCGCCGGGGTCGAGTCGGATCGGAAGCCCGCCGCGGGCCTGCGCGACCACGTCGCCGAGGCCGGTCCCGGCCTCGACTTCGGCGCGGTGGGCGACCGCGACGAGGTCGTTCTCGCTTCGGCGGCGGTCGTACGCCGCGTTCGCGGCGTACGCGGTCCCGAGCGCCATCGCACCGGAGACGCCGAACCCGGCCCCGAGCGGCAGCGACGTCTCGGCTTCCACCCTCGCGTCGGGCGCGTCGAGCGCGTCCAAGACGCGGGTGACGGCGTCGACCGCGATGGACCGGCCGTTCAGCGCGACCGCGGGGGCGTCGCCGTCGGCCGCGGCGCGCTCGACTCGGACGTCGACGCCGTGCGACAGCGTGATGCCCGCACCGCGAGAGCCCGCGACCGAGGGGTCCTCGTCCGGATGCGCGCTGAAAAAGCCCGTGACGTGCCCGGGCACGAACGCCGCCGCCTCGTCGGTCATTGGCGTCGGTTGCGCGTCCGCCGTTAAATCGGGCGCGATTTCCGGCCGCGCGGGACCTCGCCGGTCGGCGAGCGATCAGCGCCGAACGGAGAGCGTCGCCGCCTACGGCGACAGACGCTGCCGGTCTGACGAGACTCGCTAGCGCTCGTCTCGTTGGTTCGCCACGTCTTTGCCCTACGGGCTCAGACGTTGGCGATCTCGCGGGAACACCGGTAGAGCGGAGCTCTACCGAGCTCCCGCACTCGTTGCCGCGTCGTCGCCTACGGCGACAGACGCTGTCGGTCGCGCGGGAACAGCACGGCCTCGCGGATGTTCTCCAATCCGAGCATCGTCATCACGAGGCGCTCGCCGCCGAGACCCCAGCCGGCGTGCGGCGGCATCCCGTATCTGAACATCTTCGTGTAGTACTCGAACTGGTCGGGGTCGAGCCCCTGCTGTTCGAAGCCCTCGACGAGGCGGTCGTAGCGGTGTTCGCGCTGCCCGCCGGAGACGAGTTCCATCCGCGGGTGCATCATGTCGAAGCCGGTCGAGAGCTGGTCGTCGTCGTCGTGGTCTTTGATGTAGAACGGCTTGATCTCGCTCGGCCAGTCGGTGATGAAGTAGTGCTCGCCGACGTCGTCGCCGAGTGCGCGCTCGCCCTCCGTCGGGAGGTCGTCGCCCCAGACGAGCTGTTCGTCGAGTTCGCCCGTCGCGTTGATCCGCTCGATGGCCTCCTCGTAGGTGAGCCGCGGGAACTCCCCGGAGGGGACCTCGAACTCATCGTCGAGCCCGAGCAGTTCGAGCTGTCGCTCGCAGTTCTCGGCGACGCCTTCGTAAGCGCTCTTGACGACGTGCTCGCAGGCGTCCATCGCCTCGGCGTGGTCGACGAACGCCGACTCGAAGTCGATCGACGTCGCCTCGTTGAGGTGCCGGGGCGTGTTGTGCTCTTCGGCGCGGAAGATCGGCCCGATCTCGAAGACGCGCTCGAGGCCGGAGCCGACCATCAGCTGCTTGAACAGCTGCGGCGACTGGTTCATGAACGCCTCCTCGCCGAAGTACGTGATCGGGAACAGCTCCGTGCCGCCCTCCGTCCCGGTGGCGACGATCTTCGGCGTGTTGATCTCCGTGCAGCCGAGGTCGCGGAACGCCTCGCGCGCGGACCGGAGGACCTCCGCGCGGATCTCGAAGACCGCCTTCACCTCCTCCTTTCGGAGGTCGAGCGTCCGGTTGTCCAAGCGCGTCGAGAGCTCGGCGTCGACCTTCCCGGAGGGGTCGAGCGGGAGTTGCGTGTCGGATTCCGCGAGCACGTCGATCGACTCGGGGACGATCTCGACGTCCGTCGGCGCGCGCGGCTCCTCTTTGACCGAGCCGGCGACCGAGACGACGCTCTCGCGGGAGACGTTGAGACCGGTCTCGACGAGGTCGGCGTCCATCGAATCCTCCTCGAGTTTGATCTGGATCTTCCCCGATTTGTCCCGGAGGATGAGGAACGCGATGCCGCCGAGGTCCCGGACCTCGTGGACCCAGCCGGCGACGGTGACCGCCTCGCCGGGCTCGGCGTCGGCCGTGTAGGTTCTGCCTTTCATACCCCGTGATTCCGGCCGCCCGGTCTTAAAAACGGGCGGTTCGGACCCGGAGTGTGTCACCCACACACGGGACGGCCTCGGGCGCCGGCGAGCGTTCATATAGGAGCACGGGACCACTCCGGTGCGATGCAGCAGCAAACCACCGTCGACGTCGTCGTCGACGCGGGCACCGCCGTCGCGAGCGCGCTCGCGGCGTCAGTCCGTCGACGCCGTCGGAACAATCGGCGTCGCGACGAGCGGGCGGACAGTCGGAGCGAGGACAGGCCGGGGACAGGCGGCCGCAACGACGAAGCCAACGGCCCCCACGCCGGTGCCGCCGAGGCGTTCGTCGTCGGCACGCTCCTCGTCCTCGCGACCGGTCGAGTGCCGCTTTTGGGCGTCCTGCTCGCCGGCTACGTCGTCGTGTCGGCCCGTGACCGCGAGGTCGTGGTCTCGGCGTTCCGCGCGTGGCCGCGGCTGGGAATCGAGGGGTTCCGCGCGAGTGCCGTCGTCGCCGCCGCCGCGATTCCGGCGGGCGCCGCCCTCGTCGGGGCGGGACTGCTCCGTGCCGGCGGAGTCAGCGGGCTGTTCGGTGCCGGCGGCGGCGCGGGAGGTGAACTCGGTGGGCAGCTGACAGTAAGCGGGACCGCCGGTCCCGCCGCACTCGCCGGACTCGGCATCGCGGCGCTCCTCGCCTGTCTCGTGTGGTACGGCGCGGTGGTCGGCATCGCCGCTCTCGCGTGGAGCGGCGGACGTTCGGAATCTGTCCGTTCGACCGCGGCACGGTTCGTTCGCTCGCCGGCGATTCGACGGCTCGCGCTCGCGCTCGCGGGAGTCGGCGTCGCCGTGGGGGTCGGACGGTTCGGGGTGGGTGCGGTCCCGGTCGTCGGTCCGGTGCTCGCGGCCGGCGTGACGTTCTTCGGCGTCGCGGTCGCCGCCCGACTCATCGAGCGGGTCCTCCGCAACGAGAGCCACCGGATCGACCGGCTAGCCACGGGGGTCGAACGCGGGAGCGCAGGGCGCAGACGACGTGACGGCGGAACACAGACTCGAGACGGGAGTCCTCAGACGGAAATTCGGGAGGTGGTCCGCTGGTGAAAGTTCGGGACGGTGGCTCTCGGACGGGGATTCGAGGCGGAGGACGGCTGGAGTGAGAGCGGGCGCGGGAGCGCGCTACTCGGCGATCATCTCGGCGTGGGCGTCTTTGACGCCCTCGACGGTCTCGCGGACGGCGTCGACGCCCTCGTCGTGGAGGAGGTCTCCGACGACGACGGTGTCGGCGTGCTTGCCCATCTCGTAGGCGGCGTCGTAGTCGCCGATCCCGCCGCCGTAGAACAGCGTCGACTCCTCGAGGGCGTCGCGGGCGGCCGCGACCTTCTCGGTGTCGCCGAAGGTGCCGGAGTACTCGACGTAGACGATCTCCTGGCCGAACATCTTCTCGGCGACGGCCGCGAAGGAGGCGACGTCAGCCGCGGTCTGGTCGGTGTCGGCGTCGGTCAGCTCCGCGACCGACGCCTCGGGGTTCAGCACGATGTACGCCTCCGTCGTCGTCCGGTCCCAGTCGAGCGGGCCGTCGATTCGGACCCACTCTTTGTGCGCGCCGGTGACCCAAAAGGAGGACTCGGCGTTGAACACCGTCGGGATGAGATACCCATCGAGGTGATCGGATTCGATAACGACGGCGGGGTTCGACGGTTCTTGATACAGCGGCACATCGTATGTCGCGCAGGCGTCGACGACGCGCTGCATCTTCTCGGTCGTGATGTCGAGCGTCCCGCCGATCTCGATCGCGTCGGTGCCCGTCTGGCAGACGTCCGCGAACGTCTCGCCTTCGACGAGGTCTTTGTCCGGGTCCACTTTCAGCACGTGGTCCCACTCCGTCCAAGGCCCGGTCATTGCAGATACCTCGTCCGGGGAACGTTAAAAATGACGCGAAAGTACCGGTGAGAGACGATGATCCCCGGAATCAACGAGGGGCGACGGTATCAACGGTCGGTGTCGCCGTCGCGCCCGTCTGCGCCGTCGGAATCCGCGTCTCTGTCGGAATCCGCGTCCCTGTCGGAGTCAACGTCGTTGTCGGTCCCGCTTTCATCGACCGCGTCATCGCCGCGTTCGTCCCCGCGCCGCTCGTCTCCCGCGTCGTCGACGGTGATGTTGATGGGGCCGCTGTCGGCTCCGGCACCGCTTTCGTCGTCCTCTGGACCACCGCCGAGGCTGCGATCGAGGTTGAACACCGTGTTCAGCTCCGATTGGACCTGCCCGACGACGCCGCGGACCAGTTCACTCGGCGCGATAGCGGTGTACTCGTAGGGGTTGTTCCCCGCGCCGGCGCTCGCGCGCTTGCGGCGCTTGACCGTCTCCTCGTCGTGGAGTTCGGCGAGCGCCTCTCTGACCGTGCTCGGGTACAACCCCGTTCCGTCGGCGACCTCCTCGCTCGTCGAGTGCGGGTGCTGTCGGAGGTAAACGTAGATCCGAGCGCGCGTTTCGGTGTCGAGGAGCCACGCGAGGAGGTCGACGATGCCCTCGTCGAACTCCGAGACGGCCCGGTCGGCCTCGGCTTCCAGCCGCGCTCGCGCGTTGGTTCCCTCCGAATCGGTGTCGAACTCGTCCGCGTCGGTGTCAGACGCATCGGCCGCGCCGATGCCGTCCGCGCCGCGTTCCCGGCTCTCGCGGTTCTCTTCCCGGCTCTCGTCGCTCTCGTCTCGCTCGTCGATTGGGTCACTGGGGGACATCGTGTTCTACTCGAAAGGTCAAAACTCACGAGCCAAAAGCCTTTCTCGCGTGGACCGGCGGGCGCGCCCTGTCGGGTGAGAAGAAAGCGCCCCGATCAGTCGAGACAGAGCGCTTCACAGAGCGCATCGAGGCCCGACTCGTCGTACAGCCGCCGTTGGCGGATCGTCGGACTCTCCGCATCGAGGAGTCGGCGGAGACCGACAGCGCCGAGCCGCTCGGTTTCGGCGGCGACGAACTCCTCGAGCGTCACTGTGTCCTCGGCGTCACGAGTAACGAACGACGCGTCACGCCCGTAGCGCATCGCGTGCCACTTGTTCGCATCGAGGAGTTCCCGACGGATGGCCGTCCCCGACTCACCGTCCTCGTATCGGGTGGCGAGGTCCTCGACGAGCGCGTGGACGTACTCGACGAACGCGAGGGTGGCGTCCGGGTCGGTCTGGGCGTCCGGCGTGCGGACCTCGACGGTCCCGTGGCCGGTGTGCGGCCGGACGTCGTACCAGAGTTCCCCGCGGTCCTCGATCGACCCGAGTTCGACCATCCGGCGCTCGAACCGTTGATACGCCTCGAAATCGGCGAAGCGCGTGGGCATCCCGGTGTTCGGAAGCGCCTCGAAGATCTTCGCGCGCGCCGACGCGAGACCGGTGTCGAAGCCGCACCAGAACGGCGAGTTCGCAGAGAGCGCCAGCACCGGTGGGAGGTACCAGCGGAGTTCGTTCGCGATCCACGTCGCCTTGTCGGCGTCGTCGACGCCGACGTGGACGTGCAGTCCCGAGGTCGTGTTCCGGTGCTGCGGGTACTGGATCCGGTCCAGTTGGGACTGATACCGCGGCTTGGTTGCGTGGTCGAGTTCGCGCCACTTCGCCGCGGGGTGCAGGCCGGCGGCGGCGATCCGGTAGCCGTGGTCGGCGGCGTGCTCGACGAGCGCCTCGCGGACCGCGCGGATCGCCTCACCCGCCGCGTCGACGTCCTCGATCAGCGGCGTCTGCGTCTCGATCGTGCACTGAAACAGTTCGTGGTCGATCCGGTCTTCGAGGATCCCCCCCGGGGGGTGCTCGTAGACGAGCTCACCGATACCGGACGTCGGACGACCGCGTTCGTCGACGATGTAGAACTCCTCTTCGACGCCGAGGGTACCCATCCGGTCGAAGGCGTCCGCCGACCCTAGCTCCATCGCCCCGTGGTTTGCGGCGGCCGATTAAATATGTCGCGGGCCGCGGCGAACGCGTCGCCCATCCGCTGGGGAACTCCGGTTAGCGGGCGTCGGCCGAGCGCGGCTCCGCGACGACCGCGAGGTGGTCGTCGTGGAAGCGGTCCAGCCGCCGCGTCTCGATGAGCTCGTACCCCTCTCGGAGTTCCTCGAGGACGCCCTCGAAGACGTCAGCGGGGTCGCTGAGGACGTCCTCGCTCCGGGCTTTGATCGCGGCGATGAGCCGCCCGTCGGAGGCGAGAAACCGTCGGTTCCGCAGCGCGACCGTTGCCTGCCCGCGCGTCGCGACGTCCTGGACGAGGCAGTCGAGGTCGGACTCGACGACGTGTGCGTACGTTTCCGGGGCGCGGGCGTCCTTCAGGAGCGGAAAGAGGTTCGGCCGCGACGCCGCGACGCCAAGGAGGTCGCGTGTCGGTCGCGGGGCGAACTCGACGGCGTAGGTGGGGCCGGCGAAGTCGGCGACGTGCGAGACAGTCGTTCCCGACGCGGCTCCGAGGTAGAGGACGCTCTCGTCGCCTGCGAGGCCGAGGTCCATTCCGAGCTCGAGCATCGCGCCGAGTTTCGATCGGCCGGCGTCCCACGCGCGCCAACCGTCCTCGTCCTGCGGCTCGCCGTACACCGGTTCGCCGGGGGTGGCGAGTCGGTCGCGGCCGTCGAATCGCCGCCGCTCGACGCCCGCGGGGAGGTCGCGGGTCATCGGGACACCTCCCGCTCGCGGATGGACGCCATTCTCGCGTCGAGGTCGTCGTGGACGGACTGCTTGTACTCCCCCGAGTAGTGGTCGATACGGGCCGCGATGGCGAGTTTGCCCGCGAGCGCCCGCGCGGCAGACCCCCGGTCGTCCGGGTGCGTCCCGCGGACGTACTCGTGGGTGAAGATGACGCCGTGCTTCGGTGAGGACCCGCGGCCGCGGAGGTGGGCGAACAGCGCGTCCTCCGCGCCCAGTACCTGCACCGTGCCGGCGGGCTTCTTCGCCAGCGACTCCAGGCCGCCGGCGAGCGAGAGCAGCCGGGCGGCGAGCACGGGGCCGGCCATCGCCGAGAGGTTCGGCGCGACTTCCGGCGCGTGCGACTCGACGAACGCCCGCAGGTCCGCGCGCTCCTCGTCGAGGTCGACGATCCGTTCCGCCAGCGAGACGACCCGCGCCTCGGCCGGCGTCTCCGCCGTCCAGTCGGCGACTTCGCGCGCCCCGTCGACGCCGCCGGGAACGTCCTCGCGACCGTCGACGCCGCTCGCGAGCGATCCGGCCCACTCGGCGAGGCGCTCAGCGAGCTCGTTCGCGGTGCGCTCTGTGTCGTCCATAGCTGCGACACTATACTGGAGCTGTTGGTCTCCCGAGGTTTCTCGGGCTTTGACTGCCTCGCGCGTGGCGTGGACCGTCGCCTCGTGCAGCGCGTCGTAGTAGCCGTCTTCGTCGTCTGCGAAGCCGGATTGGACCGCCACGGCGGGCCAGTTTCTGGGCTGGTCGGCGCTACCGTCAGTGATTTGGCGTGCCGCTGCGTCGAGGTCGCCGGGATCGAGATCCGTGAACCATCCCGCGTGTTCGGGACTGTGGCCGCTCATAGGACCGCTTGAACGCGGACTCGTATATGCGTTCGCGAAGCGATATCGACGTCGCTGAGGAGTGGCATCGAGGCCACCAAAAGCGCCGAATGACCTTCGGACAGCGCGGGAATCGAGCCGGTTCAGAACCGCTCTCGGAGTTCCACACGGAGGTCATCGAGCGTGACGTCCCCCATCGCGAGCAGGACGAGAAGGTGATAGACCAGATCGGCGCTCTCGGCCAGCAGTTCGTCCTCGTCGCCGTCTTTCGCGGCGAGGATCGTCTCGGTCGCCTCCTCGCCGAGCTTCTCTAAGACCGCGTTTTTCCCCTTTTCGTGGGTGAAAAGCGACGCGGTGTAAGAGCCCTCCGGAAGCGTCTCTCTCCGGTCCTCGATCGTCGCGAACAGTTCGTCGAGCACCTCCGCCGGCGGCGTGTCCGAGTCCATACTCGAGGGTGTGAGGCTCGGGGGAAGAATCGTCCGGTTCGGCGGGGCGATACCGAGAGTCGAGAGCGTTTCGCCGAGGGCGATACCGAGACCCTGACGCGTTAGGCCGGGTGTACGGTAAGCTGCTGTTTCCGGTCGATCGCGGCTTCGAGTTCGTCGGCGATGGCGCTCCCGCGGGAGACTTGAATGTCTCCGCCGCGGCCGACCGTCGCGGTGAAGAGGTACTCGCCGTCGGCGCGGATCTCGACCGTCTCGCCGACGTGTTCGTCCAGCCGGACGACGACGTGGCGAGAGGTGACCTCCGGCGTGACGACGATGCCGTCTGACGCGCCGGCGCGTCCGGAATCGCCGCTTCCGGAGGCGGAAGCGGGCGACGAGGAGGGCTTTTCGGCGTGCGTCCGGACGTCGATGTCGATGCCGAGGCGGTCCTCGACGTCGGAGATGCGGCCGCCGCCCTTGCCGATGACGTAGGAGATGTCGTCCTCCTCGACGTAGACGACCGCCTTGTTCTGTCCCTTGAGTTCGACGTCGACGTGTCCGCGGGCGATCGAGCGGATCTCGCGTTCGATCTCCTGGCGGGCGAGGCGGCCGACGCCGCTCTCCTCGCGCTCGCCGTCGCCGAGCGGGACGGTGACGACCTGCCGGTTGAAGGTGTAGATCTCGAACTCCGGCTTGCCGGTCTCGAAGTCGGCGACCTGAATGACCGGCCTCGCGAGGTCCTCGGCGGTGAGCCCCTCGGGGACCTTCACCTCGGTCGTGACGTCGTAGACGGTGTCGACGCGGCCGTCCTCGATGTAGACGACGGTGTCGACGACCTGCGGGATCATCCCGAGTTCGACGCGGCCGACGAGGCGCTGGAGCGCGTCGATGGCGCGGGTCGCGTGGACGACGCCGACCATCCCGACGCCGGCGAGGCGCATATCCGCGAAGACGCCGAAGTCGTCGGTCTTCCGCACCTCGTCGTAGATCGTGTAGTCGGGGCGGACCAAGAGGAGCGAGTCGGCGGTCTTGGCCATATCGCCGCCGAGGGCGGTGTACTGCGTGATCTCGGGGCCGACCTGCAGGTCGCGCGGCTTCTCCATCGTCTTGACCGCGTAGTCGCTGTCGGCGAGGAACCCGGCGACCGCCTGCGCGAACGTCGATTTCCCCGCGCCCGGGGAGCCGGCGATGAGGACGCCGCGCTGGCGCTCCTTCAGGCGGTCTTTGAGCTCGTCGGCGAACTCGTAGTCTTCGAGATCAGTCTTGACGATCGGACGGACGGCCGTGATCTCGATGCCGTCGGCGAAGGGGGGACGAGCGATCGCGATGCGGTAATCGCGGTACTGGACGATGCTCATTCCCGGTTCGGAGAGTTCGAGAAAGCCGTCCGGGTCCGAGCGAGCGGTGTTCTCGATGTCGTCGGCCCACTCTTTCATCTGTGCCTCTTCGGTCGTCTCCTCCCGGATGGTCTGATAGTGCATCTCGCCGATGGCCCCGCGCTTGGCCTTCGGCTTCGTTCCGGTCTTGAGATGAACCGACATCGTCTGCTCGTCGAAGAACTCCTCGATGATGAGGCCGCCGGAGCCCCGCGCTCGCGGTTCGACGTACTCGACGTCGATGCCCTTCGCCTTCGCGACCTCCGCTTGGACGACGTCGCTCGTCAGGAGCGTCGCGCCCTCCTCGTCAGCGATTTCCCGGATGAGCGCGTCGATGTCGCCCTCGTGTGCTCCGGTCGCCTCACTGGGCTTCGTCCGCCGGCCCACGTATCGAACCTCGAGAGCGCCGTCGTCGGCGAGCGCCGTGAGACGCTGGAGCTCTTCGAGCCCCTCCCAGCCCGTGTCGAGGCCGTCGTTGGCCTGTGATTCGAGCTCGCCGATGACGGCCTCGGGAACCAACACCGACACCTCGGCGCCGTCGGACTCGACACGCTCGGACACGCGGCCGTCGATGACCGCGCTCGTGTCCGGCACTAGCTTCATACGCCCGGATTCGACCGGCGGACGGATAAGGGTATAGACTGCACGCGGCCGTGCCGTTGCACGCGAGCGTTTATGTAGGAAAACGGGGGCAGAACTCCCGTGACGTGACATTCACCCCGCGTCGGGAAAGCGGTTGCCCGGCACGTCGGCGCGGGATCTGCGGTGCCGGCTGTACGCCAGAGAGAGAAGGATTACACAGCGATAGCGCTACCGACCGACGGCACGGCGAGAGCGGATTGAGAGCGGCGAGATCCGTATCAGTCGTCGGTCGCAGCCGAGGCCGCCGAGCGCTCTGTACGATCAACGGCGGGCTCGACGCCGTCCGTCTCCTGCCCGAAGTCGAAGCCGCCGACGGCCTCGTCAGCCGTCGAACCGTCGCTCTCGCGGTCGCCCATCACGTCGGCAATCCGGTCTCGGTGGTCCTCCAGCACCTCGAAGGAGCCGACGAGGTCGTCGAGGCCGTTCGCGCGATCGGAGAGCGCGCTCGCCTGCGACTGGAGTTCGCGGAGCGACTCGGACTGCTTCGAGGCGTCGTCGGCGACAGCGGTGGTCTGTGCGGAGGTCTCCTCGGAGATGTTCGCGACTTCGTCGACGCGCGCGGCGACGTCCTGTGAGGAGTTCGCCTGCTGATCCGTCGCCTCGCTCACCTCGCGGACGCTGGCGTCGATCCCCTCGACGTCGTCGACGATCGTCTCGAACTCCTCGATCGCCTCCTCGACCGTTCCGACGCTCGATTCGACCTGCGCGTCGGTCTCGTGGACGGTTTCGAGCGTCGCTTCCGAGCGCTCCGTGACCTCCTCGATGAGCGCGGAGACCTCGTCGGCGGACTCGCGGGTGTCTTCCGCCAGCGCCTTGACCTCGCGAGCGACGACGCCGAACCCGTCGCCGGCGTCGCCGGCGTGGGCCGCCTCGATCGAGGCGTTGATCGCGAGGAGATCCGTCTGCGATCCCACCTCGTCGATGAACTCGGCGATCTCGTCGATCTCCTCGATGAGCGCCGCGAGCTCCTCGACGGCGGTCGCCGTCTCGTCGATCCGCGCCTCGACCGCGTCGAGTTCCTCCATCGCCGTCGTCGCGACGTCGCGGCCCGCCCGCCCGCGCTCGGCGGCGCGCTCGGCGGTCCCAGCGACCTCGTCGGCGGAGGCGGCGATCTCTTCGACGGTGGCCGAGAGCGTCGACAGCTCCGAGGCGACCGTCTGGAGGTGTTCGGTCTGGGTGTCCGCCCCGTCCTCGATCTCGTCGACGGCGGCGGCGACCGCCTCGCTCGACTCGGTCGCGCGCCGGACGTGCGTCTGCGCCTGGTCGCTCATCTCCGCGACCTGATCGGCGAACGACTGCACGTCGCCGATCGTCGCCGAGAGCGTCCGGACGAACTCGTTGTACGACCGGGCCACTTCGCCGTAGCGGTCGTCTTCGGCGGCCAGTTCGTCTGCCGGGACGAGCGCCGTGAGATCGCCCTCGCGGGCCCGCTCCGTCGCCTCGCCGAAGGCGTCGACGAGTCGCTGGAGCGCTCGGGTGTGCGCCGTCAGGTCGGTCGCCATGCGGCCGAGCGAATCGCCGAACTCCCCCGGGAGCCGCTCCTCGAGAACCGGGTCGTCGAACTCTTGGTCGGCCATCGCGGTCGCCTGCGCGGAGACCAACTGGAGGTGCTCGTGCATATCGCCGAAGTCCTCGACGAGCCGCGCCACCTCGTCGTCGCCGTCGAACGTCGGCGGGGACGCAGAGAGGTCGCCGGCGGCGACGGCCGCGGCCGACGCAGAGAGGTCTTCGATCGGCTCGACGACGTCGCGACGGACGATCAGCACGGTGTTGACGAAGGCGACGACCGCGCCCGCGAGGAGCACCGCCGAGAGCAGCGTCTGGGTCTCGCCCGCGACGAACCACGGGAGCCCCGCCTGTGCGATCGAAATCCCGAACTGAATACCGACCGCGACGAGGACTTTCCGCGCGACCGAGCGCGAGACGCCGAGGACGTCCATCGTCGTCCACAGAACGCGTTCGTACGTATCGAGGAAGCGCATACGCCCAGTTCACCCGACGGGCGATATAAGTCCACGCGCGCGTTTTCAATAGCTGATAACCGCACACCGCCGCATATTCCGGGTATTATCAACGTTCGCGTCACGATATCACAGGTGATATCTGAGACGCCGAAGGACGGGTCTGATCGCGGGGGTCGAGCAGGATAATTTCGTCGGTCAGAAGGGAACCGCCGGCGCGCTACCGATCGGGGGCACCGATGGCCCGTGAAGAGCCCCGGCGGCGTGCGGGGCGATCTACGACGCGCCGCGCTTCGAGACGACCGTCACGGCCTCGGCGTCGACGGCGACCACGTCGAGGAAGTGCGGAACGAACTCGCGCTTCTCGAAAGCCTCGCGCTCGTCCTCGCTGCCGACGGTGCACCACAGCTGCGGGCGGTCAGCGCCGTGGTAGTCGCTCTGTCTGTCGATCGAAAAGCAGACGACCTCCTCGCCGTCGACTTCGATCGTCGCGCCACGGTTGATTCCGGGATCCCCGCGGATGATGACCTTCTTCATACTCCGTCGTTGGCTCAGTCGGGGCTTAATCGCTTCGGAGACGGTCGCCGAGAGAGCGCGTCCGAAGGGCTCGCCGACGTCGGCGCGAACCAAACGGGTTTTAACCGACGATGTCGAAACAGGCACAAGGTCGATATCTATGGAAATGCCACGCCGGTTTAACACGTACTGCCCGAACTGCGACGGGCATCACGAGCACGAGGTCGAGAAAGTCCGAACGGGTCGCTCGACGGGAATGAAGTGGAACGCGCGGCAGACACGCCGCGGCAAGGCAGTGATCGGAAACGCCGGCAAGTTCTCGAAGGTTCCCGGTGGCGACAAGCCGACGAAGAAGACGAACCTGAAGTACATCTGCTCGGACTGCGGCAAGGCCCACATGCGAGAGGGATGGCGCGCCGGTCGCCTCCGCTTCCAGGAGTAACGATGGCAGGAAACTTCTACCGCGTTCAGTGTCCGGACTGCGACAACGAGCAGGTCATCTTCGGAAAGGCGTCGACGACGGTCAACTGCGCCGTCTGTGGAACGACGCTCGCGACGCCGACCGGCGGCGACGCCGAGATTCACGGCGAGGTCGTCGAGACGGTCGAACGCCGCTCGGTCGAGGCGTAAGTCTCCGCTCGGAGGATTCAATACATGAAGTACAGCGGATGGCCCGAGTCGGGTGAGCTCGTCGTCGGCGAGGTCGATGAGATCACGGACTTCGGGGTCTTCGTCGACCTCGACGAGTACGAGAACAAACGCGGCCTCTGTCACATCAGCGAGGTCGCAAGCGGCTGGATCAAGAACGTCCGCGACCACGTCCGCGAGGGACAGACCGTCGTGGCGAAGGTCCTCGACGTCAACGAGAGCTCCCAGCAGATCGATCTCTCGATCAAGGACGTAAACGAACACCAGCGCAAGGACAAGATCCAGGAGTGGAAAAACGAGCAGAAGGCAGACAACTGGATGGAGGTCGCCTTCGGCGAGGACATCGACGACGAACGGTACAGCGCCGTCGCGAACGCGCTGCTGGCCGAGTTCGAGACCCTCTATGACGGCTTCGAGGCCGCGGCGATCCACGGTTCGGACGCGCTGGAGGACGTCGACCTCGACGACGAGGCGGTCGACGCCATCGTCCAGACGGCCCGCGAGAATGTCTCGGTCCCCTACGTGAACGTCACGGGATACGTCGACCTCCGGTGTCCGACCGGTGACGGCGTCGACCGGATCAAGGAGGCGCTGCAGGCGGCCGAGGGCGACGACGGCGAGGTCCCAGAGGAGATCGACCTCGAAGTCACGTACGTCGGCGCACCCGAGTACCGCATTCGCGTTCGGGCCCCCGACTACAAGACCGCCGAGGACGCCCTCGAGGCGTCCGCCGGCCGCGCCGGCGAGTCGATCGAAGCCGACGGCGGTACCGCCGAGTACCACCGGCAGCGACACGAGGACGACGAGTAGCGCGTGGCTGTCGGCGTCGTTGCGACACGGTTCTGACTATGGAATTTGTGACATCGTTCTGGCTATGAAATCAGACATTCGCGTGTGTGCACGCTGGCGCGACGTCCACGACCGACCGGTGTACACGCTCGCGGAGACGTGCCCGGAGTGCGGCGGCGAGACCGAGAACTCCGCTCCGGCGCCGTTCGACCCCAAAGACGCCTACGGCGAGTACCGACGCGCTCTTAAACGCCGCGTCCGCGAGTGAGTGTATGGACGATATCGAGATCGAGACGCTCACAGAGCCCGATCTCCGCGACCCGGCGCTGATCGAGGGACTCCCCGGCGTCGGACACGTCGGGAAGCTGGCGGCCGAGCACCTGCTCGAGGAGTTCGACTCCGAACTCGTCGCGCGCGTCTTCGCCGACGAGTTCCCGCCGCAGGTGGCCGTCGACGACGAGGGCGTCGCCGAACTCGCCTGCGCGGAGTTCCACGCGGTCGACACCGGCGAGCGGGACCTCTTGGTCCTGACCGGCGACCACCAAGCGCAGTCGCACTCGGGACACTACCACATCACCGACGCGTTCCTCGACGTCGCCGCGACGTACGACGTCGACGACGTCTACGCGCTCGGCGGCGTTCCGACCGGCGAACTCGTCGACGAACCGGACGTGTTGGGCGCGGTGAGCCACGCGGACGGGGTCGACGCGCTCGAGGACGCCGGCGTCGAGTTCCGCGAGGGTGAGCCCGCCGGCGGCATCGTCGGCGTCAGCGGCCTCCTGCTCGGTCTCGGCGGTCGGCGCGGTTTCTCGGCCGCCTGTCTGATGGGCGAGACGAGCGGTTACCTCGTCGATCCCTCGAGCGCGCAGGCCGTACTCGAGGTGCTCGAATCGGTCGTCGACTTCGAGGTCGACTACGACTCCCTCGAAGAACGCGCCGAGGAGATGAAGGAGGTCGCAGAGAAGATCCAAGAGATGCAGAGCCAACAGCAGGGGATGCCGACCGACGACGATCTCCGGTACATCGGGTAAGCGATCGAGCGGGATTCGCAGCGGCGAAACGGAGGTCGCTTCCCCCTTACGCCTCGACGATGTCGTCGTCGTCTTCTGGCGGGACCGTCAGCCGGCCGTCGAGAGACGTCACCGCGCGGCCGCCCACGCGGACGTCCGCGCCGACGCGGACGCGGATCCGACCCGGGCGGTCGAGGTAGTGGCCCTGCTCGAAGCGCATCTCGTCGGGGAACTCGTCGAACGCGCCGATCTCGCGCAGGTACGCGCCGCAGGCGCCGGCCGCAGTCCCGGTGACCGGATCCTCCGTCACGCCCAGTCCGGGCGCGAACGCCCGGGCGTGTAACGTCGCGTCGGCGGAGAGCGCGTCGAACGTGAAGGCGTAGACGCCGGCGACGTCGTACTCGTCGCCGAGCGCCTCGATCGCGGCGGGGTCGGGGTCGATGCGACCGAGGTTCTCGAGGAAGTTCACCGGAACCATCAGAAAGGGGAGGCCGGTCGAGGCGACCGCGGTCGGGGCGTCCGCGCCCACGTCAGAGAGCGTGGCCGGGTCGACGCCGAGCGCCTCACCGAGCCGCTCGTAGTCGATCGCGACGCGCCGGACGCTCGGTGACTCCTGCGTCATCCAGACGGTGCCGTCGTCCTCGATCTCGATGTCGAGGACGCCGACGTGCGTCTCGACGGTGTGCTCGCCGGGGTCGACGGCGCCGTCCTCATAGAGGTGTGCGTACGCGGCGATCGTCGCGTGCCCGCAGAGATCGACCTCCTGAGACGGTGTGAAGTATCTGAGACGCCTGTCCGCGGTTTCCGAGGGGAGGACGAACGCCGTCTCGCTGACGGCGAGCTCGCGGGCGATCGCCCGCATCTGGTCGGTCGCGAGGTCGTTCGCCTCCGGGACGACGCCGGCGGCGTTGCCGGCGAGCGGTTCGGCGGTGAAGGCGTCGACGAGCAGCGCGCGTCGGATGTCCATACGACTCCGACTCGCGCGCGAGTGAAAAACCCCGCTCTGTCAGGTTCGGTCGAGAAGTCGACGAGCGCTACCGGAAGTCCTCGACGAACCGGGCAGGCAGTCGGACGACGACGCCCTCGGGAAGCGCGTCGACGACCGCCTCGACGGCGATCACCATCGGCTTGCGGAGGAGGACGTACACCGCGGAGATCCCGACGGCGGCGAGCACGCCGGTCTGGACGGGGCCATCGAAGGCGTAGACCGCTGGAGCGGCCAGAACGACCGCGGCGAGCAGATCCTCGGGCGAGCCGTCGTAGCGGATCCACCGCCGGGGGCGGATCCAGCGGCCGTGGTAGTGGCTGTAGACCGCCCGTTCGGACGTCCCGAGCCACGGCTTCAGCTCCAGTCCGCCGCCGATCGCGTCCGACGCGGAGTGCAGCGCCGCCGCCGCGAGAAACAGCGCTGCCGACATAGCGACGAGACCGGTCTGGGGCGCGAGGACCGTCGCGGCGACGGCGACGACGGCGCCGACGGCGGCCGCCGCGCTGAAGTACACCGGGAAGTGGAGGGTCCGGCGGTGCCCCGCATAGAGGTCGAAGTCCGGGAACAGCCCGCCGAGGGCGGCAGCGGCGATGGGAATCACCGAGGTTCCAGCGGCGCTCTCGGGGAAGAGAACGCTGACGAGCACGGCGAGTGCGACTCCCGCCAGTGCGTGGGTGGTGGCCATCATCGATCGCTTGTAGGGGAATCGTCAATAAGACCGTTCCGTGTGTCGTCATACCACGGAACGCGGTCGGACGCTTTTAGTCGACGACCACCAATCGCCGCGTATGCGACTGCCAGCCCGCTCGGAGGCCGCGGCCCTCGCCGCCAGCGCGATGCGGATGGCCATCGCTATCATCCTCGGGTACGGCATCGCGACGGTGAATCTGGGGATCGTCGTCAACGCGGTGCTCGCGCTGGCCGTCACGTATCTCCCGGCGGTGCTGCGCCGGGACTGGGACCTCCGCCTCTCGCCGGGACTGACGTTCGTCGTGACGCTCGCGGTGCTTTTGCACGCGCTCGGGATGGTCGGCTTCTACGACGAGATCTGGTGGTACGATCACCTGACGCACACGCTCTCGGCGATGATCGTCGCTGCGGTCGGCTACGCGGCCGCGCGCGCCATCGATCTCCACTCGGACGCCGTCTCCTTTCCCCCGCGCTTTCTCTCGCTTTTCATCCTGCTCGTGACGCTCTCGCTCGGGGTGCTGTGGGAAGTCCTCGAATTTCTCGCCCGGCTGGGGGCGGCGGCGGTCGGCGTCGAGGCCGTGTTGGTCCAGTACGGCCTCGGAGACACGATACTCGATCTCGTCTTCGACACGGTCGGGGCGGTGCTTGTCGCGCTCTTCGGCACCCGGCGCCTCTCTACGCTGATCGAGACGATCCGCGAGTGGCTCAGATAGCGGTGGCCGCGGGGCGGTGCCGAGTCCGTCCCACCGGACGACACCGGGTCCGTTCCACCGGGCGCTGTCGGGGGTCCGTCCGCGCGACACGTCCACGCTTTTGTACCCCCAGTGCGTTACGTTGGCATATGTCGTACATTATCGTCGGCTACGGACGGGTCGGCTCGCGGACGGCCCGGATTCTTTTCGAGGAGGGACACCCCGTCGTCGTCGTCGAGAACGATCCCGATAAGGCCGATCGCGCCCGCGAGGCCGGCTTCGAGGTCGTCGAGGGCGACGGCAGCAACGAGTCGGTACTGAAGCGCGCGGGCGTCGAGAACGCGGTCGCCGTCGGCGGGCTCACGGGCGATCCGAACGTGAACTTCGCGGTCTGTATGATCGGCAAGCGGTTCGGCTGCCGGGTCGCGATGCGGATCAGCGAGGATTACAGAGAGGAGATCTACGAGCGGTACGCCGAGGACGTCGACGAGGTGATCTACCCCGAGCGGCTCGGCGCGGCGGGCGCGAAGACGGCGCTTTTGGGCGGCAGCTTCAACGCCATCGGCGAGCTGACCGAACAGCTTCGACTCACCACCGTGACGATCCCCGAGGGGTCGCCGGCGGTCGGGCAGAAGGTGAACGACATCGACCTCGACGACTTCGGGCGCGTCTACGCGCACGGGCGCGACGGCGAGCCCATGACGATTCCGCTTCCCGGCACCGTCGTCGAACCCGGCGATCAGCTCGCGCTCGTCGTCGATCAGGACAGCCTCGACCGGACGAAGTCCGCGCTGCTCGGTGCGTGAGGCACGACCGATGGTACAAGCGTTTGCACGTCAGTGCACACTCGGTCGCCCGACCGCGTGCGGTCGGATGCGCAAAACGGTGTAAACGCTACGATAGAGAGATCGTTCGACCCGTCGGTCCGGACTCCATCGCTCGAATGTGGGATGCGTCGTCGCGGAACGACGACGCCGTCCACCGGGGGAAACGTTCGCGGTCGGGCGCGCAGCGAGCGGATGGGAACGTGAAGACCGGCCGTTTCGGCACTCGCCGCGACGGCCGGCAGTACGAGGCCGTCAAGCACTGGTACCCGGTGCGCGCCCGATCGGATGCTATTTCGTAATGTACTTAAAACCGCGTCAGACGGCGGTGAGGCCCTATCGGCTCCGCCAGTAGCCCTGCGCGTACGCGCCGAGGAACATCCCGGCGAGCGCCCACAGGATGGTGACGTTGCCGATGCCGAGGCTGGCGTAGGCCGCGCCCGGGCAGATGCCGGACAGCCCCCAGCCGACGCCGAAGATCGCGCCGCCGATCAGCACGTTCCGATCGAACGACTTCAGCCGCCGTTCATACAGATCTCCGGTCAGCGGCGCGCTATCGCGAATCCGGGGCATCACCCAGAAGGCGATTCCGGAGACGATCGCCGCGCCGAACATCACGAAGGGCAACCCGAGATCGTCGAACTGGAGGAAATCGAGCACGACCTCCGGTCGCGCCATGTGGCTGAAGCCGAGGCCGAATCCGAAGATCAGGCCGCCGACGAGGACCAGCGGCACGAAGAGAGGATGTCGGTCACTCATGGACTCACCCCCAGTGCGGCGATGACCTGGGCCGTCACGATGGCGACGAGCAGGAACGTCGCCACGCCGACGAGGGAGGTCTTCGACGCCGAGCCGACGCCGCAGACGCCGTGGCCCGACGTGCATCCCTTGCCGATCCGGGTACCGATCCCGACGAGGATGCCGCCGAGGAACAGCCGCCAAGGCTGGACGTCCGTCAGCCAGAGCGTGATGCCCCCAACCTCGTACAGTTCGCCGGTCGAGCCGGGTTCGTACAGCGACGTCGTGAGTACCCCGGACTGGACTGTCGCGGCGAACGCCAGCCCGCCGAGGACGATGCCGAGCGTGAAGACGAGCCGCCAGTCCCGCGAGGAGACGTACCGCTGGAACCGCGACTGGTCGGAGAAATACGACAGCGTCGATTCGAGGAACGTGCTCGCGCCGGCCGGAATGCCCGTGCCGATGTAGATCACGACCACGCCGAGACCGACGAGCATCCCCCCGACCGCGTATCGACTGATCCCGTTGGGGAACAGCTCTGCGGCCAGTTGCAGCGGAAGTGGATCAATCACCATTGGTCTCTTCAGTCACCGGCGAGCGATTCCTGGCTGGCGGCGCAGTTGTTGGGGCCGAGTTCGAGGGTGAACGCCTCCTCGTCGTCGACGGCGTTCTGCCCGAGGTTCGTCGCGATGATGTCCTCGTAGTTCGCCGGCCGCGGCGGCATGTCCGACAGGATCAGTTCCACGAACTCGTCCTCATCCATCGTGAGCGCGTCCATCTGTGTGAGCAGTTGGTCGAGCGGGGCAGTATAGGTTCCGTCGTCGGCGGGTTCGGCCGCGTCGCTGAAGTGGGCGCCGCCGACGAGGGTGTCTTCGGGCAGCGTGAGCACGCGCTCTTGCAGGGACTCATAGAGCATCCGCGCGGCGTCGGGCGCGCCCTCGTCGCCGTCTTCGAGGTCCGGGCGCGCGACGCTCTCGATGAACAGCCCGTCGCCCGTCGCCAGGAGGCTCTCGTCGAGGAGATACGAAGTCATGCCCGTCGTATGGCCCGGCGTGAACACCGTCTCGACGGTCGCCTCGCCCACGGCGAAGGTGTCGCCGTCTTCGGCGGTCGTGAGTTCGTCCGCGTACGTGACCCCGCGGTCGACCGCGGCCGCGGGAATGACCCCCTCGACGCCTTCAGCATCCAGATCCCGGATGCCCGAGATGTGGTCCGCGTGGATGTGCGTGTCGAACGCGTACGTCAACTCAACGCCGAGGTCCTCGACATCCTCGAGGTAGCGGTCGGTGAACGCGCGGAGGGGGTCGACGACGGCGGCCTCGTCGCCGTCGACGAGCAGGTAGCCCAGACAGCCCGAGGAGGGCCGCTGGTACTGGTAGAGTTCGCCCGCGCCCTCGTACGCGGAGACGGCCACGCGCTCGTAGATGCGCGCCCAGCCGTTCATTCCGTCTTCGAGGTGGACCACGTCGTAGCCGCGATCCTTCAGGGTCCCAGCGACGAACTCGCTGGCGCCGCCCTTCGCGCAGAGAACGGTCACCTCGCGGTCCGTGGGGATCTGCTCGAGGACGTCCGCGTCGATGTCGTCCTCGAGGAACTCGAAGTAGGGGACGTTGATCGAAGTGACGTTCTCGGCGTCGATGTGCCACTCGTCGTACTCGGAACTCATCCGGGCGTCGAGGACGGTGACGTCCTCGCCGCCGTCGATCTGCGCCTTCAGCGTCTCCGGGGCGACCGCCTCGACGGTCGCGTCCGGAGTCGGGAAGTCTTCGGGATTCATATCGTCATCGCCTCCTACTGGGTGGCGACACAAAAACATTCGGATAGTAGTTCAATTAGTGTGCAATACAATAGGTGCATAATAGCGCAGCTTGTTCGGGAAAAACGTAACGTCTGATCCGTAAGAAGTGCATTATAGGGCGATTCAATGGAGTGTTGAAGGACTCACACGCACGCGTGAGATACGGATATACGGCCCACAGTTGTTTGCAGTAGGCACAAGAACCGACATTCTTTTAATCGTCGCACCGATATTGTGTGATAGCTCCAATACGAAGCAACGGAGCGGACCTACCATGAGTGAAGAACTCGACATCACAGAGACGCTCGACGTGAAAGGCGCATCGTGCCCGATGCCGGTTGTCAAGACGAAGTCTGCCATCGACGACCTCGCGGAGGGGGACGTCTTGGAAGTGCTCGCGACCGACCCGGGAAGTATGAGCGATCTCGACGGCTGGGCGGCGGGAACCGACGGCGTCGAGATGATCGATCAGGTCGAAGGCGAGGACGTGTACAAACACTACGTCCGCAAGACGGAGTGAGCCGATGGAGAAGATCGGAATCATCGTCGACAGCGACAGTCCGAAGAGCCTCGCGATGGCGATGAACCTCGGACACACCGCGCTGGCGACCGACACCGAGGTGCTCGTCTACTTCACCTTCGACGGGCTGACGCACCTGCTGGAGGGCGAGAAGGACGTCTCCGAGATCGAACCGCTCCTCGAGGAGGGGATGCCGAACCCCTACGACCTGCTTGACGCGTTCGTCGCCGACGGCGGCGACCTCGTCACGACGGTCGCCTGCACGACGACGCTCGACATGCTCGCGTGGGACCAAGACGCGATCGATGACTCGGTGACGAGCACGTTCGCCGGCGCGGCGACGTTCCTCGAGGCGGTCGAGGACGCAGACCAAGTGTTCAGTTTCTAACGATGAGCACGGAGACACCCGACACGGCGGCGGAGGGCACGCGGAACGACGAGGCACCCCAAGACGGCTCGGCGGCGACAGACGCCGACGCCCCATCGCGGGCCGAACTCGCCGCACGCGTCGACGAACTCGAAGCGCAACTGGCCGAGGTCGCGGCCGCCGACAGCGAGAAGAAGATGTCCATCATCGCCACGAAGGGGACGCTCGATATGGCGTACCCGCCGCTCATCCTCGCGAGCACGGCCGCCGCATTCGGCTACGACGTGACCGTGTTCCACACGTTCTGGGGGCTGGACATCCTCCACGAGGAGCGCTCGAAGAACCTCAAACTCAGCTCCGTCGGCAACCCCAATATGCCGGTGCCGAACGTGGTCGGCGCGCTCCCCGGGATGGACCGCGTGACGACATCGATGATGGAGAAGAAGATCGACGACAACGACACCGCGACCATCGAGGAACTCATCGAGACGTCGCTGGACATGGGCGTGGAGTTCCAAGCCTGCCAGATGACGATCGAACTGATGGACTACGACGAGGACGACTTCTACGACGGCGTCACGACCGGCGTCGGCGCGGCGACGGCCATTCAGGACATGGCCGACGCGGACATCCAACTGCTCGTCTAGGCGAGGCGGTCGAATTCCGGGCAAACGTCTCGACGGCGGACGCATCGACGGACGGCAGTGGACCGAACGGCGGACGGCAGCCTTCTTGTTCTCGGCGGACGCAGGCGGCGTATGGAATCGTGGCGCACGCTCTTCGAGCGCGCCGAGGCGTACGACGTCGACGAGACCGCGGTCCGAGAGGCGATCGAGACCGTCCGCGAGGACGAGGACCGACACGAACGCCGCGCGGAGACCTCAGGGTGGGACGGTGTCGACGGGGGCGGCGAGCGGGCATCGACGGGTGAAGCCGCGTCGCCGCCGGCCGAATCGAACCCGGCCCGCGTCGTCGCCGACGCCGACGTCCTCGCGGCCGACCTCCTCGTCGGCGGCGACGCCCGGGACGCGCTTGACCACCTCCGGGAGCACTCGTGGACGACCCTGCTCGCGAGCGGCCCGCTCCTTGACGACGCGGAGGCCGTCCTCTCCGATCTCACCGAATCCGACCTCGCCGCCGCGTGGCGCGAGCGCGCCGAGGCGTGGGTCGAGTCTGTCGCCCAGCCGCCCGGCGATCACCCCGCGCTCGCGACCGCCTACCGCGGCGGCGCGATGCATCTCCTCTCGTACGACGAGCGGCTCCTCTCGGCGAAGGCGGGGGCGGCGCTCGGCGGCCGCCTCTCCGTGAGCGCACGCCATCCGCGGGCGTTCGCGACGCTCTTCGACGCCGAGAGCCTCTACCGGGAGGTCGTCGGCGACGCGTATCCGGGACCGGATCGCGACCCGCGTGAGTGACCGGCGAGCGTTCGCCCCGCTACCGCCATCCGGCCGTCGACCCAAATCGGGCGTCGACTAACTGTGCCAGCGGAGCCCGCAGTTGTCGCAGACGTTCGGTCCGTCGTCTTCGCTCTCGAACTCCGTCGATCCGCACTTGGGACACGCTTCGTCCATACGTGCGACTCTGCGAACTGGCAGTAAAAAGGCGGCGGGCGGTTCCCGCGGTGTGAAAAATGCGGTCGCGACGGAGCATACGGCGTTCCCGGCGCGAACGCGAGTCGCGAAAAACGAGTCCACGACCCCGCGGACCGGCCGCAGTTACTTCCCGCGTCGGCGGTCCGAGGAGATGCTCGGGCGGGTGTGCTCTGCGCCCTTGCCGCGGGTGCGGAGCCCGCGGTTCGACTTCCCGGCGTTGGTCAGCCCGCGGAAGGCGCGGCCGCGGTGGTCGTCCGCACAGATCCAGTTGAGGTCGTCGTCGCTCTGGATCGCAGGGTGTTCGGGATCGATAAGGATCACTTCGTGCCACTTCTGGGAGCCGTCCTCGCCGACCCAGTAGGACGCGAGCGTCCGGAGGTTCGGGTGCTTCCGGGCGGCGCGCTCTTCGGCGATTCGCTGAATGCTCTTGCGGCGGCCGATGCGGTTGACGCCCTGCCGCTTGCTGCGGCGGCCGGCCTTGAACCGCTGCTTGCGGGCGTTGCCCTTCCGGACGGCGACGCGCACGACGACGATTCCCTGTTTGGCCTTGTATCCGAGTTCGCGGGCCTTGTCGAGGCGCGTCGGTCGGTCGATTCGGACGATGGCGCCCTGATCGCGCCACTCCTGCTTTCTTCGCCACTGCAGCTCGGCGAGCTTGCCGTCGCCGGGCTGCTTCCACGCTTCCTTGATGTGTGAGTAGAAACTTCGTGCCATTGGTTTCACCACGGGCGCTTGCGATTCGGGGGACGTTCGACGTCCGCCCACATTTCGTCCCGATCCCTCGGGTGCCCACTGGCGTCCCGTCCGACCAGCGAGTTGCCGGAACTTCCGGCGTGGCGCTCTTAACCACTTCGAAAGCCCGCGAGCGTTCGCGTCGGCGGCCGGCTACCGGAACGAACGGCTTTTGACGCCGGGTGTCGGAGGCGTACGTATGGCCACGGAAACGCAGAGCGGGCTCTCCGATCATCTCCGGGGGGTCACGGTCACCACGATCGCCTGTCTCGCCGGCGTCGTCGCCGCGCTGGCGTCGGCCAGGTTCGTCGGGACCGCGGTCGCCGACGCGGCGAGCCAGCAGTCGCTTCTGATCGTCGTCGCGCTCGTCCTCGCGCAGTTCCCGATCCTGCGCGTCGTCGGCATCGACATCTCCGAGTTCGGGGCGAAAGACTACCTCTACGTGACGTTTATGACGTTCACGCTGTGGTTCATCACGTTCGGCGTCCTCCTGACGGAAGGTGTCGCGCTGTAAGTCATGGCTGACGACAGCATCGCGGTCGTCGACCTCGATCGGTGTCAGCCCGACCGCTGCAGCTACGAGTGTGCGAACTACTGTCCGCCGAACCGGACGGGCAAAGAGTGCATCGTCACTCGCGGGGAGTACTACGAGGAGGACGAACCCTACGACGGCGGCCCGGAGCAGATCCGGATCTCCGAGGAGGTCTGTCTCGGCGAGACCTGCGGGATCTGCGTCGAGAAGTGCCCCTTCGACGCGATCGAGATCATCAACCTACCGACCGAACTCGAAGACGACCCCGTCCACCGCTACGGCGAGAACGCGTTCGCGCTCTACGGGCTGCCGGTGCCGGAATCCGGCACCGTAACGGGGATTCTCGGACCGAACGGCATCGGGAAGACGACCGCGGTCCGGGCGCTCGCCGGCGAGATGGTCCCGAACCTCGGCGCGCACGGACAGGAGGCGACGTGGGAGGCAGTCCTCGATCGCTTCCGGGGGACGGAGCTTCAGACGTACATCGAGCGGGTGCGCGAGGGAGAGGTCACCATCGCGCGCAAGCCCCAGTACGTCGATCAGATCCCCAAGCAGTTCGACGGGACGACGATCGAACTGCTCGAGTCGACGGACGAGCGCGGCGCGCTCGACGACTACGTCGATCGGCTCGGCATCCGGCCGGTCGTCGACCAGCCGCTCGATACGCTCTCGGGCGGGGAACTCCAGCGCGTCGCGCTCGCGGCCACGCTCGCGCGCGACCGCGACTTCTACTTCCTCGACGAGGTCTCGCCGTACCTCGACATCGGCCAGCGCGTCACCGCGGCGCGGCTCATCCGCGAACTCGCCGAGGACGAGGGGCGCGCCGTACTCGTTGTCGAACACGACCTCGCGATCTTGGACCTGCTCGCGGACTCGCTGCACGTCGCCTACGGCGAGCCCGGCGCGTTCGGTGTCATCACGGACCCGAAGTCCGTCCGAAATGGCATCAACGAGTATCTCACGGGGTATCTCTCCAACGAGAATATGCGGATCCGCCCCGGCGAGATCGAGTTCCACGAGCACGCCCCCCGGGAGACGTCGAAGGCGGCGCCGCTCGTGGAGTACCCGGCGATCTCGAAGTCCTACGGCGAGGGCGAGTTCTCGCTGGACGTCGATCCGGGAACGATCTACGAGTCGGAGGTGCTGGGCGTCGTCGGCCCCAACGGGATCGGGAAGTCGACGCTCGCGAAGCTGTTCACGGGCGCGCTCGAACCCGACGAGGGCGAACTCGACTTCCGGCTCGACATCTCGTATAAGCCGCAGTACATCGAGATCGACCAGCCGATGCGCGTCGACGCGTTCCTCTCGTCGATCACGAACGACTTCGGGACGTCGTACTGGAACACGGAGGTGGCGAACCCCCTCCAGTTGAACCGCATCATGGAGCGGAACCTCGAGGACCTCTCCGGCGGGGAGCGCCAGCGCGTCGCCATCGCGGCGTGCCTCTCCGAGGACGCCGACCTGTACGTGATGGACGAGCCCTCCGCGCACCTCGACGTCGAACAGCGCGTGCAGGCGACGACCGCCATCCGTCGCTACGCGGAGAACCACGACGAGACGGTGCTCGTCATCGACCACGACATCTATATGATCGATCTGCTGGCGGATCGACTGATGGTGTTCGACGGCGAGCCCTCCGAGTACGGTCACGCGACGGCACCCCAGGAGATGCGCGAGGGAATGAACGACTTCCTCGGGGATCTCGACATCACGTTCCGCCGCGACGAGCGGACCCAGCGGCCCCGCATCAACAAGCCCGACTCCCAGCTCGACCGCAAGCAGAAGAAGCAGGGCGAGTACTACTACGCTCCCTAGGCCGCGAACCGAGCGTGAACCCGTCTCCGCCGGCTCGACGCGCGCTCGCGACTGATCTGACGAGCGCCCGTTGCACCCTCCGCGGGCGACGGCGAGCGGAAGATTAACGTACCGGCCTTCATATGTAGGTACGATTTCACGGTGTCCTCTGACGCAACGGCCGACGGCACGCCGATAGACGTCCTCCTCGTCGACGACAACGAGCAGTGGGCGCGGTTCCTTTCGCAGGACCTCGAACGGAAGAACGAGAGGCTGCACGTCTCGATCGCGACGAGCGCCAACGAGGCGTTACAGCGACTGCGCGGACCGGACGACTGCGACTGCCTCGTCACGGATTACCAGATGCCGGAGGTAAACGGGATCCAGCTTCTCGAACGGGTCCGAGGGGAGGACCGGGAGATTCCGATACTGCTTCTCACCGGCGAGGGGGCCGAGGACGTCGCCGCGGAGGCGATCAGCCTCGGGGCGAGCGACTATCTGATCAAGGATCCGAAGGCCGATCAGACGACCCTCCTCGAGCGGCGCATCAGCGCCGCCGTCGAGCAGCACCGCCTCCAGCAGTCGATCGCCGAAAGCGAAGAGCGGTACCGGACAGTCACAGAACAGAGCAGCGACGCGATCGTGATCGTTCAGGACGGGCGCGCCGCGTTCTGGAACCGCCGGCTGGCCGAACTCGTGGGCTACGAGGGGCCAGGGCTCGACGCGTTCGATCCCGTCGAGAAGTTGGTACACCCAGAGGACAGGGCGGCCGTTCGAGACGCGATCGACGCGTGGTACGACGGATCGGACGACGAGGGCCTGCAGGAGGCGCGGATCCTCACCCGCGAGGGGGAGACACGCCACTGGGAGCTCGCGGGGCGGGCGATCACGTACGCGGAAGCGCCGGCCGTGCTCATCTCCGCGCGCGACGTCACACGGCGGAAGCGCCGGAAGCGCGAACTGGAGTGGGAGCGGGAGCTGAACCGCAACGTCCAGCGGGCGCTGGTCGAGTCGCGGACGCGCGAAGACCTCGAGGGGACGGTCTGTGAGCAGCTCCACCAGTACGGCTACGCGCTCGCGTGGATCGGACGCGTCGCCGACGGCGAACTCCGCCCCGACAGCGTCTGTGGCGACAGTTCGTACGTCGATTCAGTCACGCTCTCGCTCGACGACGAACACGACACCGAGCCGAGCGTATGGGCCGCTCGGTCGAGGGAGCCGGCGTTCGTCGACGACTTCGAGGAGCTCTTCGCGACGGGCTGGCGGGACGCGGCCCGCGAGGCCGGATACCGCTCCGGTGCGGCGCTCCCGATCGTTCACGACGGCATCTTCTACGGCGTTCTCGCGGTGTACGATCGCCGGTCGCCGCGGTTCGACGAGACCGAGCGATCGCTGCTGCTGTCGCTCGCGGAGACTACCGCCTTCGCGATCCACAGCATCGAAACGCACCGCGCGCTCGCCTCGCGACACGTGGTCGAACTCGGTCTGCGACTCCACGGAGACGGCTACTACCTGAACGAGGTCGCCCAGCGGATGAGCGGAGGCGATACCGACAGTCGGGTCGTCGTCGAGGGGACGGTCCCCTACGAGGAAGGACGGACGATTCAGTATCTCACCGCCGAGGGCATCGCCGAGGACGCCGTTCGAGCGGCCGCGACCGAGCACCCGGCGGTCGTCGACGTCGACACGGTCTGGACGACCGACGACAGCGGCCGCTTCACCGTCGTCGTCGACGGCCCGACGCCCGAGTCCCGGCTCGCGGATCTCGGCGCCGTCGTCCGCGAAACGGTCGTCCGCGCCGACGGGGCGACGCTACACGTCGAGATCGCCGCCACGCAGGACCCGAGCGGCGTGATCGAGCGGCTCGAATCCGAGTATCCGACGGTGTCGGTCGAGTCGCTCGTCGAGACCGATCGGGAGGTCGATTCCCCGGCTGTGAAGCGGCTCACGGGCGAACTCACCGACAAGCAGGCCGTCGCGCTCCGGGCCGCGTTCCATCAGGGCTACTTCGAGTCGCCGCGAAAGAGCAGCGCGACGGCGGTCGCGGCGTCGCTCGGCGTGAGCCACTCGACGTTCCTGCAGCACCTCCGCGCCGCCCAGCAAAAGGTCTTCGGCGAGATGTACGGCTAGGGCGGCCCGGGTCGACTGCCCGCTCACCGCCCGACCGCGCTGCTCGCGGACTCGCCGCCACCGTCGGACGCGCGCTCGTCGGCGACGATCGGTAGCGTCACCCTGACAGCCGCCCCGCCCAGGCTCTCGGACTCGGAGATGGTCACGCTGCCGCCGTACTGATCGACGAGCGTGCGGACGAGATACAGCCCGAACCCGGTCCCGTCGCTCCCGCGGAGCGTCCGGCCCTCCTGGAAGACGGCGTCCCGCTGCGCCGGGGGGATTCCGGGACCGTTGTCCGCGACCTCGACGACGACGTCGCCGCCGGCGACGCGCGCGGAGACCACGACTTCCGGCTCGTCGCTGTCGTTGTGCTTGACCCCGTTTACGAGCAGGTCTCGAAACAGGGACTCGAGCATGTCGTTCGCGCGGACCGACACGTCGGGGGGCGATCCGTCGAGGCGGACCGTCGCGTCGGGGCGCAGCGTCGAGGTGGTGACAGTCACCCGTTCGAGGAGTGGTAAAAGCGCGACCGGCTCGAGGTCGCCGCGCGACTTCGAGATGGCGGCCACCAGATCTCGAGCCCGGTCGGTGAGATCGACGATCCGTTCGGCCCGCTGTTCGATCCGGTCGAGGGCGTCTCCTTCCCGCTCGTGACCCTGTGCCTCCGGCGGCGACCCGCCCCCGTCGCGGTCGGTACGCCTGTGGAGATTGAGGATGAACGACGCCTCGTTGCGGATGTCGTGTCGGATGATCCCGTTCAGGAGTTCGAGCTTCCGGTTCTGGGCCTCGAGGTCGCGCTCGAACCGCTTGCGGTCCGTGACGTCGGTCTGGACGCCGAGCATTCGGACCGGCTCGCCGTCGTCGTACTCCGCGATGCCCCGCGTCTGGATCCACCGTTCGCCCCCGTCGGCGTGCCGGATTCGAAACGCCGTCTGGTACGGCTCGCCGGTCGCGAGCGCCTCCTCGAGCTGATTCTCGACGGCGGGAAGATCGTCGGGGTGGACCCGATCGGCGAACGCCTCGTACGTCCCGGGGAACCCTCCGGGGTCGTAGCCGTACAGCCGCTCGGACTGCTCGTCCCACAGCACCTCGCCGTCGAGCGTCCACTCCCAGACGCCGGTGTTCGTCCCCTCGAGCGCCAGCCGAAGTCGAGCCGTGAGCTCTTCGAGCTCCCGCTTCTGCCGGACCCGATCGGTCACGTCGTGCAGCACGATCTGTCTCCCGACCACCACCTCGTCTCGGAGGAGCGGGTAGACGGCGACCTCGAGGACGTGCGAGTCCGTCTCGACAGTGACCTTCCGGCGGGTCTCGCTGTCGAGATCGACCGCGTCCGCGAGGTCGCCGAGGACGTCCGTCACCGGTCGACGCCGAACGGTCACGTCGCCGCGGTCCAGAAGCGTCACCGCGGCGTCGTTGGCGCTCGCGATCCGGCCGTCGAGACCGATCGTGAGGACGCCGACGTCAAGCTGTTCGATCGCCGTGCGCCGGGCGATCGGAACGAGCGTGAACAGGTCCCGTCGGTGAACGGAGTACGCGAACGACGCCGCGGTCACGAGGTACGCATAGCCCACGTAGTTCGGTGTCGGCTCTGGGCCGACCGAGAGGAGGTAGAATACACCGCCGAGCCCCGGCGCGAGGGTGCCGACGACGAGCGCGTTCAGGTTCCAGTGATGGATCTCACTGGAGTCGAACGCGGTGCGCACGAGGAGACCGAGCGCGACGAACAAACACGCGTAAGCGAAGGCGACGTAGCCATAGAACAGCGGCCCCGCCTCGTTCCCGAGAATCCAGTAGCCGTTAACCGTGTCGACGGTGAGGCCGCTCCAGAACAGGCCGTGGACGCCGTTCGTGAACACCGAGAGCAGGATGAACACGGGCACGACGAACAGGGCCGCATAGCGCCGCCGAGACATATCGTGGCCGGTGTACACCACGACGTACGCGAGCAGGAGCGCCGGCAGGACCGCGTCTCCGACGTACAGCACCTGGTTCCAGAAGATCTTAGCGCCCCGCTCGACGCTGGCCTGTTCGAGCGCGAACGCGGTCAGCGAGACAACCAGAAGCGACGCGATCGCCGCCGCGAGCAACTGTCCGGGCATTCGCTTTCCGGTCCGTTCGCGCCAGAGCAGGTAGCCGGCGATCGCGGCGGTGAGACAGGCCCCGATGAGCAGCGGCGTGAGGTCCGGGTGCGCCTGCCATACCATGGGCAGAACGATAGCGAGACACGGTAAATACGTTCCGACGACCGGAGAGAACCGGTCGAGAGCGGCGGCGTACCCGACTAGTCGTCCTCGCCGGAGGCCGCTTCCGCGTCGGCGGGGCCCCCGTGCGGGGTCGCCGAATCGACCCGTTCGTCCGCACGCGTCAGGCCGTCTCGGTCCTCGAAGAGCGCCGACGCGTTCGACGCGAGCAGTTCGTGCGCGCGGCGCGCGTCCGATTCGCCGCCGGCCCCAACGTCGGGGAGCGCCCAGCGGACGAGGCGGATATCGTCGGCCCCGTCGAACGCCGCCGGGGACGCGCCGATCGCGAGGACCGTGTCGTAGGTCTCGACGTCGACCGAGTCGAGCGATGTCCGCGTCGTCTCTGACGGCCCCGAAACCCGTGCGACGGCGTTCGACAGCCAGCCGTCGACCGATCGGTCCCGCCGGCCGGTCTCGATTTCGGTCACGGTCACGGTGTCGGTCAGCTCTCGGCGGTCCCGCTCGCGAGCGACGGCCGACGCGGCGAGCCGCGTCCAGCGATCGTCCACGTCGGAGACGACCGCGATGCGGTGCGGCCCAACGCGCTGTCGACCGAGCAGGAACAGGAGGCTCATCAGCCCCGCGAACAGCGAGAGCCCGCCGATCCCCCACGCGAGCGGCGGGAGCTGCGGGAGCCCCAGTCCCGCGCCGAGGCCGTCGCCGCCCTCGGCAGGGGCCGAGCCGCCGTCGGTCGAGACCGAGTCCTCGCCGCTCGGTGGCGCGTCGGGACCGGAGCCGCCGCCGCCCCCGGTGTCGGTGTTCGGCTCGGCCGTGCCGGGCTCTGCGGTGACCGTCCCGTCCTCGGGCGTGCCGGTGACCGTCCCGTCCTCGGGCGTCGTCGACAGAGCGTCGCTCGAACCGCTATCGGACCCGCCCGACCCGTCGGTGTCGTCGGCCGCGGGGACCGAAACCGCGAGCTCGGAGAATCCCGGCGTGTCGACGCTGAACAGGTAGTTGGAGTCACTCGTACGTTCGAGGGTGCTGTCGTGGGCGACCCACGCGTCCCGCGTCGTGTTGTACCGGTAGAACACCACGTCCTCGGGGTCGACGCCCGACGGGAGCTGGTCTTTGCGCACGCGGTAGTCGAACGCGGTGCCGTCGAAGACGGAGCTGTCGACGGAGTAGTTCTGCTCGATGTACTGCACCGACTCCCGGTCCGTCTCGTCGAGCGTGTGGTTCACCGGGTCGTCTTGGTGGGTGATGTTCATCTGGAAGTCCCCGTCGTGGTCCGTGGTCATCCGGATCGTGTCGATGCTCGCGTTCCGGTCTCGGGTCCCGGGCTTCGAGACGTTGATCGAGAACGTCGTGCCCGACTCGACGTTGTTCGCGTCGAGGTTCACCGCCGAGCTGTCGCGGTCGGCGTCGGCGGCCACCTCCTGGACGACGACGTACGTCCGGGTGTTCGAGAGCCAGACGTCGATCTGCGGTTCGTTGCCCGCGTTGCTCAGGATCTGGAGCTGCGCCTCCTTCGTCCCCTGCGAGGAGGGCGTGAAGTTCACTTGGATTTTCTTCGAGTCGCCGGGCTCGAGCGAGAACGGCGCGTCGCTCCCGTCTGAGACCTCGAAGTCGCCGGGGTCCTTCCCGGTGATCTGCGTCGATCTGACGCTGAGGTTCGATTTGGAGCTGTGGAGGTTCCGGACCGTGACGTTGAACGAGACCGTCTCGCCCACGGTCACGTTCCCGAAGTCGACGTTCCGGGGGTTCGCGTCGATCGACGGCGCGACCGCCGAGCCGTTCAGGTCGCGTTCGACGGTCCCGACCGTCGGATCGTCGCTGTCGACCGCGAAGACGGCCGTGTGGTTGCCGGCGTCCGACGGCGCGAACGTCACGTCCACCGATTCGGTCGCACCCGCGGCGACGGTGTCGGGAACGCCCTCGACCGCGAAGGCGGACCTATCCGCGCCGGTGACGGTGACGGACGCAACGTCGAGCGGTTCGGTGCCGTAGTTGGCGATCCGCACGGTCTCGGTGCTCTCGTTGCCCGTCCCGACCTCGCCGAAGTCGACGTCGCCGTCGGGCAGTGCGATCTCCGGGCCGGTACCGGTCCCGTTGAGCGAGATGGTCGTCACGGTTCCGTCGGCAGTCGTCACCCGGAGCGTCGCCGTCTGTTCGCCGCTCCGGACCGGCTCGAACGCGACGTCGACGGAGGCGGTGTCGCCGCTTCCGAGCTCGCCCGGGAGCCCGCCCCCGTCTGTCACCTCGAAGGCGTCCAGCGTCTCGCCGGCGATCGTCACGTCGGTGACATCGGCCGCGTCGCTCCCCTCGTTCGTGAGCCCGACCGTCCGCGTACCCGACTGACCGACCGAGACCGAGCCGAAGCCCTGCGAGGAGTCGTCGACGCTGAGGTCGCTCTCGATGCCCGTCCCCAGCAGGTCCACAGTGAAGTTCGCGACGTGCGTCGCGTTGTGTTCGATCGTCAGCGTCGTCTGGTTCGTCGTCGCCGCCGTCGGCTCGAACGCGACCGCGATCGATCGGCTCGATCCGGGCTGGACGACCGGCAGCGACGTCGCGGCGTCACCGACGACCGAGAACGGCTCCCCGGGATCGCCGAAGCTGACGTTCGTCACGTTCAGCGGCGTCGTCCCGTCGTTCGAGACGGTGATCGACGTGACGTTCGTGGAGTTGCGCGTCGTGTCTCCGAAGTCGATTTCGGTGCGGTCGACGCTGGCGTTCGGCCCTTGGACGACGATCTTGACCGTCCGGTCGTTCTCGTTGCCGGAGGGATCGGTGACGGTCACGGTCTCGCGGAACGTCCCCGGCTTCTCGTACGTGAAGTTGCGCTCGCCGTCGCCCTGATCGACGAGCGTTCCGTCACCGGTGAGGTCCCAGTCGTACCCGTCGATCGCGTCGTTGTCCGTCGATCCCGTCGCGTCGAAGTGTACGGTGTCGTTCACCGAGGGCGTGGTGTCGTTCACTGCCAGCCGGACGTCCGGCGGCTCGCGGTCCTCGACGGTGATCGTCACCGCGTCGGTGTCGATCGCGCCGCCGGCCTCGATCGTCACTTCGACGGTGTGCTCGCCCGTCTCCTCGAAGGTGTGCGTGAAGTTCGCCGATTGGGACTCGAGGGTGCCGTCGACCCGCCACTCGTAGGTCGGCGTCTCTCCGGCGGGGATCGACGCCCGGTCGGCGTCGAATGCGACCTCGCTGCCGAGCGACACCAGCGCGCTGCCGGCCGTGACGTCGGCCACGAGGTCCTCGTCGAGCGCGACGCTGTCGGACTGCCCGTCGGCCCCGTCGTCGCCGTTGACGTTCTCGGCGGTTTCGAGCGTCGCCTCGAACGCGCCGTCCTCGGCGGCCTCGTAGCTCGCGGTGTAGGTGTAGACGCCGCCCGCTTCGCTCACCTCGAAGTCCGCGGCGGTGAGTGTCGTGACGTGGGAGCCGTCCCGCGTGAGGTTGAGCTCGATCGCGCTGAGCTCCTGGTCGGAGTCGATCGAGACGTCGAGCGTCCGCCCGTCCGGATTCGAGATCGCGACGTCGTCAGCCTCGATCACCGGCGGGGCCGCGACCGCGAGCGTTCGCTGCTGTCCGGTCCCCCCGTCGTTGCCCTCCTCGTCCGCGGCGGTTTCGAGCGTCGCCTCGTACTCGCCGTTGCTCGACCCCCCGTACGTGGCGGTGTAGGTGTACGTGCCGGCCGTCTCGCTCGTCTCGAAGGCACCGCCTGAGAGCGTCGCGTCCTCGGGACCGTCGAGGGCGACCGACAGTTCGGCGAGCGGTTCGTCCGTCGTGACAGTCACCCCGACCGACTGTCCCTCCGGGTTCGACAGGGAGAACTCCTGTACGTCCGGCTCGACCGTGTCCTCGACGAGCACGAGCACGTGGTCTGTGTCCTCGTGGCCGCTCGTGTCGTTCGCCGTCAGCGTGACGTTGTAGCGCCCGACCCGATCGAACGTGTGCGTCGGGGTCGCGCCGGTCAAGTTCTCCGACAGCCTAGGAACGTCCCACACGTAGGTGTCGAGTTCGGCGTTGTCGGTCGATCCCGTCCCGTCGAAGGCGAACGGCTCGCCCCGCTCGGCCACGATGTCGCTTCCGGCGTCGGCGGACGGCGGGGTGACGTCGTTCACCGTCACGGTGAGGGTGGTGCTGTTTTCGTTGCCGGCCTCGTCGGTCACGGTCAGCGTCACGGTGTAGTTTCCGGGGCCGTTCTGCTCGCCGGGCGAGAACCGGTAGGTGACGGTCTCGCCGGACTGCTCGGCCGCCTGGTCGTCCTCGGAGAAGTCCGGGAACGACCACTCGTAGCCGGCGAGGTCGGTCCCGTTTTTCGAGGAGCCGCTCGCGTTGAACTCGACGGCGTCGCCCTCGTCGACCGAGAGGTTGCCGTCGGTGATCGTCACGTTCGCGCCGGCGACGGCGCTCGGCGGGCTGACGTCGGCGACGTGGACGTACGTGGTCGCGGTCGAACTGTTGCCGCGGCTGTCGGTCACGTTGAGCGTGACGGCCTTCGTCCCGTGTTCGTCGTAGGTGTGAGTCACCTCCTCGCCGAACTTCTCGAACGCGCCGTCGCCGTCGACGTCCCACTGGAAGGCGTCGGTGTCGGGGGCGGCGAAGCCCTCGCTCGCCCGCGAGCCGCTGGCGTTCAGCGTGACCGTCTGGCCCTCGTCGATCGACTGATTCGCGCCCGGGTTCGCGATGACGAAGGTGTCGTCGACGACGGTCACGTCGAGTTCGGCGGTCGAGGTCTGATTCGCCGTGTCCTCGACGGTCAGCGTGACGGTGTAGTTGCCGTCGGCGGCGTAGGAGTGGCTGACGGTCTCGTTGCCGGGGTCGACGCCGTAGGCTGTGCCGTCGCCGAAGTCCCACGCGTAGCCGTAGACCCCACGGTCGTCCGAGGAGTTCGCCGCCGTGAAGTTCACCGCGTCGGCGACGGTCGTCGAGTTCGCGCCGAACGCGACCGCGGCGGGCGCGCGGTCGGCCGCGACCGTCACCGTCCGGTTGTCGGTCAACTGGACGTCGGGATCGTCCTCGAAGCCGCCGTACTCGACGATGTAGCCGTCGATGTTGCCGTTGTCGGACGCGTAGTCGTTCCACGTCCCGCGGGCCCAGTAGTGCGCGAAGTCCTCGCCGCTGCCCCACTCGTTGGGCTCCCCGCGCGCCCAGTTGGTGTAGTTGCCGTCGACCGCGTCACCGCCGCCGGGGGTCGCGCCGCCGTAGACGGACGCGGGCTCGCCGTCGACGCTTGCGGTCTGCGCGAAGAAGTGGACGCCCCGGAGGTCGCCGTCGGTCTCCTCGCCCTCGGGACCGGTGACCCAGTGCCACTCGCCCTCGTCGCCGCTGTCGGACGCACCGATCCAGCCCTGGCCCGCCAGTTTGTCCGCGATGAAGTCGTTCTCGGCCGACTCGGTGACCGTCGCCAGATACCCCGGGAGCCCGAAGTGATCGCGCTCGGCGGCGGCGTCTCTGGCGTCGAACCAGGTGATCCCGTCGTCCTCCACGAACTCGTAGTAGCGGCCCGTCTCGGGGTTGTAGCGGCTGTCGTTTCCGACAGAGAAAGTGATCTCGCGGTCGGTCTCGTCGGGCTCTGCGGCGGTGTTGTTGTACGTGACGTTCCGGAGCGCCGCCTGATAGTCCGCGGCGGTCCCGTTGCCCGACAGCGAGAGGACGCCGGTCGCGGCGTCGTACTCGACGCCGGTGATGTTTTCCGGCACGTCGCCGGCCGGGACGGCCAGCACGTCCGAATCGGGATCGAAGCCGTCCTCGATGCTGACCTCGGCGCCCTCGAAGTAGCCGTCGTAGCTGATCTCGATGCCGCCGTCGACCACGACCGGCCCGCGGTACTGGACGAAGTCGGTCTGGCCGCCCGTTGCGGTGACCTCGGGCGGGTCCGTAACCGTGGCGGTGAGCGTGTCGGTATCGCTGTTGCCGTCGAAGTCGGTCACGTTCACCTCGACGGTGTAGGTTCCCACCGCGCTGTAGTTGTGCGCGGCCGACGCGCCGGCGGTCGTGTTTCCGTCGCCGAAGTCCCACTCGACGGTGTCGATGCCGACGTTGTCCGTCGAGTTCGTCCCGTCGAAGGTGATGCGCTGGCCGACAGTCGCAGAGACGTCCTCGCCCGCGTCCGCGACGGGGTCGGTCGCGTCGGTGACGGTCACGTTCACCGTGTCGGTCCCGGTGTTGCCGGCCTCGTCGGTGGCGTACAGCGTCACCGTGTAGTTGCCGGCCGCGGCGTACGTGACGCTCGTCGTCTCCCCGGTGGCGTTGATGTCGCCGTTGCCGGTGGTGTCCCACTCGTAGGTCTCGACCGAGGAGAACGCGTCCGTCGAACCGGAGCCGTCGAGGTCGACTGTTCCGCCCTCCGCGACGGTGACGTCGTCGCCCGCATCGGCGGTCGGCGGCGTCACGTCCTCGACGACGACGTACTTCGTCGCGTTCGCCGCGTTTCCGGCGGTGTCGGTGATCGTCAGGTTCGCCCGGTACGTTCCGGGGTCGTCGTAGGTGTGCGTGACGGTCTCGCCGGTGTCGCTCTCGCCGTCGCCGAAGTCCCACTGAAAGGCGCCGGTGTCGGCGAATCCCTCGCTCGCCTCCGACGCGCTGGCGTTGAACTCGACCGTGTCGCCCTCGTCGACCGTCTCGTTCGCGCCCGCGTTCGCCACGAGGACCGTCTCGCCCTGGACGGTGACGCCGATCTCGTCGGTCGCCGTCTGCCCGGTCGTGTCCCTGACCGTCAGCGTAACGGTGTAGTTGCCGTCCCCGGCGTAGGCGTAGGTTACCGTCTCGTTGTTCGAGTCGAAGTCGTAGACGGTCCCGTCGCCGAAGTCCCAGCGGTAGTCGTCGATACCGATCACGTCGCTGGAGTTCGAGGCGTCGAACTCGATGGTCGCGTCGACCTCGGCCGTGACGTTGTTGCCGGCGTCGGCCGTCGGCGGGGAGTTCCGCGTGATCGTCACCGTCCGCGCGTCCCCGGGGGTCGCGACCGGGTCTGCGGGCAGTCCGCCGTACTCGACGAAGTACCCGTCGGCGTCGAACGGCGGGGAGCTATCGGCGGCGTCCATCCACATCCCGTCCGCGCACGAACCGGGACCGGCGCAGAGGTACGCGTAGTCCTGCCCGCCGAACTGCGGGAACTTGTTGTTCGGTTCGTGCCGGGGGTTCCAGTTCTCGTACGCGCCGTCCACGGGGTCGCCGCCGCCGACGTTCCCCCGCTTCGCCCCCGCGTAGGGGCCGAAGCCGGCGACGTGGCCGCCGGTCTGGGTGAAGAAGTGTCGGCCGTCGCCGGCTTCTTCCAACCCCTCGGGGCCGGTGACCCACCGCCACTCGCTCTCGTCGGCCGCGTCGGACGCGCCGATCCAGCCGCCCTCGTCGAACTGCTCGCGCAGGAAGTCGTTCTCCCCCTCGGAGGTGATCGTCGCGAGGTAGCCGCTCATCCCGAAGTGCGAGCGGCCCTCGGCGGCGTCGCGCGCGTCCGCCCACGCGATCGACTCGTCGGAGACGTGTTCGTAGTACCGCCCCGTGTCCGGGTTGTACAGGACGTCGCCGCCGCCCGCGCTGAGACGGAACGCGATCTCGCGGTCGACCTCGGCGGGCGCTGCGGCGGTGTTGTTGTACGTCACGGTGCGGAGCACGGCCTGGTAGTCGTCCGCGGTCGGGGTCTGCCCGCCGGCGTCCGCGAACGAGAGGCTGTCGCCGTCTGCGGTGCCGTCGATCCCGCGGTTATCGGCGACCGTCTCGTCGTATCCGAGTTCGTCCGCGTCCGCGTCGTAGCCGTCGACGATAGTGACCGTGGCCCCGCTGACGTCCTGGGTCCCGTCGGTGACCGTGAGGTTCGAGTCGACGACGACCGCCCCGCCGCGTTCGACGAACGCCGCGGCGCCGGCGCCGGTCTGGAGGCCGGTCGGCTGTTCGACCACGTCGATAGAGACGGACGCCGACGAGTCCGACGGCGTGGGGTCGCTGTAGATCCCCGTGTTCGACGCGCCGACGGTGTGATCGAGATTCCCGGCCGCCTGCCGGCCGACGGTCCCCGAGACCGTGACCGTGACCGTCTCGCCGCTGTCGAGGTCCACGGTGGCGCTCGACAGGTCGATGCTTCGCCCGGAGTCGGTCTGGCCGTCGGTGGTCTCGTACTCCCACTCGACGCCCGTGAGCCCCTCTGCCCCCGTCGGGAGCGAGTTATCGAGGCTGACGTCCGTGGCGTTGTTCGGTCCGTTGTTGGTGACCTCGTACTCGTACTCGACGTATTCGAGGCGGTCGAAGCTCCCGGTCGGCTGTGCGGTGACCGTCGTTTCGAGGTCCGCGGGCACCTGCACGTCGACCTCGCCGATCGCGTGGACGTTGGTCGACCCGCCCGTCGAGCCGGAAAAGCCCATATAGAACGACTCGGGCATGTCCGAACCGATCTTCGAGCGGGTGTACGTGTCGTCGACGACCGTCTCCCACGTGTCGCCGCCGTCCCAACTCATCTGCAGCTCGATCCCGATGTCGTCCTCGCCGCCGGCCGCGGGGTCGATCGTGAGGACGACGTCGCGCCACCCGCCGTCGATGTTTTTCGTCGGCTCCGCCGTGACGAGGTGCGGGTACCACGGGTCGTCACCGCTCGAGGCGCGGTCGCCCGCGCCGCGGATCGTGACCGACTGGTCGGTTCGACCGGGGCCGTCGCCGTGACCGGCCTCCGTGTCCGAGGCGAAGTTCCCGTACTCGTCGAACCCGACGCCGAGATAGCCCGCCGAGATGCCCGGGTCGCCGGAGTAGCCTAGCGAACCGCCCGATGCCCCGGTACGGAAGTCGAGCGGGTCCACCTGCGAGGCGTTCAGCAGGAAGAAGGAGACCCCGTCGGCACCGTCGCCCTCGTTGGCGTAGTAACTGAATTCGGCCGTGATACCCAGATTCGAGGAGAACGGGTTCGTGTAGAGGCCGGTCCCCGCCTGATTGCCCGCCGCCTCCGTCAGGCGGAGGACGGACTCCTCTCGGTTCCCGTCGCCCTCGACGACGCCCGAAACCGCGTCTCCGTCGAACCGCCAGTCGTCGATATCGGCCGTCGACTCCTCGAAGGACTCGCTGACCGGCAGGCTCGAAGAGCTGTTGACGGTCACGGTCTTGGTGTCCGCGATCTGGACGTCGGGGTCGCCGGATCGGCCGCCGTACTCGATCACGTACCCGCCGATGCTCGGCTCGCCGTCGCCCGCCAGCGCGAAGTCCTGCCACGAGTTCGACTCGTCGCTGAAGAAGCCCGCGTAGTCCTGTCCCTCGTAGTCGTTCGGCTGCTCGGCCGCCCAGTTCTCGAAGGCGTCGTCGACGGGGCCGCCGTCGGCCGCACCGGACCAGAACGGGACGCCAGCCAAGTGGTCGCCCGCGGTCTCGTTGCCCTCCGGGCCGGTGACCCAGTGCCACTCGCCCTCGGTTCCGCTGTCGGTGCCGCCGATCCAGACGTCCGCATCGCCGCTCCAACGGTCGTAGACGTGGTTGTTCTCCGCGGAGCTGGTGATCGTCGCGAGGTATCCCCGCTGCCCGAGGTAGGTGCTGCTGTTGGCTTCCCCCCGCGCCTCGGTCCACGTGATCCCGCTGTCGTCCGCGACGTACTCGTAGTAGTGCCCGGTCGCCGCGGAGTAGTTCGCGCCGAGACGGAACTCGATCGTTCGGTTGGCCGTCTCGGGATCGATGCGGTCGTTCGTGAAGTTCACCGTCCGCAACACGGCCTCGTACTCGGCGACCGCGGCGTTGCCGGTGAACGTGAGCACGCCGGCGCTGGAGTCGTAGGCGCCCGAGATGCCGGCGTCGCCGGCGGTCGTGTCGTTGTACGCGAGCTCGTCGCCCGCCCCGCGGTTCTCCGTGATCGCCACGCGCGCGCCGTCGAGTTGCGTCGATCCGCCCGGGTCCGAGACGTTCAGATCCGGATCGACTCGTACCGCCGCACCCGCGTCGGCGTCGAACTCGACTGACCCCTCGCTGGCGTCGACTTCCGGGACCGAGCTCCCGTCCTGCGCCGCCGCGACGCCGGTCCCGAGCGGGACGCCCGCCACGACCGAGAGGATCATCACCGCAGAAAGCGCCACCGCACGGACCTGCTCCCGCGTTGATCGTTTCGGCCGCCGTGCCCCGGTCATGCGTCGGGCCCCGCTTCGAGAGTACCGGAGACGTCGTCGGAACGCGCCGACCGCCGAACCGACGACGAGAGGAGACCGCAAACCGCGCCCCGTTCGAAAACCGATCGCACATCCGCCGCCCCTGTTGCCGACGCGCGTGAGCGCCCCGGGGCAGAGACGATAGCAAAGTGAGGGAACTGGTACATAGAACCGATAGACCGAGTCGTTGCTTACCTCCTCTGCCGACACTTGAAGGCATACCCCGCTCTCGGGGCCCCCGAGCCGCGAGTGGGGTGTTCACAGTCTCCACGGGCCGTTCGCTCGTGTCCCGTCCCGTTCGCGCGATCGAGCGGGTGTGCCAACGGCAGGATCGAGCGGCGTATGGCTTGAATTGTGGCCGATATCGCGAAGCCTCCGCGCCGGTTTCGAGCCGCCTCGAGCGCGACGTGGCTACTCGAACCGTCCCGTTTCGGTTCCGCACGCCAGACACCGAGTGATCTTGGCGTGACCGTCCGGAGCACGTTCGATAGTATTCGGGGTGCGCTCGCCGCAGTCGACGCACTCCCGGAGGATTTTCGACTCACCCGCTTCTTGCGGCGCACCGAGAACCAAGGCGACGACCGGCTCCTCACCGGTGTTGGTCCCCTGCTGGTACTCGCCGGGCGCGAACCGGATCACTTCCCCCGCCCCCACATCGATGTCTCCCTCCTCCGTCTCGAACGTCACCCGCCCGTCCTGAACAACGAAGATCTCCTCTTGGTTTTCGTGCATATGGTACCCGTACGCAAAGCTATCCCCCGGTGCCAGTTCGTAGTAGTTGAGCGCCACGTTGGCGGCGCTGATCGCGTCGGTCAAGGGCCGCTTGACAGTCGCGGAGTCAATTTCCCCATCGACGTCGTCGATGCGTATCTTGTCCATAGCCGGGACACGGGCGAGGCTCGAAAAGTCCTGTTGGTTCTGACGTCCTCCCGCGGCTGAAGACGCGAGACTCAGCGCCTGGCGGACGCCCGGTGCGTCCCTGTCTACTGCGGGCAGTCAGCGGACGGCGAGTTCGTCTTCGATCTCGTCGTAATCGGGGAATTCAGGCCATTCCTGGGCCACCCACGCGTACTGGATCGTCCGTTCCCCGTCGAGGAGAAACACGGCGGGTCGTGGCTCGCTGATGCCGGCCATCCCGTCGAGGTCGTTGACGATCCCGTACTCCTCGGCGACGCCGTTCTGTGGGTCGCTGAACAGCCGATACGACATCTCGCGCTCCTCCATGAACGTCTTGTGCTCGTAGGGCGACGAGATTGAGAGCCCGACGATCGTGACGTCGTAGTCGTCGTCCCACGCGCGATCACGCAGTTCGTTCCAGATGTACGTCGCCGGGAAGGCGCCGTCCATCGGGTAGAACACGAGGAGAACCGGACCCGCGGCAGTGAGTTCCGACAGGGCAACGTCCTCCCAGTACTCGTCGTTCACCAAGGGGCGGGCGAAATCGGGAGCTTTCGCTCCGTCGTCGGGATGGTTCGACTCCTCAAGGTCGACCACGTCGAAATCGAGATCCATCGGTTAGGCCTCCGGTCCGTAGGTGTTCTCGAGGTACTCGACGATGTTCGCGCTCTCGGACATCGTCACGCCGGTGTTCTCGTCGACGATCGCCGGAACGGTGCGCTTGCCGCTGATGCGCTTGACGACGTCACGTTCGGAGTGCATCGCCTCGACGAACCGCGAGCGGTAGTCGAGGTCGTACTCCGTGAGTTTGCGAACGACGCGCTCGCAGAACGGGCAGGCTTGCAGCCGATACAACGTGATCGAGGGGTCGGTGGTGGACGCGGATCCGCTCATTGTGAACTTGTTTGACTTGGTGTCGCGTGGTGGTAAACACTGTGCTGTCTCGGTTTGTGAGGCACACGGGATTAGGCTACGTGTGGAACGCCACGCTGCTCCTCGATGATTCGTTCTTGCATATCGCCGATCCGTATGAAGTGACAGAGTGGGTTTCCTGGATAGACGACCGGGTTTTCCAGTACCCCGACGAGCAGTCCGGTGAATGGGGCCTCAACGGTCGTTTCATCGGATTTGAACGGATTCGTGATCCGGCAAATCGTCTCGCCTTCGTGGACTAACTCCCCCCGTTCGCAGTTCATTTCCACGATCCCACCCGCGTCGGCCCGGAGCCACGTCTTTTCGCTCCAGCCCTCGATCACAGTCCGCCATCCCGGCCACCGGACCGTTTCCTGTTGGTAAATCCCGTATTCAGCGAAGACGCTTCGGACGCCATCGAGGGCGTGGTCGATCAGCTCTCGCTCGAAGCGGTGTGCTTCCCCCATCTCGAGTGTGATCGTCGGGATACCATCGTCAGTCGCCTCGCGACGAAGCATCCCCGAGGAGCCTTCACCGGCCATAATGAGGTTCGCTCCGAAGGCGCGGGCGAGTCGCGCTGCCCCCTCGTCGTCCATATCCGCGCGGACGTGGAACATATTCGTCCGCCCCCGCGTCGAGGTGTGGAAATCGAGGCCGAAATCACAGGGCTCGATAAAGTTATGATATATCCGATAGGCGATCCGGTTCGAGCTCGTACTGCCCTGTTTACCTGGGAAGGCTCGATTCAGGTCCCGTTCGTAGATTGGTAGGTACCGCTCCTGTGCGACGAACCCTTGGACGTTCAGGACAGGGAGGCAGACGAGCGTCCCACAGACCTCCGAGTGGTCCCATTCCTGAGCGACTTCTCGAACGACCTCGATGCCGTTGAGTTCGTCACCGTGAATGGCGGCCGAGAGAAACGCGGTCGGTCCGGGCCGTGGCCAGTTGATGACCGTGACCGGAATTCGAACCGGATCGCCGAGATACGTTTCGCTCACGGGGTAGCGAAACTCCTCGGTTTCGCCCGGCTCTACCCGGCCACCGGCGAATGTGAACGCATCTGCCTGTTGGGCGGTCATCTGCCCCGAGATGGTGTTCCCTATCGGGTTAAATCGGGAGAGTGGTTGTAACTGTGTTACACGCTCGCAGAACGCGTAATGATTGTCGCCCCAAATCTGTACCAGAGTAACGCGTATGACAGTCTCCTCCAATTCGCCCGAGCCAGCGGGTGTGACGGACTCGACGCGGTCTTCGTGCATCGAGCGTGCGCAGGCCGACGCCGGAACACAACGGGTCGGCGTGTTGAGCACCCACAACAGCAAGGAGACCAAAGCGATCCTGAACTCGGTTCGGGCGCTGGGGCACGACCCCGTGTGGATCCGCGACGAGAACGTCGCCTCGTGGATCGAAGCGGGCACCGTCCAGCTCTCGCCGGGCGTCGACGTCCTCGTGAACCGACTGCTCCTGACGAAGAGTGACCGCCGGCTCGAAGACCTCCAACTCGCCGCGCTCTACGCGGAGACGACACCCGTTGTGAACTCACCGCGAACCCCCGAAAAGTGGCCGGTGCAGCTCCCAGACGACGCCGCACACAAACGTACCATCGGGACAAACGGGCAGCAGATGTCGATCGTCGCGCCGAGCGGTCCGATCAGTCCGATGATAAGCGACGAGCACTCGTTCGTTCAGGAGTTTCTGGAAGACACCGAAAACCGTCCATCGGACGTGCGTGTCTACGTAGTGGGCGGCGAGATCGTCGGCGCAATGCGACGCTATGCTCCCGAGGGAGACTGGCGAACGAACGTGGCCCTCGGCGGCGGGGTCGAAGGGGTCACGAGCGAACTCGGTGAAACCCCACGTCGACTCGCAACAGAAGCGACGAGCGTCCTCGGATTGGACGTGGCCGGGGTCGATCTGATGTCTATCGGAGGCTACTGGTACATACTCGAAATCAACGCTACGGCGGGATTCAAGGGCCTGGTTTCGGCGACAGGCGTCTCGGTAGCGCCTCATATCTCTCGCCTCGCTATCGAGCGCGCAGGGGGGAGCGTCGAGGCGTCACGGGTCGGTGAGCTGGAATCGAGCCTAGACGATTCTGTCCCCGATTGTAACCCCCACTCGTCGCAGAGAAGGGAGGTGACGGTCTCCTCGGGTACACGACGCGGATACAACTCACTGGCCGGGACGGGGCCGAGCACGCAATCGCGAAGTCGGACACGGGAGCCGAACGGACGAGTATCGACACCGATCTCGCCGGCCGGGTCGGCGCAGGCCCACTCGTCGGCACCACTCGGGCCCGGTCGGGAACGGGGAGTGAGACAGAGACACGGCCACTCGTCGACGTCGAACTCCGTCTGAACGGCCGCTGGCGCACGGTCACGACCAGCATCACCGATCGGTCGGAGATGGCCTATCCAGTCCTTCTGGGCAAGGACGTGCTCGAAGCGTACACGCTGGACATCAGCCGAACCGCAGAAGAATAACCGTCAGTCGTCCGATGCACACCACAACCCGTCGTCGACGTACTGCACGCCCATCAGCGGAGAGTGGTACACAGGGCACCCCGACCGCGCGGATCTCGGGTCTATCGGGGCTGCACCCCCCTCGGTCCATATGTCCATAACGAGGCGAACCGTGTTAGAACACCTCGCCGTGGCCAGCGACGCGACAGCACGAGAGACGACGACTATCGAAGCGCTTGCGGCGACGCTCGACGCCGACGAACACGCCATCGAAGCGCATCTCCACGGGCTGGAGGCCTGTGATCTGGCCCGAGTGACCGCCGATGGGAACGCACGAGTGACGATTACTGGCGAAGAGCTACTGGAACTCGATGTCGATGAGATGATCGTCGTCGATTCGTCGGCAAATGACGCAGAGAAATAAGAGAACGGAATTTATGAGGTGTCCGTATGATGCTTGAGGAAATGGGGCTGAATCGCTAGTGGTAGAAAACGAGACGGACGAGTCGGCGGCGGAGTCCGGAGAGGTACAGTACGATCCCGAATCCAGTCGGTACAATCTGTACGAGTGCCCCGACTGCGATAACATCGTCCTCGCACTCGGCCGCGACGAACCGCCGATGTCCTGTCACGACACGCCGATGGAGCGCGTGACGGACGTGGAGATGAGCGTGAAGCCACCGGACGTCAAGCAGGTGCTCCTGCAGGCGTTCGGCCTGCCGAAGGCGGGGCTCGACATCTGTCTGTGTGTGATCGGCGAAGGGCCGCTGTCGGCGAACGAAGTCGCCGAGTCGCTGGGGTACGATCGGAGCACCATCACGCGGTATCTCAACACGTTGGTTGAGCTGGGCCTCCTGCGGCGGTCCGAACTGAACCGCGAGGCGGGCGGCGTGGTCAACGTCTATCACTCGGTCGACCTCGAACGGATGCGCCGCGAGACGCTGATCGGGTTCTACGTCTGGGCCGGCGAAGCCGCCGCGCTCATCGAGGACGCGAACCTGACGAAACAGGACTACCTCGAGGAGAACCCGGACCAAGCCCTGCCGGACGTGTTCTGGGAGTCGTTCCCCGACGACTAGGTATCGGGGCGGGCGCGGAATCAGGCCAGAAGCTCGCTCGCGAGGACGACCACCCCGACAATCGCGAAGACGACCCCGAGCGCCGGTTCCATAATTTCGCTGGGAACGTACTTTCCGACGCGTGTGCCGATAGTGCCGCCGATCAGAACGCCGGGGACGGACCAAGCGATGATATACCAGACGGGGGTCGCAGCCAGCGCGTGGACGACGGCGCCCGCGAAGGCCGCGATAGCGAGGACGAACACGCTCGTCGCGATCGCGACCCGCGGGGGGAGTCGGCACCGGACGATTAGTTGTGTCGTCGTGACTTCCGGGAGCCCAGCACTGATCAGTCCCGTGATGAATCCGCCCGCAGTCGCGAGGCCGACGCCGGGGAGTCGCCAGCAGTTGTTGTAGCGGAACGTCTCGCCGTCCGTCGTTTCGATGACCGTCTCTCCACGGCCGGCATTCTTCCGTGTGAGGAACTCGCCTTCACATTCGCCGGGGACGCACTCCTCGGGAGGGTCGTAATACACGAGAAAGCCGCCCAGAACGAGGAGGCCGACCCCGAAGGCGAGTGTGAGAAGCGTCGTCGGAACGTAATGCGCGGCGAACGCGCCGACGATGACCGCCGGTACCGCACCGAGGAGGAGCCACTTCGCGGTCGCGTAGTCGACGACCCGCTGGCGGACGTAGTTCACCAGCCCGTTCCCCATCCCGAACACCTCGGTTAAGAGGCCGGCACCGATCGCCTGCGAGGGGGAGAGACCGACGACCAGCATGAAGAACGGACTGAAGAACAGCGCTCCCGAGACGCCGGACGCGAGCGCGATCGTCGAAAACAGAATCGACGCGGGAAACACCCACCAGTGCGCGAGGAACCGGGCAGCCGGAAACCCGGCTGGTATCGGCAGCGATTGTAGCACGGGGGGCTGGAGTGAGAGTGTCGCTATCTCGTGTGTTGCTGAGACTGTGAGCAGGCTGCCTAGGAAAACGACGCCACCGAAGACGACCGAGCGGTTCCATATCATGAGAGTGTGTCGTACTGAAGTGTCTGTATACAGCGGGCGCAAGCGTCGGTGGCGATCCGCTCAGGCGAGAACGCCAGCCCCGAGGAAGGCACCCAAGACGACACCGTAGACGACGTGGACGGTCCCGAACATCACCATCATATCGCGGTCGGGTTCCATCCCGATGACCATCCGCATCCAGAACACCATCCCGCCGATCATCAGAATGATGCCGTAGACGAGGCCGAGGCCGGCCGCCACAGCTATCGACCCGAGACTCAGGCCGACTACCGGCACACCGACGGCGAAGACCGCACCCGCGACGATGCCGTACATCAGATGCAATATCATCCCGGGCATCGCGTGGTCCTCGGGGTCGCCGCCCACGACTTTCGCGACCAGCGACGCCGTCGGCGGTGGCCCGCCATCGCCCATCACCATCATGACGATGGTCATACCAATCGTTGCGACGAGTCCGCCAGCCAGACCGGCGATAATCGAGGCCATATTTCGGTTCTATCAGACGCGGGAGCAGTATTAAACCGCGGCGCGGTCGTTGAACGCAGTCGCACACTCGCGGACCCATCCGCTTCAAAACGGTGAGGGGTCCGTATTCAGGATGCACTCGTATCGAACACCCGCGGATGATTCTTACTGTCGCCCGCCGTTGACTGAGACATGGACGAAGTTGATTTTCTGGTCATCGGATCGGGATCCGGGTTAGACGTGGCCAACGCGGCCGCGAACCGAGGACAGTCGGTCGCGGTCGTTGAGAAAGGCCCGCTCGGCGGGACGTGTCTCAACCGCGGGTGTATCCCCTCGAAGATGCTGCTGTATCACGCGGACGTGCTGGAGACGATCGAACGCGCCGACGAGTTCCATATCGAGGCGGACGTGGCTGACGTCGAGTTCTCGGAAATCGTCCGCGAGGTCAACGAGGAAGTGCACACTGACTCGGAATCGATCAGAGACGGGTTGCGCTCATCCAACGCTCACGACCTCTACGAAGGCGAAGGACGGTTCGTCGACGAGCGGACGGTCGAAATCGCGAGCGGCGCCGACGAAGGGGCGCAAATCCGAGCCGAAACGATCCTCATCGCCGCGGGGACCCGCCCCGCAGTTCCAGATATCGGCGGGATCGAAGCGGTCGAGTACCTGACGAGCACCGAGGCGCTCCAGCTCGAGACGCCACCGGACCACCTCGTGATCGTCGGCGGCGGGTACATCGCCGCGGAACTCGGGCACTTCTTCGGGACGTTCGGGAGCGACGTGACGATCATTGGACGGCGTCCGAATCTACTTCCGGAAGCCGACGAGGAGATCGCGGAAGCGTTCACCGAGCGCTACGCCGAGCGGTTCACGGTCCACACGGGTCACGCGGCCACCGCGGTCTCGGAGGACAACGGGACAGTCACCGTCGAGGCACACCCGTACGAGTACGGCCCCGACGGCGGCGTCAGCGACGAAGCGTCCGTGACCGTGACAGGGGACGAACTGCTTGTTGCTGCGGGGCGGACACCCAATACGGACCGCCTCAATCTGGACGCAGCGGGGATCGAAACCGACGACCGGGGCTTCGTCGAGACCGACGAGCACCTCCGGACGACTGCCGACGGCGTGTGGGCGCTCGGCGACGTCGTCGGCGAGTACCTGCTGAAACACAGCGCGAACCACGAGGCGCAGGCCGTCGCCCGGAACCTCTTCGGCGATGAGCTCGAAGCGGTCGACTACACCGCGATGCCGTTCGCGGTGTTCTCCTCGCCGGAGGTCGCCGGCGTCGGCGCGCGGGAGGAGGAACTCAGAGACGCCGGCCGGGAGTACGCGACGCGAACGTATCGCTACGACCAGACCGCGCGCGGGAGCGCGATGAAGGCGGACGGGTTCCTGAAGGCCATCATCGATCTCGACGGCCGAATCCTCGGCTGCCACGTCATCGGCCCAGAGGCGTCCGACCTCATTCAGGAGGTCGTCGTGGTGATGAAAGCGGGGTCAGGTACCGTTCGAGACATCCGCGAGTCCGTCCATATCCACCCCGCCCTGTCCGAAGTCGTCCAACGTGGGTTCTCGGGGCAGTTCCATCGCGGGAACAGCGGTCACTCGCACTGACCGCGTCAAGCGGTCCGATTCAGCCGCAGTCATCGATACAGACGAGGCGTCGCGACGGACCGGTTATATAACTCTTGCCCGTAGCCGCGTCGGGTTCGCACGGCTACGGCCAGCATATACGGCCCCGAGCGAAAGGATAGGGCGCAATGGCAAAAGCAGCAGTCGTCATCCTCGCAGGAACCGAAGGACACGCAAACGTCGGTCGGGTCGTGAACGGCCTCGAAACAGCCAAGGAATTCGCCGAGACCGACGGCGACGAGGTCGAACTCATCTTCGACGGGGCGGGGACGCAGTGGGTTCCCGAACTCGAAGACGAAGACAGCGACTACCACGAACTATATCAGACCGTCCGCGATGAGGCCTCCGTCTGTGACTTCTGTTCCGGCGCCTTCGGCGTCGAAGACGCCGTCGCCGACGCAGGTGTCGTGACGCTCGACGACCACGACGGCCACCCGAGTGTCCGTTCGCTGGTCGACGACGACTACGAGATCATCACGTTCTGAAGTCCGGACTCGAAAGACAGTCAGGATCCCTGACACCGCTCCCGTCAGGGCACAGCAAACAACGTCAACTGACGGGAACGTGGGCAGAAGGTCGAACGGTTGGCTCGGTTCACCCGTATTGTCATCCACCGCCGATGGACGAGATATTATCGGGTTTATTATATATCAGAGGCCAATTCGAGGGCAGACCGAGAGTCCGCAGACAAGCCCACGGCTGCAGTCGCGGATTGATTCCCTAATCTCGGGATCGGCGTCGTCGACGCAGACGAACTCCAGCGTCCAGTATATAACTGCGGTGGTGAGGTGAAACGCCGCTGAACGGCCACGGTGCTATTAAATCTCCTCTCAACGGCTGAGAAGAATATGGCCGAGAACTCGCCCGCGGACGCGACACGCGGAAATATAGTCTGTTACAAGGCGCTTCCCACGGTGAGCTACCCGAGGGCCGAGTCGAGGCGATCAGCTGTGGCGACACCTCCGTGGCAATGACTCGTTACGACGACGAATATGCCGCTCTCGATACCAACTGCCCGCATCAGGGCGGCCCACTGGGCGAGGGCTCGACCGAGACCCCCAAGGCTATACGAGCAGCGCGGGCCCACTGACAAATGATTCCCGCTATCGGATGGACGACCGTCGCCCTGATGACGCTCGTCATTCTGCTCGCCGGAGCGACGAACGGGCTCGCCGGCTTCGGGTTCGCCGTCGTCGGGACCATGGCGCTCGCGACGATGATCGATCCAGCAACGGCCGTCGTATTTATGATAATTCCGATCCTCACGGTGAATCTCTCGCTGGTGGGGGACCTCTCCGGGGAACAGCTCCGGACCTGTAGTCGGCGGTTCGCCCCCCTCATCGGTGCGTCGTTGGCCGGAACAGTCGTCGGAATGGCAGCCCTCGGTCGTATTCCGAGCGGTCCCTTGCGTGTCGGTCTCGGGGTGCTGACTCTCGGATTCGTCGCGACCGCCCAGCGACGGATTCCGCTCCCGAAACTGTCCTCGGGCGGGGCGGATGCGTTCAGTCACTCGCGGGTCGGGATGCTCGGCATCGGCGGTGTTTCGGGACTCCTGTTCGGCGGGACGAACGTCGGAATCCAGCTCATCGCGTACCTCCGGAGCTTCGACCTCTCACACGGGCTGTTCGTCGGCGTCGTCGCCCTCGTATTCTTGGGACTCAACGGAATCCGAGTCGCCGTCGCCGGGCTGTTCGGGCTCTACCCGAGTCCCGCCGTTCTGGTCGCCTCCGTCGCCGCTGCGCTGCCGGCCGTGATCGGTGTCGCCATCGGGAAGCGGCTCCGGGCCACCGCCAGCGAACGCTCCCGTCGGCTCGTCGTGTTGGGACTGCTCACAGTGGTGGGAGTCCGATTGGTCGGCGGTGGGGTCGGAATCATCTAGCGAACGGGTCGGTGACCGAAGAAGTGTCGACTCGGCGAGACCGGATCGGAATCGACTCCAAAGGGGTTGTGGGCTTCCTCCCGCGCCAGACGGAGCGGGGTCCCGCTCTTGGCAGTCACTACGAGAAACAACCGCTGATTTACCCTCAAACTTTATTATGTGTCTGCACACACACGTTAGTATGGCACTACCCAACATAGTACGACAAACCTACCGCGGGTACGGCGTGGCAGCAGTGGTGTGGGCCGGATGGTCGATCGCGTGGGCCGGGACCGGCCTGAGGATGGACCCGGCGACAATCGGGTACGGGTGGCTCGCGATCGCCGCCGTCGGCGCCGTCTTGGCCGGGACGATGGTCACGATGCGCGTTCACGACGACTATCAGCTGTTTCGGACCGATCGACGGCATCGGAAGCGCTTCGAGGCCCACTCGCTGGGCAGTACGCCGCTGCATCTGTACGTGGCCGGAATGGGCGCGTGGGGCGTTCTCACCGCAGCGTGGGTGCTCGGAAGCGTCGGGTCCCTCAGCGCGACGATCGTCGCCTACGGGTGGTTCGGGATCGCGCTGTACGGGGCGGTCCTCACGGTCGGACTGGCCGTCAAGCACAAACAGGAACTCCGCGACGCCGCCGTCGACGTGACTCCCTCCGCGGTCGGTCTCGACTTCTGAGACAGACCGTCCGACTGCTCTCGGACGGGCGTGTCAGCACCATTCGCTCGCCAGAGTTATCTCAGCTACGAGGGCGAGATATCGACGGACGGGAAGCGACGAAAACAGCCGCAGACGACCCAGTCACCGCTCTTCGTGTTCGGCCAGTAGTTGCTCCATCGGCGAGCGGTCGAACTGGTAGACGCGGATGTCGGAGAACAGGAACAACGATCCCAGCACGATCCAGAGGCTCCCGATGGCCGCCGCCCAGCCCCAGCCGGTGAACACCCCGACGGCGTAGTGGAGCATCCAGATCCCGACTCCGAGGGCGATGAGTAGCGAACCGGCGTGAACGCTCGTTTCCGCGTACGACGATTCGTTTGCTCCCATATTCACAGAATCGCTGAACGGACAATTATATCTACTGTTCCAATTATCATATTCGATACCAGATGGCTGTGTTTGGTTGTGGGATCCTCCGAGGTACCGGCCGGACCGCGAGCGAGGGCGGTCGACTCCGGTGCAGAGCGGGCAAATCCGGATCAGAGCGGCTCTCCGATGTGGTATCGAACCGGTGTCCGATCGTCCCGGCGGCGGTCGTCGCTGAAGAGGCGAATACGAGTATCGATACCGAAAACAAGTCGGTGACCGACGGAATCGCACTACGACGGCACCGGTGCGGAGAGCGTCGCCTCCGACCCTCCTGAACTAGGTCCCTCGATCTCCACGTCGCCCTCGATCGACACGTCGTATCCGAACGCGCGAACGAGGTCGACGTTCGTGCGGACGTGATCGGTCACGCGCGGGACGCGGGCGCGACCGCCCGCGAGGGCGAGCCACACCACGAGCTGATCGCCGAGGTGGGCGTCGACGGGCGCGTCGGTATCACACCAGCGGACCGCGGCATCGACGGCCTCGGACGCGACGTCCTCGGACGGGACGCCGCGCGCTGCGTAGGCGGCGAATCCGGCGATGCCGCGCGGGTCGTGACGGACGTCCTTAGATTCGCCGTGAGCGGGTCCAATCGCGGCGTCGCGATCCGGCCGTTCCGCGACGATCGTCACGACGCCGCCCGGCGAGCGGGACTCGCCGTACGCCACGCTCGCCGCGATATCCTCGGCCGTCGCCCGATCCGAGAGTTCGGCGGCGGCCGATTCGGCCATCCTGTCGGCGACGTCGGCGTCTTCGAGCGCCGCCGACGCGACGGCGTGAACGGTCCAGTCCCAGTCGCCCACGGAGCCGCGTGCCGGGAGCTCGAGCGGCGAGATAGCCGACGGACGGACATCGACGACGAGTCCCCCGCCGCCAGCGGGGTAAAAGCCGCGTCGTGTCACGTCGACCGCGGCATCGAGGCCACAGGATCGAAGGAGCGGAAGCTTGACCGAGCGGAGGTAGTCGGTCGGCGGCGACCACTTCACGTCGGTGCCGCCGGCGAGCCGGACCCGAACGGGTGACTCCAACCGCGCCGCGAGCGGGAGCACGGTGTCGGCCACGAGCGTGACGCTCCCGGCGGTTCCGACGTCGAAATCGAGGGTCGCCGAGTCGGAAGCTGCCCCGACATCGAGGCCGTCGACGGTCGGTCCGTTCGGCTCGAAGACGAGCGTCTCCGAGCCGACATCGGCACCTGAAACGTCGGCGTCGGCGAGCGTCGCGAGCAGTTCCACGCAGGTGCGGTGCTGGCGCTTCAGTCCGGGGTTCGGTCGATCGCCCCGGACGTTCTCCATCCGAAACGGCACGCCGTCGAGGGCCGAGAGCGTCAGTGCGGTTCGGACGAGCTGTCCGCCGCCGTCGGTGCCGTCGAGTTCGAGCATCACTTCACGACGGTCACCGGGACTGTCGCGTGCCTGACGAGCCCCTTCGCGACGCTACCGACCATCCCCTCGACGCGGTCCGACAGGCCGCGGTGGCCGACGAAGATCCCGTCGACGGCCTCGCTCTCGGCGTACTCGGCGACGCTGTCGACGGGGCTCCCGTAGAGCAGCGTCGTCTCGACCGCGACGTCCGCGCGCTCGGCCCGCTCGCGGGCGTCGTCAAGCACTTCCTCCCCGCGCGTCTCGGCCACGTCGATGTCCTCGGTGTAGATCCGCTGGCCCACCTCGGCGTTCGTCGGCGCTTCCTCCCCGGTCTCTTCGACGAGTACCCGGGGTTCGACGGCGTACGCGACGAGCAGGGACGCGTCGGTCTGCGAGGCGAGGTCGATCGCGTATTCGAGCGCCTCGGTACTCGACTCCGAACCGTCGACGGCGACAAGATACTGCATCACCTACTGAACTACGTTCACGGTCGCTTAGTAATTTGTGCAGAACAGCGAGACGGTGGTAGCGAGGCGACGAAACCGATCTCAGTACAGTGGCAACAACCGATCTCAGTACAGTAACTGACTACACGTCCCGCAGAGGTTCTCCTCTTTGACGTCGACCTCGCGGACCGTCGGTGAGAAGGACATCACACACTTGCTGTTGTCGCAGTGTTCGAGCCCGAGCGTGTGGCCGATCTCGTGGACGACCTCCTTGCGGATGCGATCGGAGAACACCTCCGATTGGGGTTTCGAGGTGATGCCGCCGTCCGAGGAGGTATGGAGGCGGTGCGTGGAGATCACGGAGCCGTTGCCGTTCAGGTACGCGAGCCCGAACACGTAGTTCCGGCGCCGGTAATACAGGTCCTGTGCGGTGATGCCGATGTTCTTCTCGCCCGTGCCGACCCGGCTGGCCAGTTCGATGAACTGCTCGGCGCGGTACTGGTTCCGGCTCCGGTCGAACGCGCCGTCGGGGATCGACTGTTCCTCCTGTACCGTGACGTCGCAGTCGTACACTCCCCGGAGCGCAGCGGACGCCTCCCGTTTGACCTGCGCGGGGAGATCCCCGATCGGCACGATGTCGACGAGCATAGAAGGGCTTAAGCGGGGCGGATTGATAAATATCCCGCCGTGAGAACCGCCCGTGAGGCCGCCCTCGTCGCCCGTTTTTCGAGCTACGAGACCGCCGTAGAGATCGGGATCGGACGCCGCCCAGCGGTCGCCGCCGGCCTCGCCGATGCGGGGACGTCAGTCACCGCCACGGACGTTTTCGACGTCCGTGAAATCGAGGACGTCGACCTCCATCCATCGGTCACGTTCGTACTCGACGACGTGGTCGCGGCGAGCGAGCGGGACGATCCGGGTTCGGGCTACCGCGCGGATCTCCTCTACGGGCTGAACCTCCCGCCGGAACTCCACCGGCCGGCGGCGGCCGTCGCCCGCGCCGTCGGCGCCGACTTCCTCTTCACCACGCTCGGATACGACGCGCCGGCGGTCCCGTGTTCGACCGAGTCGCTCGCGGGCGGCGAGACGCTCTATGTGGCCCGGGAATCGGTGTGAACGCCTCGTCGACGCCTATTCGACGTCGATGTGGTGGGACGCCTCGTCGTCCTCGACGAGCAGCTTCGGGAGGATCACGGTGAGGACACCGTTGTTGTACGTCGCCGAGGCGTCGTCAGCGCGGACATCCGCCGGGAGTCGGAGCGACCGTCGGACCGAGTCCGAGCGACGCTCGCGGCGAACGTAGTGTTCCTCACTCCCGTGTTCGTTCCCGGTGTCCGTAGACTCCTCGCGGACGGCTTCGATCGTCAGGAGTCGGTCGGCCACCGACAGGTCGATGTCCTCGCGGTCGAATCCCGGGAGGTCGACGACGGCGACGAACGACTCCGAATCCTCGCGGAGGTCGATCGCCGTCTCGTGACCGAACGGACGGGGTGCGTCGAACTGTCGGCTCATCTCTTCGAGCTGTCGGGACATTCGGGCGAACAGGTCGTCGAACTCGTCGAAACTGGGGGAACGCTTCATCATTGAATACTCACCAACGTACAGAATAGACGGCTGAGACCATAAAGTGAGCTGGAACTATGCTCGCAGATCGCACGCGAGACGCGCCGACACCGCCATTCGGACTAATACAGGACGTGTCGCTTATCGTACGATCCGAGCCGTTTCACCCAGCCGTTTTCTGCGATCGCCTCGACGTCGTCGAGGGCGGCCTGCGCGCGGTCCTCGTAGAGTCCGGCCTCGAAATCGAGATGGAAGAGGTAATCGCCGAGGCGGTTCCCGCTGGGGCGCGATTCGATCCGCGAGAGGTTGATGTTGCGCTCGGCGAACGCCTCGAGCAGTTCGAGCAGGAGCCCCGGGTAGTTCGTGTTCGGGTAGACGACGATCGTCGACTTGCCGCCGCCCTCGGCGCGCTCCGTGAGCGGCGCGATGACGAAGAATCGCGTCGCGTTCGAGGAGCGGTCTTGGATGTCCTCGGCGATCACCGTGAGGTCGTCACCGGCGTTGTCGGGGTGGCCGATGCCGGCGACGTTCGCGTTCTCTCGCGCGTATTCGACGCCCCGGGCAGTGCTCGTGACGGGTTCCAACTCGGCGTTGGGGTACTCGCGTTCGAGGTAGGACCGACACTGCGCGAGCGCCTGCGAGTGGGAGGCGACCGTATCGAAGTTCGGCGACTGCGCGAGCAGCGCGTGGCGGATAGGCGTAACGATCTCTTGGGTGACTGCGATGTCCGCGTTCGCGATCGAATCGAGCGTCTCCGTGACGCTCCCCTCGATGCTGTTTTCGATGGGGACGACGCCGCGCTCGAACTCGCCGGCGTCGACCGCGGTGACGATCGCCGAGACCGACTCGCGGAACACGACGTCATCGTCGACCGCCCGGGCTGCTCGATGCGAATACGTTCCCGCGGGACCCAGCGTGACTACCTGCATGGCGCCGTGTACTTCGGGGATTCCTAAAAGCCCGTCGGGAACCTCGCCGGGGCGACCGCCCGCTCAGAGGGGCCATCGAACGTCCGCATCGACTCGCCGGACGGGACGGCGAGAAGCTATCTACTGGTCCGATAATCCGATTCAGGCGCCAATCACCGTTCGGATCATACTCGCCGCCTCGGTCAGCGACGTGTCGAGCGCGAAGACGTAGTTGTGGACGACCATCAACACGAGGAGCTCCATCGCCGTCACCACGACAGTCACTTTCCTTGCCCAACCGCTCGAGGTCGCCACGCCCGTCGGAAGGTCGTACTCGGTCGACGAGAACGGGTAGAAGAGCGCGATCCCGCGCTTCGAGCCGACCATGTCGAGGAGATAGTGCGTCGCGACGCCGATCCAGACGAACTGGAGGTTCCCGAAGAGGTACGGGAACACGACGAAAATCCCGAGCACCGGGAGGTTGTGCAGCGTCTTTCGGTGCCGGCCGAACGCGGTGTCGACGTCCGGGAACAGTGACCCGAGGATGACCGGAAGCGACAGCGCCACGACCATCTCCGCGACGTCGCCGGCGACTCCAGCCACGGCGCCGACGCTGACGGCGCCGTTCGCGCCGCCGACGACGGGACCCGCCGTGGGATCGATCGAGAGAATGAACCCAAGCCCGATCGCCAGCAGTGCCCCGTTCAGTACGTGCCCGTCTTTGTTCATCGGGCGTGACTGTGACCGGGGGCCCTACAAACGTTGTGTCTCGACGCAGGCGGGGCCCGCCGTCGATACGGAAGTGACGACGCCCGGGGCAGGTCATACGACAGTGACGACGCCCGGGACCGATCAGTCGCCCGCGAGGAACCGGACCGGACGGGTGATGGGACAGCCAGTCGATGCCGAGATCGACTGGACGCATCCACGAAACGGTCGCATCGCCCACGGGTTCATATACGAAGCCGGGGGCAACACCCGCGTGATCTGAACGCGACCCCGCGTCGAGTCGCGGTTGCTCGGCACGTCGACGCGGAAGACGACAGCGACGGCGCCGGCGAGGGCGTCGGCGCGAGCGGGTGCCGACTGTTCGCTATCAAGAGTGTCCCTGCGCCGTCACTCGCGCTCACCGAGGGCCGTCGCGAGCGTCTCCAGCGCCCGCCGCGCGATCTGCTCTTTGATCTGTCGCCGATCGCCGTCGAACTCGTGACGCTCGACGCGGGTGTAGGACTCGCCCGTCCCCCACTCGCCGCGGTGTGCGAGGCCGATGTAGACCGTCCCGACCGGTTTCTCGGCCGTCCCCCCCTCTGGGCCGGCGATGCCGGTCGTTGCGACGCCCCAGTCCGTCCCCGAGACGTCGCGGACGCCGGCGGCCATCTCGCCGGCGACCGGCTCCGAGACGGCGCCGTGGTCGTCCAGTGACTCCCGCGCGACGCCGAGCGCGGTGAGCTTCGCGTCGTAGGAGTACGTGACGAGCGACCGGTCGAAGTACGCCGAGGAGCCGGGCACGTCGGTCAGAAGCGACCCGATCAGGCCGCCGGTGCAGGACTCGGCGACGGCGACGGTCGCGTCTGCCTCCCGGAGGGCGTCGCCGACGCGGACCTCGACCGGCGGGTCGGAAGCGAACTCGCGCATAGACGCCCCGACGGGCGCCGACGCCAAAAGTCCCGCTCCGACGAGCGACGGGGCGATCCGGCGAGCGACGTGGTCACTCGATATCGCCTCCCAGCGGCGAAAGACACACGGTGTCGCCGGCCGTCGCCGCAGACGAGATGAGTGACGGGGAGGACGCCGAGGGGACTGATACGGGGAGCGCCGACGCGGCAGACCGAGAGCGCGTTGACGCCACCGCGAGCGACGCGTGCGACACCGGATCAGTCGGCGACGGCGCCGACGACGCGTACGACGAACCGCTCTTTCAGCGCGTCATCCAGTACGCGGTCGGGGCCGACCGCGACGTCGTCGATATGGTCTCGGGCCACCCCGATTGGGAGCCGCCCGAGGCGCTCCGAGACGGCCTGCACGCGTACGCCGACGGCGACCCGCGAGACTTCCAGTACCCGCCGTCCGAGGGGCTCAGGTCGCTCCGCGAGGAGATCGCCGCGCGGCGGAACGTCGACGAGTCGCGCGTCATCGTCACCAACGGCGCTGGCGAGGCGAACTACCTCGCGATGGCGGCGGCGATCGACCGCGAGCGAACGGCGGGCGCGTCGTCGGCGACGATAGGGTCCGGACAGGACGGTTCCGGAGTGGAGTTTCTCCTGACGGACCCGGCGTACCCGTACTACCCCGGCAAAGCGGCGATGCTCGGCGGACGTGTGACACGCGTCCCGGTCCGCGAGGACGGACACGTCGACGTCGACGGGATGCGCGCGGCCGCCAGCGCGGCGACCGCGGCAATCGTGATCAACACGCCGAACAACCCTACGGGGGCCGTCTACGAGCGCGAGGCCATCGCGGAACTGGCGGATATCGCGGCCGCGAGCGACGCGGTCCTCGTCGTCGACGAGGTGTACGACCACTTCGACTTCTCCGGCCGCTTCGAGAGCGCGCTCACGCTCGACCGCGAGAACGTCATCGTGACCACGGCGTTCTCGAAGTCGCTGGGGATAACGGGCTTCCGCGTCGGCTACGGAGTCTTCCCCGAGGCGCTCGTCGAGGGCGCGAAGACGCGGCATATGCTCGTCAACGTCGCCGGCAGCCGCCCCGCGCAGGCGGCCGTCTCGAGGGCCCTTCGAGAGACGCCGCCGTCGTACTACGAGTCCGTCCGCGAGACGCTCGAGCAACGCGTCCGGGCCTTCACCGACGCGCTCGACACCGCGGGCGCGGACTACACCACGCCGGACGGCGCGTTCTACGTGCTGGCGCGCTTCGAGGGCTTCCCCGGGACGATGGAACACGTCGAGCGACTGATCGACGAGGCGGGCGTCGCGGGGATGCCCGGCGAGGCCTTCGGCGACGCCTACAGCGAGTGGATCCGGTTCGCGCTCTGTACCGACCGCGCGGAGGAGGCCGCAGGGCGGCTCGCGGCGTATTTCGCGGAGCGATGAACGGGGGCGGGACCGACGGTCCGACGACCGAGAAGTACACAAGTCCCCGACCCATCGTGGCCCGTATGCCGAATTCCGATATCGACACTACAGACGCCGTCGAACGTGACGAGCGGCGGGAAGCGACGGATCCCCCCGACGACGAGGAGGCGCACGACCACGCGATCGACGTCGAGCCCGTCGAGGACGCGAGCGGCGGCGGCCCCGACGTTGACGACGCCGACGAGACCGAAACGACCGACGATTCGGTCGGTCTCCCCGACCGGATCGACGCCCCCGATTACGTCCTCTACGGCGGCAAGGGCGGCGTCGGAAAGACCACGATGGCGGCCGCGACGGCGCTCGCGTCTGCCGCTGCCGGGACCGCCACGCTCGTCGTCTCGACCGACCCCGCCCACTCGCTGTCGGACACCCTCGGGGTCGACGTGCCGTCGGAGCCGACGCAAATCAGAGACGAGCTGCCGCTGTACGCCGCCGAGATCGATCCCGACGCGGTCGTGGGCGGACCGTTCGCCGGCGGTCCGGGCAGGACGGCGGGACCGAGCGACGGCGCCGGGGGCTTCGATCCGGACGCCGACATCGGCGAGAACCCCTTCGATTCGGGGCCGTCGGGCGGCGACAACGGGGCGTCGCCGTTCGGCGACCTCGGCGGGATGGAAGAGCTCCTCGGCGGCGCGATGGGCCCCGGATCGATGCCCGGCGCGGACGAGGCGGCCGCGATGCAGCAGCTGCTCGCGTACCTCGACGATCCGCGGTTCGATCGAGTCGTCGTCGACACGGCGCCGACCGGGCACACGCTCCGGCTGCTTGAACTCCCGGAGCTGATGGACACGATGCTCGGGCGAATCACGAAGCTGCGCCAGCAGTTCTCGGGGATGATGGAGGGCGTCAAAGGGATGTTCGGGATGGGCACAGACGGCGCCGCGGCGCCCGACCTCGACGAACTCCGCGGGCGCATCGAACGCCTCCGGGCGGTTCTGCGCGATCCGGCGAAGACGGACTTCCGCGTCGTGATGATCCCCGAAGAGATGAGCGTCGTCGAAACCGAACGGTTGGTCGAGCGACTCGACGGCTACGGCATCCCCGTTCAGACGCTCGTGGTCAATCGGGTGATGGAAGACCTCGCCGACGTGACGGGCGCCGACGTCGACGACCGCTGGGTGGTCTCGCCGGATCTGGAACACTGTGAGTTCTGTCAGCGACGCTGGCGGGTCCAGCAGGACGCCATCGGCCGGGCGACAGAGCTGTTCCGCGGCCGCGACGTCAAGCGCGTGCCGCTCCTCGCCGAGGAGGTCCGCGGCGAGCAGGCGCTCCGCGTCGTCGCCGCGTGCCTAGAATAGCGGCGTCTCGGACGCCCGACTACAGCTTTCTGAGGAACCGGTAGCCGGTGTCGAGCCACCGCGCGGGGAGGTGTCGAGCCAGCGTTGCGACGCGCGCGACGGTCCCCGGAACGTATCGCGCCGGGGGCTTCGTCGAGGAGGCGGCGTCGACGATGTCCTCGGCGACGCGCTCGGCGGAGATCGCACCGAGCCCGCCGCCGCCGATCAGTTGCGTCTCCGAGAACAGTTCGTAGAACGACTCGTAGGCCCCGGATCGGTCCAGTCCCGAGATACCGTTGTCGGCGTTGCTGTCGTCGTCAGCGTCGTTTTCGGTGTCCACGCCGCCCGCGCCGCGTCCATTCGCGTCGTCGCCGTTGACCTCGCGCTCGGCGCGGTCGGAGAAGCTCGTCTCCACCGGGCCCGGTTCGACGAGGACGACGTCGACGCCGTACTCGTCGACCTCGTTGCGGAGCGCGTCGCTCATCGCCTCCAGCGCGAACTTCGAGCCCGCGTAGACGCCGCCGCCCGGGAACGAGACGCGCCCGGCCGCGCTGGAGACGTTCACGATCGTCCCCTCCTCCTGGGCGCGCATGTGCGGCAGGACCGCGCGGAGTAACCGGTGGGGACCGTACACGTTCACGTCGAACTGCCGGTGGACCTTCGACGTGGGAACGTCCTCGAGCGGGCCCAACTGTCCGTACCCGGCGTTGTTGACGAGACAGGAGATGTGTCCCTCCTCGTCGATGATCCGGTCGACCACTCGCTCGACGTCGTCCTCGTCGGTGACGTCGAGCGTCGCGATGTGACAGCCCCTCTCGCCGAGCGTCTCGATGTCGGCGGGGTTTCGGGCCGTCGCGTAGACGCACCAGTCCTCCTCGAGGAAGGCGAGCGCCGTAGCGCGACCGATGCCGGACGAACAGCCGGTGATGAGGACCGTCTTCGGATGCACGCCCCAGTAGACGGGGTGCGCCGTGTTAATTATGTGCGGTTTGTCGCTGGACGGGTGTCGCCCCCGACGCCGTCGTCTCCGAGGGATGGGCGCCGACCACACCCTTAACTGTCCGCTCCGGGTGGATCGGGTATGCAGTTCGATCGACGGGCCGGCGTCTTCCTCCACCTCACGTCGTTGCCCGGGCCGCACGGCATCGGCGACCTCGGCGACGGCGCTCGCGCGTTCCTTGCGTGGCTCGACGCGGCGGAGCAGTCCTACTGGCAGTTCTGCCCGATCGGGCCGACCGCGTCCGTCCACGGCGACTCGCCCTATCAGTCGTACTCCGCGTTCGCCGGGAACCCCCTGCTCGTCAGCCTCGATCGGCTCGTCGACGACGGCTACCTCGAGGAGTCGGACCTCTGCGGCGGGGCCGACGGTTCGGCGCGCGAGATTGGGACGGCGCACGAAGTCGACTACGACCGCGTCCGCGAGTACAAGACCGAGAAGCTCCGCGAGGCCGCCGAACGCTTCCGCGAGGGTGATGTCGGGGGCGAGCGCGAAGCCGACGCCGACCGCGAGGCGTTCGCGGCGTTCCGCGAGCGCGAGTCGGCGTGGCTCGACGACTACGCGCTGTTTATGGCGCTGCGGACTCGATACGACGGCGCGTGGACGTCGTGGCCGGAGCCGGTCAGGCAGCGCGACCCCGACGCGCTCGCGGCGCATCGCGAGGAGCTGGCCGCGGAGGTCGCCTACCGCGAGTTCGTCCAGTTCGTCTTCGACCGGCAGTGGCACGACCTGCGGCGCGACGCCGGGGAGCGGGGGATCGCCCTCGTCGGCGACCTCCCGATCTACGTCGCGCTCGACAGCGCCGACGTCTGGGCGAACCCCGAGGTGTTTGACCTGACCGACGATCACGCCCCCGCCGCGGTGGCGGGCGTCCCGCCGAACCCGGGCGACGACGGCCAGCGCTGGGGGAACCCGGTCTACGACTGGGAGTCGCTCCGGGCGGACGGTTACGAGTGGTGGCTCGCCCGGATCGGTCGGCTCCTCGACCTCGTCGACGTGACCCGCATCGACCACTTCAAGGGCTTCGACGAGTACTGGGCGATTCCGGCCGACGCCGACGACCCGGCCGCCGGCGAGTGGCGCGACGCTCCGGGGTACGACTTCTTCGAGGCCGTCGCCGACCGTTTCGGTGAGCTGCCGTTCCTCGTCGAGGACCTCGGGTTCGTCGATCGGGGGGTCGTCGACCTCCGCGAGCGCTTCGGGTTCCCGTCGATGCGAGTCCCCCACTACGCCGACTGGTGCCGGGAGGGAGACATGTACCAGCCGATGCACTACCCCGAATCCAGCGTCGGGTACACCTCGACGCACGACACGAACACGCTCGTCGGCTACTACGAGTCGCTGCCGCCGGCGCAACGCGACTGCCTGCAGTACAACATCGGCGCCGACGGCTCGGAGATCCACTGGTCGATGATCGAGGCCGTCTGGCGCTCGGACGCCGTGATCGCCCTGACGACGATGCAGGACGTCCTCGGCCTCGACGAGCACGCGCGGTTCAACCGCCCCGGGACCGCGAGGGGCAACTGGGCGTGGCGGTGCACCGAGGCGGCCTTCGACGACGACCTCGCCGAGCGTCTCGCGCGGCTAACGGACGAGCACATCCGGAACTGATCGCCAACTGGGCGACCGCCGCCGCCTGAGAGACCATCGCCGCCTCAGACGGACGAAGCCGGCCGTTTTTTGTCGCCCCCCGACCACGGCCGAACGTGGTACGTCGATCCGTCGGATACGTCTCGCTCGCGGCCGCCGCCGCCCTCGTCGTCGCCGCCTCCGTCGTGAACTCGAACGGGCTGTTCGCCGACATCGCGGTCGGAGACGGGTCGGTTCAGCCGCAGCTCGTTCGCGGGCTCGTCACGACCGCGGTGCTCGCTGCGACAGTCGGCGCGTATCTGATCGTCGAGTCGGTTCTCGCCGCGCGGATCTCCAACAAGCGCCGGATCCACGACGCGCGGAACGTCCTCCGCCTCGTCTTCGGTGCGATCGCGTTGACCGGCGTCGCGGGCGTCCTCACAGAGCAGTGGCTCGGCGTCCTCCTCTCGCTCGGGGTCGTCGGCTTCGCGGTCACCTTCGCGCTCCAGCAACCGCTGCTCTCGCTCATCGGCTGGTTCTACATCGCCCTGAAGCGACCCTACGGCGTGGGCGATCGGGTGGAGATCGCGACCATCCGCGGCGACGTCATCGAGGTGGGCTTTCTCACCACGACCCTGTGGGAGGTCGGCGGACGGCTCGTCACCTCGGGACAGCCCTCGGGCCGAGTCGTCACGGTCCCGAACGCCGAGGTGCTCTCCTCGCAGGTCGTCAACGACACGGCGCTCTTCGAGTTCGTCTGGAGCGAGGTAGCGGTGCAGGTGGCCTACGAGACCGACCTCGAGTTCGCCCGCGAGACGATGATCGAGGAAGCCACCGAGGTCCTCGGCGAGGAGATGCGCCGCGGCGTACAGACGTATCGGAGCCACCTCGACCGGACGGCCGTCGACCTCGACGTTCGGGAGGGGCCGACCGTGAACGTCGTGCAACAGGAGTCTTGGGTCGAGCTCCGGCTGCGATTTCTCGCCCGCTCCCGACAGGTGACGCGGAACAGGAACGCGCTCTATGAGCGGATTCTCGCGCGCTTCAACGAGGAGCCGGACCGGGTGAAGTTCCCGGTCAGCCGGAACCGCTGATCGGCGCCGAGGACGCGAAGCGAAACCGGCATACGAGGCGGGCTCGTCGGGATAGCCGATGACGTCAGACCCCGGTCGGACGGGCGGAGCCGATACCGGCCCCCCGGCCGACGCCGACGCGGCTCACACGTTCGAGTCACTCGAGTCCGGGGCGATCGACCTCTCGGCGCTTGCCGGGCCGTTCGACCTGCAGTCGACGCTGGAGAGCGGCCAGTCGTACCTGTGGGACCGCGCCGACGGCCGGATGTACGAGTCGATGGACGTCCACGGCGGCGGCGCGTGGTATCGGACCGTCGCCCGGCCGATCGACGGCGTCACCGACGAGGAGGTCCTCGTTCGCGTTCGCCAGCGCGAGGGAGCGCTGGAGTGGGAGGCGACGACCGATGCCGTCCCGCTGTTGACGCACCTGCTCCGCCTCGACGACGACCTCGACGCGGTCTACGCCGCGATCCCTGACGACGACCTCTTCGCACGGGCGACCGACGCGTACCGGGGGATGCGGCTGGTCCGCGACCCGCCGTTTCCCTGTCTGGTCTCGTTCATCTGTTCGGCGCAGATGCGCGTCTCGCGGATCCACGGGATGCAGACGGCGCTCGCCCGGGAGTTCGGCGAGCGCTACGCGGTCGACGGGGAGACGCTCCACGCCTTCCCGCGGCCCGAGCGGCTGGCCGCCCAGAGCGAGGCCGCCCTCCGAGACCTCAAGCTCGGCTACCGCGCGCCGTACGTCCGGCGGACGGCCGAGATGATCGCCGAGGGCGAAGCGCACCCGAGCGAGGCCGCCTCGCTCCCATACGAGGACGCGCGGGCGTCCCTGACGCGCTTCGTCGGCGTCGGCGACAAGGTCGCAGACTGCGTGCTGCTGTTCTCGCTCGGCTTCCTCGAAGCGGTCCCGCTCGACACGTGGATCCGCGGGGCCATCGCCGACCACTTCCCCGACTGCGACCGCGGGGGCTACGCGGAGACCTCGCGCGCGCTCCGCGAGCGCCTCGGCGGCGAGTACGCCGGCTACGCACAGACGTACCTCTTCCATTACCTGCGAGCGCGGGGCGGCGACTGATCCGAACGGGCGCGACGGGCGAACCTTTGATGCCGCCGGCGACCGTATCTCCTCGTATGGATTGCAGAGTCGTCGTCGAGGCTGCCATCCCGGTGTACGACGTGTCGACGCCGGACGAAGCGATCCGCATCGCCATCTCGAAGACGGGCGAGATGCTGAATCCGGACCTGAGCTACGTCGAGATCTCGATGGGATCGCGCACCTCGCCCGACGGCGAGGCGCTCGCCCCGGCGTTCATCGCGGCCGACGAGGCGCTCGTCGCCCTCGAACTCGAGATGACGGTCTTCAACGTCGAGCAGGAGGAACACGCCTCCCGGATCGCGCGCAAGGAGATCGGCCAGCGCCTCGAGAACGTCCCGCTGAAGATACTCTCGGTCGAACCGATCGAGGAGGCCGACGGGTCGACGGAGGCCGGCGGCGACGGAGAGACACCGGACCCCGAGTCCGAGGCGGACAACTCGGCTGAGACGTCCGGCGACGGCTCCGGGGACGACCTCATCCCCGAATTCGACGATCTCGTCGAGGACGGCTGAGACGGCGCTTTCGGCGCAGCTGGAGGCTGACGATATGGTCAGGGGATATCCTCGCGCGGCAGTCGATAGGCTCGTGTGCTTCGAGTTCGATCGGCCGGTATGACGCAACCAACGCTGTACGAACGACTCGGAGAGCGCGACGGGATCCGCGCCGTCGTCGACGACTTCTACGACCGCCTCCTCGACGACGAGACCCTGGCGCCGTTCTTTTCCGACGCCGACGTCGACCGCCTCCGGCGAACGCAGACGGACTTCCTGTGTGAGGCGGCCGGCGGGCCGGAAACGTACGACGCCGAGCCGGTGCGCGAGGCGCACTTGCACGTCCCGTTCACCGAGTCCCACATCGAGCGCGCGCTCGACCACCTCACCGACAGCCTCGACTCCTTCGACGTGCCGGCGGCGGACGCAGAGGCCGTCGTCGGAGTCATCGCGGGCTACCGCGAGGAGTTGCTGGCGCGCCCCGAGGAGGAACGGGACGAGCGCGAAAGCGGTCAGCTATAGTAGCGTTTGCAACTGAGTGCGCATTCGATCGCACGCAGTCGTGCGATCTGATGAGCGAAGACGTGCAAACGCTACGATAGAGGAGTAACACACCACACCGGTTCGGAACAACCACTCACCGGGTGCGTTTCCAACAGCTACGCGAGCGTTCGCGTGGTTCGGGGTCGGGCGATCGCGTCCGCTGTAGCGCAGCCGCTCACGGGCGTCACGTTCGGGAGGATGCGGCAAAGTCGTCGATTCAGTCGGCGGTCGCCGCGACGCGGTCCTGTTCGGCTTCGTCGAGCGACGCGGTGATTCCCTTGATCAGTTTAAAAACGGCGGCCTTGTGGTCTGTCTTCGATTTGTGGATCGATGTCGGCCGGACGCCGAGTTCGTTGTACGCTTCCAGCGATACGTCTTCGTCCTCCCACGATTCGACCTGGGTGTGAACCTCTGCAAGCAGGCCGTGAAGGTGGATAAGCTCCTGCTTTTTCATAAGCAAGGCTGACTTAAGACTGGAAGGATATATTACTATCCTGAGTCTCGTTAACACGGACCTGTCGAATTTGGGGGTGAAACGCCCCGAATCAGCCGAATCAGTGTCTTCAATGATGAAGGATTCCGCCGACTGCGGGGGGGAGATCCGGGTGGGTCGTGATCGTTCGGAGCGAACCGCGCGGTGTCCTGAACGTTTTAGCTCGCGCGCGCTATACGGCCCCGTGTATGGAGTACGACGAACAACTCGAACGTGCGCTCGAGCAGTCACCGGACATCACGGAGGGCGGCGATCGGTTCGCGGTTCCCGATCCCGCGCTCCGAACGGAGGGACACGCTACCGTCTGGGAGAACTTCGCAGCGACGCACGACCGGCTCGCGCGGGATCCGGACCACCTCCTCGGAGTCATACAGTCGGCGCTCGGCACCAGCGCCCGGATCGACGACCGGGGGCGCGCGCGGTTCACCGGCGATTTCAAGCAGCGCCGCGTCGCCGACGCGCTCGCGTCCTACGTCGAGGGGTTCGTGACGTGCAGCGAGTGCGGTTCGCCCGATACTCGGCTCACCGACGAGCACGGGACGACAGTGCTGAAATGTGACGCCTGCGGCGCGCTCTCGACGGTCCCGGAGGTGTGACACGCTCGACAAACGGTCCTCGGAGTTGTGGCGTCGGTCGCCCGAACGGTATAGAACGTGGTCACCGCGTGGGACGAGTGTCTCGAAACAGTCGTTCTCGCCGGATTCAGGGGATCACTCGAACTGTTTGAGCGCGTCGAGGTCGCGTTCGGTCCGCATAAACTCCGCGAGTCGACGGGTCGCCCCGCAGGACGAACAGGTGTAGTTCTCTCGATGGCCCGGCAGCGACGTCGGCTCCGATTGCCAGTCTTTCCCGCACTCGGGACACAGCAGCCGGACAAACGCTTCGACCATACCCGGACAGACTCTGGGGACGCCAATAAAAGTTAGTGCGCGACCAGAGATCAGGCGAGCGCGTGCGGCCGTCGGGTGTGTGAGACACCGGGCCGTGTCCGCCGACGGGGGCGACAAGCCGCCGCCGATCGCACGCCCCGTCGGTGGCGGTCACCGGTACCTACTGAGAACAATCAGTCTCAGGCGATGACCTCGGCGTCGGCTTCGAGGAGCTCCTTGTAGCGGTTCCGGATCGTCACCTCGGAGACGTCGGCGACATCGCTGACTTGGCTCTGTGTCACCTTCTCGTTGGTGAGGAGCGCGGCGGCGTAGACCGCGGCGGCGGCGAGGCCCACCGGCGACTTCCCCGAGTGGATCGCGGCGCGCTTCGCGTTGCGAAGGAGTTCCCGCGCCGTCCGCTCGGCCTCGTCGGAGAGGCCGAGATCAGAGGCGAACCGCGGGACGTACTGCTCGGGATCGGCCGGCTCGACTTCCAGTTTGAGCTCGCGGACGACGTACCGGTACGTCCGAGTCAGCTCCATCTTGTCGACGCGCGAGACGCGCTCGATCTCATCGAGCGAGCGCGGGGTTCCGGCCTGTCTGGCCGCGGCGTACAGCGCCGCGGTCGCGACGCCCTCGATGGAGCGTCCGGGCAGGAGATCCTCGTCGAGCGCGCGGCGGTAGATGACCGAGGCGGTCTCGCGGACGGTCTCTGGGAGGCCGAGCGCGGAGGCCATCCGGTCGATCTCGCCGAGCGCCTGCTTGAGGTTGCGCTCCTTCGAGTCTCGGGTCCGGAAGCGCTCGTTCCACGTGCGGAGCCGCTGCATCTGTTCGCGCTGGCGCGACGACAGGGAGTTGCCGTAGGCGTCTTTGTTCTGCCAGCCGATGTTGGTCGACAGCCCCTTGTCGTGCATCAGGTTCGTCGTGGGCGCGCCCACGCGGGACTTCTGATCGCGCTCGGCGCTGTCGAAGGCGCGCCACTCGGGCCCGCGGTCGATCGAGTCCTCGTCGACGACGAGCCCGCAGTCCGCACAGACCGTCTCGCCGTGCGTCTCGTCGGTGACGAGCGTGCCGCCGCACTCCGGACAGACCTGCCGCTCCTCGCGGGTCGCCTCGTCCTGCTGTGTTTCGCTCGTTCGCGGTCCATCCGTCGTCCGCCGTTCGTCCGCCTGTGCCTCGCGTGTGTGCTCGTCGACAGTGTCGCCTGTGTGTGTCGCGTACCCGCTCTCGACGTGCTCTCTGGTGCGTGTGTCACTCATGATGGGAGGGGGCTCGTCCGCGACCGGCGAAGAATAAGAGAGCCGGCCCGGACTGACCTTACAATCAGTAAGTGCGCGCAGTATTTAAATGTTCCTATGTAACAATTAGTCAGTATTCGTGACCAAGAGGGGTCAGCGGACACGTATTCGGCATCTGTCACGGGCGAGAGCGGCGATTTCAAGGATATATATATGTTCCGTACCGGATGGTCCCGTTCCGAACAGCGGAGAGAGCGTAGCGTGTGCGCCTGATTGTCCGTCCGACCGCACGCCGTCGTGCGGTCGAGTTCGCGACGGCGTGCAAGCGCGACGAAGTCAGATCCAGCCCTCTTTACGGAAGTGGACGAGTAGGATCGCGGTGACGAGACTCATCCCGACGATGACGGCGGGATAGGCGTAGGGCCAGAACAGTTCGGGGAGGTTGGTCGCGTGTTCGCCGAAGTTCATCCCGTAGACGCCGACGACGAACGTCAGCGGGATGAAGATCGTCGCGACGACGGTGAGTCGCTTCATCACCTCGTTCGTCGACTGGGAGACGACGTTCAGGTAGATGTCTCGCGTGCCGCGAGTGAGATCGCGGTACGTCTCGGTGAGGTCGACGATCTCGACGAGGTGGTCGTAGACGTCGCGGTAGTACTTCTCTGTGGATTCGCTGATCTCCTCGATCTCCCCTCGTGCGAGCACGCTGAGTGCCTCGCGCATCGGCCAGACGACCTTGCGGAAAGACAGGAGGTCACGCCGAACGGCGTTCAGCCCCTCGATGAGCTCGCTGTCCGGCGTCGAGAGGATCGCCTCCTCAATCTCCTCGATGGTGTCGCCGAGGCTGTCGAGCAGATCGAAGTAGTCGTCGACAGTGTGATCGATGACGCGGTACGCGGCGAAGTCCGGACCCTGTTTCAGCGTCCGGCCCTCCTGATTCTCGACGGACTGCCAGACGTCGGAGACGACCGGGACGCGCTCGTCCTCGACGGTCACCGTCACCAGCCACCCGTCACCGAGAAACAGGCCGATCGGCTGCGTCTGTACCTCCTCGTCGAACGTCGTCTCGCCGCGTTTGAGCGCGACGGTCTTCACGAGGACGAAGGTGTGCCCCTCGAACTCCTCGGTCTTCGGTCGCACGCCGCCCCGTACGTCTTCGATTTCGAGCGGGTGCAGCGAGAACGCCTCCGAGACGAGTCGGACCTCCTCTTGGGTCGGCGAACTCACGCGGACCCACGTGGTCCCGGGCGCCTCGCGCGCCGCCGCGAGATCCGACTCGCCGTCGATCGTCCGGTGTTCGACCGTGCCGACGTCGTAGACGAGCGCGGTGATCACGACGCCGACCCACCCGTGTCGTATCCCACGGCGTAGAGCGTCACGCCGACCATCACCCCGACGATACTCGCCGACCGGCCCGGGTACGGCGCCGCGATACCGATCGCGTACCCGACGACGGCGAGGGCGGTGAGTCCGATGCCGAGCACTCGAGTGCGTCGCATAGGCCACACACTCGGAGCGGGACCAAAAGCGTTGTTCGGGAGCGAGCGACTCGCCGCCGCGGCGTGAAACAGTGTTGGGTCAGCCCGTCACTCGGAGACCAGCGTCGTAGCGGGTCGTCACTCGGAGGCCGGGTGTTCGATCGCGCGCATCATCGAGAGGACGTTCTCCTCCTCGCCACTGAGTTGCTGCGGGTAGACGCCGAGTGCGAGGATGAAATCGTCGCCGTCGCGGTACTTCGTCACGTGGATGAAGACGTCGACCTCCTGCCCCTCGACGGTCGCCGTCGCGGAGAACTTCGTGACCGTGGTCTGGGTCCCCTGAACGGTGATGTTCTGCTCGCTCACTCTCTCGATGTCGCTCATCCCGGAGTAGCGCTGCTGGACGAACTCGACGAGGCGCGCGTTCGAGTAGCTCCCGATCGGGTTGAGCGTTCGGCCGGCGATTTCGACGGCGGGCGTCGAGACCACGGTGAAGAGCCCGAGCTGCGCCTCACCCAGCGGGCCGAGATCGAACTCCTTGTCGTAGGAGGTGAGTTCGTTCGAGGCGACGACCTCGCGCTCCTGGCCGGCGACCTCGAAGGTCCGGTTCACCGCGACGGTTCGCGTGTCGTTCAGTTCGTAGCCCGCCTCCTCCACCGCGGTGTCGTCGACGGCGGCCGGATCCGCCGCGAACGTGAGCGCCTCGTCCCCGGTCAGAAATCCGATACACCCGCTCGTCGTCAAAAGGAGCGCGACGGCGACAGCGGCCAGCGCGCGGCGATTCGATAGCACGCCCGGGAGTACGCTCCTGAGAGGAGTTAAATTCGCTGGTCAGTTGTCTCCGGGTTTCGGCCGAATCAACCGCAAGTGAGCCGAATTATAGTAGCGTTTGCAAGTCTGTACACACTCGACCGCACGACGTCGTGCGGTCGGATGTGCAATCAGTTGCAAACGCTACTATAAGCCGGTCTCGGGCATCCGGCACCTACCGCTCGTCGCCCTGCACAGCGTCGAAAACGCCGAGGCCGCCGTCGCACTCGGGACATCTGGCGTGGAAGGACCCCGGCGAAACGCGAGAGCCGCAGTCCCGACAGACGAAGGACCGACGCCCGCCCATTATCCCTCGGTACACAATGTTTTGTGTTAACTCTTACCATAAATTTGTCGCGGTCGCGCGACGGCTGCGAGTCGGATCCGTACGCCGAACGAGCCGGCCGCCGTAAGGCGACAGTACGTCGGCGGCGCCCGCTCGGATCTCGGCGCGCGACCGCGTCACGACGCCGACGCCGTCGCGCGGTAAGCCGCCACACGCGAGGAGTAATTTCGGCTATCCCGACGGGAGAGACGATCCGCGAAATCGCCTGAGCCGACGTATTTGCCGCGGATCGCGCTAACACGCGCATAACAATTTGCGCCGATCGAGTACCTCCACAGGCAATGCCAACCGACGAATCACTCCGCTCCGACGACCCGCTCCGTTCGCGGCGCAGACCGCTGATGAAAGTGCTCGGTGCCGGCGCGGCGCTGTCGATGGCCGGCGGCACCGCGGTGGCCCAACAGGACGACGAACCGGTCGACGAACCCGACGACGACAGCGGGGTCGAGGGGGACTCCGACGGCGAGGAAACCGACGGCACGAACGCGGCTCACACCGTCGAAACGCTGATCCGCGGCCCCCCCACGAACCCCGAGCGGCCGGCCGACTTCTTCTTTCAGCCGACCGGCCTCCACGTCCAGCCCGGCGACGTGGTGAAGTTCGTGTTTCGGACGCCCGATCACAACGTCGTTTCGTACCACCCCGCCTTCGGAATGCAGCGACGCGTTCCGACGGGCGTCACGGCGTTCTCCTCGCCGCTGCTCGGCTGGCGCCCCGAGTCGATCCCGGGCGATCAGATCGAGCCGCCGGCCGAGATGGGACCGCCGGAGGAGAGCGCCACCGGGGCCGACGGGGACGGGGCCGACGAGACCGACGAGGAGACGAACGAAGCCCCCGGCGGTGGCGACGAGAGCGCCGGGGGACCGGTGCCCGACACGTGGCTGTACGCCTTCGAGACCCCGGGCGTCTACGACCTCCTCTGTTCGCCGCACGAGGGGTTCGGGATGGCGATGCGCGTCGTCGTCGGCGACGTCACCGAGGCGCCCTTCGAGACGTCGGACCCGGAGGCCCTCCCCGAACCGCGGGCGGGACCGGTCGAACTGGCTCGGACGACGCTGACCGATCCGGCCCTCGACCCCGACGCCATCGTCAGCGAGGGGACCGTCGAGTGGGACGCCCTCGAAGCGAACGGAGGCGGCGGTGACGGCGAGAACGGGGCGGAGGAAGAAGACGAGGAGAACGGGGAAGACGCCGAAGCCGAGAACGGCGAGAGCGACGGGGAGGCGACCGGTGAGAACGGAGCGGCAGACGAAAACGGAGACCTATAGGCGTCGACGGGACAGCGGGAGACCCCGCCTACCGGAACGACACACCGGGGTCGTGCAAGCCGTCGGCGTGGCGGGCGACGTTGAGCAGGAGCGGCGTCAGCGACTCGACCTCGGCGGCGTTCGCGAGACCGCCGGCGTCGAGCGCGCGGAGGCCGTCGACGTCTTCGACGATCCCGGAGACGACCTCTTTCGCCCGCTCGTCGTCGCCGACGAGCAGCGTGTCGATACCGAGGTCGGCGCCGAGGGCGGCGAGGCGTCCGGCCGCGAGCCCGTGGAACGCGCCGACGACCGGGACGTCGTCCGGGGCGGCGTCGGCGGCGAGGGCGGTCACGCTCCCCGCGCTCGGCGGGTGGGCGTGCGCGCCCGACTCGTCCCGGCGCATCCCCGCGGCCGGGGAGACGACGACGTCGTCTGAATCGAGGGTCCCGGAGACGGCCTCGACGGCGTCGGCGACGTGATACGGCGGGACTGCGAGCACGACGACGTCGGCGCGGTCGGTCGCCATCGCGTTCTCGAAGCCGGTGATCTTCCGCTCGCGACCGTGGTCGTGCAGGGTCGACTCGTACGCGTCGGCCGCCTCGTGCGCGCGGTCGGGGTCGCGGGATCCGACCACGACGTCGTGGTCCGTGTGGAACCCGAATCGGAGCGCGAGCCCCCGTCCGAGGTCGCCGGTACCGCCGAGCAGGGCGATTCGCATACCCCGGGCTCGGACGGGGACGCGGTAAAGCGTTGCGCGACGTCACGCCGCGGCTCGACCCCGGTTCGCCCCCTATCCGGCTTCAGACGCCGCCGGAGCGTACACGAGGAGGAATCCGAGAAGCGGGGCGACGACGAGCGTCCCGAAGAGGACGGCGGTCCGGATCGACGTCTCCGGCGGGAGTACCTGCCACAGTCCGAGCCCGAGCACGTCGACCGCGAACACGACCGCGACGAACCGGAGGAAGTCCGATCGGACGTCGCTCATCTCGATCGATACCTCACGCGAAGAGCAGCGCCGGGAGGTCGTTCACGGAGTCGACGACGGCCCGCGCGCCGGCGGACTCGAACGCTTCGCGCCCGGATTCGCCCGTCAGTCCGCCGGTGAGGACGCCGATTCCGTCGTAGGCCCGCGAGGGGTCCGCGGCCGCGGCGTTGACCGCCGTCTTCACGTCGTCGAGGGTGTCGCCCGCGAAGGCGACGCGCTCGGCGTCGAAGCGTTCGGCGAGCGTCGTCAGCGCGCGGGGGTGCGGCTTGCCCTGCTCCCAGTCGTCCATCGTGAACCGGTGGTCGTCGGGCACCGAGAGGCCGACGCGATCGAGCGCGATGTCGGCCTCCGCCGCCGGGCGACCGGTGAGGATCCCGACCGACGCGTTCGCTTCGAGCGCGTCGAGCGTCTCCCGATCGACCAGCACGGGTTCGTCGTGGATGTACCCCGCCGCCTCGAACGGCGGGTCGCCGCCTTCGAGGTCGCGGTAGAGCTCCGCGCCGAGGTACAGCGCCTGAAAGGCCGCTCGAAGTCCGTCTCGGTCCCACGCGTCGCGGACGGCCGACAGGTCGTCGGCGTCGAGGTGCGCGGCCGCGACCGACTCGGCGGCGTCGAGACCGCCGCCGTCGGATTCGATACGTTCGGCGAACGCCGACAGCGCGATCGGCTCGCGGTCGTCAGCGAGGACGTACAGCGCCGCGGCGTACGTCACGTCCCAGTCGTTGTTGAAGCCGCCCGCGTCCTTGAACCGCTGGACGTCGTCGCGGTCTATCGTCCGGTCGTACAGTCGCTCGACGGACTCCACGATCGCGCGCCGGTAGGAGTCGGCGACGTCGAGGAGGACGCCATCGATGTCGAGGACGACCGCGTCTGCGTGCATACTCGTAGGCGGCCCGGCGGCGGCCTTAGCGTTGTCCTTTCGGGAGCGACGCTCGACGGCGAGCACGGACGGGACAGGCGGGCGCCGGCGGAGTTAGGAGCTATTTTACCGTGGGATCGTTAGAGGGTAGATATGGAATACGACCCGCAGGAACTCGAAGCGCGCTGGCGGGAGCGGTGGGCCGAAGGGGGTCGCTACGAGGCCGACCCCGTCGACGGAGCGGACGCCGAGACGGCGGACGCGAGCGACGCTGTCGACGCGGCGGCCGACGACGCCACCTTCATCACCGTCCCGTATCCCTACCCCAGCGGCGGGATGCACATCGGTCACGCCCGGACCTACACCGTCCCCGACGTCTACGCGCGGTACCGGCGACAGCGCGGCGACAACGTTCTCTTTCCGATCGCCTGGCACGTCACCGGCACGCCGATCATCGGTGCGGTCGAGCGCCTGAAGAAGGGCGAAGAAGACCAGCTCTCGGTCCTCCGCGACACCTACAACGTCGCCGAGGGCACCCTCGAGGACCTCGAGACCCCGATGGGCTACGCCCGCCACTTCATCGAGCAGCACTACAAGAAGGGGATGAAAGACCTCGGGCTCTCGATCGACTGGCGGCGGGAGTTCACCACCAACGACGAGCGGTACTCGAAGTTCATCACTTGGCAGTACGAGACGCTCCGCGATCGCGGCCTGCTGGAGAAGGGGCTCCACCCCGTCAAGTACTGCACCAACGAGAAACAGCCGGTCACGACGCACGATCTGCTGGAGGGCGAAGAGGCGGAGTTCCAAGAGTACACGCTGGTCCGCTTCGGCCACGGCGACACGGTCGTCCCGATGGCGACGCTGCGCCCCGAGACGGTCCGCGGCGTGACGAACGCCTACATCGACCCCGACGCCGACTACGTGATCGCCGACGTCGACGGCGAGGAGTGGTTCGTCTCCGCGGCGGCCGTCGAGAAGCTCCAGCTACAGGGCCACGAGGTCACGCCGAAGCGCACGGTCGCCGGCGAGCACCTCGTCGGCGAGCGCGTCGCGAACCCGATCACCGGCGAGGAGGTCCTCGTGCTCCCCGCCGACTTCGTCGACGCCGAGAACGCCACCGGCGTCGTGATGTCGGTGCCGGCCCACTCGCCGGACGACTACGTCGCGCTGCGGGAGGCGAAGGCCGACGACGAGCGAATGGCCGAGTACGGGATCGATCCCGCAGACGTCGACGCCATCGAGCCGATCCCGATCCTCGCGATCGAGGGCTACGGCGAGATCCCCGCGGAGACCGCCGTCGAGGAGGCAGGGATCGAGTCCAGCGCCGATCCGGCGCTCGAGGAGGCGACCAAGGAGCTGTACAACAGCGAGTTCCACCGGGGGACGCTCAACGACGAGTACGGCGAGTTCGCCGGCGAGATCGTCGAGGACGTTCGAGGTCGGTTCCGCGACGCCTACCGCGAGGAGGGGGCGTTCGGAACGATGCGGGAGTTCTCAGAGGAGGTCGTCTGCCGCTGCGGCGGCGACGTCGTCGTCGCCGAGCAGGACACGTGGTTCCTGCGCTACAACGACGAGGCCTGGAAGCGGAAGGCCCACGACGTCGTCGCGAAGATGGAGGCGATCCCCGAGAACACCCGCGGCGAGTACGATCACACCATCGACTGGCTGAACGAGTGGCCGTGCATCCGGAACTACGGGCTCGGGACCCGGCTGCCGTGGGACGACGAGTTCGTCATCGAGCCGCTGTCGGACTCGACGATCTACATGGCGTACTACACGATCGCCCACCGACTGCAGGAGATCCCCACCGAGGACCTCGACCGCGACTTCTTCGACGCGCTCTTTTACGGCCCCGACGCCGTCGACGACACCGACGAGCGGGCGCTGGAACTGCGCGCGGAGTGGCGCTACTGGTACCCGGTGACCTACCGGTTCTCCGCGAACGACCTCATCTCGAATCACCTGACGTTCTATCTGTTCCACCACGCGGAGCTGTTCGAGGAGGCGCAGTGGCCCGAGGGGATCGTCATCATGGGGATGGGTCTGCTCGAGGGCGAGAAGATGTCCTCCTCGAAGGGCCACGTCGTCCTCCCCGGGAAGGCGATCGAGGAGTACGGCGCCGACACCGTGCGCTTTTTCCTCCTCAACTCCGCGGAGCCGTGGCAGGACTACGACTGGCGGGCCGAGCAGGTCGCCTCGGTCCGGGACCAACTGGAGCGGTTCTGGAACCGGGCGCGGGACGTCATCGAGAACCCCGGCCCCGAGGAACGGCCGGAGCCGGCGACCGAGGACCGCTGGCTGCTGTCGCGCCTGCAGCGCACCGTCTCGACGGTCACCGAGGCGATGGAGGGCTCGGAGACCAGAACCGCGAGTCAGGCCGCATTCTACGACTTCGAGGAGGACCTCCGGTGGTACCGCCGGCGGACCGACCTGTCGCGTCCCGCGGCGAGGTGGACCCTCCGGGAGGCGCTCGAGACCCGCCTGCGTCTGCTCGCGCCGTTCGTGCCGTTCCTGACGAACGAGCTCCACGAGCGGCTGACGGGCACGCCAGCCGAGGACGCGCCGTGGCCCGCGGTCGACGACGAACTACTCGACCGGGACATCGAGGCCGCCGAAACCCAGGTCGAGCGGCTCGTCGACGACATCCAAGGCATTCGGCAGTCGCTGCAGAACGCCGAGGAGGACGTCCCCGAGGCCGACCCCGACCGCATTCGCGTCACGGTGGCCGCCGACTGGAAGCAGGAGGTGTTCGCGACGGTCGCGGAGCTGGGTGCAGACCAGGGGGCGGTGATGGGCGAAGTGATGCAGAATCCCGACCTCCGCGAGCGCGGGAACGCCGTCAACGACCTCGTCTCCGAACTCGTCGAGTTCGCTCGCGGCCGCGGTGACGACGAGCTCGACGCGCTCGCGGGCATCGACGAACGGGACGCCTACGAGCGCGCCGCCGACTTCCTCGGGGCGGAGTTCGACGCCGAGATCGCCGTCGAAAAGGAGGGCGAGGACGTCGAGGCGAGAAAGCAGGCGGTGCCGTTCCGCCCGGCGATCGAACTCGAAGCCGAGTAAGAGCCAACGCGGGACAGGAGCCAAAGCGAGGTAAGGAACCCGTACCCGCGAGGCGAGCGCGCGGGGCGACTCGCGAAGGTTTATCTGCGTTCGCTGTCTCGAAGCCAACGATGGCAGAGGCAGAACAGGAGAGTCTCGACGACCTCCCGCCGAGCGCGAAGTTGGTTTTCAAGGTACTCGAATACAACGGGCCGCTGACGCAGAAGGGCATCGTCCAGGAGTCGATGCTGTCGGCTCGGACGGTCCGGTACGCGCTCGAGCGACTCGAGGGGATCGACATCGTCGACGAGGACGTGTACTTCGCCGACGCGCGGCAGAACCTCTATCAACTCACGGACGCCGCGCCGGATTCTCACCCCGCCGAGGGCGACGCCGACGAGGCCGAAGCCTGCTGCGCGGAGTGAAAGCGGCTCTGCCGAGTCGCACTCGCGCCCCCGAGTAACGACTGCCGCGCGAGGGCGCGAGGGCGGCATCGACGCCCCGACATCGACACTGCAACATCGACGCCCCGACACCGCCGCCGGGTGCTCCCGGTGCAGCCGCCGTTTCCACGAGAAGTTATCCCCCTCGCCCTCCGAGTACGACTATGTCGCTCTCGCTCGATTCCACGCAACTGGACCGCTACTCGAGACACATCATTATGGACGACATCGGCCCGGAGGGGCAGAAGCGACTGCTCGACTCGCGCGTCCTCGTCGTCGGCGCGGGCGGGCTCGGCTCGCCGGTGATTCAGTACCTCGCGGCGGCCGGCGTCGGGGTGCTCGGCGTCGTCGACGACGACGTCGTCGAGCGGAGCAACCTCCAGCGACAGGTCATCCACGGCGACGGCGACGTGGGCCGGCCCAAGGTCGAAAGCGCGGCCGCGTTCGTAGAGAACCTCAACCCCGACGTCGCCGTCGAGACGTACGAGACGCGTCTGACGAAGGCGAACGTCGACGAGATCGTCCCGGGATACGACGTCGTCGTCGACGCCTCCGACAACTTCCCGACGCGCTATCTGCTGAACGATTTCTGCCGGCTCGAGGGAATCCCGATCGCCCACGGCGCGATCTACAAGTTCGAGGGGCAACTGACGACGCTCGTCCCCGGCGGGCCGTGTTACCGCTGTCTCTTCCCGGAGGCCCCCGAGCCGGGGACCGTCCCGGACTGCGCGACGACGGGCGTGCTCGGCGTGCTCCCGGGGACCGTCGGGTGCGTGCAGGCGACCGAGGCGGTGAAGCTCGTACTCGACGCCGGAGAGCCCCTGACCGGTCGGCTGCTGTTCTACGACGCGATGGAGATGAGCTTCGAGACCGTCCCGTACCAGCGGAACCCCGACTGTCCGGTCTGCGGCGACGAGCCGATCGACTCGATCGAGAACGTGGAGTACACGGCCGTGTGCGCGGTCGGCGGCGACTGACGCCGGCGCGCCGCGGCGTCAACGGCGCGCCGACGGACCAACGCCTCGGCTTTCCGAAGGCGTTCGGCCGCTGTTCGGACCGTACGGGCGATATTGGCTGACAGTCGGCACAGCAGCCCCCGCGCCGGCGTGCCGAACAACCGCTCGACGGCGCGGGGCGTCTCTCAGGTCACGGGAGTGCTGCCCCCGTCATCATATATAAACTCACGCCGGGGGCGGCTGCGTAACCGGAGACGCTCCGCCCGTCCCCCAGACCGCAGCGTTTTATCCGCCCGACGACCCACGTGAGCGTATGACCTCGCAGGGGATCGTCGAGCAGTTTCTCTCTCTGAAGTCCGAGACCGACGCGGACATCCTGACGATGCAGTGCGGTGACTTCTACGAGTTCTTCGCCGACGACGCCGAGCGCGTCGCCGACGAACTCGGTCTGACGGTCTCACAGAAGTCCGCACACGGCTCGTCGTACCCGATGGCCGGCGTCCCCGTCGACGACCTCACGCCGTATCTGAAAGCGCTCGTCGAGCGCGGCTACCGCGTCGCCGTCGCCGATCAGTTCGAAGACGAGAGCGGCGACCACTACCGGGAGGTGACGCGGATCGTCACGCCGGGGACGCTCGTGGAGACCGACGACGCCGACGCGCGCTACATCGCCGCGGTCGTGAAAGGCGGCGGTGCGGGCGACGGAGTTGGCCTCGCGTTCGCCGACGCGACGACCGGCCAGTTCCTCGTCACCGTCGCCGACGACGCCGACGACGCGCTCGCGGAGCTGTATCGGTTCGGTCCCGTGGAGATCCTGCCGGGACCGGACGCCCGCTCGGACGACGCGTTCACCCGGCGACTCCGCGAGGAGACCGACGCCGCGGTGTCGCTGTTCGAGGCCGACGCGTTCGCGCCGGGGCGAGCGACGCACGCGCTCAAAGAACAGTTCGGCGGAGAGACGCTGGACAGCGTCGGCCTCGGGGACGAGAGCGCGATCCGGGCCGCCGGCGCGGTGCTCCGCTACGTCGAGGAGACCGGCGCGGGCGTCCTGCCGTCGATGACGCGGCTGCGCGCCTTCGAGACCACCGAGCACCTCGAACTCGACGCGACGACGCAGCGCAACCTCGAACTCACGGAGACGATGCAGGGCGAACGCGGCGGCACGCTACTCGAGACGATCGATCACACGGTGACGAGCCCGGGCGGACGGCTCCTCCGCGAGTGGGTGACACGCCCGCGTCGGGACCGGGGGGAGCTGACCCGGCGGCTCGACTGCGTGGAAGCGCTCGCCGCCGCCGCGCTCGCCCGCGAACGCGTCAGAGAGACGCTCGACGGCGGCTACGACCTCGAACGGCTGGCCGCGCGCGCGACGTCCGGACGCGCAGACGCCGCGGACCTGCTCGCGGTTCGGCGCACGCTCGCGATCCTCCCGGACGTCGCCGACGCCATCGAGGGATCGCCGCTCGCGGACTCTCCGCTCGCAGGCGTCGTCGGACGGCCAGATCGGGAGACCGCCCGACGCGTTCGCGAGGAACTCGACGCGGCGCTCGCCGACGATCCGCCGAAGACCGTCAGGCAGGGCGGGCTGTTCCGCCGCGGCTACGACGACGAGCTCGACGGGCTCCTGACGCGCCACGAGGAGGCACAGGAGTGGATCGACACCCTGGCCGACCGCGAGAAACGAGCGCACGGGCTGAGCCACGTCACGGTCGACCGGAACAAGACCGACGGCCACTACATTCAGGTGGGGAAGTCGGTCGCCGACCAAGTGCCCGAGCACTACCGCGAGATCAAGACGCTGAAGAACTCGAAGCGGTTCGTCACCGACGAACTGGAGGAGCGCGAGCGGGAGATCCTCCGCATCGAGGAGGCTCGCGGCGATCTGGAGTACGAGCTCTTCTGTGATCTCCGCGAGCGGGTGGCGGCGCACGCGGAGCTCCTGCAGGACGTCGGCCGCGCGCTCGCGGAGGTCGACGCGCTCGCGTCGCTCGCGGCGCACGCCGCCGGCAACGACTGGACGCGCCCCGAGCTGACCGAAGCGGGCCCCCTGCAGATCGAGGCGGGGCGCCACCCCGTCGTCGAGCAGACGACGGAGTTCGTCCCGAACGACCTCCGGATGGGCGGGGGGGCTACCGCAGGCGACCCGAACCGCGCCGGCGGGCGCGCGGCCGACGCGCGGGAGTTCCTGATCGTCACCGGGCCGAACATGAGCGGGAAGTCGACGTATATGCGGCAGGTCGCGCTCATCACGCTGCTGGCGCAGATCGGGAGTTTCGTCCCCGCCCGCTCGGCCACGGTCGGCGTCGTCGACGGCATCTACACGCGGGTCGGCGCGCTCGACGAACTCGCACAGGGGCGCTCGACGTTCATGGTCGAGATGCAGGAGCTGTCAAACATCCTCCACTCCGCCACCGAGGACTCGCTCGTCGTCCTCGACGAGGTGGGTCGCGGCACCGCGACGTACGACGGCATCTCCATCGCGTGGGCCGCCACGGAGTACCTCCACAACGAGGTGCGCGCGAAGACGCTCTTTGCGACACACTATCACGAGCTCACGTCGCTGGCGGAGCACCTCGATCGAGTCGAAAACGTCCACGTTTCCGTCGACGACGCCGGCGACGACGTGACGTTCCTCCGGACGATCGAGGAGGGACCGACCGACCGCTCCTACGGCGTCCACGTCGCCGAGCTGGCCGGCGTCCCCGACCCGGTCGTCTCCCGCGCGGACGACGTGTTGGCCCGGCTGCGGGCCGACGAGGCGATCGAAGCGCGCGGGGGAGGGAGCGGCGGAGCCACGCAGGCCGTCTTCGATCTCTCCTCCGGGCAGTTCGTCGATTCGGCGAGTGGGGCGACGGATACGAGCGCAGAGGCGGAAGCGACTGATGGGGGGGCGTCGGTGGGCGGGGTCGACCCGGGGTCGACGGGGTCGGCGACCGATCCGGAAGCCGAAGCAGTCGCGACGGAACTGGACGCGCTGGATCTGAACGAGACGTCGCCGATCGAACTAATGAAGCGGGTGCAGGAGTGGCAGGAACGATTAGACGGCGAATGAACAGCCTCGAGGACAGCGGCCGGAGCCGTCAGAGCCCCGAGATCGGCTTGAGCCGCGCCTCCGAACGGTAGCTCTCGTATACGTCTTCGGCCCACGCTCTGACGTCTTCGTCAGGCGTCTCGAGCAGCGCGCGCGGGAATCCCTCGCCGTCCTCGACACCGATCTGTACCAGTCCGTCGCCCGCGAGCCCGAGATAGAACGGAAGCGGTCCGGGAGCGACCAGCACGTCGGATCGGCCGGTCTCGACCATCTCTGCGATGAGCGGCGCGAACTGCTCGGACTCGAAGACCGGTTCGAGCTCGTTCGCAATGATCGTCTCGACCCGGAAGTCCCGACCGACGACCTCCTCGCTGATCGTCTCCGTCGCGTCCGGATCGACGGAGGGAAGCAGGATACGGAGGTCGTCGGCCCTTTCGAGTATCTCCGCCTGCTTCTTCGCCGGTGCGTACGGGTTCGCGGTGTCGGACGTCGTCACCTCGACGTCGTCGGCGCTGACGAAGTCCGGTACGTCCTCGTCGGCGGGGAACCACCGCAGAAACGACGACAACTCCTCCGTCCGTCGAATGGTCTCGAGCAGCGATGAGAACTCCTCGGCGACGACAGCCCCGGTGTGCGTCAGTCGGTATCCGTCATCGCCGTCGTCGACCCAGCCCGCCTCACACAGCGATCGGACCGCGCGTGCGATCGTCGTCCGCGACCCGTCTAGATGCTGTCGAAGCTCGCGCTGTGTCGCCGGCCCGAACGACGCGAGATACTGCATCACCCGTACCCGCGAGGTGGCCCGTGCCAGAAAGCGTACACGCTCGATTTCCCCTGTGTCCCCGTCGTCGAGCATAGAATCCGGTAGACCAGCACGATTAATCAGTGTACCGAAGGTAATATTTCATATATTTTTTAAGGAAAGAGTCATTTAGGACCCTATAGCAGCCATACGATCGATTTAAGAATATATCACATAACATCTTCAACTGTGCACGGCGCGCACACCGTTCACGGCGCGGGTTTTCTCACGAGGTAGCATTATACACCCGTCTCTGCACCACCCGAGTATGTGGGTCCAGCGTTGTGGAGGGGACAACGGGGGGTATCTCGACGAATACGGTGAAACGACAGATGAGAGACGAACCCCGTCCAGCGCGGGGGGCGAGACGACACCGCCGTCGAGGCGTGGTCGGGGGACCGACACGCCCGACAGCTGGAGGATCTGTGGGGTAATCGCTCTCACACTCGTGCTTGCGGTGCTGTTCGTGGGACTTGCCCCCGGGGAGGTGGCAGCGACCCACGGCGACGGCCGCATCGCGATCGTCGACGCCTACAGTAACGAGAGCGGCCACACCGTCGTTGTCGTCCGAGCGCAGACCGGCGAGGAGGTCGACGACGTCCGGATCCGCTATGAGAATCAGACGGACGTGATCGGACCGCTGAGCTACGATAACGGGGGCGTCGTGGACGCGTACGTCGCGAACGCGAGCAAGCGGGACGAGGACAGTTACGGCGGCAACGGATTCTCGAATCAGACGGGCGACAGCGGGATGGTGCGGTTCGTCCTGAACGACTCCGCATCCTACGAACAGAGTACGCTGACGCTGAACGCCTCGACTGGCGGCACCGCCTACGAGAACGCTGACGCGGCCAACCGGTCGGTGTTGACGGCGAACGCGCACCGGATCACACTGCAGAACGCCACCGGAAGCCAGCTTTCGGGCAGTACGCCGGTGTTCCTGTACAACCGTTCGTCCGAGACGCTCCGCGGCACCGCCTTGGCCACTGGCGGATCGGCGGGGCTGCACTGCGGGGGTGCCCTCGACGGCGACACGTGTGTGGATCCGGACAGCACCGACGACCCGCACATATACGCCAGCGGAGCGACGGCGGCGGGACCGAAAACACCGACGCCGTACCCGACGACGCTCTCGGGGGCGGCCTTCCGGCTCTCGACGGCCAACGCGACGCCGCGGGCTGACCTGCCGCTCAACGAGACGACGACGCTCCGTACCAATCAGTCCGGCGCGCCGTACGAATTTTTCGCACGGGAACGAACCGGCGGCGACGCCTCCTTCGCTGACGAGATCCGGATCAGAAACCGGACCAGCGACGAGGTGGTCTATCGGTGGAGGGACGGCGTCACGCCGAATCGGCTGGCGCTCCTGCGGCCGAAGACGCCCTACGAGGTCGTCTTCGAGAACGCGACTCGGGGGGAGACAAGACGCCGATACGTCACCGTGCCGACCAAGGGGATGGCCCAGCAGGTGTTCCTGCTTCCCGACGACGATCAGTCGACACCGACCACACGGGTGAGCGGTCAGGTGGTGAACGAGTCGGGCGATCCCGTCCCGAACGTGGTCGTCGCGGCCGAGCGAATGGGCGATCCGTCGCCTGAGCTGCGGACGTTCAACAGCACCACGACCGGCGGGAACGGCACGTTCTCGATGCGGCTGCCGGAGAGCGACCCCACGAACGTCAGATATCAGTTCCGACTCACGAGCAACCGGACGAGTGACGGACGGCTCCAGTACTACCCGACCACCGACGGCAACGACTGGAACGGGTACGTCGTCCACGAGCGCCAGACGGTGCTGCCGACGCTCGAACTGAAACGGGGCGGGGAGGTCGACGTCAACGTGACGAACGCCACCGGCGGCACCGTCCCGACGCCGATGGGGCTTTCGAGCCTGAGCCAGACGAGCGATAGAACGGGCGACCGAGCCCGGACGGCGCTGACGGAATCGCTCGGGCTGTTCCAGCTCGGCCCGATACAGCCCGAGCAGATTCTCGTGAGACAGCCATCGCCCACCACGGGAGCACAGTCGAACGTCGGATACAATATGTGGGGGCTGGCGCCGCCGAATTCGGGGGGTCCACCCGACCCCTCGTACGTCTGCGCCGATCAGTTCGGCGTCTCACAGAGCGAGACCACCGACTCCGCCTGCGCGCTCGAAGAGGAGGGCGTCCTAGCGATCAGCCTCACGCAGCACGAGGGCATCGTCGGACAGACGGGCGACTCGCGGGCGCTCCCCGCCGGCCAAGCTGACGCGTACTTCCGGAACGAACTGATCGTCCGGAACGCCTCGACGGGCAACGTCACGACGTACCTCGGTCCCGGGAGCATCCAGCCGTTCCTGCTCGAAGACAGCGAGACTCCGTACACGCTCGGTCTGCCGGTTCCGCCGGGCAACTACACGGTCGAACTCCGGCCCACCGAACAGTTCCAAGACCGCACCACGGTCAGAGAGACGAGCAACTACACCGTTACCGCCGGTGCGGAGACGACAGCCGACCTCGACAGCGGGCGTGACTTCCTGATCGAACCGGTCCCGGAAGCGAGTGACGTGCCGTTCCGTCGCACGGCGGACAACTCCCTCGCGATCAGGGTCGGTGATCCGGCAACCGAGCAGGTACTGACCGACAGTAACATAAGCGTCTCAGTCCGGTTCAAGTACCTCAACGGAACGCTCGCGGCCGACGAGGATCTCACCTACGAGAGTTCGATCCAAGCGTTCAACCGGAGCGACATCACTCCCGCCGACTCGGGGCTGGACGCGGGGCTGTACATCCTGGAGCTCCGGGCGAGCCACGAGAACGGCACCCGCACGTACAACACGACGGTCCGCGACGGGATGGTCGTCTCCGACTTCGCCACAGACGTCCGGGTGAGCCAGCGCGTCGCGGCTCCCGAGGGGACGGTCCGAACCGACCTCCGGGCGTTCGATCTGACCACCGATCCGCCCGCCGGGATCGACGCCAGCGCCGACAACGTGACCGTCACGCTCTACGATCAGGCCGGAAACCAGATCAACGAGACGACCGCCGACGAGGGCGTCGACGGGGGGTACGGTTCGGTCGAACTGACCGCCCCCGAAAACGTCGGCCGATACCGGATGAGCGTCGTCGTCGAGAACGACAGCGGCCAGCAGGGCTACGCCACCACCTGGATTCGGGTGGCCGAGGCCAGCCTCGACGTCTCGGTGAATCAATCGGTCTACCGACCGGACGATCCGGTCGAACTGACCGCGACCGTCGAGGACGCCAGCGGAGATCCGATCGGCGACGCGACCGTCGAGACGACCGTCAGCGGAACGACGAACTCGTCGACGACGGACGCCTCGACCGGCGAGGCGACGCTCGTGCTGGATCCGGCACAGATCGCGGACGGCGAGTGGGACGGGACCACCTTCGTCGAGGTGAAGGCGACGGTCCAGCACGGCGGCGACGTGGCCAGCCTAGAGAGCGGACAGCGCGTCGTCGTCCGTCCGTTCGATATCAGAACCCGGCCGACCCGGCCGCAGTTCCAGTCGGGCAACAACGCCACGATCGATATGCTCGTCCCGCCGGGGACGAACGTCGCCCCCGACAACGTCTCCGTCACGAGCGTCGGAGGGAGCAGCATCGATGACGGCCAGTACAGCGTTACCGATCGGGGCGGCTACTTCCGCATCGAGGTCGGGTCGGGCGTTCTCGCATCCGGCGCGAACCGCGTGCAGATCGAAGCCACGAACGACAACGGCCGAACTGCCGGGGACACGCTGCGAGTCAGGGTGGCGTCGCTCTCCGTCCGCGTCGAGACGGAGCACTACACCTACCAGCCCGACGAAACGGTCAACGCGACGGCCAGCGTGCGCTACCTGAACGGCAGCGCCATCGAGGGCAAAGACGTCACGCTCACGCTCTATCAGATCGGTGACCGACCGGTGCAGATCGACCGGAACGCCAGCGTCGGAACCGGCAGCGACGGGCGCGCGACTGCGACCCTCTCGACGGGAAGCAGCGCCACCGGCTCCCACGTCGTCGTCGCGGAAGTCGACGGACAGGAGGCCTACAGCCCGGTCCGAGTGACGAGTGTGAACGCGACGCTCGTCGATCGCGACGGGTCGTCGGTAGACACCTACACCGTCGACGCGGGCGGCGAGGGGACGCTCAACGTCAGCGTGACGAACGCGACGGACGGTAGCGACATCGACGAAGGCACGATCAGGGCCGTGGTGTTCGTCGACGGCGAGCGGATCCGCCTCGGTGAGGGCGAGATCAGCGGCGGGACGGCGAATCTCACGTTCACCGTGCCGTCGAGCGCCGCCGGAACGTACCCGCTCGGCGTGAACGTCGACACTCCCGACGGCTTCGACCGGACGACCGGCGCGCTTTCGGTCTCCGGCGCCCAAGCGATCGAGGTCGACGCGGACGCGGAGGGTCGGATCTACGCTCCCGACGAAACCGGGACGTTCAGCGCCACAGTGACGCAGGGGGGCTCACCCGTCGCGGACGAGACAGTCGAGTTCGCGATCGTCAGCCGGTCGAGCGAGCGAAAGATCGGAACCGCCACCACCGACGACGCCGGGACCGCCACGATCGAGCCGACGCTCCCCGCCGATCTCACTGAGGGCGAGTACGCGCTGCAGGTCCGGCTGCCCGACGAGGACGTCCGCGCCTACGACGGTCTCCTGATCAGCCAGATCACTGCCGACGTTCAGTCCGAGGAGCCGGCGTACGCCGTCGGTGAGACCGTGAACCTCTCGATAGGCGTGACTAACCGGACGACGGGCGCGAACGTCTCGGACATCGAGGGCGTCGTCAGGCTGGCACTCCCCGGCGGCGACGAGCAGTTCGAGCCCTTCAACCGAAGCGGCACCGCCCCGTACGAGGTCCAGGTCGGGCTGCCGAACGACTCCGAGCTCACCGGCACGCAGACCATCGACGTCGCCGTCCGCAACGGGAGCTCACTCGCGTTCGACTCGACGCTGATCCAAGTCAGAAACGACTCGGAGAACGCGTCGCTCTCGGTCGAGGAGGGGCTCGTCGCCGAAACAGCGTTCGAGACGAACGCGAACGCGACGCTCAACACCTCGGCGACGCTTTCGGTGTACTCGCCGGGAACGGGATCGATGGTCGAACAGCGCGATCTGTCGATCAACGAGAGCAACGCCACGGCGACGAGCCTCACTCTCGGTTCGCCCGGGACGTACGTCTTCGAGCTGGACGTCCCCGGCGTCGGCACCGACGTCGTCGTCCGGAACGTCGAGGGCACCGCGAGCGACCCAGTGCTGCGCGTCGGTCCTGGTCTCGACAGCAACGCCACGACGTTCGGCACGAGCGAGGACGTCTATGTCCGGACCGATCGCGGGAACATGAGCGCGACCATCATCAGCGCGAACGGCACCAGCAGCGTCGCGCTGAATCGCGAGGACGGTGACGCCCACTACGGCGTCTTCTCGCGGGACAGAGCCGAGGGGACCTATCTGGTGCGGCTCGACGGGCCGAACGCCACCGACATCGACAGCGCAGTGCTCGAGGTGAACGACGATGCGTGAGGAAGATCCGATTCCCGGACGGACAACCCTTCTCGCCGCCGTCGTCGCGGTGGTAGTCGTACTGAGCGTCGCCGTCGGTCCGGCGGCGGCCGCCGAACTGCGTATCGACGAGGTCGACCTGCCGAGCAGCGTGACGCAGGGCGACGAATTCGACATTCAGGTCAGCGTCGAGGGCGAAGCTGTCGAGGACGTCGGCGTGACGCTCTCGCTCCCCGACGGCCTGTCCTGCTCGCCCGGCGGGACGCAAGACGTATCGCTGAGTGACGGGGAGGGGACGGCCACCTTCTCGTGCACCGCCGGGGCGCCGGGCGAGTACGACGGCGACATCGGCGTGACGCTCACCGGGGACCGGACCGACGACGGGACGACCATCAGCGACGGGACCCAGACGGGGATCAGCGTTCTCAGCCCCGCCAGTCTGACGCTCAGCACCAGCGTCGACGACGCGTCGATCGACGAGGGGGGTTCGACTGGACTGACCGTCGTGGTCCACAACACCGGGGATCAGTCCACCTCCTATACGGCCTCAGTCTCGCCGGACACCGGGCTCTCCGTCGACGACGCGGACGCCAGCGGCTCCGTTGACGGCGGGGGCATCGACACGGTCGAGTTCTCGCTCACCGGCGATGCCGGTGGCGATCGAACGGTCGACATCACCGTGAACGGCGACAACGACCAGACGCTGACCGGCTCGGAGACAGTCGAGGTAACGGTTCCCAGCGGTGGCGGTGGTGGCGACGGCGGCTCCACCGGCCCCGCGGCTCCGAGCACTGCGGACCCCGGGGACCTCGTGCTGCCGTCGGACGCGGTGCAGCGGCAGGCGTCCCGCGACCTCGCCGACGTCGATCCCGACCGAGCGGGCGTCCAAGTCCGGTTCGAGGAGTCCGAAACGGAGACGATGCGAGAGATTAGCTTCGCGAGCGAGGACGTCGCCGGCACCGGCGCGATCGAGGTGCGGGAGTCGGACGCGGTGTCTCCGGACGTCTCTCCGCCGACGGGCGGGGTCCGCTCCGCGGTGGAGATCACCGTCCCCGAGAGCGCCCGCAACTCCCCCGCGACGCTGCGCGTGAGCCTCTCCGCGGATCGGATCGAGACGTCGCCGGAGCGGGTCGTGATCCAACGGTACGACGCGGAGACGGACACGTGGGCCGAACTCGAGACGAGCGTCGTCAGTGAGAGCGGCGAGGTCGTGGAATTCGAGGCCGAGACGCCGGGGTTCTCGCTGTTCGCGGTGACTGAGTCCAACGCGGCGACGGCGACAACGGTCACGACGGAGACCCGGACGGCGACGGACGCCCCCGGGACGACGGAGGCTCGAACGTCGTCGACGACGACCGCGACCGGTACGCCGGGATTCGGCGCCGCGGTCACCGTCGCGGCCGTACTGGGCGCGGCGCTCGTTGCTGCACGCCGTCGGAGGCACTGATCCCGCTTCAGTCGCAGATGTTCGGGCTGCGCTCTCCGCGAGGCGCGTTGGCCCCCGCCAGTTCGACCGGTGTCACCGATAACGATTAGGGTGCAACCCTCGACTACGTAGGTAGGAAATGTGCCGGGACGAGGGACTGCGTCGCGATCCGACTCCGATTCGGCGCCAGCGCCGACGCGAGATGGGCGAATCACGCCGGGGTGTCCTGACGTGACTGGGGACGACGACCACCTCCGGGCGACGATCAGCCAGCGCGGCGTGCTCTTCGCCCCGTCCGAGAAGATACTCGTCGTCCGACGTAGCACCGACGGCGGGTGGGAACTCCCCGGTGGCCGCCTCGACCCCTACGAGGACGCCCCGGAGGGCGTTCACAGGGAGATCATCGAGGAGACGGGGCTGGACGTGCACGTACGACGGCCGGTCCATACCGCCTCGTGGCGCAACGACACCGACCAGGGGCGCTTCGCGGTCTACTATTGGTGCGTGGTCCCCGACGGACTCGACGTCGCCGACGACGATCCGGTCACGCTCAGCGACGAGCACATCGATCACCGGTGGCTCCCGCCGGCGACGGCAGCCGATCGGCTGAGCGACGTCCAGCAGCGCGCGGTCTCGATAGCCGCGGAGGTCCACAGGGGATGACCGACGAGACCACGAGGGCGAACGGCGCTGCGGACGCCAAGACGGACGGCGCTGAAGAGGCCGACTCGGAACCATCGTCTGCGCCGACGATCCGCGAACTCGACGACCGGACCGTGAGACAGATCGCCGCCGGCGAGGTCGTCGAGCGGCCCGCCTCGGTCGTGAAAGAACTGGTCGAGAACAGCCTCGACGCCGGGGCGAACCGGATCTCCGTCGCCGTCGAGGCCGGCGGCACCGAGGGCGTGCGCGTCCGCGACGACGGCGTCGGGATGGACCGCGAGTCGGTCCGGCGCGCGGTCGAAGAACACACCACGAGCAAGATCGCCGACATCGACGACCTCGAAGCGGGAGTCGGAACCCTCGGCTTCCGCGGCGAGGCGCTGCACACCATCAGCGCGGTCTCGCGGCTGACGATCCGGACGAAGCCGCGCGGCGGCGACGCGGCCGGGACCGAACTGCGCGTCGAGGGCGGCGAGGTGACCGAGGTCGGCGCCGCGGGCTGTCCCGAGGGAACGGTCGTCGAGGTCGCGGACCTGTTTTACAACACGCCCGCCCGCCGGAAGTTCCTGAAGACGACCGCGACGGAGTTCGACCACGTCAACACGGTGGTCACGCACTACGCGCTCGCGAACCCCGACGTCGCCATCTCGCTCGAGCACGACGACCGCGAGGTGTTCGCGACGGAGGGCCGCGGGAGCCTCCAGTCGGCGGTGCTGTCGGTGTACGGCCGCGAGGTGGCCGAGTCGATGATCCGCGTCGGGGGCGGCGACCCGAGCGAGGAGGGCGCCGAGGGCGACGAGAACGACCCCGCGACGGCGTCGGTCCGGAACGTGCGCGGGCTGGTCAGCCACCCCGAGACGACCCGGAGCACGCGGGAGTACCTCTCGACGTTCGTCAACGGACGGTACGTCACGGCCCGGACGCTGCGCGAGGCCGTCCTCGACGCCTACGGCGGCCAACTGGCGACCGATCGGTACCCGTTCGCCGTGCTGTTCGTCGACGTCCCCGCCGACGCGGTTGACGTGAACGTCCACCCGCGGAAGATGGAGGTCCGCTTCGACGACGAGGAGGGGGTCCGCGGGGCGGTCACGGAGGCGGTCCGGACCGCGCTCCTCGATGCGGGGCTGATCCGCTCTACCGCGCCGCGGGGGCGCTCGGCGCCCGCGGAGACCGAGATCGAACCCGAGTCGCCCGCCTCGGAGGCACGCGGCGGTGCCGGACACGGCCCCGACCCCGAAACGCGGCGCGGAACCGCGTCTCAGAGCGAGGGGCGGGTCGACGACGGCGTCCAGTCGAACTCCGAAGCCGAGAGCGCGGCGGGCGGCGGCGACGACACTGAGAGCGGGCCGGGCGGCGACGACACTGAGAGCGGGCCGGGCGGCGACGACACCGAGAGACCGGCCGGCGACACCGAGGGCGGCGACAGCGTCGGTGGCGACGGGGAGAACGCCAATCTCGGTATCGACGGTGAGAGCGACAGCCTCGGTGGCGACGAGGTCGCAGACCTCGGCAGCGAGAACCGCAACCGGGCGCGGACGGTCGATCCCGACGCCGACGACGCGTGGACGGTTTCGCGAGGCGACCGGGAACGCGGATCAGTCGGTTCCGGTTCCGACGCCGGTCGGAGCCCGGGCGGCTTCGGGAGCGACGGGGAGACGTGGAGCGACGCCGCCGACAGCAGTACGGGCGGGCCGCCGTCGGCGGAGCGGACCGCATCGTCGCCTGGCACCGGCAGCGCGAGCGATGGTCCGCGGTCGTCGGCCCCGGCCGACAGCTCCTCCCGTTCAGGCGGTGGCGGCGACCGACCGCGTCCGACCGGCGTCCTCGGGCCCACGGTCCAGCGCGACCTGCACGGCGAGGCCGCCACACTCGAACCCGAGTTCGACTCGCTGCCGTCGATGCGCGTCCTCGGGCAGTTGCACGACACGTACGTGGTGGCCGAGACCGACGGGGGAATGCTGCTGATCGACCAGCACGCCGCCGACGAGCGGGTGAACTACGAGCGCCTGCGTCGCGAACTCGACGGCGACGTCGCCACACAAGCGCTCGCGGAGTCGGTCGAGCTCGAACTCACCGCGCGCGAGGCGGCGCTGTTCGACGAGTACCGCGAGGCGCTCGCACGCCTCGGCTTCCGCGCGGAGCGCGCCGGCGAGCGGACCGTCGCCGTCGAGAGCGTTCCCGCCGTGTTCGCCGAGGCGCTCGACCCCGAGCTCCTGCGCGACGTTCTCACCGCGTTCGTCGGGGAGAGCGACGCGGGCGGCGCGGAGACGGTCGAGTCGGTCGCCGACGAACTGCTCGCGGATCTGGCGTGCTACCCCTCGGTGACGGGCAACACCTCGCTGACGGAGGGGTCCGTCGTCGGGCTCCTCGAAGCGCTCGACGACTGCGAGAACCCCTACGCCTGCCCGCACGGCCGCCCGGTGATCGTCTCCATCGACGCCGAGGAGATCGGCTCGCGGTTCGAGCGGGACTACCCGGGTCACGGCGGACGACGAGACGAGTGATAGTGATTGTGCTCGTCTCGTACCGGTGAGCGCCGCCAACGGGGTGGACGCTCATCGGTAAAAAGTGAGAACAATCATTATGATCTTCGGCAGTCGGTTCGACGGGAGCACGCGCGGGCTCGCGACGAGAGGCGAGACCTGGCGGCGCGAGGCGCGGCCTTGTGGTGAGCGTAGGTGGCGAGACGCGCGGCTGCAGTGTATCGATCACCGAACGCGACGACCGCTATTTATGTGCGCGCTGGGTGAAAGGCCGGTATGACCGACATCGTGACCTTCGGCGAGACAATGCTCAGGCTCTCCTCGCCGCCGGGCGAGCGCCTCGAACGGGCGCGAGAGCTGGATGTCCGGGTCGGGGGCGCAGAGAGCAACGTCGCCGTGGCGGCCGCTCGACTCGGCCGCGACGCGGCGTGGATCTCGAAGGTCCCCGACTCGCCCCTCGGACGGCGGGTCGTCGACGAACTCCGCGGCCACGGCGTCGAGACCGCGGTCGCGTGGGACGACGCGCCCGCCGCGAGGCTCGGGACGTACTACCACGAGCGCGGCGGCGACCCCCGCGGGACCGACGTGCTCTACGACCGGGCGGAGTCGTCGATCACGACCGCCGTTCCGGACGAACTCCCGGTCTCCGTCCTCGACGGCGCGGCGCTCTTCTTCACGAGCGGGATCACGCCGGCGCTGTCGCCGACGCTCGCGGAGACGACGAGCGCGCTCCTCGGCGCGGCCGCGCGAGCGGGCGTGAAGACCGCCTTCGATCTGAACTACCGCTCGAAGCTGTGGTCGGCCGGGGAGGCAGGCGACGCCTACGAGTCGCTGTTTCCGCACGTCGACGTGCTCGTCGCTGCAGAGCGCGACGTCGACACCTGTCTCGGTCGCGAGGGCGACCCGATCGACGTGGCGAACGGACTCAGACGCGAGTTCGGGTTCGAGACCGTCGTCCTCACGCGCGGCGAGAACGGCTCGGTCGCCGTCGCAGACGGCGAGGTGTTCGAGCAGCAGGTCTACGCCGCGGACACCTTCGACGCCATCGGGACGGGCGACGCCTTCGTGGGGGGCTACCTCGCGAAGCGCGTAAGCGGCGGCGACGTGGGTGAGGCGCTCGCGTACGGCGCCGCGACCGCGTCGCTGAAGCGGACGATCGGCGGGGACGTCGCGGTCGTCACGCCCGAGGAAGTCGAGTCCGTCGTCGCGGAGAACGGGGGCGGGATCTCGCGGTGAGCGGGGGAGCGATGAACCCGACGACCGCGGGGCGGTACCGCGTTCTCGGCCGTCCGCGGGACCCGTCTGAGCTCCTGCTCGTGTCGGTCGACGGGGGGGACGCCGACCGCGACCGCCCCGACGGGCCTCCGGAGGAGGCGTTCTCGCCTGCGTACGTCGATACGAGCGGCTACGACGGGGAGCTCGCCCGCGTCGTCGCCGGGCTTCACGCCGGCGCGCTGGTCGATGCCACGCTGTCGTGGGTCGACAGCGAGCCCCGATTCGATCGCGTCGAGGTGGTCGCGGACACGGTCTTCGAGTTCTACGACGGCGTCACCGGCGTCTTCGAGGCGGCGAAGCGGGCGTGGATGGTCGCCGAAGCGGAGCACGAGGGGATGAACGGGCGCGTGACGAAAAACACCGACGGCGAACCGAACGGGGCGCTGTACGTGTTCGCAAAGCAGTCGGGCGCTCGCGACCTCTTCGAGGAGTTCCGGACTGGGGTCACGCCCCTAGACCCCCTCGTCTCCCGCGTCGACCAGGGCGAGTCGGTCCCGCCGGAGGCCAACCAACCCCGCGCCGTGTTCGTGCTCCGCCCGCTGGACGAGCCGTTTCTCGTCGTCTACGTGGTGTTCCGCCGCGACGGCGTGCTGGCGGAGACGATGCGGTCGACGTACGGGCCCGGCTCGGGCCCGGCCGGCGCCAGTGCGACCGACGCTGGGACGACCGAGTGACGGCGGCACCCGCTGTGCCGGATTGCTAATCCCGATCGCCGCAGCGCCCCGTCGTTCATTACACATTAATATATTCGGCCCGCTACGTTAATATATGACCGTCGTCAGCGTCTCGATGCCCGAAGCGTTGGTCGAACGACTCGACGCGTTCGCCGAAGAGCACGGCTACACCGGCCGGAGCGAAGTCCTCCGCGAAGCCTCCCGCAGCCTCCTCGGAGAGTTCGAGGACAAGCGACTGGAGGACAGAGAGTTGATGGCCGTCGTGACGGTCGTTTTCGAGTATGAGACGACGAACGTCGAAGAGCGGATGATGAAACTCCGCCACGAGTACGAGTCGCTCGTCGCCTCGAACTTCCACAGCCACGTCGGCGAGCACCGCTGTATGGAGCTGTTCGTCCTCGAAGGCGAACTCGAAGACATCGCGACGTTCGTCGGCAAGATCCGCGCAACGAAGGACACCCTCAGCGTCGACTACTCGGTGATGCCCGTCGACGAGCTCGCCGCGCTCGACGCCGAGCAGTGATCTGACTGTCCACACGGTGTACCAGTGATCGCCACCAACGGGGTGGGCGACAGCCGGGACGAGACGTGAACGCCGGTACGAACGCGACGAGGGCGCCCGGTCGGAATCGGCCCCGACCCGGTACGGAACGGGGACCCGCCGCTTCGCTTACCGATCTGACGCGTCCGTCAGCCGCGTCGTACACCACGGGCAGAAGTCGAGGTCCGGATCCAGTTCCTTCCCGCAGTGTGGGCAGTCCGACGCGCCCGTCGGGGCCGACGATCCAACAGTCACAGCAGCGGCAGGGCCCGCGTCGTCGTCCGCGGGCGATATCTCGGCGTCTACGGGTGACTGCCCGTTGCCGACATCCGCAGGATCACGTTCGAGACCGCTCTGACGAGCGCGCCCGGCTGTCGCCCGAGCCCGCCGCTGCTGGCTCCGCGCGAGGACGTACGCGTCGGCGACGCTCGCGACGCCCACCGCGAGGGCGGGGGCGAGCGCCACCGGATTGCCGCCGCCGGAGAAGAGCTCTTGGGTCGCCTCCGGCGGGACAAACAGCACAGACACGGCGACCGCCGCGGTGAACCAGCCGAGGCCGCGCTTCCACCGCCGGAGGTAGACGTGCCCGAGCCCGGTGGCGAGCGTCGCGAGAAGCGCCGCGAGCCACGGGCGCTTCGACCGCTGACTGTCCATACGTACTCTACGAGTGCGCCCGATTAGGTCTTGTGGATCTGTGGGCCCCGCTGACAGACGCCATTCGGTCGGCTGACGAACCCATACTATAAATCATTCCGCGACGAGTCGCCCGTATCGTGATCGCTGAGCTGTTCGTCGAGTGGTTCGGCGCGAACCCGATCGTCCACGGCCTCGTCGGCGGACTCGTCATCGCGGGGTTGAACCTCTTTGGCGCCTCGCTCGTGCTCGTCTGGCGGGACCCGTCGGAGCGGGCGCTCGACGGCGCGCTCGGATTCGCCGCGGGAGTGATGCTCGCGGCCAGTTTCACGAGCCTCATCATTCCGGGGATCGAGGTGTACTCCGGTGGGAACCCGATCCCGGTACTCGTCGGCGTGCTCCTCGGCGCCCTGTTTCTCGACCGCTCCGACGTGTTGGTTCCGCACGCTCACATCCTCCTGACGGGGCGGCGGCGGAGCGACGCCGCCGACCCCGGCGACTCGCTCCCCATCGACAACGAGCGCCTCGCACCGGTGGTGCTCTTCGTGCTCGCGATTACACTGCACAATATGCCCGAGGGGCTCGCCGTCGGCGTCGGGTTCGGCAGCGGCGACGTCGCGGGCGCGATCCCGCTGATGCTCGCGATCGGGATCCAGAACATCCCCGAAGGGCTCGCCGTCTCGGTCGCCGCCGTCAACGCCGGGCTCGACCGCCGCGCGTACGCCGTCTTCACGGGGATTCGCTCGGGGCTGGTGGAGATCCCGCTGGCCGTCCTCGGCGCGTACGCCGTCCAGACCGTCTCGGCGCTGCTCCCCTACGCGATGGGCTTCGCCGCCGGCGCGATGCTGTTCGTCATTAGCGACGAGATTGTCCCCGAGACGCACGCCGGTGGTCACGAGCGCGTCGCGACACTCGGGACGATCCTCGGGATCGTCGTGATGCTGTATCTCGACATCTCGCTCGGATGACGCCCGCATCAGATCGGTCCGATCCCGACGGCGCCCAGCAGCCACAGTACGAGGCTGACGGCGAGGGCGACGAGGACGACGCGCCACGCGAGCGCCAGCACGAGACGTCCCACCACGATCACCACGAGCAGGACGAGTAACGCCCCGAAGACCCCGAGTGGGGAGGTGAGCGGGCCGCCGAACAGCAACGCGGTGCTAGGTCCCATCGTCCCCGTTCCCGTATTCGACTCGAGTGCCGTTCGCGACCGGCTGCAGCAGGTACTGATCGGTCCGTCCCCGGCGAACGGGCGTGAAGTCTCCCGTGAACGTCGTCACTTGGTCTTCGCGGATCTCGAACGACTCTTTGAACTGCAGGGGGGCGCCGCCGGGCGTGTCGACGTCGGCGTCGCCGCCGCTTTCGAGTACCCCCTCCACGTCCGTTACGTCGAGCTGCAGGAACGCGTACGTCCCGACGTCGAACTCTCGCTCGTCGATCAGTTGCGTGTTTCCGTTCTGTAGCTCTACGAGGTCGGCCTCCTGTGGCTCCTCGAACTCGTAGTATTCCCGACCGCTGCTCTCGTCGACGTCGGCGTCGTCCTGTTGCTCTGTGCCGTTCGTTTCGGCCCGCCCGCCGTCGGTTCCGGTATCGTCCGCTTCGGTCTCCGCGGTCTCGGTGTCGCCGTCGCTGCCGTCGCTCGGCTTGACCCAGATCCCCTGAATCGTCACGACGCACGACTCGAAATCCGCGATATCGCCGGGCTGGTCCGTCACCCGCGTGGCGAGCGTTCCGGTCGCCGATGCGGTCCCGGCACATCCCGCCACCCCGACCGTACCCGCCGCTGCGATTCCCGCTGCCTTGAGGTACGTCCGTCGGCTCAGATCGGCCTTCGGTCTCGTTCGGTTCATCGTGTCTGTCTCATCGACGAGACAGCACTTAGTTCGGGGATTCCGTGACCCAGAATAACCGTGATTCACCGCGGGTAGTCGCCGATTTTCTCTGTTTTGACGAGATAAATCGGGTTAATTGGCGTGTCGTCGGGGGCAAAGTGAGTCCGCAGAGATGGGCCCTATGGGAAGCGCCGTATTGCGATTTCGCTCCTCTCGGGTTACCAACCGATCGGCGAACGGTTCGGATGTCTCTCGGGCAGTGCTCCTGACGGATTGAACGCTGTTCGGTCATTGATTTCTGAGGTAATCGCGCCGCTGTTCGGCTTTCTCGCGCGCACTACGCCGGTCGTAATGCTCATCGAGGATGTCTGTACTCGCGTTTAGTCGATCGGAGACCACCCGACGCGGAACGTCGTTCCGCCGGTACGCAGTGACCCGACCGCTCCGTACGTCGTGAGGCGAACGAGAAGACGGGCACTTACTCGCGTGTGTAAGGTACGCGGCCTCGCAGGTATCCACGTCTTCCCCGTGCGGACACTCCTCACCGCGCCAGCACGGACGTGTAACGCGGTACACTGCGTCTCGGAACGTTGTCAACGCAGGACGACCGTACTCCGTGGTGAAGAGCGGAAAACGGCCATGCTCATCGCGTGCGTTCTCACGAGGACCGTCAATGTAGTCCTCCAGCACGCGCGCAACGTTCGGATTGATCGCGTTCCACCGCTCACCCTTCTCCTTGTTTTTGAGCGGCGTGTCAGTTTCCGGACGGTGCCGAAACTGGATACCCGGCCGGTCGGTGTCGAGGTCGAGGTCGGACAGGTCCAGCGATCGAATCGCACCGACTCGCGCACCGGTATGCCACATCAGAAGCAGGATCCCGTGCGTACGGCTGGCGTAGTGGTAGCGGTTCAGGTACTCTAGAATGTCCGCAGCACGGTCTGGGTCGAGCGTCGTATCACTGACGTTCTGACCGTTACTCACAGTCGGTAGCGGAACATCTACGCGAAGTCCCTCCCGCACTGCGTCGATCTCCTCGGCGAACCGGAGGAACGCGCGGAGCGTCGACAGCTGACCTCGGAGAGTAACCTGTTGTATCTCCTCGCGGCCTTGGCCTAATCCTTCACGTCTCCAGACGCGGAAACGATAGAGATCTCTCCCGTTGAGATCGTTCAGGTTCTCTACTTCCTCTTCGTCACACCACTGGAGGAACGAAGCAAGCCGGTACTTTTGGCCGCTCAAGGTCTCCTTGCTCAGCTCGTCCCGGCGGGCTTCGAGATACATCTCAACACCCTCGCTCGGAGAGAGCGGTTCGAGATCGTCGCTCATCGATCACCCAGCGGATCCCACACCGCGTGGTTCGGATGCTCGCTAGCTAGGTGAGCGAAGTACCCGCGGACCATTCGAGACTGGAACGTGAAGCTATCAGACAACGGCTCGATGGCTTCGCCGCACTCCTTACAGAAACGCCAGTCTGAGAGGATTCGAGCGCAGCGTTCACAGACGGCTATGTGTCGCTTCGCGTCGATCCCCTCGGCGTAGTCGCCACAGTAGGAACAAGTGGCGTCGGAGTTTTCACTGAGCAATACGTCCGATCTTCTGGGGCTGGAAAGCCCCGCGGTGGTTCCGTGCATAGGCGGTCACGAGAACTACCGTAGGCCGTGTGCCAGCACGGCCTTTCTCGCGGACCAACGGAATCATCATCAACCGACTAGTAGCCCTCAGCTATCGTATTCAAACTGTGATTACTTAATAATTGCTACTAATTGGTAACTTGAATTCGGTAGGTACCAACAGGGAACATCTTTTGTGTACCCGGTGGTTCGAAAATATATGACCAACACCGAAGACGAAGAGCTACCTGATTTCGAAGATATGGAAAAGGTAGTCCTTGGCGAAATTACTCCCGAATTTTCCGAAGCAGAGGAAGCTTGGCTAAAAGAAGATCCAGAGGATTACGATTGGATAACAGATATGGATAAAGAAATTCTAAGGACTCTAGTATTTAATTTAACACTTACGCCAGCAGTAATTGCAGATAATACTGGCCGATCGAGGCCGGGGATCTCAAGACGGTTAAGCACGCTAAATGCGGGGGGATTAGTCGAAAAGAAAGGAAGAGGGAAATACCAGATTACGAAGCTAGGTATCGGGTATCTAATTTACGGCACCTAACGGATGAAAGAGGGAGTGATAGAAGTGTTCCCACGCTGGGTTCAAGAATTGTTCAGTACAGGCTATCTATCGGTATTATGGGCTAGTCTTTCCCGTAGCCGATTCGTCCGAGAAGATACCAGATAACAACTGTAGGAATGAGTACAAGGCTGAGAACGATCCCAACGACAAGTTGCGTATTTGAAGAGAGTCTATAGATGCTAGTCTCGGAGATTCCCCACCAAATGACTATCCCGGAAATGAGCGTGAGTGGGAGACGAAGACGCTCATATCGTATTGAGTAAAACGCGATACCGATAGCAACCCCACCAACTAGCCCATAGCCGCCAAGGAAAACCCAGTCGAGAGTACCGGGTGGCCCTTGAACGGTAGTCAATTCATAGTAATTACCCTGATATGAGATGTAGTGAATTCCGTGGTTTACTTCCTGATGATCGGAATACGTGAATTCCGATGGTTTATTAGATCTACCGTGTATAACGAACTGATTGTTATCCGATTGAATAGTTTCGGAAACTACTTTCCGTCCATTCGGTGAGAGTTCAGAATAGTTGAGAATGTTCGCCTCATTTGGGATCTCGGTAGCAGACACAGACTCAATTTGATGTTGATATTCCGGTTCACCGGAATGTGGAATTGCCTGAATACCTTGGATGATTACCAGCAGACCTATGAGAGCGAGTATGAGAGAGGGAATATCATATCGGGTAACGGAAACCATCGGATCATAACGGCCACTCTGTGTACAAATTCTTTGTCGTAAATTGGCTCTATATTCGCAGACAAATTCTCACGGCTGATTCGGTTGCAAGATTGTGAAATAAACACCGTATCCAGAGTTCTATCGCACCCTCGATAAGAGTCTAACCAGTGACCAGTCTAACAAAGCAACGGACGCAGCCTAAGACTCTCCCCACACCGCAGCAACAGGTGGTGGCCGGTCAGTTTCCACCAAAACCGAAGGCTCGTCAGGTTCGTGCATATTCCCCTCGATGACTTCGAGAGAAGTAGCCTGCGAGGCTGTTACCGGCATATCCCAGTAGGCGTACGCACCGAGGTAATCAATCGAGATCCAGTGTTCCGTTCCAAGTTCCCGAAGCGTCGCCTGCGCACGACCAGAGTCTAGTAGTTCGTCTAGATCTGGTTCATAGACCCAAGTCTCAGCGTATTCTCTCGACAGCGCGATCACGGTTTCTTGAGAGGCCCATTCAGCAACGTCGCGCGCCTCACCCTCTAATTCTGGCTCTTCCAGATCAATCACCCGCTCGATCCCGTGTGAGGTAGACCAGAACTGTTTGTCCGTCGCCCAGTAGAGCGCGAGCTTCCAGACGGCTTCCTTTGAGTCGTCTTCACCGGAGGTAACCGTTTCCCGGTCCTCGAAGGATTCAGCGACGTTTGAAAGCGCCCCGTACGTAGCGCTCAGGTACTTGCCGAGATACGAGCCTGCGGTTTTTTGGAAAATAATCTCATCGTCGCCTTCCATATTCACGAGGTCGTGCTGTCCGGCGCGTTCTGCGGCCTCTTCGCGTGATAGGTCGTTATCTCCGTACCGGTACCAGTCGACCCACCCCTCGGAAGAGTTGAACCGCACGTCGTCGAGATCGTGCTCTCGTCGGTACCAGTTGAGGATCGTGTCCTCCGTACACTCCTGAACCAAAGTCGACACGCCTAGCTCGTCCAGAGAGGAACCGACAAACGGCACGAGATCGAGCACTCCGTTCTCTTCGGGGTCGTCCGGGTCACCGGCTGGGCGGAGATCGTCGCGAAACACCAGCGGGCGAACGTCGACGATCGAACCCTGCCCGTAGTCCGACCATTTCTTAGACAGCTCTCCTTTGTCGATCAGCCACGGCATTCCGTCGGACTCGCGTCTTGGCGGATTGAAATAGAGCGTATGGAGGTGAGGCAAGCCACCGGATGCGAATTCGAGCACTTTCACGTAGTCGAGCGTCTGCCGAGGGCGGCCAGTCACTTTGTCGTCGAGATCGGGACGCCAGCCAGCTACACCGGCCTCTCGTGTGTCGGCCTTCGTCGACGGATCCGAGGAAAGGTACTGCTGGAGCCGGTGAAAGTTCGGATTAATGTTCTGCGTCGAATCAAGCAGAGAATCGTTTAGCTTCGGATCTGTGGTAAGCGTCGCGAACGCTGCGGTCGCGCCCGGCTCGGCGCGCGCGTCGAGCGCATCCTGAAGTCGAGCGAAGGACCGGCCGTGACGATCCTCGGAGTTGAACCTAGTTTTGTACTCCTTCGTCATCCGCCGCGTTTCGGTCCCTTTTCGAGATCGAACGTGTACGTCGAAGGCTAATCGGTAATCGTCGATGCGCCGAATGTAACGAAGAAGCCCCTCAGCCGCAGCAGACTTCTGAGCGTCTGAAAGGTGGGAATCCACCGATTCGAGCATCCGACGGACGAAATTACGATCAGAGAGGGTTCCGTCGTCGGGGCTCGCTGTTTCACTAATGCCTGATGAAATCAAGTCAAGAAGCCGCAGGGTGGGGTGGACGGAGGTCGATCCACCAGAACTTTCGAGACGGACGAATCCGGCAGCTTCAGCCTTTTTTGTAAATCTATAAGCAAACTGATATTCTGAATCACTACCGTCGATCTCTTCCTCAGCCGCTCCTCGTTCAGCTATCCGGTCGAGCGCAGCGTCATGGCGCTCCTCAGCGTTGTACCAGTCGAGATTATCGAAACCAACTGTATTCCGCCACGGTTCCTTTCCGTAGACTCTGAGCCCGTAGAGGCCGACGTGGACCAACTTAGAGCGTAAGATTCCCTCAGGGCGTTCTGCGACGAGTTGAAGAAGACGCGCGCGGTCGCGATCTCGTTCTGTGTACGATCCGTCGACCAGCTGCCCACGGCCGAGCAGTCCCTCCGCTTCCAACTCTCCGAGTAGGTAGTCACGGATGGGGGATGTGTTACATCCGTCGGAGATGGAAGTGGAAGTACTCATAGAGAGAAGGGTCTAGAGAGGTAGCAGTCGATCCGAGAGCGGACTGATCGAATCAGTCACTGGATGACCTCATTGGATCAGCAGCCGCAGCACCGCCCCGCACCGCCTCTCGTTCGCCGCCGCCCGGGGGTCGGCGGCGTGCGCGCCTCCGGGCCCCCATGTGAGGGGGCCGCTCCGTCGCTTGCGGTGGAAGGCTCAGGCCACGAAGTAGCGCCTCAGCAGCCCAGATAAGACCGCGGTGGAGCTTATCGATCGGCTCACCTCGGTCAAGAACGGGGACAGAGTGACAGAGTTGGCACTCTCGATACCGTGCGTGAGGCTCTTCGCGAGTAGTGATACAGCCGCACCGACAGCACCGGCAGTGATATCGAACGTACTTCGGACCGAGACGCTTGAAATTCACCGGAGCCACCTCCGGCGATCGGCTCGGTGAGAACGTCGAGGAGCTGCATTGCTTGGCAGAGCGCGCGACCCCGGACCCCGCGAGGGGGCCCTCCGGCGCGCGCTCAGGCTACCCCACTCACTGAATAGGGGTAGGTAGGTAGAGGGGTGGGAAACCCGTGATATACGGGCTGAGGAATGTGGAGCCGGACCAGATGACCAGCCTAACCAGAGGCTCGAACGCAGCCTATCGGCGGATATTCCCTCAGCCGCGGTTTCGAGTTGGGTTTTCGACGGACAGCGGAGGCCCGCGGGTGCCGAGCAGTTGACATTCGTCTCAGAAGGGGGGTATGCGGGGGTAGCTAAAACGTAGAATACGCGTGTTAGAAGCCGCCTATACCCTGTTTCCCAATCGGGTAGGAAACGAGGGTTTAGTACATGGGCCCTATGGGCTTCGAACCCATGACCACCCGGTTATGAGCCGAGCGCTCTGACCAGACTGAGCTAAGGGCCCTGCGGTCTATCGTTCCGCGGTCTCCCTCTTAGACGTTGTCGTTGGGGACGCCCGGCCGGATCGCAACCGAGACACACCCGCGGCTCGAACGTCGGCACCGAGAGGAAGTGACGCCGTCGCCAGGACTCGAACCTGGGACCACCTCGTTAACAGCGAGGTGCTCTACCAACTGAGCTACGACGGCTCTCTGTCCGCACACGAACGTACACCGAGGTAGTATGATAGGGCTTTCGTTTTCCTCGCAACGGGACCGAGAATCACCCCACAGACACGCGGGCAGACGGGCACCAGACCGACCGTCCGCTGGCGCTTGCATCGCATCGACACCCTTTCGCCGGCGCCCCTCGAAGCCGCGACAACGATGGCCGACGCCGACGAGAGACGCCGAGTGATCGAGCGCGTCCGCGAGCGCGTCACGCCCGACGCCGCGGAGCGCGAGGCGATGCGGTCCGCGGTGGCGGCGCTCACAGAGCGCGTTGAGGCCGAGCTTTCGGATCTCCCGGTCGAGGCCGACGTCGTCCAAGTGGGATCGACCGCGCGCGGGACGTGGCTCGCCGGCGACCGCGACATCGACCTCTTCGTCCGTTTCCCCGCGGACCTCGAACGTGAGACGCTGGAGCGCTACGGGCTCGATATCGGCAACGCGGTCCTGCCCGACGGCCACGAGGAGTACGCCGAACACCCGTACGTGACCGGCGAGTTCGAGGGCTTCGACGTGGATCTCGTCCCCTGCTACGACGTCGGCGACGGCGCGTCCCTCCAGTCGGCGGTCGACCGGACGCCGCACCACAACGCGTACCTCGAAGCGCGGATCGACGACGACCTCGCCGGGGAGATCCGCGTCTTCAAGCAGTTCCTGAAGGGCATCGGCGTCTACGGCAGTAACCTCAGGACCGAGGGGTTTTCGGGGTATCTCTCGGAGCTTCTCGTGCTCGAACACGGGGGCGTCGACGCGCTCCTCCGCGCGGCGGCGGACTGGCATCCGCCCGTCAGTTTCGACCCCGAGAACCACGGAACGGGATCGCACGACGACACCCTCGTGATGGTCGATCCGACGGACCCAGAGCGGAACGTGGCGGCGGTCTGCTCGGCCGAAAACGTCGCGCGCCTTCAGCACTACGCGCGGGGCTTTCTCGACGCGCCGCGGGCGGGACTGTTCGAGTCGCGGGAGCCCGATCCGCTCGCGCCCGCGGCGGTTCGCGCACACGTCGAGCGCCGCGGGACGACGCCCGTCGCCGTCGTCTTCGACGCGCCTGACATCGTCGACGATCAGCTGTATCCGCAGCTCAAAAAGTCGCTCGCGGGCGTCCGCGGCGAACTCGGTCGCCGGGGGTTCGGACCGATCCGCTCGACGGCCTTCGCCGACGACCGCGCGGTCCTGTTCGTCGAACTCGCCCACCGCCGACTCCCGGCGATCGAGCGCCACGACGGGCCGCCGGTGGCCGTCCGCGGGCACGCCGACGGGTTCTACGAGGCGTACGCCGGCGAGAGAGACGCCCCCGATGAACGCGGAGGCGGGGGCACACCACCGGAGACCTACGGCCCATTTATCGACGGCAATCGGTACGTTGTCGAGCGCCCCCGGCCGTTCACGGACGCCGTCGATCTGCTCCGCTCGGACGAGCTGTTTTCGGTCGGACTCGGCGCGCAGATCGAGTCCCGGTTAGCGGACGGCTACGACGTGCTCGTCGGCGACGACGTCGCGACGCTGTGTGAGGAGTTCGGCGTGGAGCTCGCGTCGTATTTCGACCCGCGCCCGTAGGAGCCGCCCGCCTCGGCGGTCCGATGGCGCTGGCGTTTTTCGCGCCCTCACCCGTCGAGGTGGTGCGCCTCGCGGACCTCTTCGACGAGCCGTTCGGTGTCCTGGTTGGGGTCGCTGTCGGGGTCCATCGGGGTCCGTCCGTCGAACGTCTCGTGGACGATCGAGACGCCCTCCGAGAGCGTATCGAGGCCGTATCCGCCTTCGAGGACGAACGCCAGCGCCGCGCCGACGTCGTCGGTGAGCGAGCGGATCCGGTCCGTCAGGAGCGCGTACCCCTCGGTCGAGACCCGCATCCGAGAGATGGGGTCGTGCCGGTGCGCGTCGAAGCCGGCGCTGACGATGAAGAGATCGGGATCGTACCGTTCGACGACGGGGCAGAGCAGTTCGTCGACCGAGAGGAGGTAGTCGGCGTCGTCCGCGCCCGCCGCGAGCGGGACGTTCAGCGTCGTCCCCTCGCCGTCGCCGGTCCCCGTCTCCTCGACCTCGCCCGTGCCCGGGTAGAGCCCGTCTTCGTGCACCGAGGCGTAGAGGACGTCGCCCTGGTCGTAGAAGATGTCCTGCGTGCCGTTGCCGTGGTGGACGTCCCAGTCGAAGATGACCGCGCGGTCGACGTCGGTGTCGGGGTCATCGAGGACGGTCTGCGCGGCGACGGCGGCGTTGTTGATGAAGCAGAATCCCATCGCGTCGTCCTCGACGGCGTGGTGGCCCGGCGGTCGACCGATCGAGAAGGGCGTATCGCGGCCGCCTGCGCCGTCTACGGCGGTCTCCGCGGCCCACTGGGCGAGTCCGGCGGACACGAGCGCGGCGTCCCACGTCTCGCCGGACGCGACGGTGTCGGGGTCCCAGTTGCCGCCGCCGTCCTCGCAGAACCCACTGATCTCCTCGACGTACGCCGGGTCGTGGACGGACGCGACCGCGGTCTCCGACGCCGGCTCGGCCTCGACATAGGAGACGCCGTGGCGCTTCGAGAGCGCGCGGCGTATCGCGCGGAGCCGGTCCGCGGTCTCGGGGTGACGGTCACCGGTGTCGTGTGCGAGACAGGTCTCGCTGTAGCCGAACTGCATACTACTCGAAGAGGGCGAAGTACGTCTCGATGTCTTCGGCCTGAATCGTCCGCCGGTCCGCGTGGCGAGCGAGCGTCGCCGCCGCGCTGGCGACGTTGTCGGCGTAGTCCTCGAGGATGTCCGCGAGGGCGATCCGGGCGTCCATCGAGACGCGGTATCGGTCGTCGATTCGGAGGCGTGCGATGCGATCGATCGGGGCGACGGGCAGTTCGAGTTCCCGGCGGCTCACGACCTGTTGAACGTCGAAGTCCTCGGCCATCAGCGTCTTTCGACCGTCCTCGGCCGCCCGTTCGGCGGCGTCGACGGCGAGCGCCGCCCCGTGTTCCTGGACGCGACGAGCGAGTTCCTCGGCTGCCCCGGCGCTGACCCGGAGGTCGCCGGCTCTCCGTCGAATGATGGTGTCCACGGGGGCGAACGGCAACTCGACACTCATTACCACATATGCGGTTCGACCGGCGTATAATCCTTTCCTTGACATCCTCTCGGCCCGCAGGCGGCGACTCGCCTGCGCGGACGCGACGGCGCTTGCCGTGGGGACCCGACAGCACTCGCGGCGGAGCGCCGAGTTGACACCAGCGCTCGCGCTCGGCGATACTGTCGATCGGCGGTGCTGTCGACGGGCTCCAGTGGGTCGGACGCGCCTCCTACTCCGGGCGCTCGATGTCGTCGGCGTCGATCGTGCCGTCGCGGGCGGGACCGGTGACGGTCACTTTCTCGCCGAGTCGGAGTGACTCGTCGGTCTCGACGCTCCGCGTCTCGGCGCCGTCGTCGAGGACGACGGGCGACCCGGCTTGGACGACCGTTCCGGTGAACGTCTCGGGTTCGCCGCCGTCGCCGGTCTCCCCGTCCGGCCGCTCGGCGACCGCGGCGGCCGCAGAGCCGGCTCCGACGCCGCTGGATCCGGCCGCTTCTGTCCCGTTCGAACCGCCGCCGTCGCCGAACGCACCCAGCCCAGTCGACTGGGCCGCGTCCGCCCCGGTGTCGGCGGCGTCCTCGGGGGCGTCGTCCATCACGCTGACCGCCGACTGCCACCCGGCGGAGGCCTCGAGGTCGTCCTGGTAGCCGTCCTGAATCTCGACGTCGGTGAAGACCACGTAGTCCGCGAGGTCGATGTCGCGGTCGGCTTTCTCCCCCCACAGCGCAACCCGGATATCGCCGGTGTCGTCTTTGATTCGGACGTTTCTGACCTGTCCCTGCGAGCCGTCGTCGCGGTCGAACGTCCGCTTCGGATCGGTCTCGATGACGCCGCCGGCGATGTCGACCGTCTCGCCGATCTCGAGCGAGCCGATGTCGCGCGTGTCGGGGACGTACTCGATGTCCTCTTCGAGTTCCTCGACCGCGCCGCGGTTGCCGACGTGCAGTTCGAGCGTGCCGTCGCGGTCTCTGACGTACCCGTCGACGACCTCGGCCGACTCGCCCGCGGAGAACTCCTCGGCGAGGTCCGCCTTCTCGTCCCAGAGCGTGACGCGGATGCGACCGGTGGAGTCGCCGAGCATCAGGTTCGCGACGCGGCCTTCCGAGCCGTCGTCGCGGTCGAACGTCCGCACGCTGTCGGTGCTGAGGACGCGGCCCTTCAGGTTCACGTCCGAGAGCCCGAGCGCGAGGTCCTCGACCCGGTAGGTGTCGAGCGCCTCCACGTCGACCTCCGCGTCCGGCGCCGGCTCGACCTTGTCGACGTCGATCTCGACGCCGTTGTAGCCCTCCTTCGGCCGACCGGCCACGCGGAGGACCTGCCCGACTTCGAGGCGGTCGACGGCGTCTTCGGCCATCCCGTCCCACATCGCGATTCTGATCCGCCCGGACTCGTCGGCGACCTCGACGTTGATGACGTGGCCGTCCTCGTCCTCGCCGTCGCGCTCGAACGTCCGGAGTTCGCCGACGCTCATCACCTTCGCGAGGAATTTGACGTCGTTCATTCCCGGCGCGACGTCGGCGACGCCCTCGACCTCCTCGTCGCGGAGTTCGTGGGCGATCAGCATCGCCGCGGTCTCCTCGTCGGCGAGCCCACCCATCTGTTCGACCTTGTCCTCGACGGCGGCCTCGAACTCCTCGAAGTCGACGTCGGTCTCGAGGTCCTCGTACACGTCCTCGATCGCGCCCATCTACGCGACACCCCCACAGTGACGGCCGTCGGGTCCGAGCGAGCGACCCGCGGTTCGAGCGAATACGGCCACAGGCATATCCACAGCCAAGGCAGGACGCCGCTTAAGGGTTGTCTTGTCGCCGGTTCGACTCCGCGACCCGGCGACGGGTCCCGCCCGTCGTCCTCCGGTGAATCCCGCCTGTCGCCCTCCAGTTCCGGCTTCGGTTCGTGACACGGCGGGCGTGGGTCGCGTTCGTATATGAACGTTCGCCGGCGATCGGTCCGTGCATCGGCGACGGGACCGGCTACCCTGCCACGTCGACAACGGGACCGGCTACCGCGTCACGTCGACGACGGTCCGACGGCCGTCGACGTCGTCGTGGACGACCCGGACGGACGTCGGCGGGTCACCGTCGATCGAGAGTTCGACCTCGTAGCCGAGGTTCACGAGCGCCTCCGTGCAGGCCTCGTCCTCGTCGCGTTCCTCCACCGCGGCGACGACGACGGTGATCTCGTCTGCCCCCGCGTCGTAGGCGGCGTCCCGAAGCCGCGGAACAGTGCAGCCGTTCTTACCGACGACGCAGCCGACGACCGAGACGGGCCCGTCGCCGCCGAAGTCGACGGTCGCCTCACCGGGGTTCGGACAGCGCTCCCGGCGCGAGAAGCGCGCCGTGAAGCGGTCGCCCGTCGCGGTCGAGGTGTCGGTGTCGACGGTCCCGGCTGGCGTTTCCGCGCCGTCGGTGTCCGTGGAACCGTCTCCCGGGGCGCCCGGGCCGGCTCCGCCTGTGCATCCGGCGAGTGCGACTGAAATGAGGGCAGTGACGCCTGTGAGGACCGTGCGGCGGCGCATACTCGTAGTGAGTGGAGGGGCCCAAAAGCGGTATCGGAGGTTCAAACGTCCCCTTGTGTCACGCGCACGTTCCCCCGTCTCGCGCGGCGGGCGTGCCGTGTGCCGCCGTGCCGCGGTCCGGGAGCATCGTAACCCTCATAAGTGAATGCGGAGTACGGAGAGATGAGTCCTGGTAGGGTAGTGGACTATCCTCTTGGCTTGCGGAGCCAGGGACCGGAGTTCAAATCTCCGTCAGGACGCTCACTTCGTCACCGGCGACGCCGTCGCCGGTTTCAAGCGAGAGCTTCGCTCTCGCCCTGTTCGCGACCTGACTTGCTCCACGCTCGCGTCCGCTCGCGTGGAACTCCGTCAGGACGTTTCTCTGCAGCGCAACACGACGAGCGGAGCGAGCGACCCGGAACGTCTCGGCGAGTTCAAATCTCCGTCAGGACGCTCACTTCGTCACCGGCGACGCCGTCGCCGGTTTCAAGCGAGAGCTTCGCTCTCGCCCTGTTCACGACCTGACGTGCTCCACGCTCGCGCCGCTTGCGTGGAACTCCGTCAGGATGCGACACGTTACCGGCGCAACGCGACGAGCGCAGCGAGTCGCCCGCGCCGGCTCATTCCGCTTCGTACCGCGAGGGAGCGTCCGCGTCCTCGTCGTCCAGTCGCCGGACAGAGGACGTCGTGCGGCGACGGAGTCGGCGGGGTTCGGGGTCAGCGCTCGCGTCGGCGTCGCGGTCGCGGGCGTCGGACGCCCACGATTCGTGGCAGGAGGGGCAGTAGTTCCCCTCGTAGCCGTTCGGTCGGACGAACTCGGTACCGCAGTCCAGACACGTCACACGCCGGCGGGTCATCGGTGGGGGAACGGTGAGGGCTGTGCGATCATGATCGGTACACGTGAGAGAACGCCCCGCATGCGGATAAGTTCGTCACCGAGCGCCGCATATATACTCGCGCGGCGGCGACGAGAGACCGTGCAGGACGCACTGCGAATCGGGGTCGCGGTCTTCAACGCCGGTGACCACCGCGCCGCACACGAGGCGTGGGAGGAGCCGTGGCTCGCACTCGACGACGGGGCGCCCGACGAGCGGTTGCTCCACGGGCTCATCCAGTACGCAGCCGCAGTCCACCACGCCCGTCGGCGAAACTGGAGCGGCGCGCGCGGCCTCGCCGAGAGCGGGGCGGAGTACCTCGCAGGCGTCGACGACGACCACCGCGGCGTGAACGTCGCGGCGGTCCGCGCGTCCCTCCGACGACTCGCTGCAGATCCGGAGTACGCGGAGCGCGCTCGGCCGCTCGCGCTCCGGTACGACGGCGACGCGCTGGAGGCGACCGACCTGTCGTTCGCGGCGGTCGCCGCGGCTGCGACGCTGCTCGCGGCCGAGTACGACGCCTTCGATGAAACCGTCGTCGACGACGCGGTTCGGTACGGGCGCGAGGCGATCAGCGAGGAGACAGACCGCGGGTCCGAGGGCTCGCCGGCGTCGGTCCCGTCCGCGCGGTCCCGCGGGTTCGTCGGGATGCTCTTCGACTTCGTCGCCGACCGCGCTCGGCGGGCGATCGTCTACGACCGGCTGCGGGGACACGTCGAGCGGCGCCGGAGCAGAGAGCGCGACGTCTCGGGGCTGTTCGAGTGACGGGAGCGAACCGTCCGGGGGCCACGAGTAAGTATCACATTCACAACCAACAATTTTTATAACTGAAAGGGAAGAAAACCTATGGACGACTCAACCACTGTTTACGGGTGGGAAGGTGTGGCCGACGAGCCACTGTGTGACGTCTGTGGAGAAGTCGTCGAGGCAGGTGGTGGGGTGAATTTCTATCCCCGTCCTATAGGGGAGAACGCGAATGTATCGGCGTATGAACGCCTTGAACGGACTTGTCTGTGCAACACTTGTCTACGCGATCAACGGACAAGGAACCACGCCTTTGAGAGAGCTGTAGCACCACCATCTTCGGACGGGATGGGCGGTTCCGAGGGTGAGAACGCAACCATAGCTATTGAAGAAAGTAACGGGACATCTCACATATATATCAAATCAATACTCGTCCTCCTCCTGCTCGGTGTCGGGGTTGTGCTTATGATAGAGTCAGTATCGAAGCCGCTTTTGTGGGTGGTGGGAGTGGCTTCATTTTGGGTTAGCTATCAATTGGGAAACGACGTCGCTGGTATACAATTTACGTATGCCGAATAGCAAAATAGACACACGATCACACACTTGGGGAGATGATTATTAAACCAAAAAGTGGTGTTCGCGTCACGCCCCGTCGATGACCCGCTTTTCGCCGTCCCATTCGGCGGAGTTGTCCTGCGGATCGTACCCCAGCACGTCGCGGGCGCGCTCGATCGAGTAGTACTTGCGGTCGTTATCGGAGATGCCGTAGACGATCTCGTAGTCGTACGCCGCGAGCAGGCACCGCTCGAAGAGGTGCGCGCAGTCGCGGTAGGAGAGCCACATCGCCTGCCCGCGCTCGTAGTCGATCGGCGGGTGACCCTCAGTGAGGTTGCCGATACGGACGTTGACGACCGAGATGTCGTGGTGGTCGTGGTAGTAGCGGCCCAACACCTCGCCGGTCGCTTTGCTCACGCCGTAGAGGTTGCTCGGGCGGGGGAGCTCCGTGCCGTCGAGCCGGTAGTCGTCGTGTGAGCGGTACATCTCCGGCGTCCGCGCGTCCGTCTCGTACGCGCCGACCGCGTGGTTCGAGGAGGCGAATACGAACTTCTCGACGCCCGTCTCGACGGCGGCCTCGAACATCGTCTGCGTGCCGTCGATGTTGTTCTGGAGGACGCTGTCCCACGGCGCTTCCGGGCGCGGATCGCCCGCGAGGTGGATCACGGCCCCACAGCCGTCGAGCGCGTTCCGAACCGCCTCGTCGTCGGTGACGTCCGCGACGAAGACGCGCTCGTCGCCGACGCCGTCGGGGACTTTCGCGTCCGGAAGCGGCTCCCGGTCGAGGAGTCGCCACGCGAAGGCGTCGCCGAGGTGGCGCAGAATGGCCTGCCCGACGCGTCCGCCCGCGCCTGTCAAGAGAACCGGGTCGTCCATTCAACCACCTATCGGAGCAGGGAGGCCAAGAAACGTCCGATTTTCGGCGTGATCGCGCGTTGATACGTTCCGCGGAGCGCGGCGGCCGACACGCACTTTGGTTCCGAGGTTCACCGTCGAGTATGCCAACCGAACGAGAAAGCGCGTGCTTCGAGGCCGGCATCAAGTTCGGCTCGCTGTACCACCAGTTCGCGGGGACGCCGGTGAGCCCCGAGAGCGCCGCGAGCCTCGGCCGCGCGATGGAGGAGGCGATCGAGAATCAACCGTACTGCGTCGACGTCGACGTCGACGTCCGAACCGACCGCATCGCCGCGGAGTTGTCCTCGCAATCGGCGGAGTACACGGAACTGACCGGCCGCTTCCTCGACGTCGAGATGCGAATCGAGTACGGGGAGGTAACCGTCCGCACCCGTATGGAGATGGAAGACGACTACCCGCTTATGAAACTCGTCTCGGTCGGAGAGTGAATCCGTCCGCCCGGGGCCGAGAGCGACGATTTCACTTTCACTTTTGGGCGTGTTTTTAACCGTCCCGGCGATGAATCGAGTGGTATGAGTAGCCAGAGCACACTCGCAGACGACGACCTGTTCGGAGAGGCCGCAGCCGAGATGCGCGAGGAGGTCGAGGGACATCTCGCCGACGCGCGCGCGGAGCTCCCCGACGCCGACGCGGTGTGGGAGACCGAGGCGGACAACGTCCTCGGCGTCCTCAACGCGCTCCGGTCGACCCTCGACGCCGGCGAGGCCGAAGCGCATCTCCGGCAGGCAAAAAAGACCTTCATCGTCGGCCAGCGCGCGGACGCCTTCGACGACCCGGAGGAACTCGAATCGCAGGTGGAGGGCGTCGAGGAACTCCTCGGCGCCATCGAGGACGCCGAAGAACTCGTCGGCGACCTCACCGGAACGATGCCACAGCTTCGGAGCCGGCTACAGGACCTCTCCGACGGCGAGCAAGCGAGCGAAGCGGAGGCCGACAGCGGGGAGGCCGACAGTTCGGCAGAGGACGCGGACGCCGACGCGGACGGCGACGCGGACGCCGACGACTGATCAGCCGTCGACCGCCACCGCGGCGGCGTTGGCGGGCACACCAAGGCAACGGATCCGGGGAGAGACGTCTCGACACGGAGAGCGGCACACCGCGACGGCACCGCGCAGCGATTCGGCCGGATCGTAGCCGATTTTTAAATACTCCACGTTCATACCACCGATACGATGAGTATCTTCGATACGATCCGGTCGTCGCTTCGCTCGCTCCTCGGCGTCTCGGACGAGTCGGAATCGGCGCCGTCTGAGTCGGCAGAATCGGACCGCTCTGAGGGGACAGTCTCCGTCGAGCGCGAGCGCGGCGAGGCGGACGCATCGACCGAAGCGCGTGTCAAGGGAGCCGAATCCGAGGTCGAGACAACCGCAGACGCCGACGAGAGCGGCCGCGACGCCGGCGGGGACGACGAAAACGGCGAAGGCGACGACGGCAACGACGTCGAAACAGACGACGGCGACGACGCCGTCGCCGCCGAAACCGATGCCTCCGCCTCGACGGGAACGCTCGTCGACGAGGACGCCGGAAAGGAACCCGCCGAGGTCGTCGAGACCGCCGGCGAGGGCGAGGAGGCGGTCGGAGCCGACGACCTCGATACTGATTCCGATGACGCGCACTCTGCGTCCTCCGAGGAGGCCGTCGCCGCCGAGACCGACGCCGCCGCCTCGACAGGGACCCTCGTCGACGAGGAGACCGGAAAGGAGCCCGCCGAAGCGGTCGTGCCGACGGAGTCCGAATCCGTCGATGGAGACGGCGAAACTGCGGAGGCCGACGACGAAGACGACGACACCGACGCGGAACCGGCCGGCGCCGAGGACGACCGGCCGGTCGAGAGGCTCAAGGGGATCGGTCCCGCCTACGCCGAGCGGCTCGGAAACGCCGGCATCGAGACGGTCGGCGAGCTCGCAGTCGCCGACGCCGAGGAGGTCGCGGCCGACATCGACGTCTCGGAGAAGCGGGTCTCAGACTGGATCGACCGCGCCCGCGACGCGGAGTGAGCAGGCGGTATGCCGACGCGTGACCGGGTGGTATCCCGACGAAATCGCCACGCTTGAATCGCGGTGCGTCGAACGGCGGCCATGGACGAGGAACGTCGCATCGTCGCGGCCGACGAGGTCGACGCCGAGGAGACAGTCGTGTTCACGGCGAAGTCCGGATTCGAGACGACCGAGGGGCTCCTCACGCGCCTCGATGACGGCGCGGTCGTCGCCTTCACGAACTACTGCCCGCACTGGCGAGACGTCCGGCTCGACAAGGGGTCGAGCGCGCTCATCAGAGACGGCCAGCTCGTCTGTCAGAAACACGGCGCGACGTTCGAGAAGGCGGACGGCCGCTGCGACTTCGGCCCCTGTGAGGGCGCCGTCTCGACACGTTCGCGGTGACCGTCGAAGACGGCGCCGTGTACCTCGTCGACGACGACTGGGACGCGGCCGAACCCGGGCTCTCCGAGGAGCGAGACCTCTCCTCGGGCGGTCGGATCGATTTCTAATCGCGAGTGTCGAAGTGAGACGGCGCTTCTCGAATCGAAAAGGGCAGAAACGAACCGCCGACGAATCGAAACGTCGCAAGGAGATAGCGGGAGGTAGATTTGAACTACCGATCTCCGGGTTATGAGCCCGGCGGAATCTCCTGGCTATCCCATCCCGCTATCGAAACGAAGCCGTGGGCTACGGTTAAGGGTTGTGTTTCGCCCGCAGTGTGGCAATTTCCACCGCGATCACGAGCGCGTGATACGCCACGTCAGGAGGCTCTCTGCGACGTAGTTCAGAACCACTGACGCGCCGATCGCGATCGGAATCGGGATCAGCTGCCAGAGGTCGAAGCCGGCGACGACGACGGAGACGTCGAGCTGTCGGAGCGCCCGGACGATCAGAAACTGGACCGCCAGCCCGCCGCTTCGAACGAGGTTCGACCGCAGGAACCGCTTCACCGTCGGGACCGCCCCCGGTTCGCCGAGCTCGGCGAACGTCCAGCGCTCGTTGATCGCGAACATCACGACGATCGCGACCTCCGCGCCGACGAGTTTCGCGTACTCCCCGAGAACGCCGAACCCGACGATGAGCGCCGTCGTCGTCGTCATATCGAACGCCGCGCCGACCGCGCCGACGGAGACGAACTTCCCGAACCGGACGCCGGAGACGAGCGCGTCGACCGTCTCGCGAACCATTCAGTCGGCCTCGGCGACGTCCGCCGCGTCGGCCGCGGCGAGTCGTTCGACGAGCGACCGCCGGCCCGACGTCCGCGACTCGAGCAGTTCGTGCAGGCGATCCGCACGGAGGAGGCGGGCGCGGTGTCTCGCGGTCACGAGCGCCCGGGCGAGCCGAAGCGTCGTTCCGACGGTCGAGACGGTCGATCCCGGTCGGTCCTCCCAGCGGACGGGCACCTCGACGATCCGGCACTCCAGCGCGCCCGCGACGGCGATCAGCTCGATGTCCCACGCGAAGCCCGGTTCGTAGAGATGCGGCCGGACCGCCCGCCACGCCTCGGCGGAGAGCGCCTTCGCGCCGCACTGGTAGTCGTACAGCTGCTCATCGAGGAAGCGGCGCGCGAGCCACGCGAAGCCGTCGCCGAGGCGGCGGCGGGCGAACGTCTGGTGGGAGGCGACGTCCGAGTCCGGATGTCGGCGCGAGCCGGTGGCCAGGTCGGCCTCGCCCGAGTCGACGGCGTCGACGACCGCGGCGAAGGAGTCTGCGGGGGTGCTGCCGTCTGCGTCGGCGAACGCGAGCGTCTCAACCGACTGCGAGAGCGCCTCGAACCCCGCGGTGACCGCCGCTCCCTTGCCGCGTCTGGCGTCGGCGGTCGCGACCTCGACGCGGTCTGGGACGTCGCCGAGACGGTCGCGGATCCCGTCGCTGGGAGCGTCGAGTTCGACGCGGACGACGGCGGGGTCCAGCCGCTCGACGAGCGCACGGAGGTACGCGCGGAGGCGTTCGGGATCGGGCCGATAGGCGGGGACGACGATCCCGACGGAGCGAGTCATCACCCCCAGATACCCGCTTCTGTGTGAAAAACGAACCGCTACCGAGCGGTGCGGCCTCGGCTCGGCCGTCCCGTTCGCGGGGGCCGGCACTGCACCCGAGAGATCGGCGCCGCATCACAAAGTGTATGGTTCGGCGTCGCGCCCCGTGCGATACGGAGTATGGAGTACGCCCTCGTCGTTCGCTGGCTGGTCCTCTACGCCGCCCTCTTCGCGTTGGGGCTCCCGCTCGCCACCCGACTCCTGCCGCGCGCGACGGGGCGCGGCGCGGGGCTGGCCGTCCCCGCGTCGCTCGTCGTCCTCAGCGTCCCGGCCTACTGGGTCGGACAGGTGACGTGGGGCCCGATTGCGCTCGCGGCCGGCGTCTCGTCGCTGCTTCTCGCCAGCGCGCTCTCGGGCGTCGATCTCGCCGCGCTTCGCGACGGCCGGGTGCGCCCCGGCGTCGACATCGACCGCGACGCCGCGACCGACGCCGCCGCCGTCTTCCTGCTCGGATTCGCCTTCCTCGTCGCGATCCGCGCGTTCGACCCCGCGGTCCACCCCGGCGGCGGCGAGAAGTTCCTCGATTTCGGCCTCCTGAAGACGCTGGGGCGATCGACGGTCCTCCCGCCGGAGGACTTCTGGTTCGCGAACGAACCGGTGAAGTACTACTACGGCGGCCACCTGACGGCGACGCTTCTGGCGTGGCTCTCGGGGACGCCGCCGCGGTTCGCCTACAACCTCGCGCTCGCGGGGTTCTACGCGTCGCTCGTCACCGCGGCGTTCGAGCTCGCGGGGGCGATCGGAGCCGACCGCGACCTCTCGGTACGGGGGAGATCGCTCGCCCCGCGGACCGCCCGACGCGTCGCCGGCGTGACTGCGGCGTTCTTCGTCGGCCTCGCGAGCAACCTCGTCACCGCCGGCCGCTTCGCGCTGCTCGCGCTCCCCGACGCGGTGCAGCAGCCGGTCGCCGCGCACGTCGCCGCGCGGACGGAGTACACCGTCCCGCAGATCGTCGCCGGCGCGGAGTCGTTCAGCTACTGGAACGCCTCGCGGGTCATCCCGGGGACGATCAACGAGTTCCCGCTCTTCGCGTGGCTCAACGGCGACCTGCACGCGCACATGATGGGCACGCCGACGCTGCTGCTCGCCGCGGCCGTCGGCTACGCCTACTACCGGACGCCCGAATCGGCGCGGCGGCGACGGCGCGCGCTTCTGTTCGGGGCGCTCCCGGTTCTCGCCGGGTGGCAGGCGATCCAGAGCACGTGGAGTTTCCCGAGCGTCCTCGCGCTCGGCTGGCTGGCGGCGACGTTGGCGCCCGCTGACCCGTCGACGCTGCTTCCCGGGACGGTACCGCTCCGCCGGCGGCCGGGGGAGCTCGGCGGAGCGGAGGAAGCGGGGAAAGCGGAGGCGGCGGAGGCGACCGAGAGGCTGCGCCCGCTCGCCGCGACGGCGACGAGCGAGGTCGGTCGCATCGGTGCTGCCGTCCTCGTGACCGCCGTTCCCGCGATCACGGCCATCATCCTCGCGTCACCGTTCCTCTTGGGCGCGGCGACCGGCGGCGGCGAGCGGTCGGCCGAACTGCTCGGGCCGGAGATGCGGAGCGGTCTCGGCGCGCTGCTTCTCGTCCACGGCGCGTTCGTCGTCGGGCTGGGCGGCTACCTACTCGCGCGGGTCCGCGTCCGTCGACCCCTGGTTCTCCTCGGCGCGCTCGTCGCTGTCGGCTACGTCGGTCACGCGATCGGTTTCGCGGCGCTCGCGGTGTCGGTGCCGCTTCTGGTCCTCGCGTGGGTCGCGCTCCGCGTCGAACGCGGCGTCGGCTACGAGGCGGTGCTCGTCGTCGCCGGGGCCGGACTGGTCACGCTCGTGGAACTGATCTACGTGAGCGAGCAGGCCGGTCCCGGCCGGATGAACACCGTGTTCAAGACGTACGCGCAGGTGTGGGTGTTCTTCGGCACGGCGATGGGCGTCGCGCTGCCCGGACTGGTCTTCGGTGACGCCGACCGCGGCGCGTCCGACGGAAGACGATCGGCCGCGGGGAGTGCAACCGTCCCGTGGCGGCGCATCGGGCGCGTTGCGTCGGTCGCGCTCGTGATCGCGCTGGTGGCCTCCACGAGCGTCTACGGCGTCCTCGCGGTCGGCGCGCACTTCGATCGCGGCCCGGCCGGTGGACCGACGCTCGACGCGACGGCGTTCGTCGGGACGGATCACCCCGAGCAGGCGGCGGCGATCGCCTGGCTCGACGACCGGCCGGGGCAGCCGACGATGCTGGAAGCGCCGGGGACGCTCACCTACGCGGGCGGCACCGACGGGCGCGACCGCGCGATGTACAGTTGGTCTGCCAACCCCGCGTCGAGTCTGACCGGCGTGCCGACTGTCGCCGGCTGGCAACACGAGGTCGGCTATCGCGGACAGGCGGCGTACGGGGAGCGCGTCCGCGACGTGGACGCGATGTACACCGGCAACGCCTCCGTGCGCGCGTCGCTCCTCGAAGCGTACGGCGTGCGGTACATCTGGGTCGGTCCGAACGAGCGCGCTCGCTACGGGTCGGTGTCGTTCGGCGCAGCGGAGATCACCGTCGCTCATCAGTCGGGCGACGTGACGATCTACGAGGTTCGCGGGGAGGGGTGACAGAACGGGCTCGGAGCCGCCGTCAGCGGCTCTCGAACCACTCGGCGAACTTCGCGAGCGCTCGTCCCCGGTGGGAGACGGCGTTCTTTTCGGCGGGGCTCATCTCCGCGAACGTCGTCCCCTCGTGCTCGAAGACGGGATCGTAGCCGAACCCCCCATCGCCCCGCGGTTCGACGATCCGCCCTCTGACTGTCCCGTGAAAGAGTTTCACGGGGAGGGCGTCGCTCTCGGCAGCGAGATCCGAACCTCCGGTTTCGACGCGTTCGACGCCCGCGGCCGCGGCGGCGCTCCGGTCGTCGCGGTCGATCGGATCCGGCGTGGCCGCGAAGTCGTCGCCGTCGCAGTAGGCCATCACACAGCGAAACGACGCCCGGCGCGGCTCGTCTATCTCCGCGGCGACGAGCCGCTGGACGGCCTCGACGCCCAGCGTGTCCTCCACGTACGCGGAGTAGGGGCCGGGGAAGCCGTCGAAGCCCTCGACGAACAGGCCGGCGTCGTCGACGAGGACCGGCTCACCGGCGTGGCGGTAGGCCTCGCGGGCGCCGCGCGCGGCGATCGGTCCGAGCCTAGCGGCCTGGATCTCGGTGTAATCGTAGTCCAGTTGCTCGACGCCGTCGAGGTACTCGCGGGCCTCTCGGACCTTCCCGTCGTTGGTCGTGACGTATCGGAGCATTCGTCCCGACGTTGTCGGGTCGCGAGAAAGCGTCGTCGGTTCCGAGCCGAGCGGGTCGTCGAACGGGAGCGCACTCATACTGAGTGTTCTCGTCTCTTACCGGTGAGCGCCGTCAACGGGCGGGCGCTCACCGGTAACAAGTGAGAACAATCAGTATCAGTCGACGATGACTTCGACCGGCCCGTCGTCGTCTGCGTCCTCAGCCTCGCCCGATCGGGACTGCTGCTCCTGCCAGAGGAGGCCGGCGACGACCGCCAGCGCGATCCAAGAGCGCCAGCTCGCGAGGTTGAGCGTGTAGCCGATGCCGAAGGGCTTCTTCACGAGCATCCCCTCATCGGGCTGCCAGTACGACGAGAGCATGCGACCGAACGACGGTCGCTCGAAGTTGTACGGGATGCCGAGAATCTCGCCCTGTTTCGGTTTGTCTGCCATACGAACCGGTACGCCGGGCTGGAATAAATCGTTTGGGCATCGCTGTGCGTCGCTTGGGGACGCGTCGGCGACACGGTGGTGGCGAACAGTCGGCACGGCCGGATTCCAGCCCACGGACCCGCGCCGACGTGCCGAACAACCGCGGCCCGGCGCGGGGGAGCGCTCAGATCACGCGGCCTCTGGCCGCGTCTTCGTATATAAGCGCGCCGGCGACGGGAGGAGGCCTGGCACGCGACGGAGACACGTCAGAGATCACAGCCACTACTGATACCGGCCGCGCCCCTCGATCTCCCGGAGCCGACGCCGGACGTCGTCTTCGCCCGCCGCAGCGTAGCCCGCCTCGAACGCCTCGAGCAGGTCGGCCGGGGACAGCGCCGTCCCGGCGACGCTCTGTTTGAACACGTGGAGATCCATCGCGTGATCCTCCACGTGGACGGTGTGGTAACCGAGGCCGAAGTCGACGAGGTACGTCCGGTCGCCGCCGACGCGGACGTTCCGGGTGGTCGGGTCGCCGTGGACGAACCCCGCGCCGTGGATCGCAGCGAGGTGCCGGCCGACGGCGCGGCACCGATCGGCGCTGAGCGCCTCGGCGAGGTCCGCGTCGCCGACGTGCTGGAAGACGAGCGTCGCCGACGCCGGGTCGATGTCGTAGACGACGGGCGTCGGAACGCCGACGCGGCGGGCGGCGCTCGTCAGCCGCGCTTCCGCGCGGGTCCGCTCGGACCGGAGCCGCGCATCGAGCGCCGGATGGCGGTACGATTTCGGGATCCGCCGCTTGACGACGCGGTCGCCGTCGAACGTGACCGTCGCCTCGGCGCCGCGGACCGTCCCCGACGCCGCCGGGTCGCGGACGACCGACTCGCCGTCGCCGCGCCAGGTCACCGCCACCTCGTCGGGGCGGAAGTCGGGGTCGACCGACGACTCCGGGACCGCGAGCGTGTCGCCGGCGGCGTACATCTTCGCGCCCAGTACCGCGATCATTCCCGCGTTGTCCCGGAGAAACCGCGGTTCGGGGGCGTGAAACTCGGCCCCGCGCTGTTCGCACATCGAGGCGAGCATCTCTCTGAGGCGTTCGTTCTGTCCCACGCCGCCGCCGAGGACGAGTTCGTCGGTGCCGGTCAGAGAGAGCGCGCGCTCTGCGACCTCGGTGAGCATCGCGAATATCGTCTCCTGTAAGCCCGCACAGACGTCCTCTACGGGCACGCCGTCGTCGACGGCGTCTTTCGCAGCCGACATGATCCCCGAGAAGGAGAAATCCATCCCCTTGACGACGTACGGGAGGTCGTGGTACTCGCCCTCTCGCGCGCGCTGTTCGACCTTCGGACCCCCGGGGTGCGACCAGCCGAGATGCCGAGTGAACTTATCGATTGCATTTCCAACGCCCGTGTCCATCGTCTCGCCGAGGATGCGGTAGCGGCCGTTGTGATACCCCAAGAGATGCGCGTTCGCGCCCGAGGCGTTCAGACAGACCGGCGAGTCGAACCCCGAGCGGTGGCGGCCGATCTCGAGGTGTGCGACCATGTGGTTGACGCCGACGAGCGGTACCGAGAGCGTCCCAGCGAGCGCTCGCGCCGCGGTCCCGACGATGCGGAGACACGGGCCGAGCCCGGGGCCGCGGGAGAACGCGACGGCGTCGACGTCGACGCCCCCACTGTCCGCCGTGTCTGCGGCCCGGTCGAGAATCGCCGAGACGACCGACGGGACGGCCGACCCCATGTGTTCGGCCGCCTCGCGCGGGTGAATGCCGCCGCTATCGGGTTCGTAGGGGTCCGATTCGATGACGACCTCATCGGTTTCGGTGTCGTAGAGCGCCGCGCTCGCGGCCCACGCGGTCCCCTCGATTCCGACGATTCGCATCGAGAATGTGTGTCCGTGTGTCTGTCCGCTCGATCAGGCCTCTTCGGCCTCGGCTTCGGCGTCGGCGTCGGCCTCGGCGTCGCCGCCCTCGATCTTGTTCCGATCGAGCATGTAGTCCTGTTCGATGTCGCGGGCGAACTCGGGGGAGTCGTAGACCTTCGCGTAGCCGACGGTCTTTCGCATTCCGAACTTCGTGTCGAGTTTGTGGACGACGACCTCGGCGGAGTCTTTGTTCAGTTTGGCCGCGAGGCTGTCGCGCACGGAGAGTCGAGAGGGAGTCGCGTCGTCGTGAACGATCTCGAAGCGGACGTCGGCCCGATGTAACATCGGGTTCGTGTCCTCGGAGATGATGTCGATTTCCATGGTTCAGTTGTCCTACCATCCACCCGAAAGGAGTAAAAGGATTTCGAAGAGCCGAACGCGGTGGCGGTACGGGTCGTCGCGGACCGAGTCAGTCGATGGCGCGGTCAGTCGCCGACGTGGTCAGTCGCCGACGTGGTCAGCCGCTGACGCGGTCAGTCGCCGACGTGGTCAGTCGCCGACGTGGTCAGCCGCTGGCGTCGAGCGCGTCGAGGACACAGGCGGCGTCGCCGTCCATCCGCTCGATCAGCGAGCGCATCTCCGCCTTCGCGGCGTCGGTCACGTCGATGCGAACCATCCCCTCGTCGGGCTGGCCGTAGACGACGGTCGCACCGAGCGGCGCGAGCAGGACCGCCGGCAGCGCCGCGAGGTCCTCCTCGCCGTCGACGACGACCGTGACGGGGTCCTCGTCGTCGAGGGAGTCTGCGAGCGCCGCACACAGCGGTTCCGAGAGCGCGCCCGGCGGGTTCTCCACGTCGCGGCGGCGCTCGGGATCGGCGAGCGCCTCGCTGATCTCGGCGCCGACGGCCTCGCGCTTCGTCCGTCCGTCGACGACGGCGACGGCCGGGACGTGACCGGCCTCGCGGAGGTGGTACGTGACGACGTCGCCGACGGCGATCACGGGGTGGCCGGCGTCGGCGAGCAGCGCCGCTGCGTCGGTGTAGACGGGGCCGAACGGGTCTTTGAACGCGCCGCGGAGGTCCTCGGGGAGCGTGAGCATCGACCCGTCAGCGGACCTTCAGCGCGTAGCCGCCCGGTTCGTTGACGTTCATCTCGGCGGCGATTTCGGAGTGCTCGGGGTGCGTGATGACGACGTAGCCCGCCCAGTCCTCGGTGAGGCTGCTCGAGCCGCAGTTCTCACACGCCTGCGCGTCGCCGTGGTTGATGTAGTGACACTCCCGGCAGGCGAGACGGGACTCAGCCATCTATTCGCCCTCCGCCTCCGTCGTGGCGGTCCCCGCCTGTCGGTCCGCCTCGAGCCAGCCGTGTTTGCCGAGCCCCGGCTGTTTCGCGGTGAGGCCGATCTTCGAGTCGCGCGGGTTGCGCTCGTCGATGCTCTTCGTGACCACGCGGACGCGGACGGAGTCGCCGACGCTCAGCGTCCGGTTCGATTCCGTCGACGCCAGCTGCTGGTTCTCGCCGTCGTACGCGAGGAACTCGTCGGAGATCTGCGAGACGTGCAACAGCCCGTCGACGGGGCCGATCCCGACGAACGCGCCGAACTCGACGACCTCGACGACCTCGCCGTCGACGACCTCCTGCATCGACGGGTCGAAGGTGATCGCGTCGAACTCCGCCTCGTAGTACACGCCGGCGCGGCCGGGGAGCACCGTCCCCTCGCCGATGTCGTGAACGTCGACGACGCTGACGACGCTGCCGACGTCTTCGTCCATCCGTCCCTCGAGTTTGTCCTGCAGGAGCCGCTTGACCCGCTGTGGCGTCACGTCCGCGAGGTGCGTTGGCGGCACCTCGACTGTGTCTTTGAGTCGTACCCGTTTGTACATGCGTTATGGTTCTGTTATTTGCAATGTGTTTCGGCCCCTTAAACCGATTACGCGAATACCGCGTTCGAGCAACCGGTCGCGGAGCGGCCTGTCGTTGGTGAGGACGTAGCCGCCCTCCTGCGCTGCGAGTTCGACCACCGCGTCGTCGGCGTAGGAGACCCCGGTTTCGACGATCCGACAGCGCGAGACGAGGTCGCGTCCGACGCTCGCGGCCGTCGCCTCGACGCCGTTTCCGGCCTCGCTGAGCTTCTCTAACTCGGCGACGACCGCACGCGGGGTGACCAGATCGGCGTCCGCGCCGACGAGGCGGTCGAGCTCCTCGAAGACCCGGACGTCGAGTTCCACCGGCATCATCAGCGCGTTCGTATCGAGTATCACCGTGGTCATCTCCCTCGTCTCCGTGTTCCGGCGTCAGTTCCTCGCGCCCGGGCTGTCGTCCGGTCTCGTCACCGCCGCGATCACTGCAGCGTTCCGATCCCGATGAGCCGCCACCGCGCGCCGACCCGGCGGTTGATGGCGATCTTCGCGCCCGAGGCGGCGCAGACGGGGCGTTTCAGCGACACCTCGGCCTCGCCCGAGCGAGCGCTCGTGACCGCGCCGACGGTCGTGGCGGTCCCGACGGTGAGCATCAGCGGCTCGCCGGTCGAGATCTCCTCGATCTCGCCCTCGTCCTCGCCGACGATCCGGTCGAGCAGTTCGACGCCCATCGTGAACTCCTCGCGCGTCGGCGGCAGCGTGCCCGGTTCGCCGGCGATTTGACCGGCGAGCGCGTCGCCCTTGGTGAGGCTCGGATCGAGCCCGGTCCCGACGCCGCAGAGGCCGCCGGGGCGGACCTCATCGACCATCTGTCCGCCGGACTGCAGCGATCGGATCTCGGTCGTGATCGGCCGCCACTCCGATTGGCCGCCCTCTTCGACCTCGCGGCCGGGCCGGAGTTCGAGCTCCTCTCCGGTCTCGAGCTTCCCCGACACGACGGACCCGCCGACGACGCCGCCTTTGAGGTCTTCCCACGTCGTCCCCGGGCGGTTGATGTCGAACGACCGCGCGGCGAACAGCCGCGGCGACTCCGACTCGTCGCGCTCGGGCGTCGGGATCTCCCGCTCGATCGCGTCGATGAGGAGGTCGATGTTCACTTCCTGCTGGGCGCTGACGGGGACGATCGGCGCGTCCTCGGCGACGGTGCCCTCGACGAACGCCTGGATCTGTTCGTGGGACTCGACGGCGCGGTCGCGATCGACCAGATCGATCTTGTTCTGGGCGATGACGATGTTGTCGATGCCGATGATGTCGAGCGCCATCAGGTGCTCTTCGGTCTGTGCCTGCGGGACGTCCTCGGTCGCGCTCACGACGAGGACGGCGCCGTCCATAATGGCCGCGCCCGAGAGCATCGTCGCCATGAGCGTCTCGTGTCCCGGTGCGTCGACGAACGAGACCGTCCGAAGCACCTCGGTCTCCTCGCCGTCCGGTCCCGTCTCCTCGACCGTGTAGCACTCCGGCGGGTCGACGCCGGGAACCTTTCTGAACGTGGCGTCAGCGTAGCCGAGACGGATGGAGATGCCGCGTTTCATCTCCTCGGAGTGCTGATCCGTCCACGAACCGGACAGCGCCTGCACGAGAGTCGTCTTCCCGTGGTCGACGTGCCCGACCAGTCCGATGTTCACCTCCGGTTGCTGTGTTTGTTGTGTCACCATTGACCTCCTAGAGAGTAATCTTGGGTGCAATTCGCCGCGAGCGACTGATAAACTTGCTGTTCTCCGCCCGCGTGGCGCGAATCTGCCGCCCGTCGCACGCCGCGCGATCGCGGACGCGACCCCCCTCTCCGAGAGCGCCGCCCGCGACGGCGCCGGCCTTCACTTCGAGAGCGCGCGTTCGAGGCTCGTCGCGACCGCCCGAGCGTTCTTCGCCGCCGCCTCGGGGACCTCGCCCGCCTCGACCGCCGCGTCGAGTTCGTCGTCGTCGACGCGCTCGACCGTCCCGTCGGGTCGCTTCACGACGTCGACGTGCAGGTCGACGTACCTGATCTCGTCGGGGAAGCACTCGACGGGCGTGCAGACGTTGACGTACGTCCCCCGCGGGTCGCCCTCGGCGCTCCGATAGACCGTGGGGTACCACCAGCGCCCCTCGCGGAACTTCGTCAGCGCGGTGTCGCCCGCCTCCCGCCGGGTCCCGAGCCCGTCGTAGGTGCCGCTCCCAGAGAGCGTCCGCTCGACGGCGACGGTGCCGTCGCCCTCCCAGTCTGTGACCTCGCCGCGGCCGAGCGAGAACGCGCGCCCGTCGGGCTTGCCGTGGCGGATCGCAACGACGTCGCCCTCGACGGGGCCGAACTGCCGCGTCACGACGCCGAAGGGGAACTCGGAGTCGAGGTCGGAGTCGGCCCCGCCGTCGACCGTGCCGAGCGCGCCGTCGCCGCAGAGCGCCTCCGCGAGGTCGACGCCCGCACTCGCCGACTCGCTCGCGGCTTTCGTCCGGTGGTGTCCCGGCATCGTCGCCGTCACCGCGCGCCGCGCGTCGTCGAGCGCGAAGCGGGACTCGCGGCCGAACCATAGCCACTCCCCGGCCGACGGCGCGGCGATCCGAGGGGAAGTCGGTGCTCCCTCGTCCGCGGAGGAGGCGTCTGCGGCATCGAGCGCCGCTGAGAGGGCATCCGACCGCTCGACGGCGCGTTCGAGCGCGTCGCCGAGCGCGTCCATACCGGCGCGCGTCGCGGCGTGAGACCACTCGATCCCCCAGCCGTCGGGGACCGAGACGGAGAGGAGCTCTGTCATCCCCGCGAGCTCGCGCCCCGCGGCGTCGTCTCGGGTATCGACCGCGACGCCGTCGCGCCCGCGGACGAGCGTCGCGAGACCGGCGGCGGCGCGGATGCCGGTGCCGAGCCTCGCCCGCCGGTCGACCCACGGCGGCGCGCTCTCTCGGACCTGCACGCGGACGGTGTCACCGCTTTCGACGTACGCGTCGCACTCGTCGTACGGGAGGAAGCCCTCGGCGTCGCCAGACGCAGTCTGGCTGCCCGCCGAGCAAAGCTCGGCGACGTCGCCGAGATCACAGACCGCGCCGGAGCCGAGCGTCTCCGTCACTGCCGCGTCGAACACGGCACCGGGCGGCGTCGGATCCCGCCACCGAAACGCGTCTCTGGCGACGTCGACGAGGACCGCAGCGGCGGACTCAGCGGCGTCGACGTCGCCGTGGACGCCGACGCCTTGGCGGTCTCGCGTCGTCGCGACCGTCGCCTCGTGGTGGCCGTCGCCGAAGTCCGCGTCGAACCGCTCGCGGATCGGCTCGGACGCCTGTACGACCTCGTGTCCGGCGTCGAGGAGCAGGCGAGTCGCCGCGGTCGCGTAGATCCCGCGGACGCGAACGCGCGTCCCCGAAGCGTCGGAGGCGGCGTCGGCTTCCGCGTCGCTCATCGCCTCGTCACCGCCGCGGCGGTCATCGCAGATCGGCCTCGTCGCGGGCGAACCGAACGCGGTCGTTTACGGTCGGCCCCAGCGTGAGCTCCACGACGTCGTCCGAGAGCACGCGTCCGTCCTCGACTGGGACGCCCCACGTGTCGAAGCGGAGATACCCGCGGAGGTCACCGCCGTGCGTGAAGAGGTCGACGAACTCGACCGCGTGCTCGTTGATGCCGCCGCTGCTGTGGGCCATCTCCATGTCCGAGTAGACGACGTCGCACTCGAAGAACGCGCGGAGGCGCTCGGCGTCCTCGGCGACGGACTCGGAGACGAGCTCTGAGGCCGCCCGGATCTGTTCGCCGTCGAGGCCGACGTCGCGGAGAGCGTGCTGTGTGCGCTGATCGAAGTGCATCGGTACGCGGCGCTACGGCGGGGCGGCTTTTGAATCCCGGCAGTCGGTCTCGGTCGGTCCCCGTCACACTCGGCCGAAGACCTTAGGCGACCGCGCGAGTACCTCTCGGCGATGAGGGAACGCCGGGACCCGATCGAAGAGGCGGCGGACGATTCGATGGATCTCTACGACGTGGCGACGTGGGACGTGCGGACGCCGCTCGACAGGATTTCCGCCATCATCTGGCGGATCGTCCACGGATCGGCGCGCCTAGCGGTGGTGCTTCTCGCGTTCATCCTCCTCCTCGGGATCGGCGGGCTCGCAGCGCTGACGGATCCGCAGATCGGGCTCCTCACGGCGCTCTCTGCGATCCCCGCGATCGGGCTGGCGGCGTACGTCTACTCGACGGACGTGACGTCGAGTGAACCGCTGTCACTGCTGGTGGGGACGTTCCTCCTCGGCGTGCTGACTGCGAACTTCGCCGCCGTCCTCAACACCGTCCTCCGGCCGTATTTCGGCGGACTCGGGTTCCTCGGAACGGTCCTCTTTTTCTTCGTCGTCGTCGGACCCGTCGAGGAGACGGTGAAGCTGCTGGCCGTGCGCCTGTACGCCTACACCGACGATCGCTTCGACGCCGTCCTCGATGGCGCGGTCTACGGCGCGATGGCCGGTCTCGGCTTCGCCGTCATCGAAAACGCGCTCTACATCACCCGCCAACTGCCCGAGCAGGGGGTCAATCTCGACCTCGGCCTCGGCCTCATCGGCGTCGGCGGCGGCATCACCGCCATCAGGGCGCTCGCCGGCCCGGGACACGTCATCTACTCCGCCATCGCCGGCTACTACCTCGGCCTCGCGAAGTTCAACCCCGGCAAGCGCGGCCCGATCGTGATCAAGGGACTGATTCTCGCCGCGCTGGTCCACGCCACGTACAACGCGACCGTCGGAATCGGCTCCGCGATCATCGCGGCCGTGACCGGGCTGGGCGGACTCGCTGCGTTCCTGATCTACGTCCTGATCTACGACGGTATCTTCGGACTCTACCTCCTCCGGAAGATCCAGAAATACCGCGACAGCTATCACCAGGCCCACAGGCCCGCGTCGGACGGTTCCGAGTTCGACTCGGAGATGACCGAGTTCGAGTGAGAAGTCAACGGCGGGGAGTCGCCGTCACTCCCTGTTGTTGGCGTCTCGCCCGTCGACGGCGTCTCGTTCTTTAACGGCGTCACTCCCCGACGACGGCGTCCCGGTAGCCCGACACCAGCTGTTCGACGTACTTCGCGACGACGTCGACCTCGAGGTGAATCGGGTCGCCGACCGACTTCTCCGAGAGCGTCGTGAGCTCGTATGTCGTCGGGATGATCGCAACGGCGAAGCGGTCCTCGCGGCGGTCGGCGACGGTGAGGCTGATCCCGTCGAGCGCGACAGAGCCCTTCTCGACGACGTAGCGCGCCACCTCCGGGGGAAGGGCGAACTCGAAGAACCAGTCGTCGCCGACGCGCTCGACCGCCAGCACCTCGCCCGTCGTGTCGACGTGCCCCTGCACGAGGTGGCCGTCGAACCGCCCGTCGGCGGCGAGCGCGCGTTCGAGGTTGACGCGGTCGCCCGCGCCGACCGAGCCGAGGTAGGTCTTCTCGACCGTCTCCGCCGCGAGGAAGACCTCGAACCACGGGTCTGCCCCCGTCCGGAACTCCTCGACGGTCAGGCAGACGCCGCTGACGGCGATCGACTGGCCGTGATGGAGGTCCGCGAAGGCGTCCGTCCCCGCGCTTCCCGCGTCGTCTGCGGCGTTAGGTCCGGCTGCGTCGGTGTCGGGGCGAATGCGAATTCGTCGCCCCCCCTCGTCGTCAGTCGTCTCGACGACGGTTCCCGTCGCCTCGACGATCCCGGTGAACATACGCGTTCGTTCCGTCGCGGAGCCGAAAAGCGTCCCGAAACCGGAATCGAGGCCGATCGGTACCGGTCCCGTCCGGTCGAGACGCGTGAGGCCGTCGCAGGAGCCGTCACACCGACGACCGCGATGCTTTTAGGTCGCAGTCGCCGAGGGGAAACGATGCGACTCGGGATCGCCGGAACGATCCAACTGGCCGCGACGCTCGTCTTCGCCGGGCCGGTCGGGATCTTCGGGCTCACGCGACTGCTGGAGGGACAGACGGTCATCGGCGGCGGACTCTTCGCGGTCGCCGTCGCGATGGTCCTCCTCCCGCAGTACCTCACGACGCCGGCCGACGTCCCGATGGCGCTCGGCGAGCGCGTCGTCGGCGCGGTCGTGAAGACGCCCGACGAGGACGAAGACTCCCCGTGAGACCGGGGGCAACCACTCCGAAAGTAAGACCCAGAGAGCGACAGCGGCGGCGCTTACGAACGCTCGCGGGTCAGATCGAAAAGTCGGCTCACTCCCGCGGCGCGTACGACCGCGAATCCGCTCCCAGGCGCTCGTATCCGGCATCGGTGACCGCGACGAGTTCGCCGAGGCGAACGGATCCGGCCGCGGGGTCGGCCACGCTCGGCGCGACGGCGACGACCGCCCCCGCTCGGAGCGCGGCGTCCGATCCGCGGAGTGTCGAGTCCGATCTGGTGTGCGCCAGTGGAGGCTCCCGCGGCGACAGCCCGACGCCGTGGAAGACGGCGTCCGGTACGTCGTGGGCGCCGGCGGCGACGCGGTCGTCGGCAGCGGCGTCAGCGTCCGCGCCGTCGGAGCCGTCCGAAGCCCCGCCGACGCCGGAATCGAACCCGAACGCCGCCAGCTCGGCGCGCGCCTCGCGGGCGACCGCGGCAGGAGTCACACCGGATTCAATCGCCCCGAGCGCGGCGTCGAGCGCCGCTTCGACGGCGACGTAGGCTCGCCGCACCCAGCCCCCGTCGCCGTCGACGACGACCGTCCGCGAGAGCGCGCCGTGGTAGCCGTGCGGCCCCCGCGGCGCGACGTCGACGCGGATCGGGTCGCCCGCTCGGATCTGACCGCTCTCCGGGGCCGAATCTCCCTCCGGCGCGTCACGCGAGCGGTTCGCGTCGCGCGGCCGACACGTGCTGCCCCTCCCACCGGCCACGACGACCGTGTTTCCCGCGTTCCGGACGCCGCGCGCGGCCAACTCGGCGTCGACCTCGCGGCGAAGGCGTTCGGCCGTGAGCGGCGCGTTCTGCCAGCGGAGACCGGGCGTTGTCCCGCCGGCGGCGTCGTCCGCGGGAGCACGCGCTGGCTCCGCGGCGGCGAGCACGCGCTCGGCGCGTCTCGCGCCCGCCTCGGCGGCGCGCTGGACGGCGTGGATCGCCTCGATCTCCTCGCTCGTCTTCGTGGCTCGCGCGTCGCCGACGGCCGTAGTCGACCGCAGGTCGTAGCCGGCGTTCTCGAGATACAGGGCGGCGTCGTGCGGGATCGTGGGCGGGACGAGAATCGTCGGGGCGTCGGCGGCGTCGTCCCCGGCGGTGTCGGCGTCGGCGGCGTCGTCCCCGGCGGTGTCGGCAGCGGCCGAGTCGCACCCGTCCGCCCCGCCGACGGCCGCGTCGAGGACCGCCCCCGCGCGCTGACCGGCGGGATCGGCGGCGCGCCCGGTCGCGACGCGGCCGTCGAACTGTCGGGCGGCGCGCCCGGCGAAGCCGCGGGGCGCACAGAGCACGTCCCGTGTCCCCGTGTCAGACCCCGCGGGCGTTCGGACGTACGCGTACTCCCGCTCGGGACCCTCGAACCGCGTCAGGTACCGGAGGTCGGCGTCGAATCGACCGCCGACGGCGACGAAGCCGACCGCGTCAGCCTCGGTGACGGCGGCGTCGAGAAACGATCGGTCGGGGGCGGGGGCGCGCGGGGGGTCCGGCGTCACTGTGGATGAGTGGAGATTCGGCTCACGCGTCCGGTTCGGGCGCCGGCACCTCGCCTTCCTGCGCCGCGTCGAGCAGTTCCTCGACGGTCTCGTCGCGGATCTCGTTGTGCAGCAGGACGCTCACCGGGAGCGTCGGCGCGCCGCTGACGAGGTTCTCGAGGAGGACGAGGCGCTCGCGGGCGCGGGACATCCCGACGTAGAACACCCGGCGCTCGTTGTCGGTGAGGATCGGCACGGGGTCGGTCGTGGAGGTGAACTCCTCGACGCCGGGGACGGCCTCGTCCTCGACGGAGGCGGCCATCTGCTCGACGACCTTCTCGGTCAGGTCGGTCGCGACGAAGACGTGGTCGGCCTCGCGGCCCTTCGCGGAGTGGATCGTGCCGATGCGGACGCGGTTGGGGTCCATCCCCTTGTACTCCCCGGAGAAGTACGCCTCGACGGACTTCCGCTGGAACGAGGTGACCTTCCGGAGCATGTCGCCCGCGGCGTCGCCGTCGGGGACGAACGGCGCGAACTCCGTGATCACGTCCGGGTGCACCGAGAGGTCCGTCAGGTCTTCGACGCCGGCGTCCTCCTGCAGTTCGTCGATGCGATCGAACAGCTCGTCGCGCTCGTTCGCGCCGAACGCCGAGTCCTGCAGCATATCCGCGAGCCGACGCGCTTGGAGGCCGTCGAGGTGCTCCTCGCGCTCTAAGCGTTCGATGGCGCGGACGTACTGCGTCAGCCGGTCGGTCCACATCCGCTGGTCGGTGAGCGCCGAGAAGGGCATCCCCAGCGGGAGGAACTCGTCGATGAACTGGAACAGCTGATAGCGGGCGCGGAACAGGACCATCAGGGTCTCGTCGTCCTCGCCCTGTTCGATCGTGTAGCGGACGTTCCGGGCGAGATCCAGCATCGAGGGGGACTCGATCCCCTCGACGACGCCGCCCTCCTTGCGCGGCCGGAGGTCCTTCTCCTGGCGCTTGTCGATGTGGCGGATCTCCTGGTTCACGACGTTGAGGACGCGCGAGGGGAGCCGATAGGAGTTCGGCAGGACGACGTCCTCCTCGCGGTCGGCGTCGAGGAGCAGATTGGGGTCTGCGCCCTGCCACGCGTAGACGACCTGGTCGTCGTCGCCGGCGATGAGCACGCGCTCCATGTGCGGCTTCCACTCCTCGTAGACCTCGTACTGCAGGGTCGTGATGTCCTGAAACTCGTCGATGACGAGGTAGTCGACGTGCGGGACGAGCGAGCGCTGTTTCACCCGCTCGAGCATGTCCGCGAAGCCGGTGAGGCCGTGTTCGCCCTTGTAGGCGCGCCACGCCCGGATGACCTCCGGGACGTCGATCCGGTCGTCGTCGGAGGGCCACGTCGGCGTGTACTTGTTGCCCTCCTGGGCGTTCGGGTCGATCTCCGGCGGGAGGCGGACCTCCTCGACGTTCCACTGGAAGGGGACGTCGTACCAGTCGGCGACGTCGCGGCGGGTCCGCTGGAGCCACTGGCTCGTCGCGATGATCTTGTTGCCGATCGTCGTCGAGCGGGCCGTCCGCCGGCCCGCGCCGCCGTACTCGTCTTCGAACTCGATGCCGTAGTCCTCGCAGAACTCCTTTTTGTCCTTCTCGCCGACGACGTCGCCGCGGGAGAGATCCAGCAGTTCGTACGCCTTCGCGTGCATCGTGGCCACGTTGCCCTTCAGCGCGCGCGGAGAGACGTCGCGTCGCTCCGCGAGACGCTCTCGAACCTCCGCGGCGGCCGCCCGCGTGTACGAGACGACGAGGATGTCGCGGATCGTCACGTCCTCCCGTTCGAGGAGTTCGTCGACCCGATCAAGCAGTGCCGTCGTCTTCCCGCTTCCGGGGCCACCGAACAACCGGGTGACCGTCGCGTCGGAGTCGCTCATTGAACGCGTTCAGGGGCTTGTGCGTGATAAACTACGTGTTTCGGGCGTGTCTCGGGACGCCGACGGACTGGCCGGCGACCCGCGGGCGCGCCTGAGTCGGCGAGAAACCGCTGCCGTACTCGATGACGGACGAAAAACGCTCACGGCGACCGTCTGTCCCCCGCTACGCCCGCGGGTCCCATCCACAGACGGCACAGTCGCTGGCGGTCGAGTCGTGGAGCGCACCGCACTCCGGGCACTGCTTTTTGTTATACGAGGTCTCCCAGTCTACCGTCTCGACCTCGTGACCGCGGTCGTCGAGGAACTGGTCGAACAGCGCATCGTCGGAAGTCGGTGCTGACGACATACGGACTGTGGTATGGCTTACCATCACTTAGTCTTATTGCCCAGTTCCTGTCGGGAGAGAATCGAAGAGGCGCGTCGGGCTCGCTAGACCGAATCGAGGTCGTAGAGCGCGCCGTACTTCGCCGTCACGTACTCGAGGAACGCGTCGGCGGTGAACGGCTCGCCGGTGGCGGCCTCGACGAGGTCGTTGGTCTCATAGCGGGCGCCGTGGCGGTGGACGCGCTCGGTCAGCCACTCGTGCAGCGCGTCGAAGTCCCCCGCGGCGACGTCCCGGTCTAGGTCCGCGATATCGGCGTCGGCGGCGTGATACAGCTGCGCGGCCATCGCGGAGCCGAGCGAGTACGTCGGGAAGTACCCGAAGTTGCCGTGGCTCCAGTGGATGTCCTGGAGGCAGCCCGCCGCGTCGGTTTCGGGGCGGACACCGAGGTACGCCTCGTATTTGTCGTTCCAGACCGCGGGCACGTCGTCGACGTCGAGGTCCCCCGCGATCAGCGCGCGCTCGATCTCGAAGCGGACGAGGATGTGGAGGTGGTAGGTGAGCTCGTCGGCCTCGGTGCGGATCAGGTTGTCCTCGTACACCTGATTGGCCGCCTCGTAGGCCTCCCGCGGCGTCACGTCGGCGGCCTTCGGGAACTGCTCGACGAGCGTCGGCAGGAAGTGCTCCCAGAACGCCGCCGAGCGGCCGACGTGGTTCTCCCAGAGGCGCGACTGCGACTCGTGGACCGAGAGGTCTCGGTCCTCTCCGAGCGGCGTCCCGTAGTGTTCGTCCGGCAGGCCGAGGGTGTACGTCGCGTGCCCGAACTCGTGGACCGTCGAGAGCAGCGAACCGAGCGGGTCCGACTCGTCGAAGCGGGTCGTCACCCGCGCGTCGAACGTCGTCCCCGTCGAGAACGGGTGCGGCGCGGTGTCGAGCCGCCCGCGCTCCCACGGGTACCCCAGCGTCGAGAGGACGTCGCGGCACAGCGCCTCCTGTTCGTCGGCCGCGTACGTCCCGAGCGACGTGAACGCGTCCGTCGCGAGGTCGGTCTCGGAGGCCCTGATCTCATCGATCATCGGCACCAGCGTCTCACGCATCGCCGTCAGGATGTCCTCCGCGCGATCCAGCGAGAGGCACGGCTCGAAGTCCTCGAAGAGCACCTCGTAGGGGTCGCGGTCGGGGTCGACGTGCTCGGCGTACTCCCGCTTGAGTTCGACGTGTTCCCGCAGGTAGGGCGCGAACGTCTCGAAGTCGTCCTCGGCTTTCGCCTCCTTCCACGCCGGCAGCGCCTCCGAAGCGGTCGTCGATATCTCCTCGATCAGCTCGGTGGGGACGGCCGCGGCGCGCTCGTGTTTCCGGCGGATCTCCCTGACGGCCGCCGACTGCGCATCAGTGAGGTCGGCGGCGGTGCCGGACCCCGTCCGGCCGCCCGCCGAGCCCCGCTCGGCGCCGTCGAGTTCCGCGAGCGCGTCGGACACCGCGTCGTCGGCGAGCAGATCGTGCGAGAGCGACGAGAGCGTCGAGAGCTGCTGCGCGCGAGCGGGCGTCCCGCCCTCGGGCATCATCACCTGCTGGTCCCACGAGAGGACGCCGCTCGCGTTGCGGACGTTCGCCACGCGGCGGTACTCCTCGAGGAGCCGCGCGTAGGGCGCTGGCGGCGCCCCCGATTCGTCTCCGGCGTCGCGGTCGGACGTGCCTGTCGTCATCGTCGTACTCGTGGGTGCGAACGGGTATCAAGCCGGCGTTCCGGTCGTCAGTCGGGAGGTTTCCAAAGGTCTTTGCCTCTCGCGCCGCTAGCCCGGTTCGATGGACGACGCCGTGCGGGTCCGTGACGCCGCGCACGAGGCAATCGACGATGTGGAGCCCGACCGGCTCCGCGAGGTCCTGTCCGATCGCCTCTCCGATGCGCCGATGACACCGGCCGTGTTGGCGCTGGTGAGCGCTCGCGCCCCCGACACCGGAGTAGAGACGGACACCGACGGGCTCATAGAGCGCGCCGCGGGCGTGCAACTGATCTACGAGGGGCTTCGGCTCACCCGCTCGCTCGCGCGCGAGGAGCCGTGGACGCGGCTCGCCGACGGCGACGCCGCCGGTGACACCGCCGAGCGGGGCTCCGCGGGCAGCCGGACGAAGTCCGACGACAACGGGACTCCAAAGGAGTCCCGAGCAGCCGGCAAAGCCGGCGACATCGACGCCGATCTGGACGTCATCGCCGCCGACATCCTCGTCTCGCGCGGCTTCTATCTGCTCGCGCGGACCGACGCCGCCGCCCGCGCGGTCGACGTCGTCCGCGCCTTCGGCCGCGATCAGACGCTCGGCCGACGCGACGGCGCGGACGTCGAGGCGCTCGACCGCAACCTCGAGGCGGACGTCTTCGCGCTCGCGGTCGTGGCCGGGATGACGGCCGTCGGCGCGACGCCCTCGCCAGCGCTGCTCGAGTACGCGGCCGAACTGGGTCGCGACTGCGACGCCGACGGCCGCCTCCAGCCGGCCGATGCAGCCTTCTCGGAGAAGACCGCCGAGCGCATCGCGTCGCTGTCGGCGGTCGGGGGCGGCGCGAACGACCGCGTTCCCTCCTCGGCGACCGATTCGTGAGGTCGTAGCGAGCGCGTCGCGGCTCGCCGTTCGACGGACGGAGCGCCCACGAATCGAAACGCCTAAAGACGAATCCGGGCTACGGAGAAACGCGCCTGGGTAGCTTAGCGGTAAAGCGCGTCCTTGGTAAGGACGAGACCCCGGGTTCAAATCCCGGCCTAGGCTCTTTCTGTCGTACACGCCTTGTACGCACACTTTTCGGGCTACACTCGTCTGAACGAAACCCGTTCAAGATTCGCTTCTCTCGCTAAACAGGGCATCCCTCGCCGTGTTGCGATTCGGGGAAGTGTCAGGACACACAAACCAATTCACAGACTGCGGTGGGGTAGACCCGAAATCGACCGGGTGCGCGTCCCCCTCAAGCGACACCACGGATTTCGCTAATCAACGCTCACAGAGAAATGACTGAATCTTAGTCAGGAATGTGATAGAACGCCCTCGATGTGGCTATTCACGACGAGTACGCGGTGAGTGATGTCCCGCCGAAACGACTATTGGTAAGACTAGCGTATTACATCTATATGTCCGAAGCAGCCACAAACGACGACGGCGGGGACGACATCGCCACGGTGAATTTCAAACTCACCGAGTCGTTCCTCGAACAGATAGACGATACGTGGCAGGGGCGCGGGTTCAACAGCCGGAGCGAGTTCATCCGGTACACGCTTCGGGACGCCGTCGAGTTCCCGACGTTCGACCGCGACGAACTCGTCGCCCTGCTCGAAGCCGAGGAGGACATCCGCGAGGGACGAACGACGAGCGCCGAGGAAGCCCGCGAGCGGTTCGGCACGAGCGATGAGTGACGACGGGTGGACGTGGGAACTCTCCTCGACCGCCGAAGACGACCTCGACGGACTCTCCCCCGCCGACCAAGACCGGATACTCGACAAGCTCGATGAAATCATCTCCTCGCCGTGGCGCGACCCACCCGACTACGGTGAACCGCTCCAGAACAGTCCGTACAAGAAGGTACGCATCGGGGAGTTCCGGCTCTCCGTGAGCTTCCGGCAGGACGACGGGCGGCTCGTCGTCGCACGTATCAAGCGTCGAGGCGGCGCGTACACCGCTGACGACGACTAAATAGTTGGATATACGCCGGCAGATATTTCTCAACACCTGACTGACATTCTCGATATGGTTCCCCGTGTCGATGAGGTGAAAGCGAGATGAGTCTCCTAACCGCTTACAACGGTCTGTTGATTCGAGTCGGCCTGTACTTGCTTGTATTTTGGCCGACTGTCGGCTACTACGTGTATTCCGATTCGGCGAAACGGGGATTCTCCAATCCGCAACTCCGTGGCGTCGCTTTGGGATTCTTGGGCATCCTCGGATTGCTTATGCATTTGTCCATCGTCCAACGACAGGACTGAGTTATTCCATTGTGTTCCGCCCGACTCGATGAAGGAAGTCATTCAGCTGAACCACTCGAACCCCACACGATTCTGATGTGCCAAGTAGGGCAACGCTTACCCGAACACGTTATTTATAGTAGTGTTTGCAGGTCTTCGCTCATCTGATCGCACGACTGCGTGCGATTGAATGCGCAATCAGTTGCAAACGCTACGATACTAACGCCGACCGGCGGCGATATGGGCGAACTCCGTAGCGCGCTCTGATTCGGTGCGTTCTCCGAAATCGGTTTGGTCCGCTCGGATCGTCTCCCCCGGTACGCCCTCGGGGTTCAAAACGAGCGGGTCGGGATCCCAACCCACCAGTACGAGCGGCGAAAGAGCGGTACCTACTGATACATACCGACCTGTATCCCTCATATAAACGGCTATGATTTGACTTTTAGACTGTGCTCCCGTATGGAACCCGAGACCGGGTCAGAGAGCGGAATATCTAGACGAACGACGCTCCGACAGACAGGCGCTGCGCTGGGCATCGGGACGCTCGCGAGTATCGCAGGGTGTATGGGTGACAGTACGGGGCGACAGGCGGCGGAATTTTCGCCCGTCGCAGACGAGCTGACCGTCTGGCACGCGATGGGAGGCACCAACGGGGAAACGCTCGACAAGATCGGCTCCGATTTCGAGTCCGAGACCGGGGTCCCCGTCAATATGGAGTTTCAGGACACCTACGAGAACGTTCTGACGAGTACGCTCGCCGGCTTCGACTCCGGGAGCGTCTCCGATATGCTGCAGGTCGACAGTCTGTTCGCCCAGCAGGTGCTCGACACCGGCCAGATCGAGCCGGTCGAAAACATCCTGCCGGAGGACTTCGACACCGATGAGTTCCTAGACAACGTCGCGGAGTTCTTCACTGTCGACGGTCAGCTGGCGTCGCTGCCGTTCAACAACTCGAACGCGATTATGTACATCAACCGCGACGCGTTCGCGGAGGCGGGGCTCGATCCCGACTCGCCGCCGCGGACGCTCGCCGAGGTGCGGAGCGCCTCGGAGGCGCTCGTCGAGCAGGACGTCACGCAGTTCGGAATCTGCTGGCCGAACCACGTCTGGTTCGTCGAAACGTGGTACTCCTTCGAGGGGGAGCTCCTGACCGACGCCGAAAACGGTCACGACGGCGACCCGTCGGAACTCCGAACCCCCGACGCGATCTACGACCTCTACGATTGGTGGAAGGGGATGGCCGACGATGAACTGTACACCAACCCCGGCATCGAGGCATGGGGCGAGGCGACGTCGCTGTTCGTTGAGGGGGAATCGGCGATGCTCCTCACGAGCACCGCGTCCGTCGCGGGGCTGATCGCCGACTCCGAAGATTTCACGGTCGACGCGGCCCCGTACCCGAGTATCAGCGAGACGCGGGTCGGTCCGGTCATCGGTGGCGCGTCGTTTTACGTTCCCTCGGGGCTGCCGGACGACCGCTACGAGGACATCGGGAAACTGCTCGAGTATATGGCCGACCCCGAGGTCCAGACGGAGTGGCATAAGGGGTCCGGGTATTATCCCATCACGGAGAGCTCCGTCGAGTCGCTCGAACAGGAGGGGTGGTTCGAGGAGAATCCGATGTACAGCGTGGCACTCGAGCAACTGCGGAACGGCGATGCCGACGACCCGGCGACGAAGCGGGCGCTTCTCGGCCCGGCCCGCGACGTCCAGACGACCATCCAAGACCACTCAGTCGACATCATCAACGCCGACGACATCGGTTCCGAGATCGACGCGATGAAATCCGCAGTCGACGAGATCCTGGGCGAGTACTACGGTTAAGAGGGGGACGATCGAGCACTATGTCTACCCGAGAGATATTCGACGGACGCCTGCAGGCGATCCTGCTACTCCTCCCCACGATCGCCGTCTCCGTCGTGTTCCTGTACTATCCCACGGGGCTCGCGGTTCGGACCAGCTTCTTCGACTCGCGGTTCGGCCGGGGGGAGGCGTTCGTCGGCCTAGAGAACTACTATTCCCTGCTGACGGACCCGTCGTACCACTCGAGCGTGTTGCTGTCGGTGCTCTTCGCCGCGCTTGTCGTCGTGGGCGTGATGGCGTTTTCGCTGTACGTGACCTTCCTCGTTCACGAGGTCGACCGCGGACAGAGCGCCTATCTGCTCGCCGCGATCTGGCCGTACGCACTGCCGCCCACGGTCGCCGCGTTGGTGTTCCTCTTCATTGTTCACCCGACGCTGGGCGTTCTCACCGGACCGCTAGAGGCACTCGGCCTCGAACTGGATTGGTTCAACAACGGGCGGCAGGCGTTCGTCGTCGTCCTCTTGGCGGCGATCTGGAAGCAGATCGGCTACAACGTGATCTTTATGGTCGCATCGATGAACACGATACCCGACGCACTCTCGGAAACCGCCGAACTCGACGGCGTCAGTCGACTTCGGCGCCTGCTGTGGATCTACGTCCCGATCATGACGCCGACGCTGTTCTTCCTCGTCATCATCAACACGATCTACGCGTTCTTCAGTACGTTCGCGTTCGTCGACCTGCTAACGAGCGGCGGCCCCTCGAACGCGACGAACATCCTGATTTTCGACCTCTACCGCGAGGCGTTCTCCTTCTTCAACTTCGGGATGGCCTCCACAAAGTCGGTGCTGTTGTTCCTCGTCGTCGGGGTGTTGATGTACGTCCAGTTCCGGTTGACCGACGAGTACGCGCACTACGGGGCCTGAAACCATGAACGCATTGCAACGCGCGAAGCGACGGGTCGACGCCGTGCGACGGAACGGCGCAAAAGCGATCGATACCGGAACCGACGGGGGCGTTCACGTCCAGCTCTTGGCGCTCGTTTTTCTCATCGTGTTTCCCATCGTCGTCGCCGCCGCCGTGAGTACGAAACCGCAGGGCATCGTGACGAACCTCGGGGATCTGCTCCCGGGAACGCACGCGGTCGAGAATTACCGCGAGGCACTCGTCGATTACGGCTTCGGCCGGTTTATGTGGAACTCGCTGCTGATGTCGGTCATTGTCGTCGTCGGTAAGCTGATCATCTCGCTGCTCGCGGCGATGGCGATTGTCTACTACCGGGTCCCCTACAAGAACCTCGTGTTCCTGTTCATCCTGTTCACGTTGATGCTCCCCGTTCCCGTCCGATTCGTCCCGCTCTTCAGGCTGATCAGCGACTTGGGGTGGGGAAACGGACTCCTCGCGATTACCGTACCGTACCTCGCCAGCGCGACGACCGTGTTCATCCTCCGACAGCACTTTCTCTCGATTCCGAGTTCAGTCGTCGAGACCGCGAAGTTAGACGGCGTCGGACCGGCGAAGTTCATGGTTCACGTGCTGATTCCGATGTCGAAAGGCGTGTTAATCGGCGTCTCGATCATTATGTTCGTTTACGCGTGGAACCAGTATCTCTGGCCGCTCGTGATCATCGACTCCGAGGCCAATCAGGTCGCACAAGTCGGTCTGAGCCTGCTTCAGGGCGACGTCCAAGGGGGGCAGCTCTCTTGGTCGCTAGTGATGGCCGGGTCGATGCTGACGCTGCTTCCGCCGCTGGCCCTGATGATCGCCTTCCGGAAACCGCTTCTCGAAACGTTCACGATCCAACAAAAATAGACAGATGACGACACTACAGCTACAGGACCTGAAGAAATCGTTCGACGACGTCGTGGCCGTGAAGGGCCTCGATCTCGTCGTCGAGGACGGGGAGTTCCTCGTCATCGTCGGTCCGTCGGGCTGCGGAAAGAGCACGACGCTCCGATTGCTTGCCGGGCTCGAACGGGCGACTGACGGGCGAATCTTGATGGACGGCCGCGACGTCACCGCAGTAGAGCCGGAGGAGCGTAACGTGGCAATGGTGTTCCAAAACTACGCGCTGTACCCTCATATGACGGGACGGCGGAACATCACCTTCGGACTGCGGTCCGCCGGCGATTTCACCGACGAGGAAATCGAACAGCGCCTCGAGCAGGCCGCAGAGACACTCGACATCACGGATCTGCTGGATCGAAAGCCGAAGGCGATGTCGGGCGGGGAGCGCCAGCGCGTCGCCCTCGGGCGGGCGATCGTGCGAGACCCCGACGCGTTCCTGCTGGACGAACCGCTCTCGAACCTAGACGCGAAGCTCCGGATCCAGATGCGGGCCGAACTGACCAAGCTCCACGACCAACTCGGCACGACGACCGTCTACGTCACGCACGACCAGACGGAGGCGATGACGCTCGGTGAGCGCGTCGTCGTGATGCGAGACGGGCGGATTATGCAGGTCGCCCCGCCGCAGGAGCTGTATGACTCCCCCGCGAACCGGTTCGTCGCGGAGTTCATCGGTGACCCGGCGATGAATATGCTCGACGTTGGCCTCGACGGCGGCCGGGCGGTCCACGATGCGTTCTCGATCCCGCTTCCGGTCGGCGAACGGGGCGGTCCCGGGGAACGGCCCGGCTCCGGTCGACCGTTTGGCGGGCGGAGATCCGCTGTCCTCGGTATTCGCCCGGAAGACCTCTCACTGACGGATCGGGCGGCAGATCCCGCCGTGGAACCGTTCCCTGCCACGGTCGAGGTCACGGAACCGCTCGGGGACAGCCTGCTCGCTCACTGCTCGGTTGGCGGTTCGGTCGTCAAGATCCAAGCGGCGCCGCGGACCGACGTCCGGCCGGGTGACGAGATCGAAGTCGCGTACGATCCCGCGCGGCTCCACCTCTTCGACCCCGAAACCGGTAAGGCGTTCTACCACGCCGAGGGCGCGCTCGCTGCCCCCGCCGAGGTCAATCGGGTCGGGGGCGACTGATGACGGCGGTCAGCTCCCGCCGACCGGGGGACGTCCCCGCGGAACAGCGATGACGGACTCGAGGAGCGACGGGGTGCGGATCAGCGCTCACCGTGGGTGCGCCGGTCAGTACCCCGAGAACACCTTTCGAGCGGTCGAGCTGTCGGCCCCACACGTCGACGAGATCGAAGTCGACGTGCGGCGCTGCGGATCGGGGGAGCTTGTGGTCTTTCACGACGAGCGATTGGACCGTTTGACGGGCAGAAGCGGGGCCGTCTCCGAGGTGGAGTACCGGACGCTTCGGGAACTCGACATCCTCAACTCCGCTGAACCGATTCCTCGACTGTCGGCCGTTCTCGAGGCAGTTCCGGCTGACACCCGCGTCAACTTGGAGCTCAAGGAGCCCGGGATCGCGGTCGACGCGCTACCGGCCGCGAACGAGGTCGAAAACGAGGTCCGGTTCTCGTCGTTTCTCCCGACCGCCCTCCGCGAGGTACGCGATGCCGATCCGACCGCCGATATCGCCCTCATCACCGCCTCGGACGCCGAGCGAGCGGTCGAAACTGCGACGACGCTCGGCTGCAGCGCCGTCCATCCGAGCCAAGAGCTAGTCCTCGACACCGGAGTCGTCCAATCGGCACACGAGATGGACCTCTCCGTCTACGCTTGGACGGTTGCCGACGAGACCGCGGCAGCAGAACTCATCGCGTCCGGGGCGGACGGACTCATCGTCGACAGGTGGGACGTCGTCTAGGGAGAGTACATAGCGGTCAGAGCGCTATCGTCCCCCCAATACGTCTATTATAAGCCTTTACGCGGTCTGCCGACCCGACTCCGGGTATGGCGGCCGTAACCGCGCCGGATGTGGGCGACTCGAAGCGCGTTCTCGACGCCGTTCGAGCCTGCGTTCGAACGGAACGCCGCTACGTGACCGACGAGCGGGAGGCGTTCGAAGCCTTTGCCGACCGGGTGGACGCCGTCGAGCCGACCGCGGCCGCGCCGTCTGCGGGCGCGGCACAGCTTCGCAGTATCGAACGGACGCCGGGACTGGACCGGGTTCGCGACGCGTACGAGTCGACTGTGATGGACGTTCCACACTACGTCCACGAGTACGGCGACACCTACGAGGAGAGCGTGACCGAGGAGTTCGGCCCGGAGATCGGATATCTCCTGACAGCGGGGGACCACCTCGGCGAGCAACTCAAGCGGGCGCTGCTGTCGAAGGCACGGGAGTGCTGCTCCGAGCGCGAGGGACTGCTCCGGACGCTCGACATCGAATCCGAGTCGATCAGTGCGGTGGAGCAGGCAATCGATCCGATCCGCAGGGAGCTTCGCGATTTCGATCCGGAGGTGTCCCCGCGATGGAGCTACGGCGCGCTCGAAGCGGAATGGAACCGACTGAACACGCTCTCCGGTAAGTGCGAGGGGATCTCGATCGACCGGCAGGAGGCGATAATACGGCAGCGGCGCGAGTTCAACATTCCGACGGCCGCGCCCGACATTCCAACGTATCTCTATCACGAGTTCGAGGAGCGATACCCGATCCTGTCGCTGATCGTCTCGCTGGACGAAACCGTCCGGACGTACCGCACCGATCGAGAGCGCGCGCTCTCCCGAGGTGGATGAGTACTCAGTGGCAAAGGCTACTCTCGGGAGCGACCGATGCGGTGGATGAACCCCCCGGGCTGTTCGCGGCGTACGCCTGCCCCTGTGTGGTCGACGGAACGGGTTGGAGGGGGTCGTCGACAGCGTCCGACGGCGTTCCCGTCACTGCTGTTCGCCGGCGTGTTCACCCCGTTCGGACGCGGGAGGCCCCTCGCTAACGGACCCGTTCAGCAGCCTCGGGAGCGCCGTGTTCGCGAACGTCAGTCCCACCACGAGCAGGATCGGCGCGAAGAAGAGCCCGTAGAACCCGAGCACGACCGGGCCGAGCGTGTAGGCCAACATCAACAGTCCGACGTGGGTCTCCTCGCCGCTGAGCAGCGGTCTGAGCACCAGATCCGGGATCGTGTCGACGACGACGACCGCGACGACGACGAGGCCGGCGATGTACGCCAGGTTCGTCGGGTCGCCGCCGAGGACGATCGGCAGCGCGCTGATGATCACCAGCGGGACGTAGACGATCTTCATCCCGACGACGGGGATCAGACTCGCGATGCCGGTGAGTGCACCAGCGAGGGCGGGGTACGGGACCTCCGCCGGCGCGGGCACGAACGCGTTGTACGCGCTGAACGATCCGATCGCGATCAGCGAGATGGCGAGCACGTTCAGCAGGTTACCGAACAGGACCGCCTCGAGTTCCTTGTCGACAGCTTCGAGGTACTCGCGGATGATCGCCTCATCGTCGAATCTGAGGAGCCACCGGCTGATTCGGTGCCCGTCGATCAGCAGGTAGTAGGTGACGATGACGACGATGAACACGTTCAAGAAGAACTCCGAGACCAGCGTCGTCAGGAAGGTGGCGTGCTCGGTCGCGAAGTCGATAAACGGCGCCAGATCGCCCGACTGGTACGCGTCGTAGAGCCCTTGGACCGTGAACTCCGGAATCTCCGTGATGCCGCCGAACCACTCGAAGTTGTCGTTGGCGACGCTGACGAGAGCGTACTCCTCGATGAACTGCCGCGCTTCGACCACCATGAGCACCGTCGCATAGCTCACCAAGAAGATGAGCGGAACCGCGAGCGAGGCCATCACGATCGCGGCGCGGATCCTCGCCGGGAGACGGAAGCGGCTGAGCGCCTGATGGTACCGGCGCGTCGAGTAGTACAGGAAGACCGAAACCGTCAGCGGGGCGATGAACTCGAAGGCGAGGGCGGCGATGGCGACGGAAACGAGGATACCGAACAGGGCGACGGCGAATCGGTTACCGTTCATACAGCCGACGCTTCGCGTATCGAACCTAAAAACGTAACCGACGGCGGCCCGTGAGATGACAGTCACCGAGCGGAGACGACAACAGTCCGCGTCAGATCGCCGATCGACAGTTCACGCACAGAGGACCATCGACGCTGTCCAGCGGAACAGTCACACCGCACCGACGACATCGGAACCGAGTGTGCGCGTATTCGGTGTGTGGCGGCACTGGAGATTGTTTGTCATCTTCACCCATATGAGGTATCAAACGGGCGTCGATATAAAATATTTTTGGACAGATAAGTATATATACCTAATATAATTCGCCTAGTCGGGGATATCTATAGTAGCGTTTGCAACTGAGTGCGCATTCGATCGCACGCAGTCGTGCGATCAGATGCGCGAAGACTTGCAAACGCTACTATAACCGAAGGCATTGACTGTCGAGAGCGTCGCCTATTCGAGAGCATTGACCATCGACGAAATCGACTGTCCGAGAGCGTCCGCGACCCAGCCGTCGAGAAACCGCGATGCCGCCGGCTCTTACGATACGTCCACCGACCGAAGCGCGGCCGTTCCGGTAGTGCGACCGATCTAGGCCGCCCGGCGTTCCTTCGACTTGGGTCGAAGGTTCTTGTAGCCGCACTTGCGGCACTGCGTCGCGCGTTTCGGGTTGCGCGCGTTACAGCGCATACAGATCTGCTTCTCGAGCGTTCGGTTCACGGCGGCTTCGTTCTTGGGCATACCCCTCGGTTCCGGACGTGGAAGTATAACGCTTGCGAGACGAGAGAACGGGAGCGCGGGACGGGGGGCTCGTACGTGGACGGAGGTGCTCCCGAGAGGGCCGTGGGCCGCCCGGTCAGGCGTCGGCTGGCTGCGCGGCCCGCTGGAGCGCGGACTCGATGTCCTCGCGCTGGGTGAAGCCCACAAAGCGGTCGACGATGCCGTCGTCGGTCTCGACGACGACCGTCGGCAGCGATCGGACCTGATACTGATTCGCGACGTCCTGTGCGTCGTCGACGTCGATCTTCTGGAACTCGACGTCGCCGTAGTCGCTTTCGAGGTCCTCCAAAATGGGATCCTGCTTCTTGCATGGCCCGCACCAGTCGGCGTAGAAATCGAGTACTCGAACGGTCATCGTGTGCGTAGCCACCTTGCGCGGGACGGCGCATAAGCGTTTCCACGGCGGCGAAGCCGCGCTCTCGGGAGGGTCACCGAACGTCCGTCGACAGTATGAGGATTTTTGCCGTCGCACGTCGCAGGTGCGTGTATGACCGCACGCCGACCGCTGTCAGTCGACCTCGTACTCGTCCCGGTTGACGCGAGCGACGAGTCGGCAGACGCGGTAGCGCACGCCGCCGCGATCGCCGCCGAGTACGACGCCACGGTGCACGTCGTCCACGTCCTCGCCGAGGACGTCGTCGAGGCGATCGAGAACGGAGAGGTCGACGACGCACAGGTCGCCGCCGACAGCGAAGCCATCACCGAGACCGCCGAGGAGATCGCGGCCGCCAACGACGTGTCGGTCTCGACGTCGGTCGCCTACGGCTTCTCGACGAAGATGAAACTCAGACACCCGGGGAGCGTCGTGCTCGACACCGCGGAGGAACTCGAAGCCGACTTCCTCGTCGTCCCGCGGGAACCCGTCTCGGGCGACCCCGGCGAGATTCTCGCGAAGGCCGCAGAGTACGTGCTCCTGTACGCGAGCCAGCCGGTACTCTCCGTGTAGGCGGGCGACCGACACCCGCTCCGGTCCCACTCTCGTCGGCGGCGGGCCGCGTCTACTCGTCGGCGGCGCTCCCGGCGGTGGTGAGTCGGATCCCCATCTCCATCTCGAAGCTCTCGGAGTCGCTGACCTCGAACCCGATCTTTCGGTACAGGTTCACGGCCGGCTGATTCCACCGCTCGACGGTGAGCCACACCTTCTCGACGCCGGACTCCGCCCCGTATCCCAGCAGGCTCTTCATCAGATGCGTTCCGATGCCGGCCTGCTGGTACGCCTGCAGCACGAAGATGGCGAGTTCGTAGGCGTCGCCGTCCGGGACGAGCGTGGCGTGGCCCGCGGCCGTCTCTCCGTCCCACGCGACGACGTTCAGACACTCGTCGGTCAGGATGTTCCCGAGCCACTCGTGGATCCGCTGCTCCTCGCTCGGAGGGATGCCCTGCGCGCGGTCGGCGGGATCGAACGCGACGTACATCGACGCGACGGCCTCGTACTCGCGGTCGGTCCCCTCGTAGGGGCGGACCTCTATCGCCCGGCCCTCGTGGTCCTCGAACCGAAGCGGCGGGGTTTCGAACGGTCCCGCGACCGCGTCGGGGTAGCGGCGGTCTCGGCTCATCTGATGAGGAGGACGCTGACGTGTGAGTTCAGCAGGACGAACTCCGCCGTGCTGCCGAGCTGGATCTTGCCCATCGGACTCGTCGTCCCGCCGCTGAGGGCGATCCGGTCGAAGCCCTCCGACTCGGCGATGTGAACGAGTTCGCTCCCGGCGTCGCCGTCGACGCGGCGGATCGTCGCGTCGATCCCCGCGTCGTCGACGACGCGGTCGACCTCGGCTTCGACGTCGTCGGCCGCGCGATCGGCGCCCGCGCCGTCGACGATGGCGACTGTCAGCTCGTCGTCCGTCTCTGCGACCCGCGTGACCGTCTGCTCCAGTGCGTGGATCGAGTCGTCGGCGCCGTCGATCCCGAGGAGGATTCTCATACGCCCGGATGTCGTCGCCGGAGTAGAAAAATCGTCGGGTGCGTCGGTTTTCCGGCCATCGGTCCGCGCGCCCACCTCGGAGCGCACAGTCGGCCGACAGAACGCTTTTTGGCGTCGGGGCGACACGCGGCAGTATGGAAGACGACGACGCCGAAGCGTCGCCGGCCGACGCCGAGGCCGACGGCGGCGATACCGACGCGGCTGAGGGCACCGCCGAATACGCGGATGGCGACGTCGGAGCGGGAGAAGACGTCGGATCGGGTGACAGCGTCGGGGACGACGACGTCGGAGCGGGAGAAGACGTCGAGGCCGACAACGACGTCGGAGCGGGGGACGACACCGGCGACGCTGACGGGGCCGGCGACGACACCCCGGCGGACGTCCGCAAGTACGCGCGGTTCAAGAAGGTCGACGGCGCGCAGTACGACCGGGTCAACGATTTCCTGCGCGATCGGACCTACGTCACCGCCCGCGAGTGGGCGATCGCCCGGCTCTGTGCGGACTTTCGGACCGAGACGGGGGTCGAGATGACGAAGATCGGGGAGAACCTCCCCGACCTCGTGCCGTTCATGACCGACACGTACACGCCGCAGGCGGTCAATCAGGCGCGGTCGTCGTTCGAGGGGAAAGTGCGGAAGTCGGGGGCGACGTTCCTCTACGGCGCGATGTCGGGCTTTTTCACCGCCGAGGAGCTCGACGAGCTGATGTACGAGGTGACCGAGATCGCGAAGTTCCTGCTGGAGGTCGAGGGCGTCGACCTCTCCGTCGAGGAGGAGTTAGAGGCCGAAGAGCGCATCTCGAGCGTGATGCGGGAAGTCAGGGAGGCGAGCGCCGACCTCCGAGCCGAGGAGCTCAACGGCGGGGCGGACGCGGACAGCGGCGGTGGCGTCACCGACGAGCCGAACGCCGGCGGCGACGCGTAGATGGAGCTCAGGTTCCTCGGCGGCGCGCGCGAAGTCGGGCGGAGCGCGATCCTCGTCAACGACTCGCTGCTTTTGGACTTCGGACTGCTGACCGGCAATCCACCTCGGTTTCCGGTGGAGACGCCCGCGCCCGACGCGGTCGTCGTCTCCCACGGCCATCTGGATCACGTCGGCACGCTTCCGTCGCTGCTCTCCGGGGACGCCAGACCGCCGATCCACTGGACGCCGCCGACGCGGGAGCTCGCGCGAACGCTCGCCCGCGACACGCTGAAGTTACACGGCGGGACGCTGCGGTGTCCGTTCACCGAGAACGACCTCCGGCGCGTCGCGGAGGTCTCGGAGGCGCACGGCTACCGCGAGCCCTTCGAGGCCGCCGGCTTCGAGGTGACGTTCTACAACGCCGGTCACATCCCCGGGAGCGCGCACGTTCTCGTCAGCGAGGGACGGAGTCCCTCGAGCGATCGGGCGCAGTCCGATGACGACGGCGGGGAGACGCGACTGCTCTACACCGGCGATTTCCACACCCACGACCAGCGGTTGGTCTCTGGGACAACTGCGCGACCCGACGCGGACGTCGTCGTCTGCGAGAGCACGTACGCCGACGTGGATCACGAGGCGCGCGCGACCGTCGAGGAACGCTTCGTCGAGAGCGTCGAAACGACGCTGTGGGAGGGCGGCACGGTCGTCGTGCCGGCGTTCGCCATCGGCCGCACCCAAGAGATGATGCTCGTCTGCGAGGCGCACGACATACCCTGTTACGTCGACGGGATGGGCAAGGGAGTCACGCGGATGCTCCTGCGACACCCCGAGTTCCTTCGCGACGCCGACGCGCTCCGGCGGGCGAAGTCACACGCGCGGTTCGTCACGGGGCGCGACGGCCAGCGCAAGCGCATCACACAGCAGAAGGCGGCGATCATCACCACCAGCGGGATGCTCTCGGGCGGCCCCGCGATGACGTACGTCCCAGAGATACGGGGGAGCCCGGTGAACAAGATCGCGCTGACCGGTTATCAGGTCGAGGGGACGCCCGGACGCGACCTCCTCGAGACGGGGAGCGCCGAGATCGACGGTCGGGTGATGCCGATCAGCGCGCGCGTCGAGCAGTACGACTTCTCCGCCCACGCCGATCGAGACGGGATCAGGTCGTTCCTCGACGGTTACGGGGACGCCGAGATCTTGATAAACCACGGCGACCGCTGCGCGGCGTTCGCAGCGGAGTTGGCGGCCGACGGCTTCGACGCCTCCGCCCCAGCCGTCGGAGAAACAGTCACCGTCGACGGATCGTAGCGCGGTCGAGGGCGCTTCGGACACCCGAAGAACGACGGCTGGCGCTCGAGGCGCGTCACTCCCCCTCCGGAAACGCTCGGACCTCGAACTCGCGGTAGCCGCCGTAGGCCGTCTCCAGCGCGCTCAGCCACCAGTTCCAGCGGTCGGCGACGGTCGATTCCGACGGTGCGTCCGCCAAGTTGCGGACGATCGACTCGACGGTGAGCGGCTGACCGCGGTCGTCGGCGACGATCCCGGCGTCGGCGAGGTCGCGCGCCTGTCGCGCCACGACGCGGAACTCGGCGTCGTCGCCCTCGAACTCCGCTTCGAGCCGTGCGGTCAGTTCCTCGGCGTCGAATCCCGCCATCTCAAGGGGCGAGTCGCCGTCGCCGTCACGTTTCTCGGTCACAGACGTAATTCGGACTGCACCGAGAAGAATCCGCCGGCGCGTGGTGCCGTGAGTCGTCCCCGAGAGAGCCGCGACCTACCGCGCGCTAACTCCCACCACTCGCTACGGAGCTACGCCCACCACTCGCTACGGATCTCCTCGTAGGAGGCGTCGCGGAACGGCGGCGGCTTCTCGGCGTCGGCTTCGGCACCGAAGCCGTGGGCCATCCAGTAACCGACGTGCCAGCCGACCGCGTCGGCGTCGAGGTCGACGAGCGAGACCCGAAGCTGCGAGTACGTCTCGATGGCCCCGTCGCCGTCGGGGTCCCAGCCGGCGGTCCGACCGCAGGAGGCCGCGCCCCCGCCGCAGGGCGACGTCTCGACCGGGCGCACGACGATCTCGGCGGCGGCGGAATCGACCGTCGTGAACGAGAGGTTCGTCGGCATCCCCGGCGGGCCGTCCTCGTAGTACGTCAGGGCGTGGCGGACCTGACGGCGGAACGCGTCCGGATCTGAGGCGTTCGCGGCGTCGACGTAGACGGTGAACTCGGCGTCGTCCCACGGGAACGCCCGTTCGGTCGCGTCCGGGAGCGGTTCGGTGTAGAGCACCGAGCGGCTCGCCATCACGTCCGCCGGGGCGTCCTCGTGGGTGAGCCCGAGCGTGTGGCCGAGTTCGTGTTCGAGCACGAGCACGGTCGAATCGTCGGAGAACCCCGTCCGGACGGACACCGTCTCCGGCCGATCGATCTGTCGTCGGTCCTCGATCAGCGGCGCGCATCCCGCGGCGTCGGCCGCGCCGTCGCACTCGGGGACCGCGTCGACGAACTCGACGACGAGGTCCGGGTTCGACGCGTCCGGGCGGATCTCGTACTCGACGGGGTATCCGGCGAAGCGCTCGGCGCGCTCCTCCCAGTACGCCGCCGCCTCGCGAACGAGCGGCGTCCACTCGCGACCGGTCCCCGCGGCGTCGGCCACGGCGACGACGATCGGATCAGCACCCCACGGGCTCTCACGGCCGGGAGCCGCCGTCGGCGTCGGCGAGGGCTCCGCAGGCGACGTCGCCTGCGGCGCGTCCGGCATCGGCGAGTCGGTGACGGCGGACCCCGTCGTCCCGACACCGCCTCGGCTCGTCGTCGGATCCGCCCCGGGAACGTCGACGATCGGACCGGCGCAGCCCGAGAGGACGAGTACGAGTGCGAGCGCCGCCGTGACGCCCACCCGTCTCGATGATCTGTTCGACACGGTCGAGCCGTGGTCGGAGGCGACAAAGAATGTTCGGACCGACGCCGGTGGGAGCGCGGCGCTCACACAGTCGGCACTCCCGGTCACAAAGCGGCTGAGAGGAGTAAGCCCCCTTCTGTTCGTCTCGGCATTCGGCTGAGCGTCCGCGCCCTGTCCGGACTACTTTCGCGGCGCGGACTTGCACCGGTGAAGATTCGCCGTTCCATCCGTTCTCGGCCGTCGGCGAGCGTGGCGGCCGTTCGACAGTCGCAGCCGCGGAGCGACCGCGCTGTTCGCGGCTGTCGCCGCTCACGTTCTGCGGTCGCGTTGCGACCGCACTGCCCTCGACGGGTCAACTCCCTCCCCTCGCGGGTCGGTTCGCGCGCCCGCGGGTCTCCCCGCGAGCGCCGGCGGCGGTGTCGCCGCGCGCGTCTCATCGGTCGGGCCGAGGGGTCTCGTTTCTGTTCCAGAGCCAGCCGTCTCCGACTCCGGGCTTGCGCCCGGTCACCCGTCCGGACGGTGGGGGGACTTTCCTCATCGGTCCGATCGGACCGACGGGAGCCGAGCTCTCTCTGCCGTCCGATACGTAGGGACGTTCGTCGCATAAGGCGTTCGGTCGGCTGCCGAACAGTCGTCGCACGCTGCACTTCGGCTCGTCCCGTCGTGGACGGTATCCAATTGATACCGGTATGCTGACGCAGGCGGTAATCGCCGCCTACCCCCGAACCGCCGAATACCGAGGACGTCGAGGAAAGCGTATCACCTTACTACCACCGTTTCGGATGACACAGCCGGAACCTACCAGTACAGCCCTGCGAGCCCCGGAGGAAGGGAAGCGTTCAAGTCGGGTGAGGCCCTGTACCGATGTATGTCCGAGGCGCAGACCGTTCGTCTCTCCTACGACGACGGGGCGAGAGCGGTCGAGCTAGCGCGAGAATCGGTCGAATCGTACGTTCTCCACGGCCAGCGCGAACAGCCCGGCAGTATGCGTGACGCGTTCTACGCGCGCACCGGGGCGTTCGTCCGTATCCGATCGACTCGGGGTCGCGGCCGCCTCCGCGGCTGTGCGGGCGCGTATAGGGGCAGCGATCAACTCGGACACGCCATCGTCGACGCCGCCATCCAGGCCGCGTCGGGGGACTCCTGCGGGTCCGAGATCGAACAGCCCGAACTGTCGAATCTCACCATCTCGGTCTGCATCGTCTGCGATTACACGCCGACCGATAGACCGCTCGAGGACGTCGAACTCGGGACGCACGGCGTCGTCGTCGACAAGGACGGCAGCCACGGGTGGCTCTACCCGACCATCCCGATCGAAAACGGCTGGAACGAAGAGCAGTTCCTCACACACGCCTGCCGGAAGGCCGGCATCTCGCCGCTCGCGTGGCAGGACGACGACACGACAGTCACGCTCTTCGACGGACAGGTCTTCCGCGAGCGCGCCGACGGCGGCAGCGTCGAAGAAGTATAGTTCTTCGGAGAGATTAGCGGCCGTCTGACGCCTCGTAGCCGCACCGATCGGCATCCAGAGCGGCCCGCTCGGCGGCGGCATCGATTCCGAAATCGAACTCGTCGACGATCTCGCCGTCGCGGAGCAGCGGCTGCAGGAGCTTCTCGCCGTCTGTCGGCCCCTCCTGACCCCGGAGGCCGACGTGGTGACCGCCGTCGACGGTCCGGTAGACGTCCTTGGCGCCGGTGAGCTTCCCGCGTTTGGCCGCCGGGTCGCCGTCGACTTCGACGATGTCGAGCGCGAAGTCGACCGGGTCCGCGTTGGAGACGTAGCCGCCGACGCCGAACCCGTCGGCGACGTCTCCGAGGTCGCGGAGGTCCTCGGGGCCGAGGCCGCCGGAGGCGAAGACGTCGACGTGCTCGTGGCCGTGGGCGTCGAGCGTCCACCGGACCTCTCTGAGGATGTGCCGGAAGTCGCCGCGCCGGGAGCCGGTCGTATCGAGGCGGACGCTGTCGAGCCGATCGCCGAGGGCGGCCGCGGCCCGGAGCGTCTCGTCGACCTCGTCGGAGTAGGTGTCGCACAGCGCGACGCGCGGGACGCCCTCGCCGACCGCCTCGTCGAAGGCCCTCCACGCCTGTTCCTGCTCGCCCCGGCCGAAGCAGATGACGAGCGCGTGCGGCATCGTCCCGCTCGCCTCGCGGCCGATCACGTCGCCGGCGGCGACGTGGGAGAAGCCGTCGAGCCCCGCGACGAGCGCGCTGCGTTCGACCATCGCGGCGATCGACGGGTGAACGTGCCGCGCGCCGAACGAGAGGACGAGCGAGTCGGGGGCCGCCCGCCGGACATCGAGCGCGGCGGTCGCGACGCCGGACGCGTGCGAGAGGAAGCCCAGAAGAGACGTCTCGAAGCGCGCGAACTCCAGGTAGTCGCCCTCGATCCGCATCACGGGGCCGCCGTCGAACAGCCGTCCCGACGGGATCGCGTCGACGTCGACGTCCCGTCCCTCGAGAAGCGCCGCGGCGTCTTTGACGCCCGCCAACAACTCGTACTCGCCGTCGGGGAACTGATCGGCGGTGACCTCCGCGACCACGTGGGGGTTCCGCCCTGCGTGCCGAAGCGTCGTCTCGGTCCGATCGAAGTACGCGTCGGTCGCCGACCCCTCGGAGATGGCGTCGGGACCGACGATGTCGAACTCCATAGGCGCCGTTCGCCGGGCGCGCTGAAAAACGCACTCGTTCGTCTCGCCGGACCGAAAGCCGCTCGTCTTCACTGTGTTTCCGCAGACGTGGGGCGAGAGCGGCGGGTCAGTCAGCGGTCACGAGTCCCGTGGCCGGATGTCCGAGAGGTCGTCGACGGTCGGCCCGTTCACGACCGTCACGCGCGTCCCCGAGCGGGTGACGCGGAACGCGTCCTCGAACTCACCGTCTGGGACGACGTACGTCCCCTCGGCCCGCTGTTCGGCGTCGTGGGCGTCGAGAATCGACCGGTAGGCCCGCTGGAACTGCCGGGCGTCGCGCTCTGTGTCCCACTCGGTCACCCAGACGTAGCCGTACTGCGTCCCCGCCTCGCCCCGTTTCTCATAGGGGAACAGGCGGTCGTTGCCCCATCCCGCGGAGGGCGGGGCGGCGTAGTTGTACGTGTCGTATCGGTTGTCCGAGGTCGTGATGGCCCGGAAATCGATCGTATCGGCGCCGTACCGCTGCGCCTGGTACCAGAACATCACGTACATCGACGCCTCGCCGGCGGTGTCGGAGCCGTCGACGCCCTGTTCGGGGAACGTCTCCCAGCCGTTTCGAGCGCGGTCTCGGTAGTCGATCGGCACCGGGGACTCACCGGTCCGGTGGATGATCTGCTCGGAGGATTCCGGGGGCGTCTCGAAGCGCTCCTCGAGCGCGTCCCACCCCTCCGAGCCGACGAGGTCGTGGACGTACGCCGGACCGTCGGAGTACGGCTGGAAGATCGTCAGGAAGACGCCGAGGTTGGGGCCGTCGCCGCCGCTGCCGCCACCGCCGCTACTCGGAGGCGTCGAAACGCACTCCCACTCGGCGCCGCAGCGTTCGGCGTACCGCTGCTCGACGTACCCCGCGTCGCCCTCGATCAGCCCGTCGGTGGCGAGCTGTTCGTCCTGCGTCCGACCGGCGTACTTCTCTTTCGTCAGATCGTAGTGCTGATCCTGGAGCGCGTGGACGAGTTCGTGGACGAGCGTCGCGTTGTTGATCGTCGGCGACTCGGGGGTGTCGGTGATGATCTTGATCTCGTCGTCGGACGGCGAGTAGAAGCCGGCGACCGCGGAGCTCCGGGTCTCGCCGATGGCCGAGCCGCTGCTCTGGGACTCGCCCGTGACGAACAGCGCCTCCCACACTTGGTCGTTCCAGCGGTTGTACGCGTCGGCCTGACTCGCTTCGCCCGTCGTATCCGGTCCGCCTTCACCGTCCGTCCCGGCGTCGGAGGACCCCTCCGAGCGGTTGCGGTACTCCTCGCGCGAGATGATAGAAACCGGGACGCGGTCCTCGAACTCCAGTCCGCGGAGGTATTCGACGCGCGCCATCGAACGAGCCACGTACGCGTCCAGCTCCTCGTCGGAGAGCCCGTCAGACTGGTCGACGTCGCTCGACTCGTTGTACCAGTAGCCGTCCTCCCAGCCGAGGACGTCCCGACTGGGATCCTCGAAGTCGGCGTTCGGGGCCGCGACCGCGTCGCTGCCGACCCCCGGTCCGGCCTCCATCGTCGGCGCGCTGCACCCCGCAATAACGAGTAACAGGGCGACGGCCGAGACCGCGAGCCCGCGTCGCTGCGTCATTGTGGGCACGGACGGGCCACGCGCGGAAGTACCTTTCCGCACCGGCTGTCCGGGAGAACTCATTTGTCCGGTCGCTGACGACTACTGCGTATGGCAGTCGCTTCGTTCGATCCCGAACGCACCGCCGTCGTCGTCGTCGATATGCAGAACGGCTTCTGTCACCCCGACGGAAGCCTCCACGCTCCCGGGAGCGAGTCGGTCGTCGATGACGTCGACGCGCTCGTGTCTGACGCGCGCGACGCGGGCGCACAGATCGTCTACACTCGCGACGTCCACCCGCCCGAGCAGTTCGAGGGCGCGCACTACTACGACGAGTTCGATCGCTGGGGCGAACACGTCGTCGAGGGGTCGTGGGAGGCCGACATCGTCGAGGAACTCGACGTCCGCCCGAACGACCACGTCGTCGAAAAGCACACCTACGACGCGTTCTACGAGACCGAACTCGACGGCTGGCTGACGGCCCGCCGCATCGACGACCTGCTGATCTGCGGGACGCTCGCGAACGTCTGCGTGCTCCACACCGCCGGCAGCGCCGGTCTCCGAGATTACCGACCGGTGCTGGTCGCGGACGCGATCGGCGCGGTCGAGGAGGACCACCGGGAATACGCGCTCGAACACGCCGACTGGCTGTTCGGCGAGGTTCTCCAGCGCGAGGCCGTCGAATTCGAGTGAGATCCGGCCCCACAGGCGCCCGGTGAACGGCGCCCGGCGAGTAGCGCCGAACGGCCACGTGCCGGGCACCTCAGCCGAGCCTGACCGGGTCGTCGCTGTCGCGTATCGTGACGCGGACCCGGTCGCCGGTCTCGAACTCCCGATCGGGACAGACGAGCTTCGCGCCGCACGCCGCATCGAAGCCGACGAAGAGCGAGAGCCCGGTGATTCGCTCGCCGTTCGCGAGGACGTCGATATCGCGCCAAGCGACGTTTCGTCCGGTCCGATCACCGATCGGATGTCCGAGAAACGAAACGGCCCCAGTCCCGCCCGGTTCGCCCCCGTGGGCCCCCGTCCCGCCGCTGGGTCGCGTCCCAGTCAGGACGCCGCCGCCCGCGTAGTGAGCCACGCCGCCATCGAGAGCGACGAGCGCTCTCTCGGTTGACGCCTCGCCGGCATCGGGCGGGCGACACCCGTCGCCGACATCGGCGGACGCCGCGATACCCGCGAACCGATCCCCCTGGGCGGGGTGTCTCGGCGCGTCGAGGAGCGCGTACGTCTCGCCCGCGTCGACGACGGTTCCGACGCCGTCCCACGGGAGGGGCTCGACCGCGACGTCGGCGACGACAGGGAGCGATCCCCCCGCCCGGTACGGGTTCTGGTCGACCCGCCGGAACCCCACGTGGAGGTGGTTCTCGACCCACGGAGCGAAAAAGCCCGAGCGGACCAGCTCGCCGATCGGGTCGCCGACGCCGATGGTGTCGCCCGGTTCGACGGTCGGACGGACGTGGAGGACGCGCGCGATGAGGTCGTCCGCATCCGCGTTATCCGCACCAGAGGCAACGACGTCGATGTCGCTTCGCCCGGCGTCGACGTCGACGAGGACGAGGTACTCCTCGTCCGCCGCGTACGGTTTCGCCGGCGCGCGGACCGTTTTCGTCTCGATCACGTCGCCGGCGACGGGCGAAGCGGCCTCGTTCGTCGCCGGATAGAGATCGACGGCACAGCCGGAATCGTGCGCGGGATACGGCGAGTTGTACCGCGAGAAGCGCGAGTACGTTCGAAGCGTCGATCCGGAGAGGCGAACGACTCGCTCGGCGTTCACCCGACATCACCGACCATACCCCACCGCCGGACCGAGAGCGCTTAGGTCCGTCGGCACGCATCGCCGCCCGTGATCGAGGAGTTGGTCCCGGACGCCGAGGCAGTCCGGATCGTGCGCGGCCGCCCCGGCGCTCCCGACGCGGACCGGGGAGTCTCGGACGCGATGCTGGATCGGACCGCCGATTCCGGCGTCGCCGCGGTCCGCGCGTGGACGCCCCACAGACAGGTGGCGTTCGGCCGGCGCGACGCCCGCAGCGACGGATACGACCGGGCGCGGTCGGCCGCCGAGTCCCGCGGCTATCCCGCGATCGAACGGGACGTCGGTGGGCGGGCCGTCGCGTACACGGGGACGACCGTGGCGTTCGGTGTCGTCGTCCCCATAGCCGACGCGCGCAGCGGGATCGGTACTCGGTACGACGCCGCCGTGACCGGTGTCGTCGGCGCGCTGCGGTCGCTCGGCGTGCCGGCGCGTCGCGGAGAGCCCGACGCGTCGTTCTGTCCGGGAGCGCACTCGGTCCAAGCGCGCGGGAAGCTCTCGGGTATCGCCCAGCGCGTCCGGCGCGACGCCGCCCTCGTCTCCGGCATCGTCGTCGTCGACGCCCGCGACGAACTCGCGGCCGTGCTCGACCCGGTGTACGAGGCGCTCGGCGTGCCGTTCGACCCCGAGTCGGTCGACAGCGTCGCCGCGATCGGGGGCACGGCCGACTCCGAAGCGGTGATCGACGCGCTCGTCGAGTCGTTCTGCGGCGAGTTGCAGCGCCGGCCGGTCGCGGTCGATTCGCTGTCCGACGGGAACGGCATGTCGCGTCGGCAGGGGTCGGGCTCGGGCGATCGGAACCGCCGGGCTTAGGTCGACAGCGGGCGATCCCCGCGTATGTCGACACTCTTTCGCGACGCGCGGCTCGCCGACGGGCGGCGCCGCGACGTCCGGGTCGAATCGGGGACGATCGTCGCGGTCGGTTCCGCGGTCGACGCCACGGACGAGGACCGCGTCATCGACGCCACGGAGCGGCTGCTCCTCCCGGGGGCGATCGACGCGCACGTGCACTTTCGCGAACCGGGACACGCCCAGAAGGAGACGTGGACGACCGGCTCTCGAAGCGCGGCGGCCGGCGGGGTGACGACCGTCGTCGATCAGCCGAACACCACGCCGCCGACGACCACCGGCGCGGCGTTCGACGAGAAGGCGTCGCTCGCGGGCGCGTCGTGCGTCGATTACGGCATCAACGGGGGCGTCACCCCCGATTGGGCTCCCGACTCGCTGTTCGATCGGCCGCTGTTCGCGCTGGGCGAGGTGTTCCTCGCCGACTCGACCGGCGATATGGGCATCGATACCGACCGCTTCGCCGACGCCGTCGAGCGCGCAGCGCTCCGAGGCGTCGTCGTGACGGTCCACGCCGAAGACGCCGACCTGTTCGACGGGAGCGCCCGCGAGCGCGACGCCGGCGGCGCCGGCCGCGACGCGGACGCCGACGTCTGGAGCCAGTACCGCCGCGCCGAGGCCGAGGCGGCGGCTGTCGAACGCGCCGTCGAAGTCGGATCCGAGGCGGGGGCCGCGATCCACATCGCGCACACGAGCACGCCCGAGGGCGTCGACGCGGCCGCGGCCGGCGGCGCGACGTGCGAGGTGACGCCGCATCACCTCTTTCTCTCGCGGGAGGACGCGAGCGAACTCGGGACGTACGGGCGGATGAACCCGCCGCTCAGGAGCGAAGAGCGGCGTCGGGCGCTGTGGGACCGACTCGTCGGCGGCGACGTCGACGTCGTCGCGACCGATCACGCGCCGCACACGACGGCGGAGAAGGACGTCGGCCTGTGGGACGCGCCGAGCGGCGTCCCCGGCGTCGAGACGATGCTGCCGCTGCTCCTCGAGCGCGCGCGGCGGAGCGAGATCACCTACGAGCGCGTCCGGGACGTCACCGCCGCGAACGTCGCCGACGTGTTCGACCTGCCGCGGAAGGGGCGCGTCGCCGAGGGCTACGACGCGGACCTCGTGCTCGTCGACCCCGAGGACGAACGAGAGATCCGCGGAGACGACCTCCACTCGAAGTGCGGGTGGACGCCGTTCGAGGGGATGTCCGGCGTCTTCCCCGATCTGACGCTCGTCCGAGGCGAGGTGGTCTACGACGGCGAGGAGGTCGTCGGTGAGCCGACCGGCGAGAACGTTCGCCGGTAGCGACGCCCGAGAGGTGGCCTCACTATAGTAGCGTTCGCACGTCTTCGCTCACTCGATCGCACGAGTACGTGCGATCGGATGTGCGATCAGTTGCAAACGCTACTATAGGCGAATACTCGCGATCACAGAGGGGCGAACAGCCGGCACCCGCTCGCGACGAGTCTCAGAGGTCGTCGCGTCCCGCGTCGACGTGCCGGGCACCCGCGACCCGACGCGGGGCGATCCTCACGTCACGGGGGTGCTGCCCCCGCGATCGTATATGAACGTTCGTCCGAGCGCGGGCGGTGTTCAGATACGCGATTGCGTTTTGGAGAGCCGCCGTCGGCGGGAATGGAAGCGAGTGCGCTCTCGGCGTCTTCGTGAACGGAGTGAGCGGGGGCCCGTCACTTCGTTTTGCTCGTGACAGCGACGGCGGGTCCTCCCGGGCCGTTCGACGCGCGGAGTTGGACGGCTGCGACGCGCATCGTCACTCGCCCTCTCTGGCCCAATCGAGCGAGCGCTCGACGGCGTCCCGCCAGCGTCCGTACCGCTCGTCGACGTCGTCGTCGGGATCGGGCCGGAAGTCGCGGTCGACCCGCCAGTTGTCCCGGAGGTCCGAACGCGACTCCCAGTACCCGACCGCGAGGCCGGCCGCGTACGCCGCGCCGAGCGCGGTCGTCTCGTCGACCTCCGGGCGGACGATTTCCGTTCCGAGGATATCCGCCTGCAGCTGACAGAGGAAGTTGTTCTTCACCGCGCCGCCGTCGACGCGGAGGCCCGAGAGCTCGATGCCGCTGTCTTCGAGCATCGCCTCGGCGACGTCGCGCGTCTGGTACGCGATCGACTCCAGCGTCGCGCGGACGACGTGCTCGCGCCGGGTGCCGCGCGTCATCCCGACGATCGTCCCGCGGGCGCGCTGGTCCCAGTGCGGCGCTCCGAGCCCGGTGAACGCGGGGACGACGTAGACACCGTCAGTAGTGTCGACGGCGCGCGCGAGCGCTTCGCTCTCGGCCGGGTCGTCGATGAGCGTCATATCCGCCAGCCACTCGACGGCCGCGCCCGTGGCGAAGATCGATCCCTCCAGCGCGTACTGGACGGGCTCCCCCGAGCGCTGGAAACCGACGGTCGTGAGCAGGCCGTTGTCGGACGAGACCGCGTCCGTCCCGGTGTTCATCAGCATAAACGATCCCGTCCCGTAGGTGTTCTTCGCGTCGCCCGCGTCGAAGCACGTCTGGCCGAAGAGCGCCGCCTGCTGATCGCCGAGCGCACCCGTCACCGGGACCGACGCGCCGAGGAACCCCTCGGGGTCGGTCCGCCCGTAGTAGTCGTCGTCCGACGAGGGACGGACCGTCGGCAGGATTTCGGGCGGCACGTCGAACTCCGCGAGCAGCTCGTCGTCCCAGACGAGCTCGTGGATGTCGAAGAGCATCGTCCGCGAGGCGTTCGTCACGTCCGTGACGTGCTCGCCAGTCAGCCGGTAGATGAGCCAAGCGTCGATCGTCCCGAAGCACAGGTCCCCCGCCTCGGCGCGGTCTCGGACGTCGTCCGGGCACGTCCGCTTGATCTTGATCGGATCGGCGTTGTCGAGGATCCACTCCGCCTTCGTCGCCGAGAAGTACGCGTCGGGTTCCAGCCCGGTGACCGCGCGGATCCACTCGGCTTTGCCGTCGGCTTCGAGCGCTTCGATTCGCTCTGTCGTCCGGCGGTCCTGCCAGACGATCGCGTTGTACACCGGCGCCCCCGACTCCCGGTCCCAGAGGACCGTCGTCTCCCGCTGGTTCGTGATGCCGATCGCCGAAAGCTGCGAGGCGTCGATCCCGGCGGCGTCGAGCGCGCGGCCGATAACGGCGGTCGTGTTCGACCAGATCTCTTCTGGGTCGTGCTCGACCCACCCCGGTTCGGGGTACAGCTGCTCGTGGGTCTCGTACGCGTTCGCGATGGGCCGGCCGCCGCGATCGAACACGAGAAAGCGCGTTCCGGTCGTTCCCTGATCGATCGCGCCGACGTACGTGGATTCAGTCATTGTCTCGTGGGTCACGGGACGGTGTTTCGAGCGGTCATAGGGCGTTCCGAGGGGCGTGGACTGCTCGGTGTCGTGGTGTTCGGGGCGCCACTGCGGCGCTGCCGAGTACGACGCATCCGATCGTACGCTGTCGTGGATCGGATGCGTACTCAGTTGTAACCGCTACGATAGTACACCTCCCACGCGGAGAATCGTAAAACCCGCCGATGCCTGCGGCGTCCGACACCGACCGTGCCGTTCGTGCGCGAGCGACGCCGTCCGGCGAAAGCTATCTATCGCCGGCGACCGCAGGTGGCGGTATGTCGGATCCTTTTGTCGTCGTTGGCGGTGACGCCGCGGGACTCTCGGCGGCGAGCAAGTGTCGACGGACCGATCCCGAGCGCGACGTCGTCGTCTTCGAGAAGGGCGAGTGGATCTCCTACGCCCACTGCGGGACGCCGTACTTCGTGAAGGGCGAGGTCGATCGGCTCGACCAGTTGCTCTCGCTGTCGCCCGACGAGGCCGAGGAGCGCGGAATCGATCTCCGGCGCGGTCACGAGGTCGTCGCGGTCGACGCCGACGCCGAGACAGTCACCGTCGAATCCGAGGACACGACGTTCGAGCAGCCCTACGGCGATCTACTGATCGCGACGGGCGCACGCGCCGTCTCCGATCCGATCGAGGGCGCGTCGCTCGACGGCGTCTTCACCCTCCACGGCCTCGATCACGCGGCCGCGATTCGGGCGTATCTGACCCCGCCGGCGGCGTTCGACGTCGCGGATCTCGGCGGCGGCGACGCCCTCGACGAACCGGCCGTCCTCAGGTACGGCGAGCTGACCCCACCGGAGACGGTCGCGGTCGTCGGCGGCGGCTACGTCGGCGTCGAGATGGCCGAGGCGTTCGAGGCGTGGGGACTGGACGTTCACGTCTTCCAGCGGTCCGAGCTGCTCGTTCCGGGGTTCGGCGAGACGGTCGGCGAGGAAGTCGCGAGAGCGCTCCGCGAGGCCGGCGTGACGCTTCACCTCGGGGAGGAAGTCGTCCGCCTCCGGGGCGACGACGGCCGCGTCGCCGGTCTCGTCTGCGAGAGCGGAGCCGAACTCGCGGTCGACGCCGCGCTCGTCGGCATCGGCATCCGACCGAACACGGGGCTCCTCGAGGGCACGCCGGTCGAACTCGGCGGCTCGGGGGCCGTCGCCACCGACGCCTACGGGGAGACGAACGTCGACGGCATCTTCGCCGCGGGCGACGTCGCGGAGATGCCGCAGACGGTCACCGGCGACCCGACGTGGGACCCGCTCGGCCTGCCGGCGAACCGGGCCGGCCGGGCCATCGGCGCGACGGTCGCGGGCGATCCGACACCGACCGGGGCCGTGGCGAACACGGCGATGGTGAAGGCGTTCGACCTCGGGTGCGGCAGGACGGGCATCCTCGATCACGACCGCGCCCGCGAGGCCGGGTTCGATCCCGTCTCGAAGACGATCACCGCGGGGTCGCGCTCGGGCTATTACCCCGGCGCGGCCGAAACGACGGTCACGCTCGTCGCCGACCGCGACACGGGGCGGCTTCTCGGCGGCAGCATCGTCGGCACCGACCGCGCCGCGGTCCGGATCGACACGGTCGCGACGGCGCTCGGCGGGGAGATGTCCGTCGCGGAACTCGAGCGACAGGATCTGGGCTACGCGCCGCCGTTCAGCCCCGTGTGGGATCCCGTACTCGTCGCCGCGAAGGTGCTGAACGGGTCGCTTGACTGAGCTGCGAGCCTCTTCGCTGTCCGGCAAGAGCGCAGGTACACTGCGGTAGACGACGTCGCTCGTCTCCTTTTCAGCCAAGGTTTATTTAATATGGCTTACCAGTGTAGTCAATGGCCACGCAGGTGAACTACAGCGGCCTCGTTATCGCTGGGCTCGGGTTTTTCCTCACACGGTTCACCGTCACCCTCAGTATCTACGAAACGCCGGTCCGGTTCTACCTCGCGGGCGTCGTCCCGCTGTCGCTCGGTCTCGGGTTGGCCGCCTTCGGCGTCGCGCTGACCGTCGTCGACGTCGAGGCGTCGCTGGTCCGGACGACCGCGCGCTGGTGTTGTATCGGTGCCGGGGGGATGTTCGTTCTCGTTGTGCTCACGCTCTTCGGAACATCGCCGGGCGGCTTCCCCGACTTCAGTACGGTTCGGTCACAGACCTACCTCTCGAACTTCCTGATCGGTGGGAGCGCCGGCGGAACCCTGATTGGGTTGTACGCCGCGCGCAATCGCGAGCAGCGCTCCGAGCTCCGACACCAAACGTACCGCCTCGAAGTGCTCAATCGGTTGCTCCGCCACGAAGTGCTCAATTCCGTGAGCGTGATTCGGGGATACGCGTCGATGAGCGCGGCTGAGAACCTCGACGCTGAGACGATCATCAAAGAGCGTGCGGACACCATCGACGAGACGATCGACGAGGTGAGATACCTCACGAAACGCATCGGGGCGGAGACAGACAGCGTCCCGGTCGACCTCGGGGAGTGTCTCAGAGAGAGCATAGCGGAGACGCGAGAGAACCACCCGAACGCCACCGTCTCCCTCGATATCCACGATCGAGAGATCACTGTGCGTGCGACCGAACGGCTCAATCACGTCTTCGGACACCTACTCGAGAACGCGATCGTCCACGCACCGACGACCGATCCCGCCGTGGAGGTTTCGACGGCGACGACGACGACCAGCGCCCGCGTCAGCGTGAGCGACAACGGGGCCGGGCTGCCCGAGACTCAGCGCCGAATCCTCGAGGAGGGCGAGATTCAGGAGTTCGACGATCCCGGGTCCGGCTTCGGGCTCAACATCGTCAGGTTACTCATCGAGAGTGTCGGAGGAGCCATCGAGACCGACGTGGGGGAGGACGGAACGACGATCACTGTCGTCCTCCCGTTAACCGCGAAGCGAAGCCTCGGCTTCGAGCCGAGTCGGACGCGACTGACCGGCGTTCGTCCCGCGGCCCCCCACCTGTTGGTCACTCTCGGGGCGGCGCTGGTCGCCGGCGTCGCATACGGCGTCGCGGGGTCGCAACTCGGCGGGTCTATCGCGGCGATCGGCGTCTTCTACGGGATCGAGAACGTGACCGTCGGCTGGCTCACGCACCAGTTCCACAGCGTCGTCTTCGGGTTCATGTTCTCCGGGATCGTCTCCGTCACACCGGCGCGGTACCAAAACAGCGTCGGTGCCTACGTGACGGTCGCTATCGCGTGGGCGCTCTGTCTGTGGGCCGTTGCCGCCGGGATGATAGCTCCGGTCTGGTTACGACTGCTGGGCGTCTCGGCACAGATTCCGAACGTATCGGTCCCACTGCTCCTGAACCACCTCGTATGGGGTATCACGCTCGGCGTACTCACTGCGTTGGGATACCGATACCTCACCCCGAGGATGACCCGGTTCGGTGAGCGACTGAGACAGGGTGCCGGAGACACCGGTTGACACGAGGCCCCAGAATACCAACCGGCATATCGGTACTTACCTCGGTTCGACTCGCTCCACTCGTCGGGTTCTCACGGGCCGGGAGGGACTTGAACCACGGTCTCTCCGCTCCCTGATTCAAGCCCCCCCGACGTCTCACCAACCACGACTCGCTCCGCTCGTCGGGTTCTCACGGGCCGGGAGGGACTTGAACCCCCGACCGTCTGGTTAAAAGCCAGACGCTCTGCCGAACTGAGCTACCGGCCCGCACCGATTGATAGCTGGTCGGCCGTGATAAGCGTTTACTCTCGGATATCATCGGGATGTTATCCACTATTTGTATTTGTAACCCGACGACTAGACGCGGGCATCGAGACAGCAAGTCGACGTTATCAGTCCTGATCACTGTCAAAAGAACATAAATACTCTCCGGCGAAAGCGTTCGTAAGTAGTGTGATCTGTATTAAATTGGGGAAGAGTCCCCCCCTGTACCCACAGCAGCCGGCGCTGCGCGGGCGACGCGGTGCGGAATGACCGGTCGATCTGCCGCGGTCGTGGTCCTCGCCGCCGACACCGAATTGGAGTCGTCGATCCGCGCGGCGCTAGAGAGCGCCGCGTCAGACGTGCGAGTGATCACGCCGTCCCCGACAGAGTGGCGGGGGACGGTGTCTGCGTCCGCTGCGGACTGTATCGTCTGGGCGGGGGAGACCGCCGCGCCGGCCCCGGATTCAGTGTCCGATGCGACGGACACAGCCGGCGACACCGCATCCGTCGAGGCCGTCCGCGACGCCGCACCACACAGCGCGCTGATTCTGTACCCCGGGACGGCGGACCCGGAACTCGCCCGCAGCTCGACCGACCGCGGCTCGGTCCGGTACCTTCCGCGGTCGATCGACACCGACGAGCGCTCCCTCCTCGTGGACGCGGTCGAGACCGCGATCGAAGCGACCGAACGAGAGCAGTTGCTCGAAGAGCGCTGTAGCCTCCTCGCGCAGACGTCCGCGCTCGCTGACGTCGGCGGCTGGAAAGTCGACGCGGGACGACGGGAGGTCGAGTGGACCGCCGAGACCTACCGGCTCCACGGCGTCGATGAGTCGTTCGAGCCGACGGTCGACGAGTCCATCGGGTTTTACCTCCCGGCAGACAGAGGCGCCGTCCGCGACGACATCGAGAACGCGCTGGACGGCGAGCCGTTCGATTCGACCTATCGGCTCCGTCGGGCCGACGGCGAGGTGCGATGGGTCCGCTCCCGCGGGGAGCCGACCGTCGAGGACGGCGACGTCACGGGCGTCATCGGCTCGTTTCAGGACGTCACGCCGCGAAAGCATCGGGAGGAGGAGACACGTCGCTTCAAGCGGGCGGTCGAGGCCGCCGGCCACGCGATATTCATCACGAAGCGAAACGGGGAGATCACGTACGTCAATCCCGCGTTCGAGTCGATCACCGGCTACGACGCCGCCGAGGCGGTCGGGCGGGACCCCTCGATCCTCAAATCCGGCGAGATGGACCCCGAATACTACACCAACCTCTGGAGCACGGTCCTCGGCGGCGAGGTGTGGTCACAGCCGATCGTCAACGCGCGGAAGTCGGGCGAACACTACCACGCCTCCGAGACCATCGCGCCGATCGTCGGCGACGACGGCGCCGTCGAGGGGTTCGTCGCCATTCAGACTGACGTCACAGAGCAGGTCCACACGAAAGAACAGCTCGAGACGTTCCGCGAGATCGTCCACCGGCTCGAGGACCCCATTATGCTCCAGGGGCGCGACGGGACCTTCGATGTCGTGAACGACGCGGTCGCCGAGTACGCCGGGATACCCAAAGACCAGCTGATCGGCCTCGACGAGCGCGCGTTTATGAACGATACCGCGGCACAAGAGATCCAGCGGCGGAAGTCGCACGTACTGGAACGGGAACAGACGATCACCTACGAGGTCGATCCGGTGTTCCCGACGAAGGGCAAGCACTCGTTCGTGACGACCCGCTACCCCCACTACGACGAGGACGGCAGCGTCGACGGCACCGTCGCCATCTGTCGGGACATCACCGAACAGGCCGAGCGCGAGCACCAGCTACACGTCCTCGATCGCGTGCTCAGACACAACCTCTACAACAAGATGAACCTGATCCTCGGCCACGCGGAGATTCTCGAGTCGGGGACGAACACGACCCAACGCTCCGCCCGGAAGATCCGAGAGACCGGCGAGGAACTGGTCTCGCTCGCCGACAAGGAGCGGCGGATCGTCGACCTACTGACCGGCGGCTCGGTCCGCCAGCGAGTCGAGGTCTGTGCACTCCTCGAGGAGATCGTCACAGAGCGCCGGGAGGCCCACCCCGACCACGACATCTCAGTCGACTGCCCCGAACCGTTCGAGGTCCAAGCGATCCCGGAGATCCGCGAGGCGATCTCGGAGCTGATCGAGAACGCGATCATCCACGCCGAGGAGTCGCCGCGGGTGTCTGTCGCGGTCGCCCGCGAGGGCGAGCGAATCGTCGTCACCATCACCGACACGGGGCCCGGGATCCCCGAGATGGAACGGAAGGCCGCACAGGGAGTGACGGACATCACGCAGCTGTTTCACGGCTCCGGGCTGGGTCTGCAGTTCGTCTATCACGCGGCGAAGCGCTCCGGTGGATCGCTTCGCTTCGCGTCGCCCGCGCCGGACGGATCCGGGACGAGCGCGGCGAAAAACGGCGTAGGGACCGACGGCGACGCGATCGGGGCGATCGTCGAGCTTCACCTCCCGGTGCCGGACGGGACGGGCGGAGACGAGGCGACGGACGCCGCCGTCTCAGACGCCGATCCGACAGCAGAGGCGGCGGACAGCCGATCCAACCGCGCAGACGCCACGGCGTCGTCGGCGAAGCCGTCGAGTGAGACGCGCCGGAACGACTGACCGACCGAACGGCTCGGGGACCCGCGCCGAGGTCGCTCGGGAACCCGCGCCGAAGTCACTCGCGGTCGATACCGTGGTCACTCGCGGGCGACAGACGCGTCACAGGGGTCACTCGTCGGAGACTGACGCGTCCGCAAAGTGCGCTTCGAGCGCCTCCGCGACGATGTCGCCGGGGTCACAGTTCTCGAGGGAGGCGCGACGCCGAAGCTCCCGGTAAACGTCGATCGGAAGCGACACTTCGAGCCGACCGAGTTCGATCCCACGGGCGGCGAGCGCGTCGACGGCGGTCGTCTCCCCGTCGATCTCGCTCGCGATCCGCCGGACCTGGCGCACCGTGAGATCCGCGTCGACGACGGCCCACGCGAGGTCGAACCGATCGACGCCGGAGACGCGGGCGATGTGCTTTGCGGCCGTCGGCGCGATGTCCCCCCGGGCGACGTGCCGGCGGATCGCCTGCGGGAGGTCGTGAACGCGCGCCCACTTGCGGACGAACGAGACGGAGACGTCGCCGCCGGCGCGCTCGACGGCCTCCTTGTAGGAGCCGACGCCCCTGACGAGCGCCGCACAGGCGGCCGCGCCGCGGAGCATATACACGTTGTCGGCGGCGCCGACGGTGTTCTCCGAGAACGCCCGGACGGTTTCGGCGGCCTCGGCGACGCTCTCGGGGTCGTCCGGGTCGAACCCGACCGCCCGCTCGGCGCGCTCGCCCGTGACGGCGGGGTCCGCGCGGACGACGGGCGCGCCCACGGGCTCTTCGCGGTCGGCGGGCAGTCGTCGACCGCGACCGGGGGCGTCGTCAGTCATCTTCGCATCCACGTAGCGAGTCCGCCATTAAAAGGCTCTCCCTGCGGCAGACGGGGCGGACGTCCGGCGCTACTCCTCGCGGCTGTCCGAGAGGTGCTCCCAGATCTCGGTGCAGCCCGCCCCGTCGGCGAGATCGTCGAGGTGGCCGTACGACGCATCGTCGCGGTCGTCGGTCGGTTCGGCCCGCTCGTCGGTCGGTTCGGCCCGCTCGTCGGTCGGTTCGGCTCGGTCGTCGTCTTCGGCGTCCATCGTGAGGCTCATCGGAGATCCGTGGCGGGAGTGCGGTCGGTTCCGGCGCGCTGTGCTGTGCTCTCGGCGGACTTCGGCTCGGCCGCACCCGCGTCGTAGAGTTCGGGAGCGACGTCCACCGAGGCGTGTTGCCGCCGGCCGGTCGGGGTGCGATCGGTCGATGCGCGTTCGTCTGTGGGGACCGGATCGGTCATCGATCCTCCGTAAGACCCCGTCCCGCATAAGCGACGCTTCCGGAGTAAATCGGACCCCTACTCCCGGATACCGGAATTCCGTTCCGGCATCTACGACGCCGTGTTCGACGGCGAATCGAACGACTGCGACGGGATCTCTCGCCCCGTCGGCGTCACCGACAGCGACGACCGTTGTGACCGTCGTCAAAGAGTGGTCCTTCGAGCGCGTACGGGGGCGTGTGACGACTCGACTGCGCATCCTCGACGACGGCGCGTGGCTCTCTGTCGACGACGAGCGGCGGGTGAGCGTGAGCGAGCTCTGGCGGCTCGACGCGTCGGCGTTCTGCGACTGTGACCTCGCCGATCTGGTCGTCGAGAACTTCCAAGAAGTGGGCGTCGACGGCCGGTCCGTCGAGGTGCGCGTCTACGGCCAGTGCATCGCCTGCGGGGCGAAATCGACGACTGACTGGGTCCCCGTGGGTCGGATCGTCGACGGCGAATACGTCGATCGCGGGCGCGAGGGCGTGCTCCGCACGCGCGGCGCGAAGAACCGGAAATACTCGCCTGAGAGCGGGAGCAGCGGGAAGGGTTGACGGCACGCGTTCCTCTTTGAAGGTGGGGACACTGTACCTGATAAGGATGCCAACGGACGTCGAGCAGTGGAAATCCGAGGTGTACGGAAACGAGATCCGAGAGCACCTCTTCCGGTTCGCGGAGGAGGGCTTCGAGACCATCCCCGACGACGAGCGCGACGCGTGGTTCGAGCGCTTCAAGTGGTGGGGACTGTACCACCAGCGGAACGGGCAAGAGGGGTACTTCATGATGCGGATCGGGACGCCGAACGGGTTGCTGGAACCGGGACAGCTCCGCGTCGTCGGCGAGATCGCCGACGAGTACGCGCGGGGCCCGGGGACGAATCCGATCTTCGGCGACGCCTACGCCGACTACACCACCCGACAGGCGATTCAGCTCCACTGGATCGAGCTCTCCGACGTTCCGGCGATCTTCGAGAAGATGGAGGAGAACGGGCTGTCCACCCAGCAGGCCTGCGGCGACTCCTGGCGGAACATTGTCGGCAACCCCGTCGCCGGCAAGGACGGTCAGGAGGTCATCGACGCCTGGCCGGTCATCCGCGAGCTCAACGAGACGTTCAAGGGCAACGAGGACCACTCGAACCTCCCGCGGAAGTGGAAGGTCTCCGTGACGGGCTCCGCCGACGGCTCAGGGCAGGGCGACATCAACGACCTCGCCTTCGAGCCGGCGTACAAGGAGGTCGCGGGCGAGGACGTCGTCGGCTTCAACGTCCGCGTCGGCGGCGGTCTCTCGCGCAACGAGCCGCGCTTCGCCCGCGACATCGACGTGTGGGTCAGCCCGGAGAACGTCTCCGCGGTCGCGGGCGGCATCTCGGCGCTCTTCCGCGACTACGGCGACCGCGAGGACCGCTACAACGCCCGCGTCAAGTTCCTCGTCGACGAGTGGGGCGCAGAGAAGGTCCGCGAGACGCTCCAATCGGAGTACGTCGACTTCGAGCTTCACACCGCCGGCCGCGACGTCCGCGAGGAGTACACCTACAACACCGGCGCGGGCGAGCGGAACGACCTCGTCGGCGTTCACGAACAGAAAGACGGGCGGTACTTCGTCGGGCTGAACGTCCTCGTCGGCCGGATGGGCGCCGAGGAGGTCCTCGAGCTCGCGGATCTCGCCGAGGAGTACGGCTCCGGCGAAGTGCGGCTCTCCCAGCGACAGAACGTCATCGTGACCGACGTCCCCGAGTCCGAACTCGACGATTTCCTCGCGGAGGACCTCCTCGAACACTACTCGCCGGATCCCTCGCCGTTCATGCGCGGCTCCGTCGCCTGTACGGGCACGGAGTTCTGTTCGCTCTCGATCGTCGAGACGAAGAACCGGCAGGTGCGCTTCGCGCGCTGGCTGAAGCAGAACGTCGACCTCCCGGAGGGCGTCGATGAGTTCCACGTCCACCTCTCGGGCTGTACGGCCTCCTGTGCACAGCCGCAGATCGCCGACGTGAGCCTCCGCGGGATGAAAACGAGAAAGGACGGCGAGGCCGTCGAGGCGCTCGATATCGGCCTCGGCGGGGGACTCGGAGACGAGCCGCAGTTCGCGCGCTGGGTGACCCAGCGCGTCCCCGTCGACGAGGTCCCCGGAGCCATCGCGAACCTGATCGAGTCCTTCGCCGCCGAGCGCGAGGAGGGCGAGTCCTTCCGCGCGTTCGTCGCCCGCCACGACGACGAGGAACTCGACGCGTTCGTCGAGCCCGAGGAGACGGACTACGAGGACCCGATGATGCACAACACGAAGCTGACGTGGTACCCCTACGCGGCGGACGACTCGATGGACGCGGCGCCACCGACGCCCGGGGACGACTGATACGTATCGTTCTGTCTGTGTACCGGTGAGCGTCCACCCGGTTGACGGCGGTCACCGCGACGAGACGGGAACAATCAGTATGAGCCGCGACGCAGGACGTTCGATTCCCGGCGCGGAACCGCTCTTCGGAGGCGACACCGACTTACTCCCGGCCGTGCGAGAGATACCCAATGCCTAACCGACTACTCAGGGTGAACGCCTACACGACGCTCGATCTCGTCGATGCGGCGGCTCGCGGACACGACTTCGAGGACGAGGCGGTCGGCGTGTTGAACGTCACGTCCCCGAGGGAGAACCCCGATCACGTGACGCTCCAGCTCGAGCTCGACAACGCTCACCTTGAGTCCCTTCCCGCCCACGCGGACGAGGTGACGCTCTCGGCGGCGGAGGCGCGGACACTCGCGGACGCGCTGCGGTCGCACGCAGAGAAGGTCGAGGCGAACGCCGACGAGGCTGCCGACTCGAACGAGTGACGCGGGCGAGCATCGGTTCCGACCGCGCGCTGCGAGCGCCGCCGATAGCGATCACAGCCCCCAGATCGTAACGATTCCGACGGTCGCGACCACCGAGAGGAGCAACTGGAGCGGCCCACCGACGCGGACGAAGTCGGCGAACTCGTAGCCGCCGGGGCCGTACACCATCAGGTTCGTCTGGTAGCCGACGGGCGTCACGAACGAGGTCGCGGAGGCGAACATCGCCGCCAGCAGGAACGAGAACTCGTTCGCGCCGAGGCGGGCGGCCGCGTCGACCGCGACGGGGATCGCGAGGACGACGGTCGCGACCGGAGTGATGACGCTCGCGAGCAGCCCGACGGCCACGTAGAGGACGAACATAACGGCCACGAGCGGCAGGACGTCCCCGGTCGCGACGAGCAGTTCGGCCAGCAGCGCGGCGCCGCCGGTCGAATCGAGCGCGAGCCCGAGCGGGATGACCCCCGCAAGGAGGAAGACGATGTTCCAAGAGACGGCGTCGTAGGCGTCCGCGGTCGTGAGACAGCCCGTCAGGACCATCGCCACGACACCGCCGAGCGCGGCGATCACGATCGGCAGGAGATCCAACGCCGCGACCGCGACGACGCCGAGGAGGATCCCGACCGCGATCGGGGCGTTCGGTGCGACCGGTGGCCGCGCGGTACCGCCGTCGTCGGAGGCGACCCCGCGCTCGTCGTCAGAGTCGGCCTCCCGTTCGCCGTCCCGAGGCGGCTCCGAGGGCTCGTCGACGACGACGAGATCGCCCGTGTCGGCGAAGTACCCGATCGACGCCGGCGTGGTCCGAACCAAGAGCAGGTCGCCGGCCTGCAGCGTCAGCTCACTGAGCTCCGTTCGGCGCAGTTCGCCGGCGCGACGGACCGCCAGCACCGTCGTCCGGTGGTACTCCTCGAGTCCCGTCTCCGCGACGGTCTCGTCCACGTAGCGTGAGTGATCGGGGACAACCGCCCGAGCCAAGGTCCCGTCCGTCGCCGACGATTCGAAGGTGTCCTCGGTGACGGGTTCCCGGACGAGGTGGCTCACATCCGCGTCCTCTCGGAACCGGTTGACGGCCTGAAGCGAGCCGTGAACGACGAGTACGTCGCCCGCCTCGATCGGCGTCCTCGCGTGCGGTCCCGCCTGCGCGTTCCCATCGCGGCGAAGCTGGAGGACGCGGATCTCCGGGTAGCCCGCGTCGAAGGCGTTGAGCGACGCTCCGACAGCCGCCGAGTCCGCTTTCACGCGGACGAACGCGAGGTGGTCGGACAGGTCGAACTCCGCGACGCGGTCGGCGTCGACAGGGATTCGAGCGGGAGTGAGCCACCGCCCGACCGTCAGGAGGTACGCCGTCCCGACGAGCAGCAGCACGACCCCGAGACCGGTGAACTCGAACATCCCGATGCCGTCGCGGCCGTCGATGAGCAGGCGAGCGAAGTCGCTCGCGAGGATGTTCGTCGAGGTCCCAATGAGCGTGAGCGTCCCGCCGAGGATCGCGGCGTAAGACAGCGGCAAGAGGAGCTTCGAGGGACTCGTGTTCGTCCGCTCGGCCAAGTCCGTGATCATTGGGATGAAGATGGCGACCACCGGCGTGTTGTTGATGACGCCCGCGATGGGCCCCGTGGTCCCGACTGTCGCGACGAGCGCGCGGTACTCGCTCCCGTCGACGAGGTCAGCGAGTACCGCGCCGAGACGCTTGATCAGCCCCGTCTCTTGGATGCCGGCGCTGAGCATATACATCGCGATGATCGTGACGGTCGCGGGGTTCGCGAACCCGGAGATAGCGGCCCGCGGCCCGACGCCGGTCCACGGTTCGAGAATCACGAGCGCGGCGATGATCCCGATCGCGGTGACGTCGCTCGGGACCACCTCCGTGACGAACGCGACGAGAGCGAGAACGACCAGCGCGAAGACGACCGCCACGCCCGGGATCCCGAAAAGCGGCATACTCACTTCGAGTGTGTCCGTGGCGGATATACGTTTCGTGGTCACCGCCGCGGTCCGGAGTCGCCGCGGACGTCGCAACCGGTGACTGGCCGCTCGAAAGCACCTTCGAAACCGAACTCTCAATCCGAGAAACAGTCGATTTCGAAGTGCGAACCGAAGTAAGGGAGCGCCCCGTAGCAACGAACGGTGATGGCTATGCCAGAGAGAGACGCGATCCAGTGGCTCGTCGGCGCGCTCGTCGTTCTCGGTGTGCTCCTGCTCGCCGGCCCGCTCCTGTTCGGAATGTCCGGCGGGGCGTGGGCCGGCGGGATGTGGGGGCCGATGTACGACGGCGGGATGTGGAGGCCGATGTACGACGGCGGGATGTGGGGGCCGATGCACGACGGCGGGGGCGGCGGAACCGTCTGGTGGGTCGTCGTACTGCTGTGGCGGCTACTGCTGCTCGTGACTCTCGTCGGCGGCGGCTACGTGCTCTACCGCGCAGCCTCGGGCGACCGAGGTGAGACAGCCGATCGACGGGATCCGGCGATGGAAGAGCTACGAGGCGCCTACGCCCGCGGCGACATCTCCGAGGAGGAGTACGAGCGACGCCGGGAACGACTCCGAAGAGAGTAGCGTGGGGACCGCTCGACCGCTACGCCGACGCCTCGTAGCCCGCGTCGTCGACCGCGGCGACGAGCGACGAGACGTCGGCGTCGCCCGCGACGGTCGCCGACCCGGACTCGCGATCGACCGTCACCGACTCCACACCCGGAACCGACAGGAGGGCGTCCTCGACGGTCTGTTCGCAGTGGTCACAGCTCATTCCCGAGACCGAGATCGTTCGTGTCGAAGCCATCGGTGTATCCTTGGTCCCGGGAAAGTAAGTCCGTTCCCGTTTTTTTATTCCCAGTTAGATCACCCAAGAAGCTTCGAAACCAAAGTCGAAGGGGAAACGGACTTGGTCCCGGCTCACGAACGTCGGGTATGTCAACGCTCGACGAAACCGACGTTCGAATCCTCGAACTGCTCGTCGCGGACGGCCGCCGCCCCTACAGCGACATCGCCGAGGCGGTCGACCTCTCGCCGCCGGCGGTCTCCGACCGGATCGAACGGCTCCGCGAGTCGGGCGTCATCCGGCGCTTCACGGTCGATATCGACCGCTCACAGCTCCGGGCCGGCGTGCCCGTCCTCGTGACGCTCGAACTGCCCGCGGACGCGGTCGAGGACGTTCGCGACGACGTGCTCGAGGCGGACGCGGTCGAACACGTCTTCGTCACCGCCGAGGGCGACGTCGTGTTTCACGGCCGCCTGCGCGCCGACGCCGTCCGCGCGCAGCTCGGCCGCCTCGTCGACCTCTCTCTCGTCGACGACTACGAGGTGACCGTCGTCGGCGACGTCGAGTGGTCGCCGGCGGTCGGCGGCGCGGAGTTCGCGCTGTCGTGTGCGGAGTGCGGAAACACCGTCACTAGCGAGGGGCGCAGCGAACGCCTCGGCGGCGAGCGGTACCACTTCTGTTGTCCCTCGTGTCTGGCGCAGTTCCGCGAACGATACGAACGGTTCGAGGCCGACGCCGCGTGAGCGACGTAAATCCGACGCGGTCGGTCGGTCGGTTCGCACACCCGAACGGATTTGCCGCCGGAGGTCGAACTCGGCGTCGATGACCAAAGTCAACGTCTCCCTTCCCGCGGAGGCGGAAGCGAACGTCGAGTCGTTCATCGACGAAGTGGACGAGCGGCTCGCCTCGGACGAGGACACCTGCCGCGTCGTCACGGAGATACTCGTCGACCTCCACGGGGACCGCGGGGCGTACGACCGCTGGCAGGCCGGCGAGGACGTCTCGGCCGCCGAGCGCGTCCGGCTCCAGGGGTACGACCCCTGCAACGCGACGCTGGAGTCGGAGTACTACGCCGAGAAGGACGAATCGCGGTTCGAGCGCTCGAAGTACCTCCAGTGGCTCTGGCGGCAGTTCGACGCCACTCCGATGGCCGACAACGTGGCGTTCGCCCACCGGTTCCGACAGATGCTCGCCGGGCACCTCTTCGCGGAGTGCGGCGACGACTGCCGGTTCTTCAAGGGGATCACGTTCACCTACGGCCACAACATCTCCGTCGGCGACAACGTCGTGATCCACGACGACGTCCACCTCGACGACCGCGGCGAGCTGGAAATCGGCGATCGCGCCTCGATCTCGGACAACGTCCACCTCTACAGCCACGACCACGACGTCGTCGACCAGACCGACGTCTCGAACTACCGCACGATCGTCGGCGACGACGCCCGCGTCACCTACGACGCGATGGTGCGTGCGGGGTGTCGCGTCGGCGAGAACGCCGTCGTCGGCGCGCGCTCGGTCGTGCAGGGCGACGTCCCGGACCACCATATCGCGGCCGGGATCCCCGCGAAGAGCCTGAAGGTGAAACCCGGCTGGGAGGACGTCGCCGAGCCGGTCGAGGACAGCCTCACCAACCGTCAGTCCGAGCGGAAACTCGACTACGACCTCCCTGCGGACCTCGACACGTTCGACGAGTTCGAGCGGGATCGGACTGCCCCAAACACGCCGGAGTGACTGACTGTTCGTTGTGACGAGCGGGGCGGTACCATCCGTCGAGTTCGCCGGCGAGTGGTGATCCGAAGACAATCACACCGACTGGTGGAATTCGAGCGCCAGCCGGGAGTCCCGCGAGCGACGCGAGCGGGACGTCGGATCCGATTCCCGGCGTAACGCCTTCACTTGTCGTATGATCCCCCACAGAATGCGCCAGCCGGGAGTCCCGCGAGCGACGCGAGCGGGACGTCGGCTGGCGGATTTTTCTGCCGAGCGAAGCGAGGATGAAAAATGCGCCAGCCGGGAATTGAACCCGGGCTAGTGGCTTGGGAAGCCACTGTCCTGCCACTGGACCACTGGCGCGCGTCGCACGCGGACCGGTCCGCCTCCACTCGAAACAGAGCCCCAGGCTCAACTTAAGTATGACGAATGGACCGAACAGGGCTCAGACCGCGTCGAGCCGGTAGAACAGCGCCTCGAAGTCCTCGCCGTCGAGATCCGCCATATGCGCCTCCGACTGGCGCCGCAGGGACTCGATCTCCGATTCGAGCTGTCGGTACCGCTCGTCGGATTCGAGCTCGAAGTCGGGCTTTTCGGCCTCCAGCGCCTCGCGCTTCGAGAGTTTCATAAAGAACTCACGGAGGGTCTCGGTGTACTCGGAGCGGCGGAGCAGCCGGTCGATGACGTCGTTGAGATCAGTCTGTCCGACGGGCTTCGTGAGATAGGCGTCGAAGCCCATCTTCAGGATGTCGAAGTCCGGGTCGACAGCGGTGATCATCGCGACGGTACAGTCGGGATACCGCTCGCGGATCCGTTCGAGCACCTCGTCGCCGGACATCCCGGGCATCCGGCGGTCGAGAAGGACCACGTCGACGGACTCATCGAGCAGTTCGAGCGCGCTCGTGCCGTCGTTGGCCGTCTGGACGATGTGTTCCGCCTCCAGCCAAGACGCGTAGAGGTCGGCGAGATCGGGCTCGTCGTCGACGATCAGGACGTGGGGATGGGCGCTCATACTATCGGTACAACCGTCTTATTATTGGGTCGTCGAGGTGATAAGTCTACTCCCTTTCCGTCGCTGACTTCGAAATTTGTCAAGACTTATTGTATATCTCTCACAGTATTTCGTATGCGCGACGAAGAGGAGGAATCATCCGCAGCCGACGACGAGCCCTCTTCGTCCCTTTCGGACCTCGCAGACCGGATCAAGGCGGGAGCCCCTCGGGCGGACGAGTCCACGGACGCCGATGCCGACGCCGGCGACTCCGAGGAGAACACGCCGCTGTCGCAGCTCGCGGACTCCCTCCAAGGCCGACGGACGGACGAGGAAGCACTCGGTGACGAGGAGGCGGACGCCGGCGAGTGGGACTTCGTCCGGGGCGAGACGGCCGGCGGCGCGGCCGCGCTCGACCCGAAGACCGAGGCCGTCCTGGAGTTGATCGGCGACGCGTCGAACGTGCTCATCTCCGGCCCCGGCGACTCCCCCTCCGAAGAGGGCCTGTGCTCCCGGTTGATGGCGTCTCGGACGGACGAGCCCGTCAACCTCTTGGTGATCACGATCACGGAGACGCCGAGTCAGCGGCTCTCGGTGCTCGAAAACTACCTCGACGGGCCGGTCGGCGAAACCGCGGTCATCGACGTGCGGAACTACAACCGGGAGTCGAACTACGACCAGTACGACGGCCCGGTCGACATCCGGACCGTCACGAACGCGCAGGACCTCCGCCGCATCGGCATCATCACCAGCAAACAGCTCACGAAGTGGGAGGAGAAGCCGGGCGAGACGACGGTGTGTTTTCACTCGCTCTCGGACCTCCTCAGCCTCACCGGCGACCGCCAGCGCGTGTTCCGTTTTCTACACGTCCTCCGCGGTCGAGTGCAGGCGGCCGGCGCGCGCGCACACTACCACCTCGACCCCGAGCAGCACCCCGACGAGTCGGTGCGGTCCTTCGAGTCGCTGTTCGATACGGTGATCACGTTCGACGAAGACGGCTCCGTCTCGCTCCTGTGAGTTCTGAAATCGCGGTCAGTCGTCGGCGCCGTCTCCCTCCTGTCGTTGGAGGTCACTCAGGTCGCCGAACGGCGACTCGAACGCCGTGTCCGGTCCGCGTTCATCCCCGTCGCCGGCGTCATCGCGCTCGGCGGCCGTCCCGTCGCTCGCGTCCTCGGCGGCGTTCGGTGTGCCGATCTGAATCCGCGTCTGCGGGTCGTTCCCGTCCCGACCAGCGGCGTCGGTGCCGGCGCCGTCGTGGTCGCTCTCGGGGCGCTCGGACGTCTGGGGTGGCGGCTCGCCGATCCCGGAGAAGTCCACGGCCGGGTCGGCGGGGGACGCCGCCGGCTGCCGTGCCGGCGACGTGTCCGAGCGTTCCGCCGGGGGAGCCTGTCGCGCCGCCGAGGGGACGCCGCCGTCCTCCTCGGTGGTGACGACGTAGTCTGTGAAAACCAGCCACCGATCCCGCGCGTCGACGCCGGAAAGCGGCGCGTCGCAGTCGGGACAGGACGCATGTTCGAGCAGGCCGAGGTCGATCTCGGTCCCGCAAGACTCACACTCGCCTGCGCGAACGCCGAGCGCCGCCGCCTCTTCCTTGAGCGATCGCAGCGCCGCGCGCTCGGCGCGAAGCCGCGAGAGCTCCGCCTCGTATCGCTCCTCTGCGCTGGAAAGGTGGGCGTCCAGTTCGTCGGTCTGAGAGACGAGGTACTCGAGAATCGTCTGGAGGCTGTCGAACTCAGAGTCGAGCCACCTCCGGACCTGCTGTTGCTCGTCCGCGAGCGACCGCTGCTCGTCCGCCAGCGACGCCTGCCGATCGGTGAGGTCCGCCTCCAACGACTCGATCCGGTCGGCGAGCGCGTCGTGCTCGGATTCGAGGGCGTCGTGCGCGGACGTCGCGTCGGCCTCCAGTTCGTCCAGATCGGCTTCGATCCGCGTCAGCCGCGCCGCCAGCGAGTCGGCGAACTCGTCCAGCGATTGTCCGCGGTCGGTCTCGCGCTCGAGCCGCTCTGTGAGCGACTCGACCCGGTCGGCGAGCGCGTCGATCCGGTCGTCCGCGGGGGCGTCTCCCGAACGCCCGCCACTGGGCGGTTCCTCGCTCTCGACGGGGTCGAGCCCCGAACCGGCGGGCGGCGTTCCGGTCCTCGACTCGCCGCTCGGGGCGCGTCCCGAGCGGTCGCCCCCCGGCGTGTGGCCGATCCGCGGGGCAGATCGGGGGTCGTCGTCCGATGAGCGCGAGCGGCTTCTGTCGGACCCCGGATCGCTCCCTCCGGAGTCGTCGAGTAGCTGCATCATCTCGTTGAGCGTCCAGTACGAGGAGATCAGCCGATCGAACAGCTCCTCGCGAGAGATTCCCTGACTCTTGGCCTGTTGGTCTAGCCACTCCTCGAACGACGTCGTCGAGGGGGTGCCATCGCCGCGGTCGGGAAACTCGTCTGACATAACGGCGCCTATCCTACAGAGCTATTATTCGGCGAGGACAAAAGTTTTGTTGCCACTGCGGCCATATCCGGCGTGATGTCCGCCGCTCCACGGTGTTCGACCGCCCGCAGTTTCGGAGGCACCCCCGCCAATGGCGCTTGAACACCGCCTCAAACTGTTCATCAGCGAGAACCACCGCCTCGTCGTGGGGGCGTTCGTGGTCCTCGGGGTGCTCTGTCTCGTCGGGGCGGGATACGTCTTCAGCACGCCCACGACGCAGACGGTCACCGAGGAGACGGACCAACAGGCGTTCAGCACGCAGACGTACTCGAGCGCGCTCGTCACGCGGCCGAGCGCGCTCTACGAGCAGGGCGAACGGCTCGAGAACCGCTCCGTGTACTTCCTGTCGGCGTCGCCGTCGATGACGCTCGATATGACCACGAGCGTGCCGGCGGGCGAGCCCGTGCAGGTCGCCCAGCGCCTCGAACTGGAGGTCCGCGGCGTCCGCGACGGCGAGCCGTTCTATCAGTCGACGCGGACCATCGTCGACACGGACCGGACGGTCGAAGACGGCCGGGCGGCCGCTTCGGAGACGCTGAACGTCTCGGCGCTCAATCAGGAACTGGCGGCGATACAACAGGAGGTCCAATCAGTCGGGCAGTTTCAGCTCCGCTTGGTGATGGAGGCGACCTACCGGACGGAGTCCTACGAGGGAACGCTCCGGGCGAGTGCCCCCTTCGTGATCGACGAGGTGGCGTACTACGTCGACGGATCGCTCGTCGCCGAGGAAACCGAGTCGACGCCCGCGCAGCGACAGATCACGCAGCCGCCGGACCCCCTCGAATACGGCGCCCTCGGGGCGCTCGGGCTCCTGTTCTTCGGCGCCGCCGCCGTCGTGACGCGGATCGAAAACCACGTCGACCCCGAGGAGCTCCGGACGAGGATCGTGCACGACCAGCACGCCGAGTGGATCTCCCGCGGCGAGTTCCCCACCAACTCCGAGAAGCAGTACATCTCGATCCTGACGCTCGAGGACCTCGTCGACGTCGCCATCGACACCAACCGCCGCGTGATCCACGATCCCCAGATCGACGCCTACGCCGTGATCGACGGCTCGGAGATCTACTACTACGCCCTGGAGGACGTCGAGGCCGACGAGTGGCTCGGGATCTGATAGCGGATTCGCGAACCTGTCGAGAGAGCCGGGCGGCGTACCTCTCGGAGCGGCGACACACATAAGCCGTCGACCGCCCCAGATACGGCAGACGGGGAATGAGTCTGCGATCATCGGCTGGAAGCGTCCTGACGGCCGTGCTCGTACTCGTGCTGATCGCGATGTTCGTCGGACAGCAGCTCGGCCAGCCGATTCTCCTCGGGTTCGTCGTGACGGGCAGCATGTCGCCCACGCTCGAACCCGGCGACGGATTCGTCGCGGTTCCCCCCGCGCTCGCCGGCGATATCGAGGACGGCGACGTGGTGACGTTCGACGCACAGGAGCTCGAGGGGGGCGGACTGACGACGCACCGAATCGTCGGGCGAACCGACGAGGGGTACATCACCCGCGGTGACGCGAACCCCTTCACCGACCAAGACAGCGACGAGCCACCGGTACAGGAGTCGCAGATCGCCGCCGTGGCCCTGCAGGTGAACGGCGAGGTCGTCGTGCTTCCGAATCTGGGGACCGCCGCGATGGCGATGCAGGAGGGCGTCGGGTTCGTCGTCGGGATTGTCGCCGGAGTTCCCGGGATGGGCGGCCTCGCCGACGGCGACCTCGGGACGATGATGCTGGTGGGCGGCGGAGCGCTGTTGCTGTACAGCTTCGCCGTCGACTCCGTGTCGTCGGGGCGCGGACGGGACAGCCGGTCGACCTCCCGAGGCGGGGTGATTCGGGCCTCCGTCGTGCTCTTGGTCATCCTGTCGCTGATCGTCGTCCCGATCACGGCGAGTATGGTGCTGCCCTCCGGCACCGACGACATCACGATCGTGAGTTCGGACGCCCCGAGCGAGAGCCCGACCGTGATCCAGCGGGGCGGCAGCGAGACCGTCGACTACGAGATCACCAACAGCGGGTACATCACCCGCGTCGCCATCATCGAGCCCGCCAGTACCGGCGTGGTCATAGACCAGACGACGCACGTGGTCTCGAGGGGGCAAACGAGCGGGACGACCGCGACGATCTACGCGCCAGAGGAGACGGGGACGTACGTCCGCTCGATCTCCGAGTGGCAGTACGTCCGCCTCCTCCCGGTTCCGGTGATCGTCCGGCTGCACGCGATTCACCCGTTCGTGGTCGTCGCCGCGATCGATCTGGCCGTGATCGTCGCGCTGTCGACGGTGTTCGTCGTCGCCGTCGGGCTGGAACCGCTCCGGCTCCGCTCGCGGTCGCGGAACGTCTCGCTCGGCGAGTGGCTCAGGCGGAAGCTGTGAACGGAGAGGGTGAGAGCGGGGAAGCCGAGAAAGCGAAGAAAGCGATCGACTGCGGGATCAGTTACTCGACGTCTCGGCGGTGATCGTGAGGTCGATCTCCGCGCTGTCGCTGATGTCGGAGATACCGCTGTCGAGCAGGTCGACCTCGACGCCGAAGGTCACGCTGTTACCGGGGGTGAGATCGCTGTCCAAGAGGTTCGTCGAGCCGTCGGCGTCGATCGTCGTGCTCCCGGACGTGATCTTTAGCGCGGCCTCGTGGCCGCTGTCGTTGTTGGTTCCGGTGACCGAAAACGTGAACGTCAGGCTCGCGACGTCCTGTGTCCCGTTGTTTGCGACCTGAACGAGGTTCTCGAACCGCGTGCGAGCGTTCTGGTTCAGCCCGCTCGCGGCGCCGTTGTTGCTGTCGGTTCCGTCGAGGTTGATCTGGATCGTGTCGCCGGAGTCATCGACGTAGGCGCTGTCGCCGCGCGCAGGAGTGAGTGCGAGGAACGCATTGGCGTCGCCCGCGGTCGACACGCTCACCGTCCGCTGTGCCTCGACCGTCGTGAACGCGCCCGTCCCGATCAGCGCGCCGCCGCCGGCGACCAGTCCACCGAGTCCGACCAGAACCGTTCGTCTGCTTGCCATACCTCGTAGTTACCCCCTTCCCACTTTGTATTAGGTCGCTTGAAGATGCTTCATCGGTGATTGAACGCGGTATCGTCCGGCCTGAACGTGTGGTCGGCCGCTCGGGACGCGCTTCAAGCCCGGCTTTCCCCGGGGAAAAGCCGCACAATACAAAGGGCTGTGGGACCGTGAGGGTACTCAGAGGGGCGGGGAGGACGACTCACCGGATCGGTCGGCGCATCGTGCCCTCGCCGACGGGAAGCGCACCGCCCGTCACCCACGCCGTTCGACGGCGCCACAGACACTATGCTCAACCGACGACAGGTCACGCTGGCTATCGCGTCCGCCGCCCTCGGGGGAGCGGTTGCCTCCGCGGGGGCGTTCACCTCCGGGAGCAGCGCCGCCGCGGACATGCGCGTCGTCGTGGTCTCAGAGCTCGCGCTCACTCCCGCCCGCGACGACGAGGCGTACGTCGAGACGGACGAGGAGGGAGAGGTGACGGAGATCGTCCTGAAGACGCTGAATCAGCGGGCGGACTCCCAGTTCGACCGCATCGCTCTGCTCACGAACAACGGCGACGTGACGGTCGATCAGGTCGAGTTCGAGTTCGAGGTGACGGACGCGAGCGGCGAGCGCGAGGACGTGCGGGAGACGCTCCGCGTCACCGCCGACGGTCCGGTCACCACCGACGGGGGCGTGCACACGCTGCTCGAATCCAGCGAGGAGACGCTGGCTCCCGGCGACAGCGCCGAGTTCGGTGTCGCGGTGAACCTGCTCGCGGAACGCGCCCCCGGGGGGATCTCGGATCTGCCGGACGAGCAGTTCGACGTGACGCTTCACGTCCGGGCGATTCGGACGTAGCGCCTCAGCAGGCGCTCTGGGGCGTGACCGTGCCGCCGACGGCAGAACAGTCCGAGACCGAGACATCGCTCGAGTTCTGAATCGTGAGGTCGCCGCCGATCCCCCCGCCGCTATCGAGATCGATCGACACCTCGCCGGACGTGTCGACGACGGCGTTGCCGGTGATCGAGGAGCCGCCGCCGTCGACGCCGATCGAGGCATCGCCCGCGGACTGCACCACGACGCCGCCGTCGATCGTCGCGCCGTCGTCAATCTCGACGGTCACCCCGCCGTCGGTCTCGAACGTGGCTCCGCTGTGGACGGTCGATCCACCGCCGCCCATCGAGAGCGTCGACTCGTCGGCCCCGGTGACGACGATCCCGCCGCCGACGGACGAACTGCCGGCGATCTCGATGTCGACGTCGCCGGCGGTGTCGACGTGGAGTTCCCCGCCGATGGACGTGCTGCCCGACAGCGTCACCGAGACGTCGGTATCGGTCTCGACGCGCACGTCGCCGTCGACCGACGAACTGCCGGTGAGCGTCAGGTCGACCGCGCCGCCCGCGACGACGTCGACCGACCCCCCGACGGTGCCGTTGCCGTCGACGGAGACGCCCACGTCGCCGGTCGATTCGACGTCGAGGGAGCCGGAGATCCCGGCGCTCCCGGTCGTGGTGACGTCGACGTCACCGCGGGCGTCGATCGTCGTCGCCCCGACAGAGGAGCTCCCCTCGATCTCGAGTGAGACGCCGTCCCCGGCCGTGAGCGACTGCTCCCCGCCGACCGAGCCGCCGCGCGCGACGGAGACGTCGAGTTCGCCGCTGTCGGCGACGCAGAGGCCGCCCTCGATGGCGCTGTTGACGTCGACGGTGACGTCCCCGCCGGCGTCGAGTTGGACGGGGCCCCCGATCGTCGAGCCGCCGCCGGACGCGAACTCGATGTCGTCGGACGACTCGAGCCGGAGGTAGTCGGCGATCGTCGCCCCTCCCCGGACGGCCAGCGACGTCTCGTCGCCCGACGTGACGTCGACCGCGCCGCCGATAGTCACGCCGCCGCCGATCCGTTCGTCGAACTCATCCCCGGTGTCGACGACGACGCTGCACTCGGTCTGGCCCCACTGCGGGACCGAATCGACGGTGCACTCGGTGGGCAGCGGGAGGGGGTTACAGACGGGGGCAGCGCCGGCCCGACAGCTGAGCTGGACCGAGCGCGTGAACTCGACGGACTCCTGCGGGCCGGAGACGCTGACGGACACGTCGACGGACTGCTGGCGGTCGGTCGAACACGCGAGCGGCGCTTCGATCGCCCCGGATTCGCCCGGATCGAGCCGGTCCGGCGTCTGGAGGGCCGCGGTGTCGAGCGGCGGGTTCGACGGGCCGACGATCGACGCCGAAATCGACGTCAGCGGGCTATCGAAGCGGTTGGTCAGCGTGAGCAGCGTGACGGTCGCCCCGTCGTCGCCGGACTGCGCCGTCGCGTCGATCCCGACGAGCGCGGCGTCGTCGGTGGTGCTGCCGATCTCGAAGGGCCGACGGCCGGCGATCGAATCGAACGCGCCGGTGGTGTAGTAATCGATCGTCCCGACGCCCCCCACCCCGAACAGGAGTAACAGGGTGCGTCGGCTGATCGGCCCCCCGGAGCCGCCCCGACTGCGCGTTCGTTTACGTGCCATAGGTTCCCGGTCTGACGGCGCAGCGACTGTGACGCGCTACGCCCTCGGAGTGGTCCCACACGGTCCGTCGGCCCGTACTCACGGGGGTACTACGTCCCCAAGCCCTATTGTATTGGTGTGCCTGAAACCCGAAACGAGCGGTGAGGCGGGGACGACGCCCGAGCATCGTCACGGCGGCCGGTCGAACCGATCGAGTCGGTACCGGCGGTTCTGGACGACCTGTGCGATCGAGGAGAACAGAAACGCCGCGAAGACGATCGTCGCCCAGCCGACGACCGGGATCGTCTCGGTCGGGACGAGATCGAGCCAGATACCGGCGAGCACGACGCCCGCGAGGAGCGAGAGCCCGAGGTAGTAGACGCCCCACGGGATCGACTTCGCCGGGACGATGTCGAGGTAGATGTCCAGCTCCTCGGCGTCCTCGGTGAGGACGATCTCGTCGCCGTCGTAGTCGATGATCCCGGCGTCGGCCAGCCGGTCGAGGTGCGTCTGCTGGAGCGAGGTGTACACCCGCTTTCGCTCCGCGGAGGTGAGCTCTGCGATCTCTTTGTCCTGCTCCCACGCGGCGACCTGCTCGGCGAGGTCCGAGAGCGTCACCGGCCCGTCCGCGCGCTTGCAGAAGTGGATGACGTACCGGCGCCGGTGGTTGCTCAGGAGGTCGTAGAGCTCGTTCTTCTCGGGCGTGTCGAACTTCTGCTGCCGGGAGAGCGACATCAGGGGCCGCTCCTCGACAGCGGCGATGGCAGTCGACCACACTGCATACGTGAGCAGTCTCTGAACTGTTCCACATATAGCTGTTCATACGATCGGGGGCGCGACGGCGCGGTTCGCGTCGGTAATGGGGGGACCACGGTGGGAGAGGACGGGAGATAGCGCTCCTCGACTACGCCGAGCTCTGCTCCTTGCTGCCGACGGTGATCGAACTGAGCAGCTGGAAGTCCACCAGCCCCTCGCTGAACGGACTGGCGCCACCGGCGTTCGAGGCGAACGTCGAGACCTGGTCGCTGTCGAGCGTCACCGTCAGATCGACGTCGAGCGTGTCGCCGGGAGTCAATTCGATCCAGTTCGCGGGGTCTTCGGCGCTGTCGGGAGACGACGGCGAAACGAGAGTGCTATCGCTGTTGTCTTGGAACTTGAATATCGACTGCACGTCGTCTTTCCCGATGACGTCGGTCCCGGAATTATAGAAGTCACTCGACGACGCCGTCCAGTCCTCGGACCCGTCGAAGGCGTATCCCCCCTCGTAGTTGATCCCGACCTCCTCGGTAGTCGTGCCGTCGTTCGAGATCTGGAGGAAGTTACTGAGCGTGTCCGGACTCGCTGAGTTGTCCTTGTTCTGGTACGCCAATTGGACCGAGAGACTGCCGTTCTCGTTGTCATCGGCCCACGCTACGGGCAGATCATCCGGGTTCAGCGCGCTCCAGTCCGTGATCTCGGATCCGCTGGGGTTGGCAGGGTCGTAACTCGAGATAACGTAGCTTTCACTGTTATTTTTGAATGCCGTCCCCCGCCTGACGTTGAGGTCGCCCGCGGCGACGACTCGGAAGTCAGAACTCGGAGACGTTTCGTCGCTGAACGCCGCAGACGTGAAGGACGCCCCGCTCCCGGTCGCGAGAAGTCCGATGCCGAGTACCATCTTGCGTCGCGATAGATCGACCATTTCTCGCTTCACCCGTAGACCGGATACCACTTAATCGTAGGTAGCTTGAGGATGCTACAAGCCGGTCCTGAAGCCCTTAACGACTCATTAACGAGGATATCCCTCCCGTGGTGTGGTACCGAGGGTCAGTGTCTTGCCGCGTCGGTGCTCGCTCTCACCGCACCCCGCAACGGGCGAACGCGGTCAGCCGGAAGCCGTCTGTCGAACGGTCGCCTGTGGACGCTCGTAGTTACGAGATCGTCATTATTCGTCACAGAACACAATGTTCGTCCACCGATACGCCGCAACGGGTGGGTATTAGTTCCCCGAGACGGTACGAGTCGGTGATGACTCCGAATCAATCGGTCCTCTCGGCGGACGCGCCGCTGGACCTCCGGCTCTCCGAGGCCGAACTCGAGGCGACCGTCGACCACCTCACGTCGTTCCTGGAAGGCGTCGTCGACGACGCCGGCGCGGAGGGCGCGGTGCTCGGACTCTCCGGCGGCATCGACAGCACGACGGTCGCCTATCTGGCCGTCGAGGCGCTCGGCGCGGAGCGCGTCCACGGGCTCGTGATGCCGAGCGTGGTGAACGCCGAGGACAACATGAGTGACGCCGAGTGGGTCGCCCGAGAGCTCGGAATGCCCTACGACGTGATCGAGATCCAGCCCATCGCGGAGACGTTCTTCGACGCGTTCCCGGAGGCCGCAGACGATCGGACGGCCGCCGGGAACGTCTACGTCCGCACGCGGGCGATCCTGAATTACTTCGTGGCGAACCACAAGGACCGGATCGTCCTCGGGACGGGCAACCGCTCGGAGGCGCTGACGGGATACTTCACGAAGTACGGCGACGGCGCGGTCGACTGCCACCCGATCGGCAACCTCTACAAACAGCAGGTCCGGCAGCTCGCCGCCCATCTGGGCGCGCCCGAGGAGCTGGTGATGAAGACCCCCTCCGCGGAGATGTGGGAGGGACAGACCGACGAAGCGGAGATGGGCGTCGGATACGACACGCTCGATGCGATCCTCGCGCTCCACGTGGACGGCCCGCTGTCGACCGCCGCCACCGTCCGGCACCTCGGCGTCACCGAGGCGCAGGTCGAGCGCGTCGTCGAACTGTACGAGCGCAGCGCGCACAAGCGGTCGACGCCGCCCGCGCCCGACCCGCTGCATTTGTAGCGTCCGTCGGCGCTCGCCGCCGTCTCCGCGACCGAGTCACGCGTCAGCCGCCGGGCCACCGCTCCGCGAGCGTCCGGTAGAGCCGTCGACACCGCACCAGCGCGTCGATCGAGACGCTCTCGGTCGCCGTGTGGGCCTCGCCGGGTTCGGACGCGCCGGCGACGACGCAGGTCGTCCCCGCGGCGGCGAGCCACCCGGCGTCGGTCGCGTGCGGCTTCGTCACCAGTTCGGGCGTCGCCGCCTGCGCCGCGTCGGCCGCGGCGAGCGCCGCGTCGGCGAAGTCGGCGTCGTCGCACGCCATCGGCGGCAGGTCCTGTTCGACCGTCCAGCGGGCGCCGTCGACGCCCTCGACGCGGTCGAGCGGCGCGCGCGATCCCGGGACCGTTCGCTCGTCCACCGTCACCGTGCACTCCTCGGGGACGACGTTCCACGCCGACCCGCCGTCGATCCCGGTGACGACGACGCTGCCCCGAACGCGCTCGCCGAGTACTGTCGCCTCTGGCGCGTCGAGGGCGCGGACGACGTCGACGGCGTCGCAGGCGCGGTAGACGGCGTTCTCGCCCGCTTCGGGCTCGCTCGCGTGCGCGGCCGTCCCCCGCGCCGTGATCGTCGAACCGCGGCGACCCCGGTGGGCGACGACGACATCGGTCTGGTCGTCGCCCGCGTAGTTGGTCGATCCCTCGCCCACGACGGCGTAGTCGGGCGCGAAGCCGTCTTCGATGGCGGCGCGCGCACCCACGCCGCCCTGTTCCTCCCCCACGAAGGAGGCGAAGACCAGCTCGCCGGCGGGGTCGGCGTCGCGGAAGGCGAGCATCGCGGCCGCCAGCGATCCCTTCATATCCGCCGTCCCGCGGCCGTACATCCGCCCGTCGCGCGCTTCGACGACGTACGCCGGGGCGTCGTCCCCGCCGCGCGTGTAGATCTGCGAGTCGTCGGGGGCGACGACGTCGTGGTGGCCGACGAGCGCCAGCGAAGGCGTCCCGTCGGCGTCGCCGCGGCGGGCGATGACGTTCCCGTGTCCGTCGCGCGTCACGTCCCCGTCAGTCTCCTCGCACAGCCACGACTCGACGGCGTCGCCCGCGACCGTCTCGTCCTCGTGGCTCGGGATCGAGACGAGCCGTCGGGTCAGTGCCACCAGTTCGGTCCGGTCCGCGCTCACACGCGAACGTGGTGCGTCTCAGTAGAAAAAGCTCCGGGAGGGAGACGGGCGGAGCCGTCAGCGCCCGTGCCAGTCGGAATGAGACATCAAAGACCGCGGAGGCCGGCCGATGCCGAGTCAGGCGTCGACTGCGAGGTCCGCGAAAAACGCGAGGTCGTGGATCCGGCTGTCGGCGGTCAGTTCGGGGTGGAACGCGGTCCCGACGACCGGTCCGTCGCGGACGGCGACCGGTCGACCGTCCCACTCAGCGAGGACCTCGACGCCCGCGCCGACCTCGTCGATGGCGGGCGCGCGGATGAACACCGCGGGGAACGGCTCGTCGAGTCCGACGACGTCGAGCGGGGCCTCGAAGCTGTCGACCTGCCGGCCGAAGGCGTTGCGGTCGACCGTCACGTCCACGAGGTCGAGCGTGTCGACGCGGTCGTCGTTGGCGTCGCGGGAGGCGACGATGAGGCCCGCACACGTCGCCAGCACCGGATTGCCGGCGGCGACGTGCTCGCGGATCTCCCCGTCGATCCCCTCGCGAGCGAGGAGCCGCGAGATCGCCGTCGACTCCCCGCCGGGCAGCAACAGCACGTCGCAGTCGGGGACGCGCCCCGACTGTCTGATCTCGACCACCTCGACGTCCTCGCCGTGGGCCGCGCCGGCGCGGCGGATGGCGGCGGCGTGTTCTGTGACGTCGCCCTGGACGGCGACGACGCCCGCTCGTAGCATACCCGTGGGTCGGGATCGAACCGACAAAAAGCGTGCGTTCCCGGGGCGATACGCCCCCGGAAGCCACCCGGGAACGCGTGGTCCCGGCCGCTCTCACCGCATCGGGAAAGCGAGCTTGCGGGGTCGCGAGGGAGTGATCAGATCGCGCGGGACTGATTGGACGCGAGGACCGATCAGATCGCGACGGCGTTCAGCACGAGGACGCCGACGCCGAAGAGGAGTCCGAACGCGACGACGGTCTTCGGATCGATTCGAATCGCGTTGCGGTCCTCGGCGTCGAAGTACCTGACGAGACCCGCACTCGACATCAGACCGCCGCTGTTCTGGCCGCTGCTCATACACTCCTCTCGTCTGTGCGTCGCCTAAACGTTTCGGATGCACGCCCGATCGAGAGCGGCTGCTCGGTGATCGCACGACCGCGTGTGAGAACACGTTCGTGAAGGCTCACAGCCGCCGTTATCGAGGTGGGGGCGGACAGCCGACAGGGTGATTACCGTCGGCGTGTGAGAGAGACCCGTGCGGTACCGTCTAGCGCTGCTGATCGTCACGATTGTCACCGCGGGCGTGGTCGGAAGCGCGTTCCTCGGTTCCGGCGGGGCGGAAGCCGGCGAACGGCCGCCGGCGGAACAGCTCCTCCGACCGTCGGAGGCCGAGAGCTTCGTCTGGCCCTACACGAGCCGAAGTCACACCACCGAAGGGCGGACGCTCGCGCTGAACGTGATCGTCGTTGGATCGCCCGGGGAGGTCCGAGCGGCGCTCACCGACCGCTCTGAGCTCGCGTGGGAGACGGCCGAGAGCGACCGCGGCGTCGACGACAACGCGACACTCGCGGAGAACATAACGGTCTCCGAGAACGTGACGCTCGGAGAAAACGTGACGTTCTCGGCGTGGAACCCGGCGCGCGGGGCGGCGCGCTACACCTACGTCGCCGACAACGCGAGTTCCGGGCAGTGGGTCCACTCCGAGTACCAACTCGCGACGGGCACGTACCTCGGAGGGCGAACGCACATCCGGGCGTATCCGGGGCCGTCGGACAACTGGACCGCGCTGCAGGCGCACACGGAGTACTGGGACTGGTACCGACTGCGGCACACGGTGACAGGCGTCTCCGAGGGCGCGCGGGTCGTCGAGGGCGACCTCCGCGACGAGCCGTTCGTCGTCGGGGTCAGCCGCGTCTACCACGGCCACCGCGGCGGCGGAAGCGACGGCTGGATGACCGTGATCGAGCTCTCTTCTGCGATTCGGAGGGCCTCGGGGACGTCCAGTCTGGGCGTGCCCGGTGGTCTGCCCGCGTCGGGGGCGTCGGTCGTCCCCGCCGCGGCGCTTCTCGCGATCGCCGTGTCGCCGTTCCGGCGCCGAGTTCCGGTTCGGGACGCCGCCCTCCCCCTCGCGATGGTCGCGCTCGTCCTCGGGGTCCGCTCCGTCGGGATCGCCGCCGAGAGCCTGTTCCCGGCGGCGAACCCGAAGGTGTTCGCCGCGATGCTGTACCCGGTGCTCGTCGCCGGACCGCCCGCGATCGCCGCACAGATCGTGCACGACCGGTCGACAAAGCACGCGGGACTGCTCGCCGCCGTGGGACTCGGGGCCGGCTTCGTCCTCGACTTGGGCGGCCTCGGCGTGAACGTCGTTCCGATCGACCTCGTGTTGCAGCGGACGGCGCTGATCGCGGCGCTCGGGCTGTTCACGCACGGTGTGGCTCGCGGGGACCGAACGGCGGCCGGCGTCGGACTCGCGGTCTGGCTCATCGTGCTCGCCGCGTCGCTTCTCGGCCTGCTCTGACGGGCGTCGACCGAGGCAGCGCGGTCAGCGGCTCGCGTTTTCACCGGCGGCGTAGATCACGACCCCGTCGTTTTCGTACACCCGCTCCCAGCGTTCGGAGCGTTCGAAGGACCGCTCTATCGTTCCGAACTGGGCGGCCGCGTCACCGCGGATCGTGTACTGCCCTTTCGGGACGTAAACGTGCGTCGGCGAGCCGTCGACGCCGCCCGCGACGCGCTCGACACACGCCGCGCTCTGACACGTCGAGACCGCCTCGTAGGCGCGCTCCTGTCGCTCGAACGTCGCCGCGCCTACCCACTCGACGCCCCACGGACCGACGAGGAGCGTCCGATCGGTCAGCGCCGGCAGCCACTCGGCGGCGTCGCCGAGGGCGACGAACGTCGCGTCGGAGTCGGTCTCGGCTTCGATCCACGCCATCGCGGCCACGTCCTCGTCGTCGAGGAACTCGGGGGTGGACGGGTCGGTGACGAGCGTCGACTCGTAGGCGACGTACGCGCCGCTGATCGCGGTCCACGCGAGGACCAGCGCGACCGCAGTCGCGGCACGCCAGTCGACGGTCAGATCGATGCCGAGATCGGCGCCAAAACCGGGCGCGGCGGAGAGCGAGCGAACGCGACCCAGTCCGAGGGGACCGCCCGGCCCGGTCGGAGCCAGTCGTCGAGCGAGTTCGACGGCTGCGACGGGGACGAGGATCGCAGCGACCGCGTACGCGAACCGCGGCTGCCGGAACACCAGCATCGAGGCGACGAGCCAGATCGAGAGCAGGTACCGGCGCCGAGAGAGCAGGTACGCGGCGACGATCAGGGCGGCCGCGATGCCGGCGGAGAAGCCGCCTCCGAGAACGACGAGTCCGCCGCCGATCCCGCCGTGGGTGCCGGACGCGGCCGCGAACACGTCGAGTCCGTGCGTAGTCGCGACCCAGGCGAGCCACGGCGACGCGAGCAGCGCGCCGCCGAGGCCGACCGCGAGCCCCGAGCGAAAGCCGCGAAGCGAACGGTCCCGGACGAGCCAGAAGAGGAGGTAGCTCACGACGACGAACAGCGTGTACGAGGGGTGAGTGAGCGCCGTGAGCCCGAACGAGACCGCACCGAGCGCGAGCATCCCACCGGGGCCTGTCGCCCCGTTCGCGTCGCTGACGAATATCCGATATCCCGCGTAGATCGCGGTCATCGCGTACACGAACGCGAACGCGCGGACGACCCCGCCGGCGGAGATGTGCCACTCCAGCACCTGCGGGTTCAGCGCCGCCAGCGCGGCCGTCGCGGCGCCCGCGGGTCGGGACCCGGCGACGTCGCGGCCGAGCAGGTAGAGCGGAACCGACGCGGCGAGGACGCCGACGCTCGGGAGCCACCGGGAGACGGCGACCGGATCGCCGCCGAGGTCCAAAATCGCCGCGAACAGGTAGAACTGCAGCGGCGGGTAGGCGAACGGGACCCCGCCGGCGGTGTAACCCGGGATGTGAGCCGGCGGCGCGTAGCCGTTAGCGACGATCTCCGCGGCGATCTTCGCGTACAGTCCCGCGCCGTAGGCGGCGTAGGGATTCGTCGCAAGGTAGATCCCCGCGGCGAGAAGTCCGGGCAGGAGCGCCAGGGCGAGCCACGGGCGGTCGCGGGCGTCGATCGATAAAGTCGATCGAAGGCGCCGGCCGAGGGGTCGGCGCCGCTCGTCCGCGCTCATTTTCGATCGAACCGAAGCGGCGATCTGACGCCGACGGTGACGCCGGCCCGGCGGTACTCGACGAGCAGCAGCGTGGGGAGCGCGACGAGGAGCGTCAGCACCGCCAGCCCCTCGATCCAGCCGACCCAGCGCGGGAACAGATACGCGACCCCGTTCACGACCTTCGGCGGAAGCGCGGCTTCGAGGCGGCTCCACCCGGCGGCGTCCGCGTCCGGCGATCGAGATGAGAGGCCGAGCGCGGCCGCGCTCTGGCCGCCGCTACTCTCATCACCGGTTCCGAGCCGTTCTGACTCGTAGGGGAACCCGACCGTCGCGGACCAGACGATCTCGCCGGTCCGGTCGATCTCGACGACGCGGTCGCCGTTGGAGTCGGTCACGAGCGTGTGCCCGTTCGGCAGTCGGTCGGCGTCGCGGGGCCACTGCACCCGCTCGTCGCTCCAGGACCACGATCGCTCCCACGACCCGTCGACGCGCTGATACTCGACGACGCGGCCGTTCTCCGAGTCGCCGACGAGGACCGCCGGACCGCCGCGCTCGGGCGGGATGTAATCGGGGTTGTGCTGTTCGTACAGGACGTCGCGGTCGCCGTCAGCGCCGAGCGTCCACTCCTCCAGCAGGCCGCGCTCGTAGCCGACGAAGACGACCTGATCGTGGTTGCGGAGGCTGATCATCGCCGCCCCGCGGCCGTCGATCTCGACGTGTTCGACGTCGTTGAGGTGCGTCCAGTCGTCCGGGAACGGGCCGCCGGAGGCCACGCCGAAATCGGACTGGGCGTCCCATTCCCACTCGGTCAGCCCCGAGGTCACGTTGACGACGAAGACGCGGTCTCCGTCGATGTCGGCGACGAGCAGCCGATCGTCGCCGATCCGGTCGACGTCGTGCCACCGCGTCGAGTGTTTGCCGGGCGTGATTCGACTGAAGACCCCGCTTCGCTCGCCCGTCGTGAGGTTGACGCGCTCGACGCCGTTTCGCGTACAGACGGATTCGCCGCCGCACTCGGACGCCTCGAGGTGATCGGCGTAGACGAACTCGACGGTCGCGTCCGTCCCGGAGACGGGATCGACGTCCCAGTACCGCGTGTGTCGGTTCTCGTAGTAGTAGACGCGCCCGTCGGGTGCGAACGCGACGAGTTCGGCCTGTGCCCGCGGCGCGGCGTTGTCGTCGGCGACGAACGCGTTCGAGTCGGTGGCGACGACGGTCACGTTCGGCCGCGGCGCGACAACCGGCGATCGGTCGCCGCTCCGAAACGCCTGCTCGATGCTCGGGTCGCCGGTCACCCTGTCGTTCGTCCGTTCCGCGTGGACGTACCCGCCGATGACGACCGCGCCCGACAACACCACGAGGACAGCGAGGAGTGATCGCACCGATCGGTAGCGGAGGGCCATACAGTCAGAGAGGCGGCGGCAACGACGATAACGGTTCGTGTGATCGCGCCGTGAGGTATCGTCCGCCACCGGGAGACCCAAGCGCTATTAGCGTCGTCCGGCTAGAATACGGGTATGGTGCAGTCACCGAACGGGAGCGGTGTCCGCCGGCGGGCAGTCCTCGGGACGCTCGCGAGCGGAGCCGCCGCGAGTCTCGGCGGCTGTTTACGTCGCGCTCGTTCGGTCGCGGGGTGGGAGTCGATGACCCACGTGTCGCTCCGGATCAAGACGCTCCCGGCGGACTCGGACCCGTACGCGCTCTCGGCCGGGCGAACGATCGCGGCATGGTTTCAGCGCGCGGGAATCGACGCCCAGGTGGTCCCGGTCTCCGAGGAGGAACTCCTCAGGCAGGTCCTCGTGAGCAACGACTTCGACGTGTTTCTGGGCCGAATGGACACGCAAAGACGGGATCCAGACGCCCTCTATGGCCTTCTGCACTCGAAGTTCGCCGACGCCCGCGGCTGGCAGAACCCCTTCGGATTCGCCGACTTCGACGTCGACGAACTGCTGGAGAGGCAGCGACGGATCAGCGGCGATCAGCGCCGGGAGGCCGTCGCTGAGCTACAGCGCTCGATCGCCCGTTCACAGCCGTTCACTCTGCTCGCGTTCCCGGACGAGATACGGGCCGCGCGAAGCGATCAGTTCCGGAACTGGCGGGGGGTCGACCTGCAGTCTCCCTACGGGTACCTCTCGCTCGATCGGATCGATCGAGACGGGTCAGACGAGCGCGCGAGCACGGATCCAGACGGCGGCGAGGCCGTCGAGATCGACGGGGAAGACGCCGGCGACGAATCGGTGCTCCGGATCGTCGTCACCGACAGTCGCGCAACAGAGAATCTGAATCCGCTGTCGGTCGAATACCGGCGGTCGGGGGTCATCATGGGGCTCCTGTACGACTCGATCGGAACGGTGACCTCGCAGGGGACGACCACGTGGATGGCGGAGTCGTGGACGTTCGCCGACGACGGCGGCGGACCCCAGGCGACGGTTCGATTGCGGCCCGGGCTGCGGTGGCACGACGGGACGTCGGTGACCGCCGAGGACATCGCGTTCACCTACGCGCTGTTCGCGGACACGTCGCTGGGCAGCACGGAGCGGGAAGGCGGCGAGACCGAGCAGGACGCGCGCGTGCCTGCACCGCGGTTCCAAGGTCGAGCGGGACTCGTCGACGACGTCCGAGCGACGGACGCGGAAACCGCGGTCTTTCGGTTCGCCGACTGCGATCCCCGCGTGGCGACCCGCGCGTTCACCGTCCCGATCCTCCCGAAGCACGTCTGGGAGAACCGAACGAATCCGGTCTCCATCAGCGGGATCGAAGTCGGCAGAGCGACGGAAGCGCTCGTGACGAACAACATCCCGCCGGTCGGGAGCGGTCCCCTCCGCTTCGCGGAGAACGCGCCGCGCGAGTCGCTCGTCCTCGAGCCGTTCGAGGACCATTTCATCGCCGGCGGCGACGCGGACGAGCCGGTGTCGGTGCCCGTTCCCGACTTCGACCGCTTGGCCCTGCAGGTCGTCGGGTCTGACAACGCCGCCGTCGGCGTCGTCGCCGCCGGCGACGCCGACGCGACGGGGACGCCCGTGGGTGCCGCGTCCGTCCCGCGAATCGGACGGTCGGAAGACCTCGAACTCCTCGTCAACCGATCCGACGCCCCCTACATCGTGGGGTACAACGCGCAGAGCCCCCCGCTCACGAACCCTCGGTTCAGACACACGCTCGCGAGACTGATCGATCAGACGCACGTCGTCTCGCGTGTCTTCGACGGGTACGCCCGACCGGCGGCGAGCCCGCTCGGGAGGTCGGCGTGGGTCCCAGAGGACCTCCAGTGGGACAAGGAGAACGGGAATCCGGTCACTCCGTTTTTCGGTGACGACGGCGAGGTGGACGTAGATCAGGCCCGGGCGGCGTTCCGCGATGCCGGGTTCCAGTACAACGGCGGGCGGCTTATGCGGGGTGCATAAGATGGCGCTCGTCGACGTCCTGTTGCAGGTCGGTGCGGTCGTCGTCCTCGGTCACGTCCTCTCGCTGCTGTTCGTCGTCGAGGGGCGACCCAGACGCGGCGCGGGCGGGGGCGCATCGCTGTCGCGCCGGCAGCGGCTGCGGTCGAATCTGACCGCCGCGGCGCCCGCCTTCGGCGTTCTGGCCGCCGTGCTCGCGATCAACAAGGTCGTCCGAAACGTCAGCATCGATATCGCGTGGCTGATCGGTATCAACCTCACCGGATACATCTACGCGCTCGAGTCCACGCTCGTCGCGACAGTCCAGAGTTTCGCCACGCCGACGCTGACCGCGTACTTCGGGTTCGTGTACGTGTTCGGGTACACCTTTCTCCTGACGTTTCCGGTGCTCGCGTACGCGCTGCACGACGACGTGCGGCCGCTTCGAGTGCTGTTCCTCTCGTACGTGCTGAACTACGGCATCGGCCTGCTCTGTTATCTGCTATTCGTCGCCTACGGGCCGCGGAACTTCATGCCGGAGCTGGTCGAGCCGCTGCTGTACTCGAGCTGGCCGCAGTCGCAGCTACTCGTCCAACAAGTGAACACGAACACGAACGTCTTCCCGTCGCTGCACACGTCGCTGTCGGCGACGGTCGCCATCATCGCCGTTCGGTTCCGATCGGTCTACCCCCGCTGGCTTCCCATCGCGGTCGCGCTGGCCGTCTCGATCGTTATCTCGACGATGTATCTCGGAATCCACTGGGCGACAGACGTCGTCGCCGGCGTCATCGTCGCGTGGGCGAGCGTCAAAATATCCGTGCGGATCGACGACGAGTCGCTCTCGGCGCTGCTCCGCAGGTGGCGACGACGCCTGCGCGAGACGGACGCCGCCTCCAAGTGACGTCCGCGAGGTGACCGAGTCGACGACCGCGACGCGACGAGGACGACGCGCCGGCTCGAGGCCGAGCCGGCGGGATTTATCCCGGTTCAAGTCGAACGGAGCGCTATGTTCGAGACGATCGTCGTCGCCACAGACGGCTCCGAGAGCGTCCGCCGCGCCGTCGACGTGGCCCTCGATCTCGCAGCGCGGTTCGACGCCGAGGTACACTGCCTGTACGTCGTCGACGAGGGCGACGTGGCGTCCTCGCCGGAGCGCCTTCGAGAGGAGATGCGGGACGCCCTCGTCGAGCGGGGCGAAGAGGCGATCGCGGAGATCCGCGACGCGGCGGACAGAGATGTCGTGACCGCGATCGAGGAGGGACACCCACCCAGCGTGATCGACGAGTACGCCCGGGGTGTCGACGCCGATATGGTGGCGATGGGGACCCGCGGTCGTCACGGCGAGAATCGGTTCCTCATCGGGTCGGTCGCAGAGCGCGTGGTGCGAACGTGTCCGGTTCCGGTGTTGACCGTCCGCCAACTCGCCGCCGACGAGGGGGAGACGGAGCTGACCGGAACGCCCGAGACGGGCTGAGCGGCGCCGCAGCCGCACGCCCGCCCGGCGCACCGACGAACGCGGAACCACGCCGGTTTTCACTTGGGGACCCGTGGTGTGAGCCATGGAAGACGAACTCATCGACAGCGCGAGTCTCTCTTTGTCCCGGAAGTCTCAGCTCCCGGGGACCGGCTTCTTCTATCCCGATTCGCTCGACGAGGACCGGACCGAAGCGCGAGTCGCGGAGGCGGTCGACGGCGCCGAGGCCGTCGTCATCGCCGACACCGACGCCGACGGGCTGGGCTGTGTCGCGCTGGTCCGCGAGGCGTACGACGCGACGCTGGAGTGGGCAACGTACGAATCGGACGTGTCAGAGCGCATCGAGCGCTGGGAGCGGGACGCGCCGGCCGACGGGGATGCCGATGGCGACGCCGACGGGGAGGACGCGGCAGACGGCGACGAAGACGACTCCCCGCGCTCGACGGTCGCGCTCGTCGGCGCGGGACCGTACTCGCTCGACGAGGCGCTCGAACACGTCGCGGCGTACGCGGCCGAGGGGATCGACCTCTACGTCTGCGACCTCTGTCCCGACGAGTACGGGTGGATCGAGGACGAACTCGACGCCGCGGTCGATCTCGCCGACGCCGTCGCGTGGTACGATCACCACCAGTGGGCCGACGAGACCGCCGAGGCGGTGCGCGGGGCGGGCGTCGACCTCGTCGTCGGCGAATCGGACGAGGAGTGCACGGTCGACGTGACGCTGCGGTCGCTCGAGTACGACTTCGAGGATCGATGGACCGAACTGGCGGCGGTCACCCGCGATCACGACCTCTGGCTGAAGGAGGACCCGCGGAGCGACGACCTCGCGGACTACGCCTACTGGAGCGATCCGGAGGAGTACGTCACCGTCGTCGGCACGTTCGGCGCGGACCTCCCCGAAGTCGTCGAGGAGTACATCGAACTGCGCCGCGTGGAGAAGCGGGCGCTGATCGACGCCGCGGTGTCACGGGCCGAGCTGAAGCGCGTCGGACCATGGACGGTCGGCGTCACGTACGGGCGGTGCTCGCAGAACGAGGTCGCGGAGGCGCTCCGCGAAGAAGGCGCTGACGCCGCCGTCGTCGTCAAGCCCGCCGGGAGCGCGAGCATCCGCGGCTCCGAGACCTTCGAGCGCGCCCACGAGGTCGCGGGGCAGGTAAACGGCGGCGGGCACCCGCGAGCCGCAGGGTGTAAGCCGGACATCTACGACGATATGCTCGATTACGCGCACCACTGGACGACGCAGGGCGCGACGACGAAACGAGTGATCCTCCGAGCGTTCGAGCGAGTCGCAGCCGACGTGGCGGACGGCGACGACGGCGACGAGCACGCCACGGAGTGACGAACGGTCGAGCGACGCACCATCGGGAGAGGACCGGTCCCGAGAATCGCTACTGGAGCTCTTCTGCGGGTTCGGATCCGCCGGGCTGGACGCCGGTCTCGGTCTCTTCGCCGACGACCCACTTGTCCGAGTAGCTCGCGCCGCAGGCACAGTGCGCGTAGGCGTGAACCACGTCGCCGCGCGCGTAGAGACCGCCGACCTCGTCGTTTCGTTCCTCCGAAAACGCGAAGATGAACTCGACCTCGTGGTCGTCGGCCTCCGCATCGTCGGCGTCGTTCGACGCGCCGCTCCGGTCTGCCGCTGGACACTCGCCGCCGTCGAGGCCGCGGGAGACATGGCCGCGGGCCTCCATCGCGCCGCGGGCGAACTCCATCGCGTCCAGTCCGGTGCCGGCGGCGAACGCGCGGCGACCGTCGTCGCCGTCGACGACGAGCACGTACCCGGAGTCGACCGTCTCGCCCATCTTCGGGAGCTTCCCCTGACTGTCGAGATACGACTCGGTGAGATACAGCGCGACGTCGTCGTGGCGCTCCCCGGCGAGGAACTCCTCGAGTTGGCTCATACCGCCGGAAGGGCGCGGAGCGATAAAAGACGCGTGAAATCGGGCACGGTCGACTCTAATGTCGCGTCGCGCGCGCCTCTCGGACGTCGGCACCGTCGCGGACCTTGTCCTCGCAGTTCGGACAGACGCGGGGGTGCTCCATCCCGTTCGGCGCGAACACCCGGACGTACTCCGCGGTGACGAACGAACCACAGTTCTCGCAGTTCGGCATTGGTCGGCGATTTGTAGTGAATCGAAATAACATTTAGGGGCAGACAGATACGTTTCTTGTCACGATCCGCGCCGACGAGAGCGTTCGGGAGCACCCGCGGACGGCGTCGGGGTCCGTACGCGTCAAACGTCTTCTGCGCCGTTCCGTGACTCCGAACGGGCGTGCCGGACGACGATATCGATTCCGCGCGCGACCTCGATACCGCCGACGTAGACCCCGACGAGGGAGACGAGAATACTCACGACAATCCCGAACGAGCCGAAAAGCAGCGCGACGAGCGATCCGACACCGGAGATGACCGCAAAGTAGAGCGCGCCGACGGCGAACCGGTACGCCGCGTCGCGGTGTGCCTGCGCGGTGGGCGGCGGAGAGTGTTGGGTACTCATACCTTCGACGTCCGCGACAGTGGTGAAAAAGGTTCAGTCCCGGTTATGTTCGCGCTCGTGGGGCCGACCCCGTGCTGCCGGGAGCATTTTTATACGATGACGGGGCCAGCACCCCCGTGACGTGACGATCACCCCGCGTCGGGCCGCGGTTGCCCGGCACGTCGACGCGGGACGCGACGAGTTCGGAAGTTCGTCGCGTGCGGGTGCCGGCTGTAAGCCATCCCCGCCGACAGTCCCGACTCCGAACGCGACGGCCGCTGACTGTCAGTCGCCTTCGCCGCCCTCGGCACCGCCGACGCCGTCGGCTATCCGCCCTGCTACGGAGGCGGACACGAGCGCGTCCCGTCGCCGGTTCTCGAAGACGTCTCGAGCGCTCTCTGCAGCGTTGGGGTCCCTCCGGAAGTCGAGTCCGGGGTACGAGACGTCCGCCAGAAGCAGCGGCTCCGGCGGCGCCGGGGGAACGCCGTCGGGACCGTCGAGCGGCTCCGGGCCGAGCAGCCGGCGGACGTCAGAACGCGTCATCTCGCCGGACGCGACGCCGTGTACGACGGAAACGAGCCGGCGGACGAGCTGCCGCGGGAAGCCGCCGGCGGCGACGCGGAGCGTCAGGAACTCCTCGACTCGGTCGATCCGGATCGAGACGTCCCGAACCGTCCCCCCAGAGTCCGGCGTGAGGTTGTGAAAGTCGTGCTCGCCGCTGAGCTCCGCCGCGGCGTTCGCTGCGCGCCCGTCGTCGAGGTCGGGACCGTAGAGGTCGTAGACGTACTCACGGCGAGCGGCGTCGTGCGTCGCGTGGAAGTCAGCGGGCGCCTCCGCGGCGGCCCACGCGCGGACGTCAGCCGGGAGTTCGCCGTTCAGCGCCCGCGGCGCACACCACTCCGGGCAGTCGAACGCGACCGTCTGTGCGAGCGCCGAGACGCCAGCGTCCGTCCGCCCGGCGGCGGCGTACCCCGCCGGTCGGTGTCGGGTCGACCGGTCGAACACGCCGAGGGAGTCGAGCGCGTCGAAGATCGCGTCCTCGACCGTCGGGACCGAGGGCTGTCGCTGAAAGCCGTAGAACGGGCGGCCGTCGTAGGCGATTCGAAAGGCGCGCACGTCTCACTCGGGGGGCGCCGCCGCGTCGTCGCGGACGGGAGCGCGGTAGTCGCGTTCCTCGCCGCGGAGCACGAGCACGGGAACGGGCGAGAGCCTCAGCACGCGTTCGGTCGTGCTGCCGAGGAGGTAGCGGTCGAGCCCGCGGCGGCCGCGGCTACCCATTACGACGAGGTCGGCGTCGACGGCGTCGCTCCGATCGAGGATCGCGCGGTACGGTCGGCCGCGGACGACGGCGGTCTCGACCGCGACGTCAGCCTCGCGGGCGCGGTCGGCCACCGATTCGACGTGGCGTTCGGCCTCGGCCTCGTAGCCGTCGAGCAGCGCGTCCGTATCGAGCCCGGCGATAGAGAGCTCGTTGACGTCGACGACCTCGACGACGGAGAGCAACGCGTCGGAGCCCCGAGCCAGCGCTATCGCGTGGTCGGCCGCCGCGTCGCTCGGTCCGCTCCCGTCGACCGGGACGAGAATCGTGTCGTACATGCGTCCCCGTAGACGCGTCGCGGGGAGTAAAGTCCCCCGTGTGCAGAGCGTTCTCGGCCGCCTCAGCGCAGGTCGTCGTACGTCGGCGACGCGCGGTCGCCCGGGAAGGCGTCGACGGGAACCGTCGTCTGCTCGCCCGAGCCCATGTCTTTCACCGTCACCTCACCGTTCGCGAGGTCCTGCTCGCCGACGATGACCACCGTCTCGGCGTTGACCCCGTCCGCGTAGCCCATCTGCGCGCCGAAGCTCCGATCTGAGACGTCGGTTTCGACGACGTTCCCCGACGCGCGCAGGTCGCGGGCGATCCGCGCCGCGACGCCGCGGGTATCGCCGACGGTCAAGACGTAGTAATCGGTCGCGAGCGCCTCGTCGGGCCAGACGCCGGCGCGCTGACAGAGCAGCGAGAGCGGGGCGAGACCGGGGGCGACGCCGACCGCGGGCGTGGGCTGACCGCCGAAGCTCTCGATGAGGTCGTCGTAGCGGCCGCCGCCGAACACCGACCGCGAGATCTCGCCCGTCGAGTCGAAGCACTCGAAGACGACGCCCGTGTAGTAATCGAGGCCGCGGGCCGTCGTCAGCGACACGTCGCAGTACTCGCGCGCGCCGAAGTCCTCCGCGGCCGCGAGGACGTTCTGGAGGTTCTCGACCGCCGCCTCGACGTCGTCGCCGCCGAACGCGGCGATCTCCTCGAGGTCGCCCGAAACGACGAGGTCGTCGAACTCCTCGGCCTGCTCGTAGGCGAGCCCCGCGTCAGAGAGGAGCCCGAGGTACTCGGTCTCCTCGACCTTCGCGCGCTTGTCGACCGCGCGGATCGCATCGCGAACGGCGACGTCGTCGTCGAAGGACCGCAGGAGGCCGCCGAGGATGTCGCGGTGAGAGACGCGGAACTCGAAATCCTCGCCCGTCAGTCCGAGACCGGTGAGCGCGTCAGCGGCGTACGCCAGTACCTCCGCGTCGGCCTCGGGTGCCGACGATCCAAAGATGTCGACGTTCGTCTGATAGAACTCGCGGAACCGGCCCTGCTGGACCTGCTCGAAGCGCCAGAACGGACGGGTTGAGTACCATTTGATCGGCTTCGAGAGCGCCTGCTGCTTCGCGACGACCATCCGCGCGACCGTCGGCGTCAACTCCGGCGTCAGCGACACCTCGCGGCCGCCCTTGTCCTCGAACGCGTACAGTTCGTCGACGATCTCCTCGCCGCTCTTGTCGACGTACATCCGCGTCCGTTCGAGCGCGGGCGTCGAGATCTCTCGGAAGCCGTACCGGGCGGCAGCGTCCTCCAGCGTGTCGATGACCCGCCGCCGGGCGGCCATCTCCTCGGGGTAGAAGTCCCGGAATCCCTTGAGTCGGTCGTACATACCCGCGGATTCGGCGGTGGCGCGCTTGAAACTGTTGAAGCAGACGCCGCCGTGACTCCTCCGGGGCGCCCGCACGGAGGGCGAGCGGCTACGCCGCGACCAGCTCGACGCCGATGACAGCGAGCGCGTAGCCGATGTCCGGGCCGAGAGAGCACGTCCGAGTGGGGCAGTCCCCGGGAGACACGTGTTCGGTTTTCACGTCGAGGAAGCGGAGCCACCCACACTGGGAAGTTCGACCTTCGTCTACCGAACCCCGCGGACGTACGACTGTACGTGATCCGGGAACACCGATGCGACGGCCGCGTCGCCGCCCTTCGCCGCGATTAGCGCGCGGAGCTCCGCCTCGTAGTCGCCCTTCGGGATCTGTTCGGAGGGACCCGTCTCCACCCGTAGCGTCTCCTCGACGAGCCGGTCGACCGCGCGGCGCCCGAGGCCGGCGAGCGGCGAGAGGTAGTCGACGTCGTGTCTGTCTTCGAGGCTCTGCGCCTGCGCCCGAGAGATCGTCGGCACCCGATCGTCACGCCGCGTCCCGTCAGCCACGGCGTCGACGTCGAGCTCGGCCGCCCGCTCGAGCGCGTGTTCGTGGACGCGCTGAATCCCGTTTCGGGGGTACCCGTCGTCGATCATACGCTCGGCGGCAGACTCGGCGACCGCGCGGTCGAGATCGATCGGTTCGAACGCGTAGCCGAGCCGATCGGCCGCCGCCGCCGCGTGCTCCCAGTCGTCGGTGATCTCGAACCGACCGGTCACGAGGGTCACGTCGTAAAACGGGTCGAGAATCAACGCGGCGAGCGTCGAGTCCTTGCCGCCGCTGTAGAGAAGCGCGAGATCCACGGCTCGGCTTATCGGCGGCGGATATCGAAGCTCTTCGACTCGGGTTGGAGCTCTTTGAGCAGGTCGCGCATCTGCTCTTCGTCGATGCGGTTCTGGATGCGGCCGCTCTGGGCGAGCGCGACGATCTGCTTTTTCACCGACTCCGCGAAGTCGGGCTTCGACATCTCGACCGCGTTCAGCCGCTGGCGCGCGCCGTCGGTGAGGTACTGTTTCAGCATCGCCTCCTGTTTGGCTTCCGCCTGCTGGCGCGCGGCCTCCTCTCTGGCCTCGTTCTGTCCGCCCTGCTGGCCTTCGGCCTGCTCGCGGAGCTCCTGCATCTTCTGTTCGCGCAGTTCCTCCAGTCGGTCGTCGTCGGGGGTTCCACTCATCGGGATACGATTCCGTCGCGGCGCTAAAAACGGTTACGTCGTTCGGCCCCGCCGGATCCCCGCGCGGTTCGACTCAGGCGTATCGTTCGAGTTCCGGGCGGTCGAGCTCTTCGAGCACGTCGGCGGCGGCGTTGTCGAGGAGGCCCTGCCCATCGGCGGTGATACGGCGACCCTGGCCCTTCGCCGTCTCGACGAGGCCTTCGGATTCGAGCTGTTGGAGTATCGTCCGGATGATGTTCTTACTGCCGGTGTCGGAGCTGTTGCCGGAGACGCGGTAGCGGGTCGATCCGCGCTTTCGCCCGCCGTACTCCGTCGAGAGGCGGTCGACGCCGATCGGGCCCTCTTTCGCGACTTTCCGGAGGAGCGAGGCCGCACGGACGTACCAGAAGTCGTCCTGTTTGGGCGGCAGCTCGCGGGTCTGGCCGGTCTTCGCGTAGTTGATCCAGTCGGGCTCCTCGATTCGATCCGAGAGGCGGTCGGCGACGTCCTCGATGAGGGCGTCGGCCGGAACGTCGTAGACGCTTACCATAGCTACTGGTTCCCCGTCGCGTCGTTTAAAGCCATCGTATCGGTGCTACGACGGGTGTGACGGTATCTCAGAGCTCGCTCACCGACCGATCGACCCCAGTCCGATCCCGGAGCCGATCCACGCGGCGACGACACCGCCGATGACCGTCGGAATCCAGTAGACGGCGCCGCGGAAGATGACGACCGCCGCGACCGCGATCGGTTCCGTCACCTGCGGGAGCGGCGCGGCGAGAAGCAGGAGCACCAAGACGGTCTCGATCCCGCCGGCGCCGCCGGGTAACGGCGTCACACCCGCTATTGCGGCGATCGGTACGACGATGAGCGCGATCGAGAGGCGCACGTCGACGCCGAGGGCCCCGAACGCCAGCCAGAGCGCGAGCATCTGACAGAGCCAGCCGGTCGCCGACGCGCCGAGCGCGATCGCGAGCTCCCGCGGGTTCGAGGCGACGCGTTCGATCGCCCTGAAGAAGCCGCGTATACGCCGTTCGATACCCTCCGGCGACGGAACGGGGATCCGCGGGAGCCGGTCTGCGACCGCGCGGATCACGGGCGTCAGGGCCTCCACGATGCGCGCTTCGAGGCGGTACCGACGGCGCCAGCCGACGAAGACCAGTGCGGGAACGAGCACCGCGAGCGCGACGACGGCCGCCACGGCGACGAGCAGATTCTCGTTGGCGCCGAGCGCGAGCTCCGAGGCGAAATAGCCCGCCCCGACCAGCGCGAGCGTGATCGAGGGGACGAAGTTCAGCGTGTCGACGCTGGCGATGGCGGCGAGGCTCCGCTCGTACTCGGCGTCTGCGACCCGGGAGATGAGATACGCCGTCACCGGCTCGCCGCCCGCCTGCCCGAACGGCGTGACGTTGTTCGAGAACGTCGCGCCCGCGAAGACGAGAAACGACGTCGTATACGAGAGTTCGACGCCGAGGATTCCCAGCACGGTGTTCAGGGATACACTCCACAGCGCGAGCCACGCGAGCGTCGCGAGAATCACGAGACCGACGTACCTCGGGTCAGCGCGTCCGAGCGTACGCAACAGCTCATCGAAGCCGGCGAACGAAAACAGGAGCGCGAAGACGCCGACGGCCGCGCCGAACCCGAGGACCGTCGCTCGAAGGTTCTCGCGGGCCATACGCGTCAGTCAGTCCTTCCGGCCATCAAGCCATCGAAACCGCCCGCGGCGTGGCGCCGAACTTTTGCCCGCCCGCCGCCCACCGATGGTATGGACGAACGATCGGCGCTCCGGCGACTCGCGGCCGCGCTCCCGGCCGCGGGCGACGACGCCGCCGTCGTCGACGGGCTCGTCGTGACGACGGATATGCTCCACGAGACGACGGACTTCCCGGCGGGGACGACCCGCTATACGGCCGGCTGGCGCGCCGTCGGCGCGTCCCTCTCGGACGTCGCCGCGATGGGTGCCACCGCGACCGCCGCCGTCGCCGCCTACGCGGCCCCGACGCTCGAGGAGTCGGAGCTCGACGCCTTTCTCCGCGGCGCCGTCGACGTCTGCGAGGCCGTCGGCGCCGAGTACGTCGGCGGCGACCTTGACACGATCTCGGAGTTCACCGTCTCGACGACCGCGTTGGGAGAGACGGACGCGCCGGTCAGACGGCGCGGCGCCGCCGTCGGCGACGTCGTCTGCGTCACCGGCGCCCTCGGTCGGACCGCGGCCGCGCTCAGAGCGTTCGATACCGGCGACACAGCGCGCGGGAACGACCTCTTTCAGTTCGCGCCGCGCGTCGGCGCGGGCGTCGCGCTCGCTCCCTCCGCGACCGCGATGATGGACTCCTCAGACGGGCTCGCCCGCTCGCTGCACCAGCTTGCGGAGGCCTCCGACGTCGGCTTCGACGTCTCGTGGGACGCGCTTCCGGTCCACGACGCGGTCGACGACTACGCCGCTGACGACGCCGATCGGCGGGAGATGGCGACGACCGTCGGCGAGGATTTCGAGCTCGTGTGTACGCTCCCCGGAGACGCCGTGGACGGCGCCCGCGACGCCGTCGGCGTCGAGCTCAGCGTGATCGGCGACGTGATCGAGGAGGGCGTGCTGCTGGACGGCGAACCGCTCGCAGACGCGGGCTACACGCACGGATGAGGACTCCGAGCGGCGGGAGGGTTTCGGGTATCCCGGGCGACGGGCGGGGTTCGAGCGACCACAAGAGATATCCGCCATTCTGAACGTGTCGACGTATGGCATCCAGCCCTCCATTCATCGACGCGGCGACCGGCACTGTCGACACGAATCAGGTCGTCTCGGAGGCGGTCCCGCTCGCCAAGCTCATCCTGTGGTTCGGCGTGATCGCGCTCGTCCCGTTCGCGCTCACGTTCGTGTTCTTCGGGAACTCGGCGTTTGGCGCGTTCCTCGCCGTCGTCGGACAGTTTGTCCTCGCGATCGGAACCGGAATCGTGCTGATGTACGTCGTCGCCCGCGGAATCGACCTCGCCGAGGCGTGAACCGGGGACGTCCGCCTCCGGGTTCGGAATCGCTCGACGGTCACACCGACATAATCTCGATCGGTACGAGGAGGAAACAGAGCGCCCCGAGCGCGAAGGTCGCGGCGCCGACGAGGACGCGGGGCGTGCCGATCGACGACTCCTCGACGGGGTCCGCCGGTCCCTTGAACGCGATCACCGCCGAGAGGAGCCCCCAGAAGCCCCAGAGGCCGACCGACTCGTTCAGGGAGTACCCGAGACCGTAGTAGAGGTATGCCGCGAGTCCGAAGAGCACCGCCGGGACGAGCGCGGCGACGCGTTCCTGCGACTCGCCGACCATCGCCCGGAGGATGTGACCGCCGTCGAGCTGGCCGACCGGAAGGAGGTTCAATACGGTGAAGAACATCCCGACCCAGCCGCCGATGATCACCGGGTTGACCGCGACCGACGGATCGGCGTACTCCGTGGGCCTGCCGAGCAGCGTCGCGATGAGATCGAGAAGCGGCGGGTTGTTGAATATGATGACCTGGCGACTCCCCTGCAGCGCCCACTCGGGGACCTGAATCGGCGGGAGCGAGAGCCCGATCGCGGTGACGACGACCGTCGCCGCCAGCCCCGCGATCGGGCCCGCCACGCCGATGTCGAAGAGCGCCTTTCGGTCCGGCATCTGTCCACGCATCCGGATGACCGCCCCGAGCGTCCCGAACGGGAAAATAAAGGGGATCACGTACGGTAGCGAGACGTCGACGCCGTGATATCGCCCCATCACGTAGTGGCCGAGTTCGTGCGTCGCGAGGACGCCGAGCACGGCCGCGGTGAAGGGTAACGCGCGGAGTAGTGACGCCGGGTCGGCGAGAATCTCCGCCGGCGGAATGTAATACCAGGTCAGGGCGCCGACGAGCAGCGTGGACACGATCGTGGCGAGGAACAGCCCCACGTTCTTCCACGGGACGCCGTCGATACCGGTGCTGACGGGGCGAGCGACGACCACGTCCTCGCGGCCGCCGCGAACGGTCGCTACCTCCACCTCGTAGCCCGCCTCGCGGAACGAGGGCCACACCTCGCGGATCAGCATCCGCTCGGGGACCAGCGACTCGCCGTAGTAGAGCACCTGCGCTCCGTCGCGGTGGATCTCGTGGAGATGAAAAACCGGCCGCAGCGCGTCGACCGGCGGCTCCGCCGCCGTGTCGCGGGAATCCATCAGGCGTGGGTACGGCGTACAGTCTGATAAACTCCCCGACAGCGCGGAAGGACGGTGGGGACTGATTCAGGACGAGTCGGGTGCTCGAACACCGCCATCGCCCGCGTGCTGGCTCGGATGTCCGCGCCGGGTCGTCCGGCGGGAGTCAGCCATCGTATCGGCGCGTCGCCCCGGCCGTCAGGCCGGGTCCTGTGCCGGCTCGATGCGCCACGTGGTCGCGCTCGTGTACGACCACTTCTCGATCGTGAGCTCGGAGGCCGAATCCCTGAGCTTCACCATCAGGGCGCCGATCTCCTTCGGCGAGAGCCCGACCTCGTCGGCGATGAACTTCGATTTGAAGTACAGCTCGCCGTCCTGCGCCTTGCTGAGCAGGTAGGATTGCAGCCGTTCCTCTTTAGACGGCTCGTCGGTGGCGGACTCGGTGGAGGGTGTCGCGGTTGCGCTCATCTATGTCACCTCAATCTCGCCTTGTCCTCGGGAGAGTATATAAACGGAGGAACGTTAGGAGGAATTCGGCTCTATTCACCGCAAAATCACGTCTGACGCGATGTTTTAGTATCGTATTAGATCTGTTTACAAATTTCATTCAGTCCGCTGAGGTTTTATTTCTATATATAAATCGGGAAATTATATTCCGAGATGATCGGAGTAGATACCATCTACCGGCGGGTTAGCGGCTGATATAGCCGCAAATTTCTGGTATGAACGTCGGTAGGAAGCCGGCGCGCCAGCGATCTGTAACAGATCGGCGCCGTCACCTGGGGGCGCTCACCGGGGTCAGCGGGAACACTCGCTATCAGGGGCGGTCGTGAACCCAGAAGTCCTCTTCGACGGTCGTCTCCCGCTTGAAGATCGGAACCTCGTCCTTCAGCCGGTCGATCCCGTCCGAGACGGTCTCGAACGCCTCCGCCCGGTGACCGGCGAGCACGACGACGAAGACGATGTCCTCGCCGGCTTCGAGCGTACCCGTCCGATGGAAGAGCGCGACCTCCTCGACGCCCTCGCGCTCCATCAGTTCGGATTCGATCGTCCGGAGCCGCTCGTCGGCGACGCCCTCGTACTTCTCGAAGGTCAATCGGAGCGTCTCGGGGTCCGCCTCTCCATCTTTCGCGCGGACGCGGCCCGTGAACGTCGCGATCGCGCCCGCGCGCTCGGCCCGCGGTGAGGCCTTCACGCGCTCGATCAGCGTTTCGAGCGTCACGTGCGGGTCCGCGGCCGCGACCGCTTCGAGCACGTCGTCGAGTTCGGCCTCCGAGGCGTCATCGGCCGCGAGAACCACGCGTTCCGCGTCGGCGCCGCCGAGCGAGACCGTCGGCACGTCCGCGTCGGGGAACCCGACGAGCAGCGCGTGGTCGGCCGTCGCCGCGAGGTCGTCGAGAACGCCGTCTAGGCTGCGGTCCCTGCCGGTCGCCTCCCACGTACCGTCGGCGCCGACCGCGTAGGACGCGTCGATCCCGTCCGGAGGAGACGGCTCCGTCGATGCTGGCTCGGACGCGGACTCCGACTCGGGTGGCCGGTGCGCTACGACGGCGACCCGCCCGTCGAGATGCGGTGCGATCCGCTCACAGAGCGCCCGCGCGTCGGGGCCGACGACTCCCAGTACTTGCATACTCCGCATTCGGGGGAGCGATCGGCTTGACACTTACTGTCGGAACGCTGCGCCGAGCGCCCGGCGGGCGGAAGGCGTCTCGGTTGACAACCCTTAAGCCCGATTCGGAGCAATCACGGGGCAATGAGAGTCGTCGTCTCCATCGGAGGGAGCGTGCTCGCTCCGGATCTCGATGCGCGCCGCGTCGAGGGCCACGCAGCAGTCGTCGAGGCACTCGCGGCCGAGGGGTGTGAGATCGGGGCCGTCGTCGGCGGCGGAGGCGTCGCTCGCGACTACATCGGGGCCGCTCGGGACCTCGGCGCGAACGAGGTCCAACTGGATCAGATCGGCATCGACGTGACCCGCATCAACGCCCGCCTGCTCATCGCCGCGCTCGGGCCCGCGGTCGACCCGAAGGTCGCACACGACTACGAGGGCGCCGGCGACGCCCTCCGTCGGGGCGACGTCTCGGTGATGGGCGGCGTGATGCCCGGCCAGACGACCGACGCGGTCGCGGCCGCGCTCGCCGAGTACGTCGGGGCCGAACTGCTCGTGTACGCCACGAGCGTCAACGGCGTCTACAGCGCCGATCCGAGCGCGGACGACGGCGCGGAGAAGTACGACCGGCTGACGCCGGGGGAGTTAGTCGACGTGATCGCCCCGATGAGCCGCGACGCGGGCGCGTCCGCGCCGGTGGACCTACTCGCCGCGAAGCTCATCGAGCGCGCGGGGATGCGGACCATCGTCCTCGACGGGACCGATCCCTCGAGGATCGAGGACGCCGTCCTCCGAGGCGAGCACGACGGGACCGACGTGATCCCGACCGGCGCCGACGACGAACCGACGTACTGGGCGCAGCGAGAATGACCGCGGAACACGACGACGAGACCGCCGCGGAGACCGTTCCTGACGGTAGCGGCGCGGACACCGGCGCCGGCGCCGACGCAGAGACCGGCGCCGACACCGACGCGGACCACACGGGCGAGGAGTCACACCGCGCGTTCTGGGCCGAGGAGGTCGCCGACGAGATCGAGGCGCGCGGCCCCGACGAACCGATCGTGATCAAAGGCGGCGTCTCGCCGTCGGGGGTCGCACACCTCGGGAACTTCAACGAGATCATACGCGGGTACTTCGTCGCCGCGGTGCTCCGCGAGCGCGGCCACGAGGTCCGGCAGGTCTTCACGAGCGACGACCGCGATCCGCTCCGAAAGCTCCCCCGAAAGCTCGCGGACGTGGACGGGAACATCGTCGGTCTCGGCGACGTCGACGCCGGTGCGCTCGGGCGGAACCTCGGCAAGCCGTACACCGACATCCCCGACCCGTTCGGCGAGTCGACGTCGTACGCGGCGCACTTCGCCGCCCTGCTGAAGGCCGACGCCGACCGCCTCGGGATCGAGGTGGAAATGCTCTCGAACACGGGAATGTACGAGGAGGGCGCCTTCGACGACGTCGTCGAGCGCGTCCTCGAACGCGTCGACATCGCCCGGGAGGTGCTCTCGAAGTACCAATCGAAGGTCGACGACGACTACGTCCCGTTCAATCCGGTCTGTGAGAACTGCGGGAAGATCACCGAGACCGTCACGTCGATCGACCTCGACGCCGGCACCGTCGAGTACGTCTGCACGGACATGACCGTCGGCGACAACACTATCGAGGGCTGCGGCCACGAGGGGACGGCGACGTTCCGCGAGGGCAAGCTCCCGTGGCGCTTCGAGTGGCCCGCCCAGTGGCAGGTCCTCGGCGTCGATTTCGAGCCGTTCGGCAAGGACCACGCCGAGGGGTCGTGGCCCTCCGGCGAGGACATCGCCCGCAACGTCCTCGGGATCGAGCCGCCGGAGCCGATGGTGTACGAGTGGTTCACGCTCAACGGCGCGGCGCTCTCCTCGTCGGCGGGGAACATTGTCACGGTCGCGGAGATGCTCGAGCTCCTCGAACCGGCGGTGCTCCGGTACTTCTTCGCTCTCAATCCGCGGAAGGCCCGCGACCTCGATCTCTCCCGGCTGGATCAGCTGGTCGACGATTTCGACCGCTTCGAGCGGGCGTACTTTGGCGGCGTCGACGACGAGGCCCTGACGGCGTTCGCCGAGCGCGCGTACCCGTTCGTGGTCGAGGAAGTGCGCGAAGACCGCGTGCGCCTGCCGTACACCTTCGCGGCCGTCCTCGGGATGACCGACGACCGCGACCTCCGGATCGAGATGGCCCGAAACGAGGGGTACGTCGACGACGACACGCCCGAGTGGGCGATCGAAGAGGCGCTCGAACGGGTCGACCGGGCGCGCGCGTGGGCCGAGCGGATGGACAACGCCTACAACTACCGCCTTCAGGAGAACCGCCCCGACGTCGACTTCGGCGACGACGTTGCGGCCGCGCTCACCGAGCTCGCGGACTTCGTCGCCGCCGGCCACGACGGCGAGGAGATCCAAGGGGAGATGTACGAGATCGCCCGCCGGCACGACATCGAGATCGGCGACTTCTTCGAGGCGGGCTATCTGCTCTTCTTCGACCAGCCACAGGGCCCCCGGCTGGGCGAGTTCCTCGGCGAACTCGACGCCGAGTTCGTCGTCGCGCGGCTTCGACGCGAGGGATAGGAGTCGGCGGCGGTCGGTGTCTTTCCCAGCGGTCGCACCGCTCGCTCGGCCGGCGGCCGAGCGAGCGGCCTTTTTCCCTCCAGGTTTTTGCTGGGAGGGTTCCCGCAGCGAGCCTGCGGGAACCCTCCACAGGAAAAAGGTGGGTGTCTAGTTCTCCTCGATGGCGTCCGCGACGACCGTCCCGACCACGGCGAGTCGGGGGTCGACCTCGTCGCCGTGGAGCGTAATCGAGTACTTATCGCGGAGCGAGAACGCGCCCTTGGCCTCGCCGGCGCTCCGGCCGTCCGGCGTTCGTATCTCGTAGGAAAAGGGGATAAGCGTCGTCAGGAACCGCCGGGCGATCGCCAGCGGAACGCTGTCCTCGGTGAGCGTCGCGACGACGTCGCCGTCGGGGCCGAGAAGCGAGTACGTGTGTTTGAAAAACGAGATCGCCTCGCGTTTGACCGCGCCGACGCGCTCGCCGGTCTGTGCGTCGACGATGTCGTAGGCGGCGGTGATGTCGAGGACGCTGTCGGCTTTCACTCGAAAGCGCTCCTCGCCGGTCTCGGGATCGGTGAACCGGAAGTCCTCCTTGAGCCGGAGCTTCTTCTGGGCGGACTCGAGGATGGGGGTATCTCCCTCGTAGATCCGGTATTTGTTCCCGATCGCGAGCTTCTGGCGGACCTCGTAGGAGCGGCTCTCGAACATCTACGGGGACTCGTTCGGCATCGGATAAAGACGTTCGCACCGGGAGACAAATATGGACGCTAGCGAGTGTTCGTCGTGAGACACGGGTATGTCTCACGAGCGATCGGATCAGTACGCCAGCGACCGTGCCACGAGGTTCGCATTTTCTCGCCACGTGGTCGTTTTTCCCTCCAGGTTTTTGCGCGGAGGGGTCCGGCGGACCCCTCCGTGGAAAAAGGTGGGTTAGGAACACATTTCCGCGTTCGCCCCCACAATCCCGACGATGAACACGCTTCTGTGGGTGCTCGTCGGCCTCGCGGCGTACTCGGCCGCCGCGCTGTATCTCTCACAGCGCGGGCTCTTGCCCTCCTCGGTCCGCATTCAGGGCCCCTTCACGACCGTGCACACGAAACGGGGGCGGGACCTCATAAACTGGCTCGCGACGCCGAAGCGCTTCTGGCGCGCGTGGACCAACCTCGGCGTCGGCGTCACGCTCGTCATTATGACGGGGATGTTCCTCTTCTTAGTGGTCCAGGGCGTCGCGATCGTACAGAACCCACCGGCGCCCTCGTCGGTGAATCAGCCGCAGAACTTCCTCGTTATCCCCGGCGTCAACGACTTTCTCCCCCTCTCGGTCGCGCCGGAGATCGTCTTCGGCCTGCTCGTCGGCCTCGTCGTCCACGAGGGGGGCCACGGCATCCTCTGTCGGGTCGAGGGGATCGACATCGAGTCGATGGGCGTCTTCCTCTTCACCGTGATCCCGCTGGGCGCGTTCGTCCAGCCGGACGAGGAGAGCCAGCGGGGGGTGAGCCGGGGCGGCCGGACCCGGATGTTCGCCGCGGGCGTGACGAACAACTTCTTCGTGACGGTCCTCGCGTTCGCGCTGCTCTTCGGCCCCGTGATCGGAAGCATCGCTGTCGCCCCGGGAATGGCCGTCCAAGGGGCGTACGACGGCTCGCCCGCGGCGACGGCGGGGATCGCACAGGGCGACCGGATCACCGCCGTCGAGGGCGTCCCCGTCGGCAACGAGACGGCGCTCGAATCGGCGCTCCTCGACTCCGACAAGCGGACGGTCTCGGTCGAGCTCGACGGCGGCGAGAGCGCCGCAGACAGGGAGTCGCGGGCGGTGGACGTCGAGCGGTCGCTCGTCGTCGCTGGGTCGGTCGAGGGGAACCCCGCGAACGTCAGCGTCGCGGACGGCGAGCGGATCACCGTCACGCGCGTGAACGGAACAGCGGTGCACACGAGGGCCGGATTCGCCGATGCCGTCGGCGAGGACCGGTTCGCCGAACTCGAGACTGACCGCGGAACGGTCACGGTACCGATCGGCGCGTACCTCACGCAGGTATCGCCCGACGGCCCGCTGGCGCAGTCGGGTGCGCCGACCGATCCGGGCGTGATCGTAACGGCCGTCGCCGGTGAGCGCGTCGTCTCCTCGGCTGACCTCACTCGAGCGCTCGATGCGACCGATCCCGACGAGACGGTGACCGTCGAGCTGTATCACGGCGGCTCGATCGAGACCCACGAGGTCACGCTCGGGGAGAATCCGCAGGACGGCAGCGGCTTCCTCGGCGTCAACATCTTCCCGGGCACGAGCGGGCTGCTCCTGACCGACTTCGGCGTGGAGTCGTACCCCGCCGGAACGTACCTCGAACTGCTCGGCGGCGACGGCGGTCCCGACGCGGCCGGCCTCTCCGGGGCGATCGCCGACTCGCCGCTGGCGACCGTCTACGTCTCGCTGGTGCTGCCGCTCGCCTCGCTGGTGCTCGGCATCCCGAACTTCCCCGGGTTCACCACGACGGTGTTCAACTTCTACAGCGTCGGCGGCCCGCTCGGCGGGCTCGGAACGGGCGTGTTCCTCCTCGCGAACGTCTCCTTCTGGATGGCGTGGATCAACCTCCAGCTGGGGATCTTCAACTGCATCCCCGGCTATCCGCTCGACGGCGGCCGGATCCTCCGAACGAGCGTCGAAGCGGTCGTCTCGCGGCTTCCCGTCTCCGACCGCAACCGCGTCGTCACCACCATCACCACCAGCATCGGGGTGACGATGCTGCTGTCGCTTCTGGTCCTCGTGTTCGGACCGACCCTCCTCGGCGGGTGAGGTCGGTCGGCGCGTTCGCGGGCGTCTCGTCACCTGTTTCCCACAGACCGAGAACGACTCGCAACGCCCATACGGGTGGCGCCCAAACGCGGGCGTATGCCAGAGGCCCCACCGACTGACGAGGGCTGGTTCGTGCTGCACGACTTCCGCACCGTCGACTGGGACGCGTGGCGTGACGCCCCCGATCGCGAGCGCGAGCGCGCCGTGGAGGAGGGGACGGCGTACCTCGAACGCCACGAGGCCGTCGCCGACGCCGACGAGGGCGCATCCGCGGTCTTCTCCGTGATCGGACACAAGGCCGATCTGCTCGTCGTCCACTTCCGACCCACGCTCGATGACCTCTCGCGAGCCGAGCGCGCCTTCGAGCGAACCGCGCTCGCCGGCTTCACCGAACAGCCCACCTCGTACGTCTCGGTCACCGAGATCTCGGGGTACTCGACGCCCGAGTACTTCGAGGACCCCGAGTCGGCCGACGAGGGGCTCCGCCGCTATATGGAGGGGAAGCTGGCGCCCGAGATCCCCGACGACGAGTACGTCTCCTTCTACCCGATGTCGAAGCGGCGGGGCGAAGAGCACAACTGGTATGACCTCTCCTTCGAGGAGCGAGCCGATATGATGGCGACGCACGCCGAGACCGGGAAGGAGTACGCCGGCAAGATCAAGCAGGTGATCGCCTCCTCGGTCGGTTTCGACGACTACGAGTGGGGCGTCACGCTCTTTTCGGACGATCCGACGCACATCAAGGACATCGTCTACGACATGCGCTTCGACGAGGTCTCCTCGAAGTACGGCGAGTTCGGCACCTTCTACGTCGGCCGCCGCTTCCCGCCGTCGGACCTCGGTGCGTACCTTCGTGGCGACGCCGTTCCGACGAGCGAGCACGAGGAGGGCGGGAGTCACGCGCACGCGCACGGCGACGGCGCACACGGCGATAGCGCGCACGGGGATTCCGCCCACAGCGGGTCGGGCGGACACGGCGGCGCGCACGGCGGCGGAAGCGCACACGGCGACTCACCACACGGCTCGGAAGCCGGCGGAAGTGACGGCGACGGAGACGGCGACGGCGACATCCGCGAGGAACTCGCCGACCTGAACATCTACGCCGGACAGCCCCACGGCGAGGACGTGTACGCGACGGTTCTCTACTCGGAGGCCGACACCGACGAGCTCTTCGAGGAGGTCACCGGCCTCCGCGGGAACTTCGACCACTACGGCACGCACGTGAAGACCGCGGTCTACGAGGCTCGCGGGCGCCCCCGCAGCGCCGTCGTGAGTATCTGGGAGACGCAGTCTGCGGCGGAGACGGCCGCGGGCTTCCTCTCTGAGCTCCCCGATATCGTCTCCCGAGCGGGCGAGGAGTCCGGGTTCGGGACGATGGGGATGTTCTACACCGTCAAGCCCGAACACCACGATGACTTCGTCGACACGTTCGGGACCGTCGGCGAGCTCCTCGAGGGAATGGACGGCCACCAAGAGACCGACCTGCTGATGAACCTCGAAGACGAGAACGATATGTTCATCTCCAGTCAGTGGGACGCCCGCGAGGACGCGATGGCGTTCTTCCGTTCGGACGACTTCCGCGAGACCGTCGAGTGGGGCCGCGACGTCCTGGCCGACCGACCGCGACACGTCTTCTTGGCGTAGGTCGCCGCAACCGCGCGGTTTTCACCGCTCGTGCATCGATTGCGACTGCAACGTCAGACGCGCCGCCGTCGAACGGTTTCGAAGCGAAACAGGGGGGTTGCGATCGGTCATCCGACGCGGAGCGCACCTAGCGTTCGCGCGCGACCGACGGCTCTCGAGTCGCCTCAGGCGCCGCCTCCGAGAGCACGAACTCCGTTTCGACGAGCGCCTCGAGTCGCGTCTCGAACTCCGCGTGATCTATCTCCCCGTCGGCGTATCGCTCACGCAGTCGGACGATAGCTCGTTCTTCATCGACGTCTGCGGCCCTGTTCGCGTGAGTCGTCGCGTTCGGCGCACTCGATTCGACGAGCGGCTCACCGCTGAGCCGCCGAACGCCGTACAGGACGGCGTACCAGAGGACCATCGTCATCGGAGCCACGGCGAGAAAGGACATCACCGGATTGGCGGCCGTGAAAAGCGACATAACGGCGATCCACGAGCCGACGACCAGACCGAGCAGGGGCGGGCTTTCGACGACGGCTGAGACGTACGCGGAGAGACGGGAACCGAGTCGGTGGAGGGCAGTCATACATCCGAATCTGTCGGCCGATAGAAAATTATTTTCGGTCGGGTGACCGCCGCTGGCGCCCGTACGCGACCGCGCCGGCCACGCCGGTCAGGAGCGTCAGCGTGTCCCACGGGGACGGATCGGCGCCGCGCCCGTGGGCGTCGCGTCGGACCCAGATCGTCAGCGCGACGTGCGCCGCGGCCGTGACGACGAGGAACGCCGTTCGACGGGCGTTCGAGACCCGAAGCACGTCAGTCCGACGACGCCGAGTTCCGCGGTCCGGTCGTCGCGCGCTTGTCGATCCCCGCCGCGCGGATGTCCGCGCCGCCGACAGAGGATCGGAGCTCGTCCATCCCGTCGTCGCGGTCGACGCCGAAATTATCGGCGTAGAGAGACGCGACCCGGTCCATCTCCTCCCCGGAGAGTTTCGGGACGTCGGAGGCGGCCGCCCACTCGGTGATGTCCGCCTTCGTGTGGAACGTCGGCGTGACCGAGGCGACCTCGTCGTGGCTGAGCAGGTAGGCGATGGCGGCCTGTCCCATCGTGCGCTCGCCCTCGCGCTCTAAGAACCGAAGCGCTTCGACCTTCTCCCAGCCCGTCTCGTACCACGCGTCGGGGCGGAAGCCGCGGTGGTCGTCGAGGTCGTGACCCGTCTCCGGCGTCACCTGCTCGTTCAGCAGCCCCGAGGAGTGCGGCACGCGCGGGATGAGGCTGGTCGAGGAGCCGGTCCGCTCGATGGTGTCGAGGAAGTGGTTGCCGACCTCCTGCTCGAAGAGGTTCCAGACCAGTTGGACGGCGTCGAACTCCTCCTCGATGGCCGCATCGCCCTCGGCGAGCCAACCGATCGAGGGGCCGAGCGCCCAGCCGACCGCGCGGACGAGCCCCTCCTCGCGGAGTTCGTCCAGCGCTTCGAGGACGTCGGCGTCGACCTCGTCGGCGTTCGCGTTGTGCAGTTGGAGGACGTCGACGTACTCCATTCCGAGCCGATCGAGGCTCTTTTCGGTCGCCGAGCGGACCCACTCGCCGGTCATCTCCTTCGGGAGTTCGCCGTGGCCCGCCTGCGGGTGATTGTAGAAGTCGTAGCCGACCTTCGTGGCGACGGTCACCTCCTCGCGGACGCCCGCGAGCGCCTCGCCGAGCAGTTCCTCGCTCGCGCCGTGGCCGTACACGTCGCCCGTGTCGAAGTAGGTGATTCCCTCGTCGACGGCGTGTCGAAGGAGCTCGATCGAGTCCTCGCGCGTCCGGTCGCCCCACCAGTCGGTGCCGACGACCCACGCGCCGAAGCCGACCTCGCTCACTTCGACGTCCGAGTTGCCGAGTGTCCGATGGTTCATACCGGATCGTTGGAGCGTCGTTTTATTGATACTGTCGACTCGGGCGGCGGGGAGCAGTCGACGCTCGACCACGACGCAGCAGCGCAGTCTGCGGCCGGACATTTATATACCGGGACGGGGCCAGCACCCCCGTGACGTAGGAGCCACCCCGCGTCGGTCTGCGGTTGCCCGGCACGTCGACGCGGGAGGCGACGAGTTCGGAGACTCGTCGCGAGCGGGTGCCGGCTGTCAGCCACACGTATCCAGTTCGTACGCAGACTCAGTCTCGTTCGTACGCGAACACGCCGTCGGGATCGTAGCGCCCGCGGATCTCTCGGAGCCGCGCTGCGTGTCCCGCGTACACCTCGTCGGCGTCGGACTCGCGTCCGCCCGCGAAGTTCGGGAGCGCTCCCGGTCCCGCCGTCGAACCGAGTCCCCGGAGCCGCCGGCACGTCTCGCGGACCCACTGGACGTTCGCTGAGGTCGACGCCGGATCGTCCCAGGCGGCCTCGACGTTCGCCACGACCGCGGCGTCGCGGCCGACGAGCGGCCCCGCCGAGTCGGAAACGCGCTCGACAGCGCCGTGCATCGGCCAGATCACGACCGTCGAGAGTTCGGAGGGAGCGCACTCGGCCGCGTCTCGAAGCATCGCAATGGCGTCGTCCGAGAGATCAGCGAGGGGAACCGACTTCCAGTAGTATCGGCGCCCGGCGGGGAAGTCCTCGTCCATCATCGACTGGAGGTCGACGTAGGGCATCGTCTCGACCGTCTCCGCGAACGCGGACGGCCGGCCGAGAAGCGGGTCGAATTCGCTGCGAGCGGCGTCGGGGTCACCGGTGTAGACGCCCGAGAGGACGAGCGCGGGATCGCCGCGGCGTTGCCCCGGAAACGCCGGCGCGTCCCCCGAGCCGCCGGCAGCGTCGATGCGCTCCGGCACGCGCGCGAAGTACGGCGAGACGCAGGACTCGGCGGGAGCGTCACGCTGGTACGCGCGGTACTCGCCGAGTGCGTCGACCGCGCGGTCCAGCGGCAGCCACGACTCGAAGTAGACCACGTCGTGATCGAGCGGATGGAGATCGAACTCGAACGCCGTGACGACGCCGACGGTTCCGCCGCCGCGAGCGGCCCAGAACAGGTCCTCGTTGTGCTCTCGGCTCGCGGTCACGCGCTCTCCCCGACCGGTGACGACGTCGATCGAACGGAGGTTGTCGGACGCGAAGCCGTGTTTCGGGGAGAGATAGCCCGTCCCACCGCCGAGCGTTAGCCCCGCGACGCCGGTGTCGGAGACCACGCCGCCCGGGGTCGCCAGACCGAACGACTGCGTGGCGCGGTCGACCGTCCCCCACGTCGCACCCGGACCGACTCGGGCGGTGCGCTCGTCGGGGGCGACGCGCACCCACGCCATCCGCGAACAGTCGACGACGAGGCCGGCGGAGACGACCGACGCGCCCGACACGCTGTGGCCGCCGCTTCTGACGGCGACAGCGAGGTCGCGTTCGCCCGCGAACGAGACCGCGGCGAGCACGTCGTCGACGGATTCACAATACGCGATGGCCGCCGGGTACTCGTTGATCATCCCGTTCCAGACGCGGCGCGCCTCGGGGTAGCGCTCGTCCGTCGGTGTCACGATCGAACCGGCGAGTCGCTCTGCGAGTACGTCGAGGGGCAGCGCCGCCGCGACCGCGCGGGCACGTCGGTTCGCGGCCATCGCTCACTCCGAAAGCAACGCGGCCATCCGATCGAGGTAGTCGTCGTAGACGCCGAGCGCGGATTCGATCGGCTCAGACGAGGCCATGTCGACGCCAGCCGTTTCGAGCACCTCGATCGGGTACGCCGAACCGCCGAGCGAGAGCGCCTCGCGGTACGCCGCGGCCGCGTCTTCGCCGTCGTCGAGAATCCGTTCGACGATCGCGACGGCCGCGGAGATTCCGGTCGCGTACTGGTATACGTAGTAGTTGTAGTAGAAATGCGGAATCCGCATCCACTCGCGGTCGATCCGGTCGTCGAGCGCCGCCGGTTCGTAGAACTCTGATTTCAGCTCGCGGTAGTGTTCGTCGAATCGGTCGGGGGTGAGCGCGCCGTCGTCCTCCGCGATCTCGTGGATCCGTAGCTCGAAGTCCGCGAACATCGTCTGCCGGTAGAGCGTCGATCGGAAGCGCTCGAGGTACTCATCGAGCACGTGCATCCGTAGCTCGTCATCCTCGACGGTGTCGAGGAGGTGCTGCGTCAGCAGCGTCTCGTTGACCGTCGAGGCCACCTCGGCGACGAAGATCGTGTAATCCGCGTACTGCCACGGCTGGGCCTCCTTCGCGAGTTCGGAGTGCAGCGAGTGGCCGAGCTCGTGCGCCAGCGTGAACATCGAGGCAATGTCGTCCTGGTAGTTCATCAGGATGAACGGTTGGGTGTCGTAGGTCCCCGAAGAGAACGCGCCCGAGCGCTTCCCGCGGTTCTCGTAGACGTCGACCCATCGGGAGTCCAGCCCCGACCGGACCCGGTCTTGGTACTCCCCGCCGAGCGGTTCGAGGGCGTCGACGATGTACTCGGTCGCCCGCTCGTAGGGGATATCCGGCCCCTCGTCGCCGGTGATCGACATATACAGATCCCACATTCGGAGGTCGTCGACGCCGAGCGCCTCGCGCTTCAACTCGGCGTGTCTGTGGAGGCTGTCGAGGTTCCCCCTGACCGTCTCGACGAGCGTGTCGTACACCCCGACCGGCACGTTGGGGCCGTCGAGAGCCGCCTCGCGCGCCGTCTCGTAGTCCCGCGCGCGGGCGTACTTCACGTCCTTTTTCACGCTGTGTTTCAGCGACGTGCCGACGGCGTTGCGGACGTCCGCCCACTCGTCGTAGAACGCCTCGTAGACGTCGCGTCGGAACGCGCGATCGGGGTGCTTCTGGAGTTTCGTGAAGTTGCCCTGCGTGATCTCCACCGACTCGCCGTCGGGGCGCTCGACGGTCGGGAACGTCATATCGGCGTTCGAGAGCATCCCGTAGATGTCCGACGAGGCGCCCGCGACTTCACCGAGTTCGGCGAGCAGTTCCTCGATCTCAGCGGACCGAGTGTGCGGTTTCACCCGCAGGACGTCGTCGAAGTAGTGCTCGTACTCGGCCAGTTCCGGCTCCGCCTCGACGAACGACGCGATGTCGTCCTCGTCGAGTCGCTGGAGCTCCGGTTCGAGAAAGCTCACCGCCGAGGACGCCGAGGAGGCGAGCGACTCCGCTTTCGCCTTCAGCGCTTGGTATTCTTGGTTCCGCGTGTCCTCTGCGCTTTTGAGGCTCGCGTAACTGCTCACCTTCGACACCTCGCGGTGGATCGTCTCGCGGAGTTCCAAGAGCTCCAAGAGCGTCTCGGGGCTCTCGGTCGCGCGGCCCTCGTACTCTCGGAGGTCCTCGACGCGTGAGCTCACGGACTCGTAGGCCGCCTCCCAGTCGTCATCGGTCTCGTAGATGCTCGTCAGATCCCACCGGTGCTCGCGGGCGATTTCGCTCCGCTCGGGAACCGAACTCATACGTGGAGAAACGTCGGCGGCGGCGTAAGGCTTACTCACTTCCGGTCGCGTTCTCCGGCCGGTCGTGAGCGCGACGCGCGGTTAGCCCGAGGTGTCGCGGAGCGACGAGGCGATGTCGCGCAGCGACTGGTTTGGCCGGGCCGGGACGTCGTAGACGAGTCGGTCGCCGGGTTCGCGGAGGCCATAGCAGAAGCCGGGGTCGAGCTCGTCGAGCACGACAGCGTCGTCCGGACCGCGCCCGTGTTCGTCACACCACTCGAGGAGACGGTTCTCACCCTCCCGGGGCTCGCGGACAAGCCGTTCGTTGTCGTAGGCGCCGCGAAGCAGCAGTCCGGTGGCGTCGGAAACGACACGTGCGTGCGTCGCCTCGCCGTCGAGCAACAATCTGACGACGTCGTCCGCCTCGAGTTCGGCGTCGTCGGGGAGGCGGAGACACGGTCGCCTCGTGGCCCCGCTACGGGCGAGCGACGCCCGGAGGTTCCCCACCGAGGGGTGATCGCTCGGAACGCGCTCGGACACGGTCGCTTACTCGTCGTCGCCGTCGGCTTCGTCGTCAGTCGCTCCGTCCTCGTCGGCGGCCTCGTCCTCGTCGCCGGCGAGGGCGTCGGCGATCGTCCCACCGTCGACGACCGCGGCGTTGACCTGTGCGGTCTCGTCGGAGACCTGCCGACCGCGGACAGTGATCCGCTTTCGCTCGCCGTCGCGGGAGGGGTTGTACCCGACGCCGCCCTCCAGCAGGAGCTCTTTCAGGTTCGATCCGGCGACGTCGGCGCGCATCGGGCGGCCGGCCTCGTCGGAGCCGCCGGTGAGTTCCAGGGTGTACCCGTCGAGTCCGACGGCGCCGCCGTCGACCTCGTCGCCGATGTCTCGACCCAGGAATCGGTTCGCGTCCTGTCCGTCGACCTCGAACTGCTCTGTGTGTCCGGTCTCGTCGGAGACGACGACCTTGAATTCAGCCATAGAGGTGAGGAGACGGCCGCCGATAAAAAGTACGTCGAAAGCGACTCCCGCCTCTCGCGGTGTGTGCGGCTACTCGGGGGCGGACCCCTCCTCCCAGCGGAACCGCCCGTTCCGCTGGACGACCTCGCCGTCGACCTCGAGGCGCGACTCCTCGCTCATATCGGTGATCAGGTCGACGTGAACCGCAGAGTCGTTGCCCGGCTCGCCCGCCGGGAGACAGGCCTCGTACGCGCGCCCGAGCGCGAGATGCACCGTATCGCCCATCTTCTCGTCGAAGAGGATGTTGTCGGTCACGCGGTCGATACCGCGGTTCATCCCGATCCCGAGTTCTCCGAGCCGGCGCGCGCCCCCGTCGGTATCGAGGATATCGGCGATGGCCTCCGCGCCGGCCGCGGCGTCGAAATCGACGACCTCGCCGCCCTCGAATCGGAGTGTTACGTCGCGGACACGCGCCCCGGAGATAGTCATCGGAACGTCGAACCTGACGACGCCCTCCGGGTCGTACGGCGCCGTGAACACCTCGCCCGAGGGGAGGTTGTGCGAGTCGTAGGCGACCGAGGCGGCCGAGTTGACCGCCGTGCGCCCCTCGATTGACATCGTCAGGTCGGTGTCGGCGGAGACGAGTCGGACCTCGCTGCCGTCGTCGAGGATCCGCTTCAGCCGCGCCATCTCACCGGCGAGGGCCTCCCAGTCGCGGAGGATCGCGTCGTAGACGAACTCCCGGTACGCCTCGAACGACATCCCCGCCTGCTGGGCGAGCGAGCGGGTCGGGTGGACCGTCGACACCCAGTCGGTCGCGAGTCGGGCCTCGCGGACGGGGCGGTTCGCCCGCGCCGCGGCCTGCCGGGTCTCGCCGTCGACGTCGGCCGTCGCGAAGGTGTTGCGGCCCCCGCCGAGAAACAGCACCGCGTCGGCGCGCTCGTAGAGTGCGAGTTCGGGGTCGGCGACGTCGAAGTCGCCGGGGTGCGCGCGCAGATACGCCCGAGAGACCTCGTCGGACGCGTACGTGGTGACGACGTTCGCGCCGCGTTCGCCGAGCGCCGCCGCGACGGCGACAGCGAGATCGTGAGCGCCCTCTGCGACGCTGACGACAACGTCGTCGCCCGACTCGATCCGGGCGCTCCAGTCGACCAGCACGTCCGCGTGCTCGCGGATCCGTTCGTCCATACGCGCTCCTCGCGCCGCGAGTGAAAAACGCTTATCGCTCGACGGGGTGATCCGACCTGACCTTGTCGCGTTTACCAGCCCAGAGAGCCCGCGGCCGCGTCTGCGACCGTTCGTACGGAGAAACCACAATCACTACCTCCCCCCATAGCCGAATCAGCCGTATGCAACTGGGCGTCATCGGACTCGGCCGGATGGGACAGATCGTCGTCGACCGCGTGCTCGATGCGGGCCACGAGGTCGTGGCGTTCGATCTCGACGCGGGAGCGGTCGCGACGGCGGCCGACGCGGGCGCGACGCCAGCCGAAGGCCTCGCCGATCTGACCGACCGTCTCGGCGCGGAGAAGCGGGTCTGGCTGATGGTGCCCGCGGGCGAGGCCGTCGACGCGACGCTCTCGGAACTGGACCCCCACCTCAGCGGTGACGACGTCGTCGTCGACGGCGGTAACTCCCACTTCGAGGCCTCCGTCCGGCGAGCGGAGTCGACCGACGCCGCCTACCTCGACTGCGGGACCTCCGGTGGCCCCGCGGGCGCGGAACTCGGCTTCTCGCTGATGATCGGCGGGCCCGAGTGGGCCTACGAGGCGATGACACCCGTCTTCGATGCCGTCGCGACCGGGCCCGCTGGGCACGACCGGATGGGGCCGAGCGGGTCGGGCCACTACGTGAAGATGGTCCACAACGGCGTGGAGTACGCGCTGATGCAGGCCTACGGGGAGGGCTTCGAACTCCTCGCGAACGGCCGCTACGACCTCGATCTGGAGGCGGTCTCGCGCACGTGGAACAACGGCGCAGTCATCCGCTCGTGGCTGCTCGAACTCTGCGAGGAGGCGTTCCGCGAGGAGGGCACCGACCTCGGCGACGTCGCCGACCACGTCGCGGGCGGCTCGACCGGCACGTGGACGGTGCAGGAGGCGCTCGAACAGGAGGTCCCGGTGCCGCTCATCTATCAGGCGCTCGCCGAGCGCTTCGACAGTCGCGCCGACGACGGGCGGTTCGCCCGCCGGCTGGCGAACCGCCTGCGATACGGCTTCGGCCGCCACGAGGTACAGCGGCGCGAGGAGTGATACTGATTGTTCTCACTGTGTACCGGTGAGCGCCCACCCCGTTGACAGCGCTCACCGGGTGTAGACGAGAATAATCAGTATGAGACGGCCGGGGGTGCGACCGCAGCGAGGGCGATGTAAGCACCGCAGGCCGGAGGCCGAGGAGTGCACCGAGGTCATCGAGTCGACAGCGGGAGCTTCCGAGTGCTTCTCGGCTATTCTCCCAGCTCTCACGCGAGTTTCGCACCCGCATCGCCGCGGTAATCACAATTTCCTTAACCCCCGACTCCGTAGCCGCCGATATGGTCGAAATAAACTTCGTGGGGCTGGGTCTCGGGGTGACCCTCACGCTCCTCGCGGTGTCGCTACACTACGCCCGCGGCACCGGATGGGCGCCCACGGCGGATATCACCCAAGAGGTGCTCGAACAACGGGCGAGCACCGTCTCGGAGACGGACTTCCCCGAACCGATGAACCGATCCATCGGCGGCGGCGGTGTCGCACCCGCGGGAGCGGTCGCTGGCGGCGAGGACGGCGCCGAACTCGAAGAGAGCGAGGACAGCGAGGGAGAAAGCCCCGCCGATATCCCCGAAGACGAGGTCGAGTACTTCGAGGTCGAATTCGCAAAGCAGGGCGAGACCATCGAGATCGCGAACAACAAGACCGTTCTCGAATCCGGCGAAGACGAGGGCTGGGATCTCCCGTACGCCTGCCGCGAAGGGCAGTGTGTCTCCTGTGCGGGTCAGATCACCTCCGGCGGTAACTCCGAGGACTACGTCGTCCACGACAACCAACAGATGCTCGACGACGGCGAACTCGACGAGGGGTACACGCTCACCTGCGTCGCCTACCCCCGCGCGGACTTCACGATCGAGACGGGCGAAGCACCCTGAGACGGTCGGTTTTTCCTCCCCTACAGTGCTCGTTCACAACGGTTAAAGCGACGGATAGTCTATCCGTTTTCGAGGGCCCGTAGCTCAGTGGACAGAGTTCCTGGTTCCGGACCAGGATGTCGCGGGTTCAAATCCCGTCGGGTCCGCTGATTCTGTTCGGAGCGAAGCGAAGAATGAATCAGCGACAGCCGCGGGATTTGAATCAGGGAGCGAGTGGAGCGAGCGACCGGGGTTCAAATCCCGTCGGGTCCGTTCGGCCTTCGCTTCGCTCGGCCTCACTCCCCCGACGACCTCCCGCTCGCTTCGCTCGCGGGAGTCCCGTCGGGTCCGTTTTTCTCGGTCTTCGGATTTTTGGACCAGCTTTTGCGAGCGGCCGAAGAGAGCGAGTAAAAGGCGGGTTCCGAATCCCGGTCCGTTCGATTTCTGCACAGAGTAGAGTCAAAAGCGGCGTGAACCGTCTCGGGGTCAAGTGGTTCGAGCGCCGAAGAAAAATTTAGTCGACTATAGTAGCGTTTGTACGTCTTCACTCATCCGATCGTACGCAGTCGTGCGATCGAATGAGCAATCAATTGCAAACGCGACGATAGTGTATCCGCTTATCAGAGCGAGCGAAGTGAGAGGCGTTTCTCGAACTCCCGTTCGGTTTGCCTGCAAATCCGTTCTCGGACATCATCGCGGTCGGACACGAACCCGAACTCATCATCGAGCTGTTCGAACGCGACAATATCGAGCGTGTCCTCGAGAAGCCCGACACGTCTGGCCTGCAACGCCTCGTACGTCCAGAGGGAATTGAAATAGTCTGCCAAGGATGGATCGATCTCGTCACGTTCACCCCGCTGGACGGCCCGAGACTGTTCGAGCAAGTCCTCGAGCTTCGATCGGTCGACCACTCCCTCAGTTTCGGTGAAGTATCGATTCGGGTGAATACTCCGAAAGTCTTCACCGGTGTCGAAGTACTGTGGCATTTTCTCGACGAGGGGGAGATTGCTCGCCCTGATGTTGTCGCTGTCGCGGAGCAAGAGGAAGTTTCCGAGGTCATTGACGAATCGCTGGGTGATGAACTCCTCGATGCTGTCGCGACGTTGGCGCTCGTCTTCGGTGAGTTCGTCGTCGTCCCGGCGGTACAACTCGATATAGGTCCGAATCGCGTCAGCGATTTCGACCTCGTCGTCCTCAAGGTGGAAGAATTCAATCAACCATACCGGGTCGTCGGCATCGTGTATCAGACTCTGTGGGAGGACGTGTTCGAGATGGATACTGCCCATATTCAGGCGTCGTTCGACGTACATCCCCTCCCCACGGAAGTGCTCGTTCGCGATTTTGCCGAACAGGAGTTTCGCGTTCTGAGGGTTCCACGCCTGCGCCTGAGTGACGATATCCACGAATCGATCGGAGAACATCGACGGATTCGACGACCGCATCTCGTCGATCAGATGCCGACGCGAGTCGTCGTAGACGCGCTCGTCGGCTTCGTTTTCGGGCGAGAGCGAGAACCGGTGAACGGTCTCGATAAAGATCTCTTGGAAGATGTTCGGATCTTCGCCGACGAGGAGCCGTCTGAAATTGAGTTTCTCGACCGTGTCGAGCACATCGAAGAGCTGTTCGCCGCTCGCATTCGAGTCCGTCACTGTGTGGTGGTAGAGCGCCAAAATGAACGGACGCCACTGGTTCATCCGCTGGTCGTTTAGACGAACCAGCACCTCGTGGCACTTCTTGTGTGCCTCCGCGAGCGCGAGGTCTGTAGGTTCCAGTGCCGAATTCGTGATGTCTTTATAGTACGGAACGAGGTCGTGGGCGTGGTCGAGGAAGTCTCGAGCGTCGTCAAGGTACCGCAACCGCGGTCGGACGTCGGATTCGAGATTACGAGTCGCGAACGCGTTGGTGAGTTCTGCACTGGCTTCCCCCACCGTCTCGATTTCGGGATCGACGAGGCTGAGATAGACAGAGAGATACTCGTCTATCTGGGCTTCATCAGTGGCGAACGCGACCACGATGTCCTCCCACTTGTCCACGTACTCTTGTCGGTCGTCGGCGTCGAAGAACGCGTTCACGACTGCGGCTCGGATGCGGTCGATCTTCGTGAGTTCGAGCCCGCGGTCGTTGAGGATCTCGAAGATCTGCATCCGGAAATCGGGTGCTGCGTTCCGGATGATGAACTCGCCAACGTGGTACGAGTTCTGGATGTAATGGCTGAGGTTGATCAGCGCGAGCGCCTCGCTGTCGGTATCGTCCGCCGCGGCGACGACCTCCTCAATTCGGCCTTTGTAGAAGTTGTACGCGTCGAGTAACCGCCAGTTCGAGTCGTAGACCGGGGTGAAATTAGAGAACGACGACGTATCGGGGTCGTTTTCTTCGATGACTCGGTCGCTAATCCGGAATTCATCGACGAGATCCGAGATTCGCGTCGCATCGCCACGACGACCGTCGACGGATTCACGCTCGTCCGAACAGAGGTACTCCAACCGAGTTTCGGGGCCCAGCATAAGCGCCTCGAAGAATCCCAAGTCTGCGTCGTCATCATCGTCGTGTTTATTGAGCGAAAGGCGCGGAACGTCTCCCTTGAGAGGGTTCTCGAAGCGATAGAGAAGAGATTCTATCTGCTGAATGCTTCCATCGCGGAGCCGACTGACTGTCTCCTGCTGGATCGATTCAGGATCGAGGGCGCGGAGTTCCTCGAGGATGGAGAGCAAGAGGATATTGATCGAGGTGAGTCGCTGTTGGCCGTCGATAATCTCGTGTGTGTTGCTGTCTTTGTCGACGGCGAAGTACATCGAACTGAAGAACACGTCGGAGACGTCTGAATCCTCGACGAGATCGGCCTCCACGAACTGTTGGAGGTCGGACCACAATTGCCGGTGATGCGTCTCCTTCCACGAGAACAGTCGCTGATATTCCGGAACGTTGAACGTCCGATCTGACAGCACGTCTCCTACCGTTCGCTTTTCCATCTCGAAATTCTCGCCCGCGATCTGCTGCATCGCGACGTGGTCTGCGACCGCTGCGATGTCGAGATCAACGTGATCGTAGTCGATGTAGGCATTGTAGAGCGTCCGAGCATCGTCAGCCATATCGGCCTGTCAGAGAGGACGCACATAGTAGTATCGCGAATCAGCAGACACGCTGGTCAGGTGAAATTGGCCGCGCGCGAAGGCCTCCGAGGACGAGATCACGTGGTAGTGAGATGCAGTCCGTTTGAGGAGTTCGGATGGTCGCCGGACTCCCGGTTTGGGGGCTCTGCCCAAATTTCTGTGAGGTACTCGACGGGCTCGACGTCGTGACCACGATTGTGGGTATCATAGCGTTTGCACCTGCGTACGCGCCCGATCGCACCAGCGCGAATTCGAGCGAGCGGAGACGTGAAAGCGCTACAATCTCACACGAGAGTAGAGCGAAGATTCGCCCGGTCGTTGACTGCAATCTCCGGAATACCACTGGTAGTGTCGCATTCGTCGGGATCACGACTGGAGGGGACACCTCCTTTCGGCGGGTGGTGAATCGACGTAGCAATACTAGTTCGAGAACAAGTAGATGATCAGACTTACCATTCAAAATATATTTTTTGAGTTCCTGAATTCGTGTTGTTCGATGCGGAAGCTGTAACCGTCACAGTGGAGACCAACGACCGGGTCGTCGGCGTCATCAACGAGAAGGAGGTCCTCTCAACGTCGTATCTCTCGGCTAATCAGTACGGTACTCTCGAGCGACCGAAAGATAGTATATCGGAAATTTGAGCATAGGACTCGATTCGTTTGAGGATCGACCGCAGCACACAGATATCGTAGCGTTTTCCCGTCTTCACTCACCCGATCGCCCGACCGCGTGCGGTCGGTGCGCACGCGGGTGCACACGCTACGATAGTACCGCTCACCACTGATACGAACCGCCTTCAGACGTCTCGCAACCCGATTCGGATGCGCACCGCTAGTGGCGGTAAACCTGCTTTCCGCATCCAGTTGTGAACAGTGACATGACTCCGTTTTGAGGCATTATTAATGACTGAGATGACTGTATTTCATATTGATAATTCTACAACGTAGAGACGGGTTTCTATGTCACTGATCGCACGAGAGTGAGAGAGCTTCTCACCAAACCGCTTGTAATATTTCCAGTATTTCCTCAGACGATGGAGAGACACGGGGAGGGTTCCGGGCGTGTTTCGGGTTCGCTGCGATGGCTTTGGCGGCACTGGGTAGGTACTCGGGTTTGATTCCGTCAAGTTCGCGAAGTCTCGAAGGGAGTCCGAGTTGATCACGGATTGTCGACAGACGTTCGACCGCGGCGTCAGCGACCTGACCGTCGGAGAGATTTGTTTGTTGCAGGTCGAGGGCGGAAGCGATCTCTCGACGTTTGGCATCGGCGCGGTCGAAGACGTATCGGAGGACGGCCGGGGCCACTACGGCGTGAACGAGTCCCTGATGGACGTCGCAGTGGTCAGAAACGCCATTTCCGAACGTGTGAATGATATTCGTCTTTCGGCCGTATTGCACCAACAGAATACCCAGCACCGATCGGTCAAGTGCTCCCTCAGAGTGGTTAGCGGACAAACGCGGGAGGCCGGCCTGGAGATACCGCAACCCCTGTAACGCGTGAGCACGCGAGACTGGCGTCGCTTCGCGCGAATAGACCGTCTCAATCCCCTTGTCGAACCCGTTCATCGCAGACGCCGCGAGGACATCCGTCGGTGTCGTCGCGAATAGCTCCGGATCGTAGAACACGGCAGAAGGCATAATCCTCGAGTCCGAGTAGGACGCGGTGCGCCGGTCACTCGTTCCCGGCGCCTCTGTTGCGGAATGTGCGTACGTGACCCCTCCATCGTCGGTGAGGTCAGCCCCGGCCATCGTCGTCGGAATCACGACGTTCGGCAGAACCGTCTTATCTGTGTCGGGCTTCGGGAGCGCACCCGTTTCGCGGACTGCGATACGGATACTGTTGTGAGAGTGGTCGGACGGCTCGAGCAGACACATCGCCTTCGCGATGTTGATCGAACTGCCGCCCCCGACGGCGACGACACAGTCGACAGTGCGTTCGTCGATTCGACGGATACCGTCGAACACTGTTTCCAATCGCTTCGTGGGCGTGGTGGAATCGAATGTTGATACCCGCCGTGCGTCGAGAGCTGATTCCACCGGTTCGATCACGTCTCGATTCGCACCGACGTTCTCTCCGCACACAACGAGCGCCCGCGAGAGCCCCAGTTCATCCAATCTCTCACCGAGCATCCGGACACATCCACGACCGAATGCGACCTCCGTCGGGAGATACTCGAAGGTGAACGGCTCGGTTTCCGAGTCCATACTCCGAGGCAGACATCGTGGGGGCATAACTGTGGCGTAGACGTCGGTGGACGGCAATCGAGGGCAGTCTACCGAGTATCCATCCAGTCTCGTGCCGTTTCGAGATCTTCGGTTACAAACTGATCGTGTCGAGCGCTACTCATCTCTTCTTGCATTTGCCTGCGCTCGGATGCCGAAATCGAACTGTCGGCGTGGACTGTCGCGACCGAGTCTACACCCGCATCGAGCATGTCCGGAAGCCACTCGGTCTGAAGCCACTCTTTATCGTTCGAACTGTGTGCCTTGATGTTACTGGTGTCAAAGATAATTCTCGAAGACCCGTAGTACCTGATTGCCTCGAGTGCCTCGTCGAGACCGTCTCGAAAGGCCTGACCGGTCGAGAACCGCGTCCAAGTGTGAATCACGGACTCGACGTCGCTGTCCCATTCGATGGTGTAATTCTTCGCGTCTCGGTATTCCTCACGCGACATACACCGGTGGATTGTGCTTCTGAACTAAAACGTACCGTTGTGATACTCAAGTCAGATATTCTGACGGCCGGAAATTCTATTACCAGTACGGTGTGAGACCCTTAGCGTTACACACGATCTTCACGGAATCGGTCGCCGGTGACCCAACACACGTCAGCCTAAAATGTTCTTCGTTGATATCAGCGTGGCTCAGGACGTGCTGCATCCCCATCTCGATCTCGCCATCGACGAGGAACGCAGTGCAGTTCGCACACGAGGCCGCCCGACAGGAGTAGGACCACTCGAGGCCCGCAGCCTCGGCGGCGTCAAGAATCGTCTCTCCCTCGTCAACATCTATCGTCCCGTAAGATTCCTCGGGGAGGTCCATTTCGGCGGCCCGTTCGAAATTGTCCTCGTTATCGACGTCCCACTCTTCTTTTTCGATCACGTCGTAGTCGAGATACTCGACGGTTGGCATACCTGTAGCGTCACGTTCGATCACACATATACTCTTCGCAAAACATATGCGAAACAGGCTCTGTAGACGCAGAACATCAAAGCGATTAAAAGAATAGCGGAGAAACGCGCCAGTACGTCACTGGGGAGAAGCAGATCCATCGAGATGATGGCACGATCCGAGTGTGAATATGAGTTCGGTCACTGAGACGGACGTCACAGGCTCACAGATTCCGTGGGGGTCGGGAACGCTGAGTATAATCCTCGCAAGTTCACTGATGGGAGTCATGGGCGTTTCGCTCATCAGTCCCCTCCTGCCGGAGTTGCGAACCGTGTTCGGAATCTCTGACGCCCGAGTCGGTCTCCTGCTGACGGTCTATACGCTCCCGGGAATCGTCCTGACACCGTTTATCGGTCTGGTCGCGGACCGTATCGGACGACGACGCGTCATCATCCCGCTGCTGTTTATATTCGGAGCCAGCGGGGCCGGAATCGGATTCGTCGAGACCTTTCAGGTAGTCTTGATTCTTCGATTCCTCCAAGGAGTGGGCGCGAGCGCACTCGTGACGCTGACGGTCACGTTGATCGGTGATTTCTACCACGGGACACAACAGAACGCGGTGCTGGGCGTGAACGCGAGCATGATCGGCACTGGGGCAGCGCTGTATCCGCTGATCGGTGGGGCGCTAGCCGGGATCCGCTGGAACGTTCCGTTCTATTTCTTCGGGGTGGGAATCCTCGTCGGAATCGTCGCCGTGGTCGTGCTTCCAGAACCCGATAGCGCGCAGTCGGACGATATACGCGCCTACTTCGGCCAGCTGCGGATCGCGGCGATGCACCCGAAAGCGGTGGCGATCTTCGGGGCGATTTTCACGCTGTTTTTCGTGTTCTACGGTGCGGTCCAGACTGCCGTGCCGCTCCTGCTCAGAGACGGGTTCGCGCTCTCATCAGGCGGGATCGGCCTCGTCCTCGGGGCAGTATCCCTCTCGACAGCGGTGATCGCCGCACAATACGGGCGGATCTCTGCCCGGCTACCCGCACCGGAACTGATTCTGGTCGGGTTTGCCTTCTGTGGAGCCGGCCTCTTGGGTGTTCGACTGTCACCGTCGCCGGTGTTCGTCGGCGCGTCGTTGCTCGCCTTCGGTCTCGGCTTCGGGGTCGTCACGCCCTCTATCGATACCACCATCGTTTCGTCGGTCTCGAACAGACTCCGTGCGGGCGTGATGGGACTGCGGACGAGTATGCTTCGGCTCGGCCAGACCGTCGGACCCGTCTCATTCACGTATCTCGCAGAGACCGGCTTTGCGTCTACTGTCGACGGATACCGATTCCTCGTCGCCGCGTTTGGTTCGCTGCTCCTCGTCAGCGCGACAATCCTGTTCGTTCTCGTTCGCCGTTCGTAACCGAGAATGGCGTCAGTTGGTCGATTTCGAACGCGTGTTGAGACGGGGGGTCTTAGAGTAGAATACGACAATCGACGTGCACAGCATCATATTCGGCTCTCTCGGCCGGAATCGACGTCGACGGCATCGACCGGACAGATCTCGACACAGAGCATACACTCGATGCACTTGCTTTCGTTGGTCGGAACAACCTTCTTTCTCCCATCGTCGCCCGGCGCTTCCGTCCACTCGAACACGGAAACCGGGCATCCGTCGAGACAGGAACCGTCCGCCATACAGACATCGAAGTCGACCGCGACGTTTGTTCCGTGGATACCCTGTTTTTCCGCAGTCGGAGCGTCACCGTCTGGGGTCCAAACCCGATGGTCCGCGTGGCCGTCGACCTTCTCGTACGTCTCCTCGAACTCCGTATCGATGGACATCGTTACCATATATGCTACAGGAGCCCACTTAATAGTAATCAATAATCCATCGGGTCGATCCGACGTCAAAGCTGAACCAGACCGGATCAAAAGAGGGACACTACGACATCCGGACTGCCTTTGTATATTACGAACTCCCCGGCTCAAGATGTGTGGGTGCGTGGTTCCCGAGAGAGTCGACGCTTGTGACTTCGAGCGGTGGCTCCTCTCGAGCAGAGGAAAGACTTTGCCTGCCCCTGCTGAAATGACGTGCGAGAAACGATGACAAAAGTTCTCGTCCTCGACGACGCTGTACACGGTATCCCTGTGAGAGAGTACGTCGACGCGCTGTCGGAGCAGTTGCCGGAGGCGACTATGGTTCATCCGAAAACCGCGTCGGAAAGAGAGAGCGAGGCTGTCGATGCCGACGTTATTACGGGACTCTTTCTCCCCGAATCGTTGCTCTCGGCGGCTACCGAACTCCGTCTTTTCGCCGCTGTATCGGCCGGGTACGATCAACTCCCGCTGGACCACCTTCGTGAGCGGGGTGTTACGGTAACAAACGCATCGGGCGTCCACGGTCCGAACATCGCCGAACACGTTATCGGGTGGCTGCTCACGTTCGTCCGGCGGCTCGACGAAGGAATTCGTCGACAAAATAGAGCAGAGTGGAGACATTTCCAAGCGGCCGGCGAATTGAACGGTTCGACTGTCACGGTCGTCGGCCTCGGTGCGGTGGGGACAGCCATCGTCAACCGGCTCGAACCGTTCGGCGTCGAGACCATCGGCATCCGATATACGCCCGAAAAGGGAGGCCCGAGCGACGAGGTACTGGGGTTCGACGAAATCGAATCCGCACTCGTTCGAGCGGACTACCTCGTGTTGGCGTGTCCGCTCACCGAGACGACAGCGGGCCTCATAGACGCTGATACCCTTGATGTGCTTCCCTCCGATGCGATCGTAGTGAATGTCAGTCGAGGTGGAGTCGTCGATACCGATGCGTTGGTGAACGCGATTCGTCGCGGTCAGCTCGGGGGGGCCGCACTCGACGTAACGGACCCTGAGCCGCTGCCGCAGGACCATCCGCTGTGGAATTTCCAGAACGTCTTCATTACGCCACACGTCGCCGGCTACACGCCGGCGTACTGGACGCGGCGCGCGGATATCCTCGCTCGGAACGTCGAACAGGCCGAAGAGACGGACACGTGGACTGGTCTGGAAAATCAAGTGGTACCCTGAACCGATGGGATAGGGCCATTCGAGGGCCTGCACGCCAGAATCCGCCTTGAGACGTTCGGGAGTGTACTCAGACCTGCTCTTCCTGCCCGCCCTGCTGAACGCTGGCGTCGGCGTAGCTGACGTCGCGACCGGCGACATCGACGGTCATCGAGCCGACGCCTTCGATCTCGGTCTCGATGGCGTCGCCGCCGTGGAGTTCGCTCACGCCTGCGTGCGTGCCGGTAGTGATGCCGTCACCGACTTCGAGGGACGCACCCAGCGATGCGATTGGACGACGTCCGCGCAGGTGTAGACCCTGTCACTCGTGGTCCGTCCAGCGGTCGTCGAGGGGGAGTTCGGTCCCGTGATCCTACATAGCCGATCGGGGAGTCGGGAGCGGTTTCGAGCTATGGTTCGTATATTGCAAAGGGAAATGGAGCGAGTCGATGATGAAAGACGTATCTCGATCTCCGTATACCCAAGCTACGGAGTGGCGATCGCGAGCGGTGAAAATACGACCGAAGTTCGAGAATATCCCCAAGGTGTTACAACAGTAGTTTCGTAATAGTATATGTCCAAAGGGAGCTATCAGCCGATCAAATAAACTTCGTATATAACAAACATCTACGTTCGTGATAATCACGGCCGTTGTGACGGAGCGCCGACGCTCCGGAGGGTATGAAAACGCGGTCAGTCGATACGGTCCGAGAGTGAGAGCCACGAGTGCGATGCAGTAGAGCGCCTCACACAGCGGCGCTATCCTCCGAGATAGGCGTCCCGGATGTATTCGTCGTCTTCGAGGACCTCCGGCGGCCCCTCACGGGCGAAGGAACCGTTCTCAAGGAGAAAGACTCGATCGGCCAGATCCATCGCGAAGGTCACATTCTGTTCGAGGAGGATCACCGAAACGCCCTCGTCGTGAATCTGCGCGAGTGCCTCGGTGATGTCGTCACAGATGACCGGCGCGAGACCGATCGTCGGTTCATCGAGCACCAGCGCGCGCGGATCTCCCATCAGTGCCCGACCGATGGCGAGCATTTGCTGTTGGCCGCCGCTGAGCGTACGCGCCAGTTGCTTCTTTCGATCCTCCAGAACCGGGAACAGGTCGTAGACGAACTCCCGACGCTCGTCGACGTTACCCTTCCTTCGGTACGCGCCGAGTTCGAGGTTGTTCGCGACGCTCATATTTCCGAAGAGGTTGCGGGATTCAGAGCAGTAGATGAGGCCGTCCTCTACGACGTGGCCGGTCTCTCTGACCTCCGTTCCCGCGTATTCGATCGATCCCTCGTAGTCCAGATAGCCGGAAATCGCATCACAGAGTGTCGACTTTCCGGCGCCGTTTGGACCGATAACGGCGACAAACTCCCCGTCATCCACGGAGAAAGAGACGCCGCGGAGCGCTGCGACCTTTCCGTAGGAGACCGAGAGGTCTTCTGCGCGAAGGAGCGAACCGTCCGCCCCAGTATCGTCGCTCATCACGACTCACCCCCGAGGTACGCCTGCTTGACGACGGGGTCGTCGCGGATCTCTTCGGGCGATCCCTCGGCGATGTGCTCGCCGAACCGGATGACGACGACCCGGTCGACGAGGGACAGCAGTCCGCGCATATTGTGATCGACGATAACGACCGTGACGCCGTTTTCGTCTCGGAGTCGCCTGATGAGCGCTGAGAGTTCCTCGACCTCCTGTTCGGCGAGTCCGGCGAACGGCTCGTCGATCAATAGGAACTCCGGATCAGTCGCCAGTGCGCGAGCGAGTTCGAGCCGGAGGACGCCGGCGTGCGGCAGCTCGTCCGGCATCGTCTCGAGATCGTCCGCGAGGCCGACGAGTTCGCAGACACTTCGGGCCCTCGATCGGGTTTCACCGCGAAGCCCCGACAGCGAGAGCAGTTTGTCCGGAACTAACGAGAGCTTCACGTTCTCGATGACGGGTCGGTCTTCGAGCGGGCGAAACGACTGATAGGTGCGAGCGAGTCCTCGTTTCACCATCTGATGCGGCGCCAGTCGCGTGACGTTTTCGCCCTCGTACCAAACAGTTCCGGATGTCGGCTCAAGGGCCCCCGTAATACAGTTGAATGTTGTCGATTTCCCAGCGCCGTTCGGTCCGATGAATCCGAGAATCTCACCCCCAGTGACCGCGAAAGAGAGGTGATCAACTGCGGTGAGACCGCCGAAGCGCTTGGTCAGTCCGGAGACGACGAGCTTGCCGTCTGTCGACCCGAAATCGGGGTCCTCACCCCCGTCGCGGCGGCGGGCGTTACTCATCGTCGAGCCCCCCCTCAGAGTTCCCGAACCGGGTCACAAACCCGCGTTGCAGTCGCCTTCCCTCGGTGAGCGCGCCCCCGAGCAGGCCGCTGGGATAATAATACACCAGCGCGATCGTCAATACCGCGAAGAGGACCGTATCGACCTCGGCGACGCTGACGCCGAGCATCGGGATCTCTACTGCCACTCCGCTGAGGACCTCTCGGAGGAGAACGAAGAAGAGGCCGCCGACGGCGGCCCCGACAATGGTTCCCATCCCGCCGATGATGGCCGCGATGATGACCTCGACGCTGACGAAGAGATCCAGTAGCGAACTCGGCGTCGGGCTTCCGACGGGCGTGTGAACGAAGACGGCGCCCGCAAGCCCCCCGATAGCCGCACTGAGAGCGAACGCGAAGAGCTTGAATTTCGCGGGGTTCAGACCGGCGGAACTGACGGCGTCTTCGCTCTCCCTGATCGCGGTGAACACGTCGCCTGCGTTCGATCGAGTCACGGCGAGCAGGACGGCGAGCACGATCGTAAACAGACCGAATGCGACGTAGTACGTCGCGATTGCATCGGTCGAACCGAGGTCGAACAGCGCGTCGGGGCGGCTGAGACCGGTAGTGCCACCGAGGACGTCGCTGTAAACGATAAACACTCGCAACAGTATCAGCGGTGCGATCAGCGTCACCAGCGAGAAGTAGGGCCCCTTGAGCCTGAGAGTCGGGATACCGAGGATCAGGCCTGCGACGACAGCCACGACGACACCTGCGGGAATCGTCAACACCGGATCGAGTCCGAACGTGAGGTTCAGAAGCGTCGAGGTGTACCCGCCGGCCGTGAAGAACGCACCGTGGCCGAGGCTGATCTGACCGGTGTACCCAGAGACGACGTCCCAACTCATCGCAAACATCGCGAAGAAGTACGCTGTCGCGACTGTCAGTGCCTGCAACGGAGTGAGCGCGATGGGTAACACCGCCAGCAGTACGAACCCGAAAAGCCCGAGCTTGTACCGAAGCGGCTTCGCCAACGGGTTGACCGTTTCCAGAAGGGACGCCCCCCCGCCTTCGCGGTCGGTCGCCACGTCCGCGCCCGTGCTCATCCGATATCCACCTCGGTTCCGTACAGTCCGGATGGGCGGACCAAGAGCACGATAATCACTACGACGAGCGGAGCCAGCCCTTGGAGCTGCGGATTGAGGACGTTCGTCGTGAGGACCTCGATCGTCCCGATCACGTACGCGCCGACGACGCTGCCCTTGACGGAGCCGAGGCCGCCGAGAATGACGATGGCGAACGAGAGGATAAACGGCGTCCGTCCCATACTCCAGCCAATCGTCAGGTGCGATCCGAGAAAGTACCCGGCGAGCCCCGCGAGTACACTGGCGACGACCCACATCAGGAGGTTCACGCGTCCAGTGTCGATCCCGACGAGGAACGCTCCCTTCCCATCCATACTCGTCGCGAGAATCGCCCGACCGGTATCGGTTCGGTTGACCCAGTAGAACACGGCACCGATGATCACCCAAGATAGCGCGAAGATGGCCACGAGATTGTACGAGACGCTGGCCCCTGCGACAGTCGTGTTCCCCGAGAGGAGTTGCGGGAGCGTGTACGCGCTCGTTCCCTCCACAACGAGGAATAGCGACTCGACCGCGACGGTCACGACGAGCGTGAGGATCATCACGATGATCGGGTCGTCTCGGAACTTCCGAATCAACACGAAATACAGCCCTGCGCCGAACAGCGCTGGGACGACGGCCGCTGTAGCCACCGCTCCGAGGAGTCCCAGTCCAAGCGCGTTCACGGCATAGTACGCCGAGAAGGCGCCGATCGTGAGCGTCGCGCCGTGTGCGAGGTTCAGGACGCCGCCGACGCCGAAGATCAGCGTGAATCCGATGGCGACGAGCGCGTACAGCGCGCTTATCATCGCCGCCTGTACGACGATTGTGAGTGGATCCGCCATACCTAATTGATCCAAGGCGGAGACTGGTGCTCTGCCGTCTGGAACTCGGAGGGGAAGACGACCTCCTGTGTCCCGCGGCTCGAATCGTCCGCCGTGGGCTGCCACTGCTGGATGATCGGCGGACTTTCGCCGATCTGATACATCATGTCGTGTGCGAAGTCATGATCGGGTCCGTAGAAGTTGATCGCCCCTTGAGAGCTTTCGTACTCGTTCGATTCCAGCGTCGAGATGAGCGCTTCGGTGTTCATCTCGCCGACCTGTTCGATGGCCGTGACGGCGATGTTGACGGCCGCGTACGTGATGAGCGCCGAGAACACGCCAGTGGTATCGAACGTCTCGCGGTACTCCGAGAGGAACGGTTGGGTGGCCTCACTGAACTCGACTGTCGGAGTGAACCCGGTCAGCGACATCGTGTACGCCGCGGCCCCGTCGGTCTCTTGATAGAAGTCCGGTGACTGCGACGGAACGTGGAGGCCGGCGAACTCGAACTGTCGCTCGCCGCGGGCCCACTGGACGGCGGCGGCCGTATCCGGCGGCGACGGCATAAACGGCATCAACACGTCGGCGTCGTTCTCCTCGACTTGGTCGAAGAGCGGGCCGAAGTTCTCTGTGCCGGGCGAGTAGGTCTCGTCCAGTACGACCTCGAAATCCTCCATCTCGCGAACGGCACCGAGGATACCGTTTTGGAGTGGGGCCATATCGTCGACGTCGAGGCCCAACCCCGCGATCCTGTTCCACCCGTAGTCGGCGAAGCGCTGCGTGACGAAGTCGACGGCGGCGTTGCCGAACTCCACCGCGTTCGGCATCGGCCGGAAGTGGTATTTGTAGGACTCGTAGTCCCGGCTCACCATCTGCGACGCTTGGGGAGTGAGCACGGCCGTCGTCAGGTGGACCGTCTCCTGATCGGCGAACGAGTCCATCAGTCCGAGCAGTACTTCGGCGTTGAACACGCCGGTGGTGAAATCGACTTCTTCGCCCAGCGTGAGGTCTCGATACGCCTCACGTCCCGCCTGTGCGGTTCCCTCGGTGTCGCCGACGACGACCTCGACGTCTCTCCCAACGACTCCGCCGTTGGCGTTCAGCTGCTCCGCGGCTAACGCCGCCGCGTTCTGCATTCCTTCGCCGACCGGATTGTTGTTCGGCGAGGGAGCGAGGACGCCGATCTTCAGGGGGTCGCTACTCGAATCCCCTCCCTGTCCGGTAGTCGTTCCACCGTCGCCGGATTGTCCCCCGTCGCCGCTCTGTCCATTCTGACACCCTGCCACACCAGTGGTCGCGACGGCCGCTCCCGCCATCAGGAACGACCGCCGATCGAACGACCGCGTAGGCTTATCTGACATTATTCTAGTATCTGCTCTGGCTTCTGCTCGTACCTCTACTGCCAAAGCCTACCAAAGCAATTCATTATGATCTATAAATAATTTTCGTACTGATTCGGCGGAGTCCGGTCCCGTCGAACGAGGCTGTCCGAGTGAGTAATTCGCAGAAACGGACCGCAGAAGCGATCGTCCGGTCTCCAGCGTCGATCACTGATCCGATACTGACACCGATACGGCGTTCTATAGGGATGAGCGGGCGTCACGAATCACGCACCGGTCGGACGCCCGCTCGGAGAAACGAGTGAGCGCGCCTTACAGACCGAGCATCTCGCGCGCCTCGTCCGGCGTGGCTGGCTCGTGACCCAGCTCGCGGATGATGCGAACGGCTCGTTCGACGAGTTCGACGTTGGTCGCGAGCTCGCCTTCGTCGTAGTAGAGGTTGTCCTCGAGCCCCACGCGGAGGTTGCCGCCGAGAAGGATCGAATGCGTCGTCGCCGGAAGTTGGGCGGGTCCGATAGCCGACACGCAGAGGTTCGATTCCTCGGGCAGCTGCGAGGCCATGTTCTGGAGGATCTCAGGCTTGTACGGCATCGCGTCTTGGAACGTCTTGTGGCCGTTCAGTACGATGTTGATGTAGTACGGCGGTTCGTCGTACCCCTCCTCGATGAGTTGCTTGACCGTCTGGATGTGCGTGGGGGCGAACACCTCCCACTCGGGCTTGATCCCCCGTTCCTCAAAGCGGTCGCCGAGTTCGCGACATCGTTCCATCGAGGTGTCGAGAATCTGTGTCTTATCGCCGACAGCGACAGAGGTGGTAAAGCAGTCGAACGTGGCCATCTCGACCCCCTCGGCCTCGAGGCCCTTCTTTCGTTCTTCCCAGTCCGCTTCGATGCGCCCGCCGGGGAGGTCCTTGTCCATATCGCCGCCGAACCCGCCGCCCGTGCTGTTGTTGATGACGATGTCACACCGATCGCGCACCTTTCGGTTGATCTCCGAATAGATCTCCGGGTTGCATGTGGCCGAGTCGTCGGGGTTCCTGGCGTGGATCGCCGCGATACTCGCTCCGGCCTCGCGACACCTCGCGACGTCTTCTGCGATTTCATCGGGCCGGGTCGGGAGGTTCGGATTCTGTTCTTTCCCTGCGAAGCCGCCCGTAGGGGCGACGGTGACGATTACCTTACTCATTGGAATCAGCGGTACCTACCATCTGCGAATTCAGCGACATACTATAAAACTATTGTGGACACATACTCCGAGGGGACGCGATTGAGAGGTTGCGGTCGTTCTCCCGTTGTCTTCAGTGCCCAGAAGCGAATAATTCGACCCCGTTACCGAGCGGCGTCGATTCCGTCGATCGCCTCGGGGTTCTCGATGCTGGAGAGATCCCCGATCTCGTCGCCCTCGTAGACGCTCTGGATGATCCGCCGGACGATCTTCCCGCTCTGGGTCTTGGGGAACTCATCGACGAACAGGATCTCGCGGGGCCGAAACGGCTTGCCCAGTTCGTCGCCGACCCGTCTCCGGAGTTCCTCCCGCAGGGCCTCCGTCTCCGTGTACCCCTCGTTGAGGATCACGTAGGTGACGATCGCCGTCCCCTTCGTCTCGTCGTCGGCCCCGACCGCGACGGCGGCGTTGACCGCCTCGTGTTCGATGAGCGCGCCCTCGACCTCCGCGGGCCCGACCTTTCGTCCGGCCACGTTCAGCACGTCGTCGGAGCGCCCGTGGAGGAACCAGAAGCCCTCCTCGTCTTTCTGGGCCCAGTCGCCGTGGTCCCACATGTCCTCGAACCGCGACCAGTACTCCTCGAGATATCGCTCGTCGCCGCTCCACAGCGATTTTGTCATCGAGGGCGCAGAGGACTTACAGACGAGATACCCCTTCTCGTTGTCGTCGGCTACCGACTCCCCGCCGGCATCGACGACGTCGACGTCCATCCCGAGCGCCGGCCCGCCGAGGGTCCCCGGTTTCAGCGCGTGAAGCGGCGTCGGCTGGAGGAAGCACCCGAAGATCTCTGTCCCGCCCGAGATGTTCATAATCGGCGTCTCGCCGCCGCCGACGCGGTCGAGGAACCACTTCCAGGAGTCGGGGTCCCACGGTTCTCCCGTCGACCCCAGCAGGCGGAGCGTCGAGAAGTCGTGGCCCGCGAGCCACTCGTCGCCGTGCTTTTGCAGCGCGCGAATAGCGGTCGGCGAGATCCCGAACACCGAGAGCCCGTGCTCGTCGATCAGCTCCCAGAAGCGGTCGGGGTTCGGGTAGTCCGGCGCGCCCTCATAGAGGAAGACCGTCCCGCCGAGCGCGTGGTTGCCGATGAGCGTCCACGGCCCCATCATCCAGCCGATGTCGCTCACCCAGAAGAACCGGTCTGCGGGCTTGTGGTCGAACGCGAAGTAGATCTCTTTAGTCGGCTGCACCAGCCCGCCGGCGTGGGTGTGGACGATCCCTTTGGGCTTTCCCGTCGTCCCCGAGGAGTACAGCAGCATCGACTCGTGATCCGAGGGGAGCGATTTGGTCTCGTACTCGGCGGACGCCGACCCGACGGCGTCGTCCCACCACTCGTCGCGGGCGTCGTCCCACGGGATGGACGCCTCGTCGGATCCCAGACGGTCGTACACGATCGTGTGCTCGATGTGACCCGCTTTCTCGATGGCCTCGTCGGCCTGCGCCTTGAGGCGGATCTCGTCGCCGCGCCGGTAGTATCCGTCGCCGGTGAACAGCACGGCGCACTCGGCGTCGTCGATGCGCGTGGCGGTGGCGTCGACGCCGAACCCCGAAAAGATCGGGACGGCGATGGCTCCGGCCTTGAAACAGCCGTAGAGCAGCGGGACGATCTCCGGGACCATCGGCATATACAGTCCGACCGTGTCGCCGGTCTCGATTCCTCGGTTCTCGAGGGCGTTGGCGACGCGGTTCGACTGCCGGTGCAGTTCGTGGTACGTCACCTCGCGGACGTCGCCGTCCTCGCCCTCCCAGATCGTCGCGACCTTGTTGCGGCGTTCGGACTCGAGTCGGGCGTGGCGGTCGACGGTGTTGTGTGCGATGTTGAGTTCGCCGCCGGCGTACCAGTCTGTGAACTGCGGACCGTCGGTGGCGTCGCGGACGAGGTCGTACTCCTCGAAGAACTCCAGCCCGAGGTGTTCGATCACCTCGTCCCAGAACCAGTCCAGACCCGAATCTTCGACCCCCTCGATGTTCGAAACCGTGCGTTCGTGGAGGTCCTCGAACGTCTCGATGCCGTGTTCGCGCATAAACGCGCTCACGTTGCTCTGCTCGACGAACTCCTCTGTTGGTTCGTAGCATATTTCGTCATCTACTGAATCTACCATCGTGACTATCAAATACTGGATGACAGAGCGGTATTAAATGTTGTTGAGTATACCGGGGGTTGAGGCGGACGCACTGTCGCCTTCGCGCGGGATGCTACGTCGAGTCCGGCTCCATGACCTCCGAGCGCTCGAGGACGCGTCGGGCCTTTTTGACTTTCGCGGCGTCGACCATCTCGCCATCGAACTCGATGACGCCCTGCTCGCTGCCCTGGCTTCGCTCGAAGGCCTCGACGAGTTCGCGGTAGTACTCGACCGTGTCGGCGTCCGGGGTGAAGACCTCGTTGACCGGAGTCACCTGCGAGGGGTGGATGACCTGCATCCCCGTGAAGCCGAACTGCCGCTGTCGTCTCGCCTTCTCTCGGAGACCGTCCTCGTCGTCGACCGTCGACCAGATTCCCGAGAGGATTTGATCGACGCCAGCCGTCTTCGCTTCGAGCACGAGTTTCGACCGGAGGTACATCGTCTCGGACCCCTCCGCAGACCAACCGAGGTCGAGAGACTGCTGGATGTCGCCTCCGCGACTCGTTCCGCCTCCGACAGCAGAGATTCGATCGCTTTCAGCGAGGATGTCGTGGGCGTTGTAGACCCCCCCGGGGCTCTCGAGTAACGGGATGAGTCCGATCCGATCCTCGAGTCCCGCCTTCGCTTCGACGTACTCGAGGAGCGTTTCGATCGAACTCACGGTTTCGGCGGACTCGATTTTCGGGACGACGACTGCGTCGACCCACTCTCCGAGACTCTCGATGTCCTCGTAGAACAGTTCGGAGCCGAACTCGTTGGTCCGCACAGTGATGACCGTCTCGGCCTCTGCGAGTGTCGATTTGTTCTCGTCGAGTGCTTCTCTCGCGGTCGGCTTCTGATCGACCGGGACAGAGTCTTCGAGATCGAGGATGACGGCGTCGGCCCCGTGCGTCGTCGCCGCCGCGACCCAGTCGCTGTGGTGCGCCGGAACGTACAGGATTGAGCGGATTTCGTCCATATACTCGATTGGTACCGCGCGCACGGACCGTAACCGTTTCGACTGCCTTCAGACAGGGACGCGATCGGCTCGGACGGGTCGAACCGGACGTCTGCTCATTCGAGAACAATCACAGTGAAGTCCGCCAAACCCCGGTCGTCATCGACAGACAAGAGGTGGATCACCTCCCCAATTGCGTCCACAGTAAGTCATCTGTGCTGTGCTTCAATCCGGACCGAGGGGGTTTTCGAGGAATTCAGACAGTATTTCGGTGGTCTGCTCCGACAGCCAAGAGAGGTCCTCACCGGTCAGCTGGTTCGTGAAACCGATCTTCGGCGACGATATCTCCACGCTGTCGTCGGTCACGTCGACGAGTGCCAAGGCGTATTCGTTCCGGAACCGAATCTCCTGCGGTGGCGTCACGGGTTCCCCGTCTTTGTAGAGTGTGATATCGGGGTTCGCTTCGGTGTCTTCTGTCAGTTCGTCGAAATCCTGCCAAGAGAGCCCTTCGAGACCGAGCGGATCAATTCGAATCGAACTCCCCGAGTGAGTGCTCCTCACTTCTAACCGGTACCCCATCCTCGTGTCGACCTTTTCGAGCCGAACTTCTGGCGAATCAGTGGTTGCGCTCATTGTCACAGGAACAGCGACAACCGCTCTTTGACGCTTGGGTCGTCGAGGAGGATCTGTCGGTCGTCGAGCAGTAGTTCGTCCCCGTCTTCGATCAGCGTGTCCCGCCGCTCTGCGGAGATCAGATACACCGGTCGCCGGTCGCCCCCCATACTCCGATACACGAGGAGATTGTTCCGTGTCTCGATCACCTCGTCGTCCGCCTCCTCGATGCGGACGTTCGTGACGAACCGCCGCGTCAGTGACGGCGGATCCTCCGACCAAGCGTATTCCGTGTGAAACCGTTCAGCGCGCTTTTCGAGTCTCGCTTTGTTCTCGCAGTAATAGTACGTCTGGTCACTGAACTCGTCAGCGTCCGCGCCAATCTCTTTGGTGTTGCGGACCGGCATCTCGTAATTGATATCGTCGGAAAGCAGATCGACCCATTCCTCGAACTCCCGACTATCCAGAAGCTCTGCCTCCCTGTTGTAGAACTGAACGCACTGGTAGTGCCGCTCGTATTCAGCGGTCATCTCTCGTCACCCCCGTTTCCGTCTCCGACGTCGGGACAGGAGGCCCAACCGTCTTTCTGGAGCATTTTGTGGTACCAGTTCTGGTGGAACGCATACGAGGAAACGTCCGTCACGACGTCGTCCCACGCCACACCGGGACCGTACCAGTCGTCGTCTCTGGGCGATATATTGCCGACCTGCCACCCGCCCTTATAATTCAGCTGTAAGTCCTCTTTCGATGCGAACGTGCTGTCGGCCACGTCGGCGATGGTTTCCCAGACCGCCAGATCGTCCTGTTCGAAGTTCCCGGAGGGAGAGAACGTGGATGTCGTCGCTTTGTGTATCTCTTCTTTGTAGCTGTCAGGCGCGTCGGCCGGGGCGACGACCCAGCTCCACATTTCCGCTTTTCCGGGACCGAGCGGTTGCCACTGACGGATCGACGCGGTCGCGCCCGGCTCACCCGGCGCACCGGTGTCCGGCGTGAAAATAAAGGAGAGATTCGGGAAGACGCTCCCGACGTAGATCATCATCCTTGAGAGCGCTTCCTGCTGTTCTTCGGTCAGCTCTTCGCCGGACATATACGCCGGGTCCTGCCCCAGATAGATCTCCGGCGCCTGCTTGTGAATGCGGAACGTGCCCGCTGCGGGCCCGGCGTGACTGACGTTGACACGGTCGACGACCTGCTTCAGTTCTTGGCTGTACTGTACGGCCTCGGGCTCGGCCATCCCGATTTCGAGGAGGGACTGGTGGGCCACCTCCGTGTGGTGCGCGTCGCCGAAGAAGTTGTCCGAGCCGCTCTTCCAGTCGGAGTCGATCTCGACGCGGTGCGGCTCCCCGAGCACTTCCATCCCGCCTTTGAACCCCTTCGTGAAGAGGTCGAGATACCACGTTGCCGGACCGAGGAACTCCTCTAGCGGCGGCGCGTCCCTGTCGAGCGAGGCGAAGATGAGACCGTTGTAGTCATCGACGCGCGGCGCTTGTTTGAGCCCGATATCTGTCCACAGCTCGCTCTCCCCGTGGAGCAAATCCCGGTTCGGGACGCCGATGAGATCGCCGTCGTTCTTGTAGGTCCAGCCGTGGTACGGACACCGGAAGTGACTCGAATTCCCCTGTTCGGTCCGACAGACCTTGGCTCCTTTGTGCCGACAGCTATTGAACAGGACCCGAATATCGCCGGCCTCGTCCCGAGTCATAATAAACGGGTCCGTGCCGATGTACCGCGACGCGTAGTCGCCCGGATCGGGGATCTCCGACCCGTGACCAAGGAAAACCCAGCACTGACCGAAGATTCGTTCGCGTTCGAGCTCAAAGACCTCTGCGTCGTTGTACGCCTTTAACGGAACGAGCCCTTCCTGGACCACCTCGTCGCCGGATTCGAGAAACTCTCGGAGAGACGGCGACGAGTCGGGGCCATCGCCCCCGAGGGATGCTGAACTGCTGTCATATGACTCTTCGTGGGACATAACCACATAACCGTTTCCAACATACATATAATAATTTTTCGCCTCATATATCCGTCGTGTCCAGTGAGACGAAAAGTCAAGACACGACGTGCGTCGTGGTGCTCGACGCTGCCGGTCCTCGACCGAAACGCCAGTGGTCCGCCGATAGTAGCGTTTGCAAGTCTTTACACACTCGACCGCACGCCGTCGTGCGGTCGGCTGTGCAATCAGTTGCAAACGCTACTATAGTGGTTCACAGTACGATGATATCCTTCACTCCGGAGCAGCGGTGGCCTCTATCTCTACGAGGTACTCCGGCACCGCGAGTTCGTCGACGCCGACGAGTGTGGACGCTGGCCGCTCGTTCCCGTCGAAGGCGACCTGAAACTCGTCGACTCCCTGTGAGAGGTATCGGTCGATATCCACGGTGTACACGCGTGTGCGTACGACGTCTGACATATCGGCATCGGCTGCCGCGAGTGAATTCTCGATGTTTTTCACGACTTGCCGAACCTGGGCCGCCATATCGTCTTCTCCAACGATATCTCCCTCGTCGTCGACGGCTACCGTCCCCGCAATGTGAACCCGCGTTGGGCGACTCGTCCGGACGACTTGGGAGTACAGACTTGCGACCGGTAGTCCGTCCGGGAGTTTCTCATACACTGTCTCAGGAACGAATCGTTCGATCGTCATATGTCACGGGTTGGGGGACGCTAAGTAAAAGTTTGTGCCACAGCCCTGTTCGTGGTCAGTTTGGCGCATTGAACGAAGCGGCAAACGCTCGGATCCAATTCTCGACAGTCTCAGGTCCTAGAGCGCCAAGAAATACTTCTACCTCACCCTTCATACGTACCTAAACACGGCCAAACGTTTCAGTATAAATGTGTATGCGTGGTCCACGACCACTACCGAATGGGGGACTAACACCCGAGCGTCGGCGGGGCCGCGAGCGGGAAGGAGAGACGACACTAGCCTGGTTCAGAGAGACATTCCGCCCTCGGTCAGGTCTATCTCGATACTTTTCGACTGTACGAAGTCGTGCATCGCCTCCTCGAAATCGTTCTTCCGACCGATTCCACTGCGTTTGTACCCGCCGAAGGGGAGACCCTGCAGGGCGAAACTCGGATGGTTGACGCCGATGATTCCGGCCTCGATCCGGCTGGCGACCCGATGGGCGCGCTCGAGGTCCTGCGTGTAGATCGCAGCGCTCAGCCCGTACTTGACTCCGTTCGCGATCTCGATCGCCTCCGCTTCGTCGGCGAATGACATCACGCCGACGAGCGGTCCGAACACCTCCTCCTGTGCGATTCGCATCTCGGGGTCGACGTCGGTGAGGACTGTCGGCCGGACGAAGTTGCCGCCTTCGAGTTCGGGGTCATCCGGGAGTGACGCCTGCGTGTGGATCGTCGCGCCCTCGTCGACGGCGATATCGAGGTACTCCGCGAACTTCTGGGCCTGCTGGGGTGTCGCCTGCGGGCCGATCTGGGTCTCGTCGTCGAGGCCAGATCCGAGCACGAAGTCCGCGACCTGCGCGCTGACGCGTTCGAGGAACTCGTCGTAGACGTCCTCGTGGATCAGGAGCCGTTCGGGGTTCGTACACGCCTGGCCGCTGTTGAAAAACGAGTTCGAGACGGCGGTCTGGGCGGCCGTCTCGAGGTCAGCGTCGGGGAAGACGATCGTCGGATTCTTGCCGCCGAGTTCGGCCATTACCGGCGTGATGTTCTGTGCCGCGCTCTCGAGGACCTTCACGCCGTTGGCGTCGCTGCCGGTGAACGCGACAATGTCGACGTTCTCGTGACTCGAGAGGGCCGATCCGGGCTCGACGCCGCCGGGGATGACGTTGATGAGGCCGTCCGGGAGGATCTCGTCTGCCAGTTCTGCCATCCGCAACGACGTCACTGGCGTGCTCGGCGAAGGCTTCAGAACGACCGAGTTGCCGGCGGCAAGCGCGACGGACATGAAGTCGCCAGTGTGCATCGCGGGCCAGTTCCACGGGATGATGAGTCCCGCGACCCCGTAGGGTTCGTACACCATCGTCCTGACCTCCTCCGGGGTATGAGAGACGGCCGATCCGTAGAGCTTGTCCGCGGCGCCGGCGAAGTACCGAAAGCGTCGCGCGGCCAGTTCGACGTCCCGACGGGCCTGCCACATCGGCTTCCCGTTCTCGAGGCTCTCGATTCTCGTCAGTTCGTCTTCGTGCGCCTCGATCACGTCGCCCACCTCTCGGAGCAGGTCGCCCCGGCGTTCTGGATCGGTCCACTTCCACTCTTTGAACGCGTCACGGGCCGTCTCGACGGCCGCGTCGACGTCCTCTGCCGTGCCAGCCGCGACTTCGGTGAGCCGATCGCCCGTCGCGGGGTTTCGCACCTCCAAGAGGGCACCGTCGGATGCGGGCCGGAACTCGCCGTCGACGAATAGTCCCCATTCCCTGTCGATCGTGGCGTCACTACCCGTACTGCTTTCTAAACCCATACACGGGATTCTATCGTAGAGCTATAAATCGCTTGTGCCGTGGTTCCGCCGGCGTACCTCGGGAGTCAGTCACTGGCCCGGGTGCGCGCCTCGGGAGTCCCCGCGCTCGGTCAGGGGACCTCACCGTTCTCGATTTCTCCGGCAAGCTTCTTCCACCGTCGCCCCGCTTCGCGAGCGCCCTCCTCGTACGCTTCGGGAACCACGTGATACGGGGGCCGAGCCGGTCCGGCGGCGATGTACCCCGCCTCGCTCATCCGGGCCTTCTGGAGCGGGATGTTGTAGGTTCGGAAGGTCCGCATATCGCCCTCGGGAATCATCGGCCAGTTCGCCTCCGCGAGGCGATCGGTGATCTCTTCTGCAGCGTCCATATCACCCGAAAAGACGGCCTCCCGAAGTGCGACTGCGGGGGCAGGATCACAGGAGGCGCTCCCGCACCAGAACGCGGTGGCGTGCTCCGGCAGCTGCTGGTAGGCCTCCACCCACTTGTGTTCGAGCGTCATCACCCGCATCTTCCCTTTCACTCGCTCGAATATCTTCGGGTAGTCCTCATCCAAGGTGATGTACTTCGTCCCCACGATCTGCGGGATCTCTGCGAGCCGCTCCCACAGGTCGAGGTCGAACTCGTTTTTGAACGCCGTTGGGTTGTAATACAGGACGATACCCAGCTCGGGGACGGACTCGGCAACGTCTCGGTAGAACTCAAGGGTGGCTTCCGCAGACAGTTTACACCACATCGGTCGGCCGAGCAGCAACCCATCCGCACCGACGTCACGGGCGAACTCCGCGCGGTCGATCGTTTTCCGGGTGTTCAGCGTCGTCGGACCGGCCAGCACCGGCACCTCGCCGTCGACGGCGTCGACGACCGCCTGAGTGAACATCCGCCACTCCTCGTCGGTGAGGGTTGCGCCCTCTCCGAACGTTCCGTTGATCATGATCGCATCCACACCGTCACGGGCGAGCGCTTTCGCCCCGCGTCGGGACTCCTCGAGATTCAGCGAGTACGTCGTCTCCGGGTCCGTCGCGTCTTCGACGGCCGGTGTCGGCATTATCGAGTACACTCCCCGGACGTCCTCGTATGTCAACCGCTGTGAAGGCATACCTGCGAATTTAGCAACAACGTATATAAATATATCCCATCAGCGTCCGGCGGGTCCGCTATCCCTCTACACTGAACGCGATACCGTGCCCCTAGTCAGCGCGGGACCGCAGAACGGAATCCCGGTGTCGTGGCTATCGGTCTCTCGAGGGGAAACCGAAATCGGAATGGACGAATCGCGCGTCGGATCGGCCGCTTACGAACCGTCGGTGATGGATTCGGGGATGTCGATACCGCCCCACGCCGAGAGGTCCTCCTGACCCATGAACCCGGTGATCGTGTGGTAGTCCGTCGGAGAGTTATCGTTGAGTGTCGCCATCTCCGTACTGATCTCGAAGCGGTTTCCGCCCGGCTCCCAGAAGTAGGCGAACACGTTGTTGCCGATGTTGTGCCGGCTGATGCCGATCTCGAGTCGAACACCGGCTTGACCGATGTTGTCGATGAAGCGCGTCATATGGTCGACGTTGTCTGCCTGCCACCCGATGTGGTTCAGCGTCACGCCGGGCTCCATCGCACGGATGAGACCGAGGTCGTGGTGAAAGTCCCCGTACCGGGTGAACGCCAGCATCGTGTCGCCGTCCTCGTTCTCGACGACGTCGGAGATCTTGAAATCGAGGTTCTCTTCGAGGAACTCCACGTCAGCCTCGATGTCGCTGGAGTAGACGTTGTGGTGGTCGAGGTCCTTAGGGACAGTACCCGAGTTCGGGACCCGCGCGTCCGCGGAGTGCCAGTACTCGTTGTCGGCGACGAGTACCAGTTCCATCGTGTGACCGCTCGGGAGCTCGAAGCGGACCGACTCCTCGACGTTGGGTTCGTCCGCGCCCTCTCGTCGAACGTCGACGCCGTTTTCCTCCATCCGGCTCTCGTACTCCGCCAGCGTCTCGGAGTCCTCGACGCGGATCGAGAAGTGCTCAATACCGGTCCCGCCCTCCTCGATGGCCAGATCGTAGTTCTCGTCGTAGCCGCAACCGAGGTAGACGACGCCGTCCCGCCGATCGATTTCCTTCAGGTCCATAACCCCGGTATAGAACTCGTACGCCTCGTCGAGATCGTCGACGAGCAACTTCGCATGCTCGGCTTTGGATACGTCCGTCATACATCTCGAATGTCGATTAAATATATTTAAACATACCGATCCACTGGTCACTCACTGCCGGGTGGGTTCAGTCGACCGAGATGCCGCCGTCGACGTTGATGTCGGCCCCGTGGACAAACGACGCCTCAGAGCTGGCGAGAAACGTCGCGACGCGTGCGACCTCCTCGGGATCTCCTGCTCGCCCCGCCGGAGTGTCACCGACGATGCGCTGGACCCGTTCGGGCGCGCCTTCGAACTGTTCGGCCGTCATCGCGGTGTCGACGAATCCGGGACAGATAGCGTTCGCGCGGATCTCGGGTCCGTAATCGTGCGAGAGCTGTTTCGTGAAGCCGAGGACACCGTGCTTCGAGGACGTGTACGCGGCACCGCCACCCCCGGCCGCCTTCGCCGCGACGGAGGCCGTGTTGATCACCACACCCTCGCCGTCGCCGTCACGGAGGTGCGGCAGTGCCGCTCTCGTCATCAGGAACACCCCGGTGAGGTTCACACCGAGTACGGTCTCCCAGAGCTCCTCGGAGGTCTCCCCCGCGGGCGTGAAGTCGTCGAGGACGCCGGCGTTGTTGCAGAGCACATCGACCGTCGCGAACGCGTCGACAGTCCGCTGGAGTATTTCGTCCACGCGATCAGCGTCGGACACGTCCCCGACCACACCCAGCACGTCGCCGGCGTCGTGCGTTTCAATTCGAATGTCCGTGACAGCCTCGTCGATGTCGACGGCGACGACCGATGCGCCCTCGGCCGCGAACGCCGACACCATCTCTCGTCCGATACCCGACGCGGCACCCGTGACCACGACGGTACTCTCGGAAAGTTCGACCATACGCGTCGGTCTCGGTATCCCGACTAAAGCTTTTCCCGAGCGGTTCGTGCCGAGCGGACGCGAAATCGGCCCCCGAACCGACGGATCCGAACGATCGAAGCCGGAGTAATCGACCGCGATCAGAGCCCCGGAATCGGCGGCTCGCGGGGCAGGATAGTCGGGAGCTACTCCATCCCTTCGGGAAGCTCGATGAATTCGATGAAGTTCCCGTCGGGGTCGCGCCCGTAGACGATTTCGGCGCCGTTCTCGACGGTCTGCGGCTCGTTGACGAACTCGACGCCGGATCGGAGTTCGTCGTATTCCGCTTGGAGATCGTCGACCTCGAAACACAGGTGTGTGACGCCGATATCGACGCCGGAGGACTGCTCGTGGACGTTCTCGTTGTCGGGGCTGGCGTACGAGATCAGTTCGATTTTGAATTCGCCGGTGTCGACGAAAGCCAGTTCGCCCTCGATGCCCTCGACGCCGACGATGTCGCTCTGAACGTCGCTCATCGGGATGCGCATATCGACCTCGAACCCGAGCGTGTCGCGGTAGAACTCGAGAGCGGTGTCGATATCCGATACATTCACTCCTTGGTGGTGTGCTGTCAGTGTCATAGGTCTCGTTGGATTGGGGTCACTTGCAGGTCGTCAGTTCGACGACCACGCTTTACGCAACTCGATGACGTGTAATTTATGTTTCGGTATTAGGCCCGTTGACGAGGATCTCGAGCGCGTTACCACCCAGGACCTTCTCGACGTCGGGCGGTGAACAGACGTCGCTGACGGCGTCGACGAACTTGCGGAAGGTGGACTCCGCTCTCGTCTCGTACGGGAAGTCAGTCGCAAAGAGGAAGTTCGATGCCGGGAGCGTCTCGAGGGTCCGCCGTATCGGCGCTCGTTCGCCGAAGTATCCGGAGCTATCCAAGTAGACTCGCTCGGCGAACTGCGCCTCGAACTCGGCGGGGGACTTGAGTCCGTCCAGACCCGGCCACCGACCCTCGTCGAGTTGCAGACGTACGCGGGGGAGCATACTCGAGAGATTACCGCCGGTGTGGTGAAAGACGAGGGTCAGGTTGGGATACCGATCGTAGACACCCTCGTGAATGACTTTGCAGATGCTAGATGCGAGCGCGGCCTCGCGACCGAAGATCGCGTTGAGCTGCCACGCGTCATCGAGGACGGGCTCGCCGAGCGAGTCGTGGAGCTTCGGGTGGACGAGAATCGGCGCGCCGGTTCGGTCTGCAACCTCGAGCATCGGCTCGACTGTCTCATCCAGAAGGCCGATCCCGTCCGAAGTTGTCTCGAGGGCACCGCCGTGATAGCCCATCTCCAGCGCTCGCTCGAATTCGGCTGCGGCAGCCTCACCGCCGGCGGCGGTGGGAAGACTCGCCAACCCGAGGAACGGCTCGTGGGCGTCGACGATCTCGAACAGCGCATCGTTCGCGGCGGCGGCGGTCGCCGCGTCTTCCGATCCCATATAGAAGGGTTGCGAGAGGACCGCATAGTCGACGCCAGCCGCCCGATACCGCTGTTTGATCGTGTCCGTGTCGCTGCAGATCGGATTCCCGTCCGCGTCGTCGATGAAGTCGTGGATCGGCCGCATCGGCCCGGGCTGTTCTGGGTGATAATGCGCGCCGAAATCTACGATCGGTTGTGACATCCGGATCGCCGTACGCTCCGGGGGATTATCGAACTACCGGTGCCCGCGGTCCAACACATATTACCCTGAAGGATTTGTATAGTACAAAGATTTTTGCTACTGCGTGCGAAAGGTACCCAAAATGAACCGGGAAACGGACGTTCGCCAGCTAAAGACCGTCGATCGGGCGTGTCGGATCATCGAGTACCTGCGGGAGAACGACGAAGCGAGACTCTCGGAGATCGCAGAGGCGATCGACCTCACCCCGGGAACGGTCCATACGTACCTCGCGACCCTCGAATCGAACAATTTGATCGATCGGAATGACGGTCGGTACCGACTGGGACTGGAGTTCATTCCGATCGGCAACAAGGTGCGGGTGCAGACGGACCTGCTTCGCGTGGGCAAAGAACATCTGGAGAAGCTGGCGTATGAACACGATTCGATCGCTCACCTGAGTACGATCTCCGGTCGCGGCCTCATCATCCTCCACGAGGCGGTCGCTCAGAACGCCATTGGCAAGGAGTTTCACATACGGAAGATCGAACAGATCGAGACGACGATCCACTGCACTGCCGCGGGGAAGGCGATCCTGGCCCATCTCCCCGAACCGGAGGTCCGGGCCATAATCGAGGAGATCGGTCTTCCGAAGTACACGTCTCACACGATCACCGATATCGGATCGCTGATGGAGGAACTCGAAGAGGTGAGAGAGCAGGGGTTCGCGCTGAACGACGAGGAGGTGACAAAGGGACACCGGGCGGTGGGAGCGCCGATCACGCGTGACGACGGCAGCATCGAGGGCGCGATCAGTATCTCCGGGCCGGCTAACTACTGGAAAGACAGGCTGTTCCGCGAGGAGCTTCCTCGGTCGGTCATCCGATCGGCGAACAACATCGAAATGGAGATCCATTCGAATCCGATGTTGTGAATGTTCGTATATTACAATAGACGAACGCGTCTGAAGCGGCTCATCGAGAACTCGCATTCTGCACGCCGTATTCGCAGCTCCACGCTCTCATCGAGTCCCGCACTTCGTACAGGGATTACAGCGTTATAGTTGTAATAGATTGTTTGAGGACAGATATCATTTCGCACACGTATTTGTCATATACAAACCCGTCGGGGCTCGAAACGCTCGGGACAGACGACTGTGCTCTCTCAGCGGGACTGACCGCTATCGGTGTTGTGAGCAGCGAAGGGCGGATTCGGCAGTCAGGGTCAGTCTTCGACGAAGGCGACCGGGCGAGCCCAGCCAGCGCTCCCGCCGGCGATCTTGACGGGGAACGTGACGATCGGGACGCCCGTACGCCGCGGAAGCTCGTCGAAGTTAGCCATTTTCTCGATGTGGGTGTACTCCCGTTCGCGGCCGACGAAGTGAGCGGGCCAGAGCTCGCTGCTGTCACCGCTTTCGACGAACCGTTCCGCCATCGATTCGAAGGGTTTGTCGAAGCCGTAGGCGTCGGTTCCGATGACCGTCACGCCCCGATCGAGGATATACTCGGTGGCTTCGGACCCCATTCCCGGAAAGTCAGTGAGGTACTCAGGCGTTCCCCAGAGTTCGTCCGCACCCGTCTCGATGAGGACAATTTCGCCCTCACCGAGCTCGTGATCCAGCTCTTCGAGCTGTGCTTCGACCTCCGCGGCGGCGATCTCGCTGCCGGCCTCCTTCCACGTGAAGTCGAGAACCACCGCTTCCCCCACGAACCACTCCAGCGGGAGCTCGTCGATCGTGGGGGCCGGTTCGCCGTCGACAGTCGGCCCGAAGTGCCACGGCGCGTCGACGTGCGTGCCCGTGTGCGTCATCGTCTCGATCGCTTCGTCCGCCAAGGCGATCCCGTCCGGGAAGTCCATCGCGGAGACGTCATAGCCCATCTCGCGCAGTTTCTCCGAGATATTCTGTGCCCCCGTCTGGTGGTCGTCGTAGTCGATCGATGGGGGCCACGGTTCGCTCTCGGAGTCGGGCTCGATTCCAATACTCAGGTCGATGAGACGAGCGTCCGTCGGAAACATCACGTGAGTCCTCGACGAGGAACGCCTTGATACTATCGGCGGGTTTTCCGAGAGGGGACGGCTGGCCCTAGCCGTGCAAGACGATGTGCGCGTCCAGCGCACGCGCACCCGCTGGAGAGACAAAAACCGGGTTCACGTCGATCTCGGCGATCTCTTCGCGGTTTTCGAGGAGGTCACCGACTGCGGTGACGACATCGGCCAGCGCCCCGACGTCCGCAGGCGGGCGGCCGCGGTATCCCTCGAGTAGCGGCGCCGCCCGGAGTTCGTCGATGGCGTCACGCGCGGTCGCCGGAGACAACGGGGCGAGTCGGTGGGCCGTATCCTCGTATATCTCCGCGAAGACGCCCCCGAGCCCGACGAGTACGCTGGGACCGAACGAGGGATTCCTCGACCCGCCAACGATGATCTCCGTGCCAGCGTCGAGGTCGGCGCTCTCTTCGATCAGGACTGACGCGTCGACGCCTTGCTCGTCCGCCTCCTCGAGGATCGCACTCGCAGCTGACGCCGCCGCGTCGGGCGTGTCGATACCGGTCTGGACGCCGATTCCACCGCCCCATTCGCTTTTGTGAGCCACGCTGGATGTCGAGAGTTTGGCCACCACCGGCCCGCCGATGCGCTCGGCGGCCTCGGCCGCGGTCGACGCGGAGGACACAACCTCGAAATCCGGGACATCGACCCCGTATGCCTCGAGAAGACGCTTGGATTCGGGTTCGGTCAGCGTCGTGCGACCTGCCGCAAGCGCCGCGACGATGGGATCGTCAGTCATCGGTCGTTCCCCTCCCCGACGACGCGTTGTCGCGCAGCGTATTCGATCGCTGCCGCCGCCGCGTCGGCCCCGCGCTCGACCGAGGGGAAGGCGGGTATCCCGACCGATTCGAGCTCCGAGAGGTCCTCGCGGATCTCGTCCTCGGGGCCGTTGGTCGCGAACAGTACCGGCGTTCCAGTCTCCTCGGGGAGTGATGAGAGGGCGTCGGCGTGGAATCCGACGGCGGGCTCGTATACCTGATAGACGAGGACGACGTCGATCGCGTCGTCGCTGGCGACGTGGGCGACGACGTCGCTGAATTCCGGCATCGGTCGACCCGTGTCAACAGGATTTCCCGAAAAGGTGATGCCCGGTAGAATCGCGTCGATGGATTCCGAGGTCGCGTCGTCGAACGATGGCAGCTCCGCACCAGCGGCCTTCAATCGGTCGGCAGCGATGATCCCCGGTCCCGCCTGCGCGGTGACGACGCCCACGTTCGGCCCATCGATAGGCCCAGCTTTCGCAAGCGTGACCCCCACATCCAGAAGGCGTGTCGTCGACGAGGCCGTAGCGATGCCGTGCTGGCGGAACCCTCCCACGTATAGTTCGTGGTCGCCGGTTAGCGCCCCGGTGTGGGAGGCGGCAAAGTCGTTGACATCTTCTTGACCGACTTTGTACACCGCGACCGGCGTGTCCGCGGCCTCACAGACCTCTAGCAGGCCCCGGGCGTCGTCGGTCCCCTCTAGGTGGAGTACGATCGCGTCGGTCTCCTCGTCGGCGTCGAAGTACTCGATAACGGAGTTGAAGCCGACGTTCGCGCGGTTACCAAGGCCCACCATCGCTGAGAGACCGCGGCCCTCACTCACCGCTTGGAACGCCAGTGCCGTCCCGACGCCGCCGCTCTGGGCAACGACCGCGACGTTCCCGTGCTCGACGCGGTCCGTCCCGTCGACGAAGTGCGTGTACAGTCCCGATCGAGGGACGAGGAAGCCGCTGGTGTTGGGCCCGAGGATCGAAATCCCGCGTTCGTCGGCAATCTCGGTCACCGCCCGCTGGAGCGATTCGCCCTCCTCACCCGCCTCGGCGAAGCCGCCGCCGTAGATGACAGCAGCTCCGACACCCGCCGTGCCGCAGTCTTCCATCACGTCCGGAGTGACCGGAGCGGGAAGACAGAGCAGCGCCAGATCGACCTGCTTCGGTACGTCAGTCACCGATTCGTGGAATGGCCGTCCGAATAATTCTCCGTCGCTGTTCGGATTGACGGGGAAGACGTCGCCGTCGAATCCTCCGAGATTCGCCAGTACCTCGTGGCCGATTTTTTCCGGGGACTTCGACGCGCCGATAACGGCGACAGTCTCCGGACTGAAGAGAGCGTTCAACGCCATCGACCGGTCATTGTCAGACTGTTAGTATAATAGTTGCCCATCGCGCCCCTATGAGTCCCGGACCATCGCGGCAGCCGCGCCTATCCAACGACATATTTTTATATGTTTTTGCTGAACGGGGAAGTATGGCAGACTTGCAGCGGATAGAGCACGCCAGCGTCCACGTCGAGGACCTCGAGGAGGCGACCGAATTCTACACCGACGCGATGGGACTCGTGGAGGTGGCCCGCGAAAACGGGACTGTGTACCTCGGGACCGGGCTGACGGAAAACTTCGAGCTCGCGGTGACCGAAGGCGGCACCGGAATCGAGCACTTCGCCGTGCGGGCCGACAGCGCAGACCTCGTCGACGAGTACGAAGGAGAACTCGGGGCGCGGGGAGTCGAGACCGAGCGAGTCGACGGCGACGAACCCGGACAGGAGGCCGGTGTACGCTTCGAGATGCCGTCGGGCGTACCGATGGAAATCGTCACCGTCGCCGACGAGGACTACCCCCACGGAAACATCTCGCTTCCCAGCCGGGCCGGTCAGGCGCCGTCCTCGATCGATCACGTCCAGTTTTTCACGCCGGACATCGACGCCGATCTCGGGTTCCTTCGAGACACCATCGGGATGGCCGTCTCCGACATCGCCGGGCCGATGGACGACCTCGAGGTCGCGTTCGCGCGGTGTAACACCCTTCACCACGACGTCGCATTGAAGCAGATGCCCGAAGGCGGGCCGGATCATACGAGCCTCCACCACGTCGCGTGGGGGTTCGACGACATCGGCCACCTGAAGCTGTTTCTCGACACCGTCAGCGGCCGAGGGATGGATTTCGAACGCGGTATCGGCCGCCATTACGCTGGTAACAACCTCTATGCGTACATCTGGGAGCCCGGCGGCAACCGATTCGAGCTCTGTGCGGAGATGGCCGTCGTCAAGACCGACGAACCCGACCACGCGGAGGACTACCTGTCAGCGACGACGGCGTGGGGGCCTGACCCGCCGGCATCGTTTGACGAGGGATCGGGACTCGTACAGAAGTAACGCTACCGAGGGATCCAGCTACTGATTCCAGCGGATCGCTACCGAAGCGATCGAACGAACCGGTAGAATTAATTTATGCGGATTAATTTTCTAAAATAGATGACGCCAACACGTAGTGATCAGGATACCGCCGGGGAGCCGTTAACCGTCCTCATCGTCGGTGCTGGTCCGGTCGGTATGAGTGCGGCCCTCGCGCTCGATGCGCGCGGAGTCGACGTCGCGATCTTGGAAGCCGAATCGAAGGACCGAGAACGGCCGGGCACGAGAGCGGACTACATCCACGGGTCCACGCTCGCAATCCTCGAAGCCGCCCATCCGGGACTGGGCGAACGGATCGTCGAGGACGGGCTGATGCTTCCGAGACGCCGGACGTGCTGGAAAGGGAGAGAGGTGTACTCGAAACAGTTCCCGGTCCCCGATAGCCCCGACGAACTCGACGGCCTCCCCCATTCGACGCGCATTCCACAGCCCGTCATCGAGGACTATATGATCGACGCACTCGAGGAACGCTCGGTCCCGATTTACTGGGATTCACCCGTCGAGACGGTCGACAGTACCGAGGAGGGCGTCCGCGTCGAGACGAGGGACGGCCGGACGTGGAACGTCCCGTACGTGATCGGCACCGACGGTGCCGGCTCGACCGTGCGCAAGGAGATCGGAGTCAGTATGTCGGGATCGGAGTCGCCGAACACGTTCTTGATCATCGACGTCGACGAGATTTCGGAGGATCCACTGGACCCCGTGCTGACGTTCCATTACGGGCACCCGGACGTCGACGGACGAAACGTCCTGATCGCCCCGTTCAAAGGCGGCTGGCGCGTCGACCTCACGCTCCGGACTTCAGACGACGTGGAGATGATGACGAGCGATGAAAACGTCCGAGAATTCGTCGCGGCAACGCTGGGTGAGCGCTATGCCGACCACATCGCGTGGGTGACGACCTACCAGTTCAAGCACGTCACCGCCGATCGGTTTATCGACGAGGACAAACGCGTCCTCTTGGCAGGCGATTCGGCACATCTCCTCGCGCCGTTCGGGGGCCGAGGGATGAACTCCGGGATCCACGACGCGGACCTCGCGGCGTGGGCAGTCGCCGGCGCGCTCAACGCCGAGACGCGCGAACTCGCTGACCGCGACATCGAAAACTACGCCCGGATCCGCGAGGAGGCAGCCGACTGGAACACGAGCGCCGCCAAACAGGCCTTCGAGCACATTTACAGTGACCGCTTCACGCCCAACGCCAAGAAGTGGCTGGCGGCGCAGCTCGGACGGGTTTCGGGCCGCGCCGGCGCGTGGCTGGATAAGGCCCACTTCGGCCCCCACGAGAGTCCCCCGATTCACACCACCGGCAAGTTCTGATTCGATCGCGGCGATCGTTCACGGGGATGTCCCCTCCGAGCACTGTCCTGTTGCGGCGGCTCGACGAAGACTGCTCCACGCCAGAGCGGTCCGCAAATTTCGGTCCGATGATCGATTCGGTATCGTTCACTAACCATAACACATACTTAGCTCGATCCAGTACTCCCAGTTGGATGAAACCAGTTCGCATAGCTGGTGTAGGGTTGACGCCGTTCGGCGAGCACCCGAACCAGACCAGCCGAGACCTCTTTGCAGAAGCCGCGAAAGCGGCCGTAGCTGACGCTGGGGTCCCACGGAGCGACGTCGATCAGCTCTGTCTAGGGAACTTCGTCGGCGACGTCGCAGAGCGTCAGGGACATCAGGCGCCACTGATGGCGGACGCCGCCGGAATCGACGCCCCGGCGACCCGGTTCGAGAACGCCTGTGCGTCCGGCGGCACGGCGATTCGGGGTGCGCTGCGAGCGATCCGCAGCGGGGAGGCGGACGTAGTGCTCGTCGGCGGCGTCGAAAAGATGACGTCGCTCGATACGCCGCACGTCACGGGGGCGCTCGCGATGGCCGCCGACGACCTCTTCGAGAGCCGGACCGGACTGACGTTCCCCGGTGCGTACGCCCTGATGGCGCGGGCGTACTTCGAGACGTACGGGGGGACCCACGATGCGCTGGCCGCCATTGCGGTGAAGAACCACGCCAACGCCACCGTGAATGAGTACGCGCAGTTCCGGAGCGAAATCACGGTCGAAGACGTTCTTGACGCGCCGACGATCGCCGATCCGCTGGGGCTGTATGACTCCTGCCCCGTGACCGACGGTGCGGCGGCAGCGGTCCTGGTCAGCGAGGCATACGCCGATGACCGCTCGGTGGACGCGCCGGTCGTGATCTCCGGGTCCGGACAGGGCGGTGACTCGCTCGCGTTGCAGGACAGATCGTCGCTGTGTCGGGCGCCCGCAACCGAGACGGCAGCCGCAGAAGCGTACGACGAGGCGGGAGTCGAGCCCGAAGACGTGGACGTAGTCGAAGTCCACGACTGCTTCACGATCGCGGAGGTGCTCGCGATCGAAGGGCTTGGATTCTACGAGCCCGGTAGTGGCATCGAGGCGGCGGCGAGCGGTGAAACGACGATGGACGGCGATCTCCCGGTGAACCTCTCTGGCGGCCTGAAGGCGAAGGGACACCCTGTCGGGGCGACCGGCGTGGCACAGCTCGTCGAAATGACGCGGCTACTCCGCGGCGATCACCCCCGGAGCGACGTCGTCAGCGACGCACAAACGGGCGTTGCTCACAACGCGGGCGGAACAGTCGCCAGCGCGACTGTTCACGTGCTCCAGGTGGAGCAATGAGCGACATCGAACACGCGAGTCACGGCGAGTGGCTAGAGGCGATCGCTGCTAACGACGCTTTTGCGCTCGTCTGCCCGAACGGTCATACGTGGCTGCCGCCGCGACGTGCCTGTTCGCGGTGCGGAGCGACTGATTTCGATCGGCGGCCGCTCCCGGACAAGGGGAGTATCGAGACGTACACTGAAATTTGCGTCCTGCCACCCCGGTACGAATACCGAGACGCCGTCGGTGTCGCCATCGCGGAGTTCGGCGGCGTTCGGATTACCGGCCGGCTCTCCGATGGCGCGTTTGAGTCCCTCGAACCGGGGACGCCCGTCGAACTGAGCATCGGAGACGTGGGAACGACCGACGAGCAAACCGTCGTGTTCTGTCCGCCGTCGCGGAACCGCTGAGGCACTGTGCAGATTAGCTGGGTGAAGCAGTCGGCGAACGCTCGTAGCTACGTTTCAGTGGTTGGTGGACCGACGAAGTAAGGATATAATTTCAATGATGATTTCTCAATAGTATAATTTTGAATAACTTTTTTCTGAATCGGCACTGTCTAGTTAGCGTAGATTGAGGAACGAGCAGGTCGTTGAGTATCTTATCCAGAGATGCTCGCAGACCTGCTCAACGAGGACTTAGACGGTGAGTTAGATGAATGTTGGGAGCGTGAGCGGACGGCGACGCCCGTCAGGGCGTTCGCCGTCCGGCTCCA